>JBJXFF010000202.1:0-2583 GCA_046153945.1 Pirellulaceae bacterium
AATCCGATCCAGCGCAGCCTTCAGCTGCCCCTCCAGTTCCCCGATCCGCGCCACAGCCTCTTCTAACGTCATACGCCAATCATTCGTGCTATCATCCCCAAAAAGCAAGCAGGCTAAACACGTACAACCAACCTTGCCGCTCGCGGCCGCTCCCACTATCCTCCGCCCCCTCGTCCGCCTGCACCTTCGCGGTCCCCCACATGCGAATTCACTTCGCCATCCTCTGCCTTGCGCTTGCCCTGGCGGGCTGTCGTGGCACCACGGCTGGCGGAATGTTCGGGCAGATGACCATTCCTCCCCCCAGCACTCAGCCGCCGGGAGCACTCTTGGCGGATAACGCCTACTATCCGGGAGTTAATTCATCGCTGGGCAGCTCTGCAGCAACTTCGGCCACTCCATTCACGCCGGCATTTACGGCTTCGCCCAGTTTCAATCAGGACAGTACGTTGCAGCCGAACTCGTTGCCGTCAAGTCTCATTCCTTCGGGCGACTCCTCACTGATCGAACGCCGCGGTGCCTCGCTAACGAAAGCGAATCTAGGGGGTCCGGCGCGGAGTTCCCCTTCGAGCGCCCGCGAAGAACCGATCCGCATTCCCGACGACTCCGCTTCCGCGGGTACGCTGGCATCCGTCATCCCGATTCGGGGAATTCCCATGACCGATGCCACCGGCCTTTTTGAGCAAATCCGCTCACAGCTCGCTCCACCCGCCAGCCTGGCCACGCGGCCCCGCACTTCCAGCGGCTTCGTCGAAATTTCGCAACTCCCTAATCCACCGGCCGACGTCCGCCGGGCTGCTCTGTCGCGGCAGGAACTCCGCTGACATCGGGCGGATTGTTACAATAGTCCCTTCGGCGCAACGAATACGCGGAGAAGGACTTCAAGCGATGCAGCGACTTGTCGATGGCGTACAGCGGTTTCAGGCCAACGTCTTCAGTGCCCAGCGGCACCTGTTTGAGCGGCTGGCGGACGGGCAGAATCCGCTGGCCCTGTTCATCACTTGCTCGGACTCCCGCATTAACCCCAACCTCATCACACAGACGGAGCCCGGCGAGCTGTTCATCCTTCGCAACGCCGGCAACATCGTCCCTCCTTATGGCGCGTCCCGCGGCGGCGAGGAAGGAAGCATTGAATACGCCGTTTCCGTGCTCGGCGTCGAGGATATCATCGTCTGCGGCCATTCCCACTGCGGGGCGATGAGCGCCCTGCTCGACCCCAGCAAAGCCGCCGGCTTTCCCGCCATCCGCAACTGGCTGGACCACGCCGAGGGAACGCGGCGGATCATCGAGGAAAACTACAAGCACCTGCAGGGAGAATTCGCCCGCCAGACCGCAGCCGTCGAGGTCAACGTGCTGGTGCAGCTCGACAACCTCAAGACGCACCCCGCGGTTGCCGCCGCGCTCGCCCGCGAGCAAATCAACCTGCATGCTTGGGTCTACGAATTTGAAACGGGCCGAGTCTTTGCTTACGATTCACCAGCCGGCCAGTTCATGCCCATCGAGAACATGCACCATGTTGCGCGGCAGCATCCTCGGGAAGTGGATATCTAGCCCAAATTTCTCACAACACAAGGAGAATGTACGACACGCTGTTTTGACACCAGCCTTATGCGCAAGCGAAGGAAAGCGACGATTTCTTAGGGAGGCAGGACTGTCCTTCGCTTGCGCTTCAGGCTGGTGTGAGAAATGCGGTCTAGTCCTATGAACGCAGTCCCTTTTAGAATTCAGAACGTCTATGCCGGATTCGGCGAATGTCACGGGCTCCTCAAGCAGGATGGAAAGTTCCTCGTGCTGGAATTCCAGGTGCAGGACTCGGTGGTGAACCTGATCAAAAGCGGGGTGAAGTCGGTGGAGATTCCGCTGGCGGACGTGGCTCGCGTCGTCCTTCGCCGCCGTTGGTTCGGCCTCTCCAATCACTTGGAAGTGCAACTCTCGCGAATGGACATAGCCGAGCAGGTTCCCGCGATGACGCATGGACGCCTGGCACTGGCGATATACCGGCGTGACGTGCCGGCGGCTCAGGAACTGATCGAAGGGATGCAGCAGACGACGGGACCGTCCTGATTCACAACACCCCCCGGACGAGGCAGGCTGATTCATCTGATTCAAGTCTCTTGCGCGGAGGTTTTTGGCGATCGTGAATCACCGCAAGTCTTTGTACAAATGTACTTTACGGCGACACGCTTGATTCATCCTTGATTCAAAACCCATTTTCTTGATTCACGCCCGCTGGAGTCCCGCCTTCAGGCCGGTCCCCCCGCGTTTCAAATCTCAAATCCCAAATCCCCTCACTTCTTCCCTCCGCGCGCACCGCCACCCGCTCTCCCCATAGCAGAGGTGTGACAGGTCGGGGAGTCGGTGCGCGCGGAGGGGAGCGGGTTTTCAGTTTTCGGTGTTCAGTTTTCAGAGTTGGAGAACTCGAGACCGTGACTCAACCGAGTCGTGTATCAGCCAGCTTACGCTGGCCGCTCGCCTGTTCGCTCGCCGGGAGTTGGGGGGTGAATCAGAAGTTGGATACAGGGGTCAAATCCTTGCCGGATAAGGGTTTGTGACGCCGGCGTGAATCTAAAACCGAGAAAAACCGGG
>JBJXFF010000203.1:0-25743 GCA_046153945.1 Pirellulaceae bacterium
TCTCGTCGAAATAAGGGTACTTTTCCCAAAGCACCGAATTGCGAATGGTCGCTCCTTTTTCCACAGTCCAGCCGTCGCCAATGACTACATGGGGGCCAATCGTCGCGCCGGCTTCGATCACACAGTCATTGCCAATGATCGCCGGGCCAAGGATTTGTGACTGCGGATGGATCTTGGCATGCTTCCCGACGAACCCCCAGGGCTGCCGCTGGTATGGGAGATCGGCTGCAAGCTCGCCATCCAGCAGCTTGCGATGGACTTCCAAATAATCTCGCTTCTGGCCAACGTCGAACCAGGCTCCGTCGTACTCAATTCCCCAGAGGATATGTTCTCGCGACAACGTCACATACGGCAGCCGGCCGAGCATCGCGGGGAAGACGTGTTTGCCGAAGTCGTAAAAGGGCTGCGGCTCCTTGAGGCTGGCTGGCGTGCGAAGCGCATCTAATTCTCGCAGCAAATCCATCTCCAGCATGTAAATGGAAGCATTGTTGAGGTTGCTGGGAGAGTCCGGATCCTTTTCGCGAAATTCGGCAATCCGGCCGGAGCGTGAAATCAGTCCTGGCCGCTGCTCCGCTCCTTCCAGCAGTACGGTGCCAAAATCCTTCCGCCGCTCCCACGGAACAGGGACCAAGACCATCGTGAAAGCCGCCCCCGCGCGGGTATGAATGTCGTACATTTCCTCCAGCAGGCCGGCACTAAAGTTCGTCACCACGTCGCCGCTGGGGGCGATGAGCGTTTTGCCTTGGAAGGGTTGCGCGGCGAGGGGCGGATCGTTGTCAAACGTTTTGGCGTCACTTCCTAGCGCTTGCTTGCATACTCCGCCGAGCGTGCCGCTGGGGGTCTTCTCTTGGACGTAGGTAATTCTGGCACCAAAGCGTGAGCCGTCTCCAAAGTGTCGCTCAATGGTTTCCGCCAGTACGCAGAGGTTCATCGAAATGTCGGTGATACCGGCTTCCACCATCCGGCGGACCCAGATCTCGGCCAACGGCGTTTTTCCGCCGAGGGGAAAGAGCGGCTTGGGCAAATGCCGGGCGGTAAGAGGCTCCAGCCGCTTCCCCAATCCAGCCGCCAGGATGGCACACTTGAGCTCCCCTGAAGTCCCGCGCCGCTGAGCCCACCCGGTGTTGCTCGTGGCGGGAGAAGTAGAGGCCATGAGCGGGAGTCCTTTTGGTGGGTTAGCAAATTCTCAATGGTGCGTGATTGACAGGAAATTTTAGCCTCCAAGCAGGACATTGGCCTAGCTCACCTAGGAGATTTGCCGTAACGCACGCCTCACTTCTGCTATCCGCCTTTTTAACTACGAGTTACACTGATACGTGTGCTCCGGCAGCCGTTTCCAACACGGTCAACGGGCAGGTATCCCGCCAAAGTCAACGTTCATTCCATGTCCACTGAACCTTCACAGTCGTCGTCCGAATCTTCCGCTCCGGCTTCTTCCCCACCGCGACCGGCTCCCAAACCACAGGGCGGGGGCCAGCGCGGCAGCGGTGGGCTCAGTAGCTTTGCCCAGGATGCGCTGAAGCGGGCCAAGGCGGTTTCCGCATCGTCCGGCGTCGTCTCGCCACCAGCTACCGAGCGTCCGCCGAAGATGGCTGAACCTGTCGCCGCAGGAAATCCAGAGCCTGCTGCCGAAGCGACCGAAATTTCCCCCGCGGCTCCAGTTACTGCCGCTACAGAATCCAAAGGCCCTCCTCGCGGCGACCGCTCTGGTGGCGGTCGTCCCCGTCGCGACGGGGATCGTCCCCGCGGCCGGCGCAATGACAAAGACGACGGCACCAACGACAAGCCGCGCGAGAACCGGAACGAATTCAAGCCGCCGCCGCCGATTCCGATTCCCAATCGCCGCGGCCCCATGCCGGACGATTTGCAGGCGGAAATCGATGCCGCACTCGGTGGCCTGTCCCTCGAAGAGATCGTCAGCAGCCAGAACGAGGCCGCCCCCTCTTCCAGCCGGCTGGAAAACGAATCGCGGCACCGGGGCCAGGTGGTGGAAGTCCACGGCGATAATGTCTTCCTCACGCTCGGCGGCAAAAACCAAGGGGTCTGCTCCCTCCGCAACTTCGCCACACCCCCCGAGCCGGGCCAGGTGATCGACGTCGTCGTCACCGGCTTCAATCCGGAGGACGAGCTCCATGAGTTGACCGTTCCCGGCGGCGCGATAGTCGCCAGCGACTGGGGAGACATGGCGGAAGGTTCGCTCGTGGAAGCCGTCGTTACTGGGGCGAACACCGGCGGCCTGGAATGCCAGGTCAAGAAAATCCGCGGCTTCATTCCCGCCAGCCAGATCAGCGTTTTCCGCGTCGAAAACCTCGGCGAAATGGTCGGCCAGAAACTGGTCTGCGTGGTTACCGAAGCCAATCAAGGCCGCGGCAATCTGGTCCTCTCTCGCCGAGCCGTGCTGGAGCGTGAGAAAGAAGAAGGCAAAAAGAAAACGATGGCTGAGCTGGAAGTCGGCCAGCTTCGCGAAGGGATTGTCCGCCGCATTCAGGACTTCGGTGCGTTCGTCGATATCGGCGGCGTCGACGGCCTGATCCACATCAGCCAACTCAGTTGGGAACGGGTGAAGCACCCCAGCGAAATCCTGCAGGAAGGGCAAAAAATCCGCGTCCGCGTCGAGAAGATCGATCCCGAGACCGGCAAGATCGGCCTCTCGCTGAAGAACCCAGAAGAGCACCCCTGGATGAACATCGAGGCCCGCTTTCCCCCGGGAACGACGATCCGCGGCCCGGTCACGCGGATCGCCCAGTTCGGCGCGTTCGTCCGGGTCGCCCCCGGCGTGGAAGGACTCATTCACGTCTCCGAAATCGCCCACCAGCGGGTTCACAAGATCGAAAACTTCATCAAGGAAGGTGACGAAGTCGAAGCCAAGGTTCTCACGGTCGACACCGAGCAGCAGCGGATGGGGCTCTCCCTGAAGGCCACAATCGCCAAGCCGGAAAAGTCTTCGGACAAGCCCAAGGAAGACGCCATCGAGGTGGACGAACCCCCGCGCGCTCTCGCCGTCCCCAAACGAAGCGGGCCGCTCCGCGGCGGCACCGGCAAAGGAAGCGGCGGAGATCAGTTTGGGTTGAAGTGGTAACTCGCTTCGCAACGGCGACCAGACCATGAACCTGCTGTTTGGAACGCTTAGCGTGATATTTTTGATATGGTGTCTGGCGTCGTTTTTCGTATCGGCCATTTCCCTTTATCGTTCAATTGGCGGACCGTATTCAAGATCGGATGCTTGTCACAAGCTGACGAGTACGCAGTTGTACTATCGCCGTCGATTTTGGTTCGCGCTTGTTACGTGGATTTTGACTAGCTTTGCAGCTTCACTCTTTGGCTCATTCGTCGAGCGATGAGTGCTTCGATCCTCGCCGTTCCTTGACCCGCTCCGCCGAATCAACGAAACTGGCATTATCCCACCGGCCGCTCGGCGGCCATTTCCCGCCAGTTCATTCCTCGCAGGTTTCTCATGTTTCGCGTCTTCGCCGCAGGCAGCTTGTTGACATTGTCCTTGGCTTCACTCGCTAATGCCGAGAATTGGTCCCAGTGGCGGGGGGCGAAGCTGGATGGCGTCAGCCAGGAAAAAGACCTCCCCGTGAAGTGGAGCAAGACCGAGGGGATCGCCTGGCGGCTGGAGCTGCCGGGGGTGGCGGGGGCGACGCCCGTGGTTTGGGGGGACAAGATTTTTCTCACCAGCACCGAAGGGGACAAGCTGCTCTTGATTTGCGTCGGGACGCACGGAAAAGAAATCTGGCGGCAGCAGGTTTCCGCCGGCAATCGGGAAGTTCGCGGCGACGAGGGGAATTCCGCCTCCCCCTCTCCTTGCACCGACGGCAAGCATGTCTGGACGATGATGGCAGACGGGGCACTCGCCTGCTACACGATCGACGGCAAGGAAGTCTGGAAGCTGGACCTGCAACAGCGCTACGGCAAATTCAAAATCCAGTTCGGCATGACCTCCTCCCCCGTGCTCGACAACGGCCGGCTTTTTCTGCAGCTCATTCACGGCGACGGCAACCCCGCAACGCGCGAAGCCGTCGTCGTCTGTCTCGATGGGGTCACGGGGAACGAAATCTGGAAGGCTGACCGCCCCAGCGACGGCAAGCAGGAGTGCGAACACTCCTACGCCTCCCCCGTCATCTATCGCGACGACAAACTGGCCTACCTGCTCACGCACGGGGCCGACTATGTCGTGGCTCACGACCTGGCGGACGGCCGCGAACTCTGGCGATGCGGCGATCTCAACCCCAAGGGGAACTACAACAACACGCTCCGCTTTGTCGCTTCCCCACTCGCGATTCCGGGAATGGTTATCGTCCCTTCCGCCAAAAATGGACCGGTCCTTTGCCTGCGGCCGGATGGAAAAGGGGATGTTACCGACAAGGAGGAAGCCTTCTTCTGGCGGCGGCCGAAGGACACGCCGGACGTTCCTTCGCCGCTCATTCACGATGGCCTGCTTTACCTCTGCCGCGAGAATGGCAACCTGATTGTGATGGACGCGAAGTCCGGCAAGGAGCTTTACCAGGAAAGCACGACCCGCGACCGCCACCGGGCTTCGCCCGTTTATGGCGACGGCAAGATTTACCTCTCTGCCCGCAACGGCATCGTGACGGTTGTCAAAGCGGGGGAGAAATTTGAAGTTCTCTCGCGGAACGATTTCGGCGAGCCGATCTCCGCTTCCCCCGCCATTTCCGGCGGCCGGATTTACATTCGCACGTTCAAAGCACTCTACGCCATCGGCAAGTAGCCGAGGTCATCTCCATGTCGTCACGCTTCATGCTGGGAATCATGACTATCGCCCTCCTAGTAGTGGGCGTGGGGATTCTCTGCACCGCGGAGCAGCAGGGAGTGACGATTACTTACGCCGGCGGCTTTATCAAAGCGGGGCTGGTGACTGGGGCGCTCTGGCTGGCGCTGCCGCAGTTGACGTCGTTCTTCACCAAGACGCCGCGCTGGCTGCTAATCGGCGGGGGGATTTTGATCGCCCTGGCGACGTTGAACTGGCAGCTCTTGCTTTTAATCGTTCCCATCGTGGGCGCACTTTGGTTTTTTGGACCGCGGCTGTTCGCCACGGCAAAAACGAAGGTCCAGGAGATGCCCATCATTTCGAAAGTGCTCGCGCCCCCTCCGCAAGGCCGGCGCTTGCGGCGAAAACGGGAACCAGATCAAAACGGCGGCTAAACCAGCTGCATCCCCTTTGCCTTTTCATAGGCAGTGATCTTGTCAGCCACCTGTAGCGTGAGGGCGATGTCGTCCAGTCCGTTGAGCAGGCAGTGCCGGCGGTCGGGATCGATCTCGAAGGAGAGCGAGAGTCCCTGGCTGTCGGTGAGCTTGCAGGTGTTCAGATCGATGGTCAGCTTGTAGCCCGGCTTGCTGGCTCGGGCAAACAAATCCTCGACCTGCTCCTCGCTCAGCCGGATCGGCAGCACACCGTTCTTGAAGCAGTTGTTGTAGAAGATGTCCGCGAAGCTCGGAGCGATCACCGCCCGAAAGCCGTAATTTTCAATCGCCCAGACCGCATGCTCGCGGCTGCTGCCACAACCAAAATTGCGGCGCGCCAGCAGGATGCTCGCCCCGGCAAACTGCGGCCGATTCAGCTCAAAGTCCGGCCGCGGCGTCTGGCCGTCGTCCTCGTACCGCCAATCAAAAAACAAAAACGGCCCATAGCCGGTCCACTCGATCCGTTTGAGGAACTGCTTGGGAATGATCTGATCGGTATCAACGGCCGACCGGTCCATCGCACAGACGAGACCGGTATGGGTGGTGAACGGCTGCATGGTTTTCTTTTCCTCGTGGGGTAGGCTTCCAGCCTGCCCTAACTAAACATCCCCTGAACCCCAATCGGCTCAAAGGCATTCTTGAAATGCTCAATCTTCGGCTTGGACTTCGCGTCCGGCCAGGTAATCGCCACCACGTCGAACCGAGCGCTGCATTCCAGCAGGTCGTGCCGCTTCAGGTACGCCAGCGCCAGCTTAGTCAGCTTCCGCTGTTTGTTTTCGTCTACCGCCTCGGCGGGATGCCCCGCATCCTGCGACGTTCGGGTCTTCACTTCGATGAAGACCACGGTCCTTCCATCGACCGCGACCAGATCAATCTCGCCAATCCGGTCCCGATGTCCTCGGGCCACAATGATGTAGCCCAGCTTCCGCAAATACTTCGCTGCCGCATCTTCGCCCCGCTGGCCAAGCGACCTCGGCGCGAACCAAGTGGCAACTTTCGTGCGTAACTCGGCAAGCAAGGACATCGGAATTCCCCAATTCGGAATTCGTCATTCGGATTTCGGACTTTCTCCCTACGCCTTTGACGTATCCACGCCCTTCTCTTTCCGTTCCCGCAGCTTGATCGACTTGCCGACCCGGTCGCGAAGGTAGTAGAGCTTGGCACGGCGGGTGGTGCCGCTCCGCTTCACATCGATCTTGGCGATCTTGGGGGAGTGCAGCGGAAACTTCCGCTCCACGCCCTCGCCGGAGACAATGCGGCGGACGGTAAACATTTCCCGCGTCCCCGCGCCGTTGCGGGCGATGACGGTGCCGGTGAAGATCTGGATCCGCTCGTCTTCTCCTTCCAGAATCCGGGTATGCACGTCCACCGTGTCACCCACTTCAAACTTGGGGGGCTCCGCCTTCAGGCTCGCCTTCTCGACAAGCTCAAGGAATTTGTTGTTCATGGCATCTACCTTTCTACGTCAAATTGTTTCTGCGTATCCGCTGCGCACCAGAGGGAGACTCCCTCGCTGGCGCTTCGGGTTAGTGTCAGTCTATTCCAGCAAATCCTGCCGCCGCTCTCTCGTTTTCAAATAACTCTGTTCCTGCCGCCAGCGGGCGATTTCTCCGTGGTCGCCGCTGAGGAGGATTTCCGGCACTGTCAGCCCCCGGTATTCGCGGGGGCGGGTGTACTGCGGAAATTCCAACTGGCCGCTCTCGGTGGAAAAGGAATCTTCCTGGCTGCTTTGCTCGTCGCCGAGCACTCCGGGTATCAGGCGGATGCAAGCGTCGATGACCACCATCGCCGCTGCCTCCCCGCCGTTCAATATGTAATCGCCGATCGAAATCTCTTCCGGCTGCAGCAGGTCGATGATTCGCTGGTCGAATCCCTCGTATCTGCCGCACACCAGCACCAATCTCGGCTCCGCCGCTAATTCCTTCACCAGGCTTTGATCGAGCCGCCTGCCCTGAGGAGACAGCAAGATCAACTTTCCTGTCGGCTGGGCCAACTGCTGCACCGCTTCGACACAATCGACCACCGGCTCCACCTTCATCACCATTCCAGGGCCGCCGCCGAAGGGGCGGTCGTCCACTTTCTGGTGCTTATCAGTGGTCCAGCGGCGGATGTCGTGCAGGTACACGGCAATCAGCCCGGCATCAATCCCTTTCCTCAGCAAACTTTGACTCACATAGCCCGAGAAAATCTCGGGGAACAGAGTCAGCACGTCAAAACGCATAATTCACCAAAGTGGTCCGCTCACTCCGTGAGCGGACATCCCGGCACACGGAGTGTGCCGGCTACTATTAGGTAGCCGGCGTTTCCGCTGCCGGTGCTTCCGCGGCAGGAGCTTCAGCCGCCACTTCGGCGGGAGCTGCCTCCGGCGGAGGAGGAGCTTCCGGCTTCGGCGGCGGAATGTAAATGGCCGGAGCGGTGGGCCGGTGGGCCTTGATCTTCTCCATGGCCGCCTTCTGGGCTTCCAGGCGGGTCCCGTTTGCCCCGTACTTCTTGATCAGCGCCGTCGCCTTCTCCGAAGGCTGGGCTCCGACCGATATCCAGTAAGCGATCCGCTCTCCCTTGAGAACGGCGCGGGCATCGGTGTCCCGGACCATCGGGTCGTAGTAGCCGAGTTCCTCAATCACCTTGCCATCCCGCGGGCAGCGCGAATCGATCGCGCAGAGGCGGAAGAACGGCCGCTTGTGCCGTCCCATCTTTTTCATCCGAATGCGAACTGTCACGTAATAACTCCTCGAAAAGTAAATTGACTTGTTTGTATATGTTCTCGTTCCCACGGTCGGCGAGGAACGTACGTTTTAATCGTCGTCGTTCCGCGGATCACTTACGCTTCCCCCTTCGCGCTGCTGCCGCCTCTTCTTTCGCAGCTCCTTCTCGCGCTTCTTCTTCAAGTCCAGCCGCTCCTTGGGGGAGAGCCGTTTGCCGGTGTCCCCCTTCGGTTTGGCCATTTTACCCGACGGGTCCGACATCAGGTTTTTTTGGAGGTCCTGGATCGCCTGCATCCGCCCCCCCATCCCTTTGCCGGCCATGCTCTTCATGATCGGGGCCATCAGGTCGTATTCCTTGACGAGCTGATTCACGTCCTGCACCTGCACCCCGGCTCCCTTGGCGATCCGGTTGCGGCGGCTCTGGTCGATGATCTTGGGGGTCTTCCGCTCCTTGGCGGTCATCGAGTCGATGATCGCCACCTTCCGCCCCATCTCCCCTTCGGCATCCGTGTTGGAGAGCATTTTGCTGAGGTCGCCCATCCCCGGCAGCATCCCCATCATCCGGGTCATCAGCCCCGGCTGCAAAACCTGCTTGAGCTGCACCTTGAAATCGTCGAGCGTGAAATCGCCGGCGGCGAGTTTCTTTTCCAGCTCCGCCTGCTTCTCGACATCGACCGACTTGCGGACTTCGTCAATCAGCCCCAGCATGTCTCCCAGTCCGAGAATGCGGCCGACCATCCCCTCGGGGCGAAACGGCTGCAACGCGTCGAGATGCTCGCCGACGCCGATGAACTTGATCGGAACGCCCGTGACATGCTTGACGCTGAGGAGCGCACCGCCGCGGGTGTCGCCGTCCAGCTTGGTCATGATGACGCCGTTGAGCTCCAGCGCCTCGTTGAAAGCCTTCGCGCTGTTCACCGCGTCCTGTCCGGTCATCGCATCGACGACGAACATCACCTGGTCGGGCTGCACCTTCTTTTCAATCTGCTGGAGCTGAGCCATCAATTCTTGATCGATGGCCAGGCGGCCCGCAGTGTCGAGAATGAGAACCTGAGCCCCTGCTTCCCGGGCTTTCTTGACGGCGTCCTGGCAAACCTTCACCGGATCAGTCGCACCCAGCTCCGAATAAACCGGCACGCCGAGCTGCCGCCCGATAACGTGAAGTTGCTCGATGGCTGCCGGTCGCTGCAAGTCAGCCGCCGCGAGATACGGCTTGATCTTGTTGTCCTGCAGCATCTTGGCGAGTTTGCCGCAGGTCGTCGTTTTTCCCGACCCCTGCAAGCCGCAGAGCATGAAGATGTTGAGGTCTTTTTTGAGGTGCAGCGACGGGTCCACCGGCCCGAGCAGATTGGTCAGCTCGTCCTGAACGATCGCCACCACCTGCTGCGTCGGATTGAGGGCCAGCAGCACCTTCTCGCCAAGGGCCTTCTCGCTGACTTTCTCGATGAACTCCTTGGCGACCGAGTAGCTGACGTCCGCCTCCAAAAGGGCCGTCTCCACCAGCTTCAGCGCATCGCGCATATTTCCTTCGGTAAGCTTGGCTTTACCAGCCAAGGTCTTGAAGGCGGACTGCAGGCGATTTTGGAGGGACTCAAACATCGTTCAGCGGAAAAATAACGGCAAACCAGCACTAACCCGACGCGCAAGCGAGGGAGAAACGCTGAAGTTCCCTCGCTCGCGCGTCGGCCCAGTGTCGAGAATTGATACCTAATATCAATCCCATCAATCAGTTGCGCCGCGCAGCAAGTCAATTTCGCCGCGCGGAAACCTCCCATTTTAGCGGACGGATGTGCGAGTTGTAAATGGTCTAAGGAAGCCGCATTCTGCCACGTTCTGGCAGGGCAATGTGCCCTAAAGCTTTGGTCAAGCGGGACATCAGCCCTTGACTGGCAAAACACTTTTGTCCGCCGAAAAGATATTTACCTACGGTGCAAGCAGATCGTTCAAAACAGCAACGCTCAGCTCTGTTACCTGGCGAAGGTTGTAGTCATTGGTGACCAGCAGAGTTGCCCCAGCAAGGATGGCAGTGGCGGCATGAATCGCGTCAGGAGTACCGGAGGGAGGTGTATCTCGCGCGTAATTCGGCCGACATTCGTAGGACCGATTCGGAGACGGGTTTGAGCCCAATGACGCCAGACCGCCAAAGCGTGTCGTAGTGTTGCTCAGTCTGCTTGTCGCCGATACGGAGCGGACCAACGAGCGTTTCCAGAATGATCAACTCACTTGCCGCGAGTTCAATGGTGCGTGCCTGACCTGCCAGCCACAGCGGACGGATCAGGGGAGCATAAACGGGGTGCCTCTCGACGGCGTAAATCGCAATCTGAGTATCGAAAAATACTGTTCCAGAACTCGGCAGCTCTAGCGATCCCACGAGTCGCGCTCCGACTGGAAGTGCTGTTCGTAATCTTCCCAAGTCGGGAAAGTCCGGGGACCAGGGGGAAGTGCATCGAAAAAGCCGACCAAATCGAACTTCCCATTTTTTTGGGGTTCCGGGCTAGGAACGACGGTTACCGCGACTGTTTGTCCGACGTCGAACGCGGGGACCGCGACTTCAATCCGTTGACCGGGAAGGACCGTGGTGGTGATGGATTCGGCTAATGACATGGGAATGTACCTTTGGAGGTATTCTACCATACGGACCGATGGGACTCACCTATCGGAATATCGTCATTGCTCGGTACTACCTGGAGGGAACAGGGCCATTCCGGGAAGCGGCGACGGCATAATCCTACCCCTCCTCACGTCCACATCTGCCGGTCCAGCATGCGGTAGTTGGTCGCTTCGTTGATGTGGTTGGCGGTGATGACTTCGCTGTTGTCGAGGTCGGCGATGGTGCGGGCTACGCGGAGGACTTTATCGTGGGCCCGGGCGGAGAGGCCCAGGTTGTTCACGCTGTCTTTGAGCAGGTTCTGGCAATCCTCCGTCAGCTTGCAGAACGTGCGGATTTGCCGCGACGACATCTGGGCGTTGTACCGGGTGCGGCTGCCGGTGAAGCGCTGGGACTGAATGGCCCGGGCGGCGACGACGAGGTCCCGCATGTCCGCACTGCTGGTGCCGCCCCGCTCGGCGGAGAGTTCCTTGAAGGGGACCGCGGGGACTTCGATGTGAATATCGATTCGGTCAAGGAGCGGGCCGCTGATTTTGCCCATGTAGCGTTCGATCTGCGGCGTGCTGCAATGGCAATCCCGCCGCGGGTCGTTCCGATAGCCGCAGGGGCACGGATTGAGGGCCGCGATGAGCATGAAATCGGCGGGGAACGTGCTGGAGTTGAGGGCGCGGGAAATCGTCACCGTCCCTTCTTCCAATGGCTGGCGGAGGACTTCCAAGGTGCGGCGGTTGAATTCGGGGAGCTCGTCGAGGAAGAGGACTCCGTTGTGGGAAAGAGATATTTCCCCCGGCACCGGCGGATTGCCGCCACCGACCAGGCCGGCGTCGCTGATGGTGTGGTGCGGCGAGCGGAACGGCCGCCGAGCCATCAGCGGCTGCCCCGGCTGCAAGCGGCCGAGGGAACTGTAGATGCGGGTCGTTTCGATCGATTCGCCGGCAAGGAGCGAGGGAAGAATCGTCGGCACTCGCTTGGCGAGCATCGTTTTGCCGGAGCCCGGCGGCCCGACCATCAGGAGGTTATGTTTTCCGGCGGCTGCGACGACGATGGCCCGTTTGGCCATTTCCTGCCCGCGGACATCGCCAAAGTCGTCTTCGTACTTGGCGAAGTTGTCGAACAGTTCGCCGATGCGGCTCGGTGTCGGCTCAATATCGAGTTGGCCGGAGAAGAAGCCGACGGCCTGCGTCAGGCTGGTCACCGGGATGACTTCAATCTCTTCCACGACGGCTGCTTCGGCCGCACTCTCGGCGGGAACCACGAGCCCACGCAAATTCCGCTGCCGGGCCGCCGCCATCGCCATCGAAAGGGCCCCCTTCGTCGGCCGCGTATTTCCTTCCAACGACAACTCACCGACCACGGCATACTGCTCCAGCCGTTCTGATTCGAGTTGCCCACTGGCGACGAGCATGCCAAGCGTAATCGGCAGATCGAACGCAGCCGCACTCTTGGGAAGTTCCGCCGGGGCTAAGTTAATCACCACCCGATCCTGCGGCCGCAAATAGCCGCTGTTGGCCATCGCCCGCTCCACCCGGTACTGACTCTCCTTCACAGCTGCCTCGGGGAGGCCGACGAGAAAAATCTTGGGGAGAGCCCCTGGCGAGACATCCACCTCCACCTCGACCGGCACCGCCTCAATCCCCAGAAGCGAAAACGTCTGCAGCTTGGCGAGCATGGGGAACCTGCGGGTGCGTGGCTCACGAAGGGGTGGATTCAATGTTTGCCATTGTGATGGTCGGGCGGGGAAGATTCAAGTTCGGCATCGACCACTAACCCGAAACGCCAGCGAGAGAGACCGAGAAAACGCGGTTGGCCACGAAGAGCACAAAGAGTCACGAATTGGGGGTAGAGGTTAGGACTTGAGCCTCTAGTCTTTTTGTCCCTTTTTGTGCTTTTCGTGTCCATCTCAAAGCTGGCAGCGTGCTGGTGGGTGGTCTATATTGTCCTCTCCCGCCACGATTTGCTCGTCCCAAAACGGCCCACCTCAATTTCCGCTGCATGAAATCCCGCCCACCCGATCCTGTTCTGCAAAGTGCCTGGCGCGAGGCACTGATCGTGATCGCCATCTGGGGAACCGCGGCAACCTGGTGCGTCACCTATGCGGCTCTGTACGGCTATGGCGGGAAGACGGCGGATATCAAGTATGTGCTGGGGTTTCCGGAATGGATTTTCTGGGGGGTCGTGGTGCCGTGGGTGACGTGCGTGACGCTGTCGGCAATTGTCTCGCAGTTCGTGATGCGGGATGAGGATTTGGGGATCGACCCCGACGAGGCGATGAAGGAGATCATCGGGGAGGATTCCGATGGTTGATTTTCCTTGGCAATGGACTTTGCTGGCTGAAATTGCCCCGCCCCCTAAGCCGGGCATCGGGACGATGGTCGCGCTGATTATCTTCATCGCGGCTTCGGTCTGGCTGGGGACGCTGGCACAGAAGGTCGTCTCCAAAGGCTCGTTCGTGAAGGGCTTCTTCCTGGGCAACCGGGGCCTCGGAGCGTGGGCGGTCGCCCTCACCGCGACCGTGCAAAGCGGCGGCACGTTCATGGGCTTTCCGTCGTTGGTTTACAGCCACGGCTGGATTGTCGCGCTTTGGATCGGCAGCTACATGGTGGTCCCGATCACCGGCTTCGGCATCGTCGGCAAGCGGATCGCGCAAATCTCGCGGCAGACCGGCGCGATCACCATGCCGGACCTTTTTCGTGAACGGTTCAAGAGCCCCGCGCTCGGCCTGGTCACTTCGCTGCTCATCATCCTCTTCATGACTTTGATGATGTTTGCCCAGTTCAAGTCGGGGGCTCTCGTCATGAAGCTGGCGTGGCCCGGCTCGAGCTTTCTGAAACTGTCTGATGACGTGGAAACGGAAGCGGCTCCCGCTCCGGCAACTACCACAACGGCCAAGCTTGTATCCGCAGCCAGTGGACCGGCCTATTGGACCGGCCTCGTGGTGTTTTCCCTCACGGTCATTGGCTACACGCTGATTGGGGGATTTCTGGCGGCCGTGTGGACCGATCTTTTTCAGAGCGTGATGATGTTCATCGGGGTGCTACTGCTCCTCGGGCTCTCGCTCTATGCGGCGGGTGGCTTGGAAAGCGCTAACCGCAAGGCGGTGGCGAATGCCCAGGTGGCGGCGGAAAAAGCTGCCACCGAGGCCAAAGCCGCCAACACGAAATTGCCCCCCGACAAGCAGAAGCCGGTTCACGAAGCAGGCCCTGACGCCGGTTCCAAGTACGTCTACGGCCCCGGCTTCGCCACCGACGGACGGCAATATCTGCCGCTTTCGCTCGCAATTTCCTTCTTCCTGTTCTGGCCCGCCACCGGTTTTGCTTCGCCGGCCAGCGTTACCCGCATCATGGCCTGCAAGGACACCGCAACCATTCGTCGCAGCGTCCTGCTCCTCTGCCTCTACAACTTGGGGATTTATCTGCCGCTCATTTGCATCTGCATGTGTGCCCGGGCTTTGCTTCCCGCCTTGGAAAGCAGCCAATCGGATGAAGTCATCCCGCGGATGGCAATCGCGATGACCGAAGGAATCCCGGGCGGGACATTCATCTCCGGCCTGATCCTCGCCGCCCCGTTCGGGGCGATTATGGCCACCGTGAGTTCGTATTTGGTGGTCATTTCCTCGGGCCTCGTGCGCGATGTTTACCAGCGGTTCATCAAGCCGGACGCCAGTGAGCGGGATCTGAAGCGGATGGCTCAGCTTGGCATGATTGGGGTAGGGGTGCTGGCCGTGCTGGCCAACATCTATCCGGTTCAGTATCTGCAAGCCCTCGTCGTGTTCAGCTCCGGCGGGGCCGGGGCCAGCTTCATCGTTCCCTGTCTCATGCTCTGCTACTGGCGGCGGGCGACGGCGGCGGGGGTGCTGTCCGCGATGCTCACCGGCGCGGGAACCATGCTGACACTCTATCTCATCGGGTTCATGATCGGCGATCCTATGATTGGGCCGGCTACCAAGCTCCGTCCCTTCTTCCTCTATGGCCTCGAACCGATGATGTGGGGCATCCTCTGCTCCGCCACCGTGGGAATTATCGTCACCTACTGCACCCAGCCCCCACCGGCAGAACATGTCTCGGTCCTCTTCGATGCGGAGCAAAAATGATTGCACAAATTGCAGAAGTTAGATTGCAGATTGCAGAATGTCGGAAAGACCATGACAACCGCTCTGTCTTTTATTCTGCAATCTGCAATCTCCAATCTGCAATCGGCGTCTTCGTTTTCCTTCTCTTCCTTGCTCCCGTCGCGCACGCCGAAGACTTCCAATTCACCCGCATGGTGGCCCACTGGGCCGAATACAACGACCCGCAGTACGTGCCGTTTCTCTTGGAAGCAGAGCCAGAAGTTGTGCAGCTCGGCTTTTACGGGGCTCATTTTTGGAGCCTTGCCCACACTTCTTCTTACAACGGCTATCCGAGTCACTTGCCGGTGCAGGGACATAAGGAATGCGGCGCGTGGTTCGAGGAGAAGAACAAGCTGCTGCACACGAAGGGAATGAAAGTCGTCGGCCATTTCAACGTCGAGTTCCTCGTCGGCGATCCGGACAGCCCGGAAGGGCCACGGGGGTTCTTCAAGTTCTATCGCGACCATTGGGATGAGAAGGAGCTCGGCCCCAAACCGGTCGCCGATCCGCTGACGATGCTGGAGAAAAACGCCGATGGCACTCCCATTAGCCAGGCCGGCTACGGCATCGGCGGGATGAAGGAATACTGGGCCTGCCTGCGCAACCCCGACTGGCAAAAGGTGATGAAGGCCTGGGTCAAGCGCGGCGTGGACCGGGGTATCGACGGCTACATCGCCAACTACTTCTACCGGCACAACTGCCTCTGCGAGCATTGCCAGCGGGACTTTCGGGCGTATCTCAAGGAGCGATTTAAGGCGGAAGAGCTGAAAACGCAGTTCGCCATCGAAAATCTCGACCAACACAAGTTCACCGAAATCGTTTCCTGGCACGACCCCAAGGAGTCAACACCGCTCCGCCGCGAGATGCTCCGCTTCTCGCAAATTTCCAACAAGCAGGTCTTCGACGAGGTCTTCATCAAATACGGCCGCTCGCTGAAGAAGGACCTGATCGCCGCCCAGTGGAACCACATCGGCAACCTGCACCAGATCAGCGGCGACGAGCGGTGCCTCTTGCCGGCGGACATGTGGGGGAAAGACGAGGACTATCTCTGGTACAGCACCGGTGGAGCCGCCTGCTACACCGATCTTGCAAAGGGGGATCTCGGCGAGGGGACGCTGCAAGCCCGCTACATCCGCGGCATGTTCCAGGACAAGCCTTTCACGCTCGGCAAGTACGAAAGCACTCGCATCCGGGTCGCCATCAGTGAGCTAGCTGCCAACGGCGGCGCCCCGATGGGCTTTTACACTCGCTTCAAAGATCCGCTCGCCCGCCAGGTGATCACGAGGTATTACCAGTTTTTGAAGCGGTACGACGAGATCTATCGGGGAAACTCGTCCTACTCGGAAGCGACTTTGGCCTATCCGCGAACCGCCGTTTTTCGCGGCGATTTAGGGCCGGTAGAGGCGTTTCGGACCGAAGGGAAGAAGCTACTCGACCGGCATGTTTTGTTCGACGTGGTTTCGGACGAAGTCCCTGGGGGCGCGAAACCGCAAGCGGAGAAACCATCGCGGTTCGATGCGCCGACGACTGTCCGCGTTTCCGCGAGTCGCCCCGCGAAGGGGAATGAGATTGACTTCCACTTTGTCAACTACAACCGCGAAGAACCGCCGAAGGACGCCGCGGGAAATCCCAGTCCGGGAAGCGGCATCGCGGAAGAGAAGCCGATGGCGGTCAAAGAGATTTCCGCGGATGTGATCATTCCCAGCGGTTCGGAGGTCCTCGGCATCGAGTTCATCACCCCGGAACAGCCGGAAGCGCGCGTGATTGAGTTCACCGCGGCCCAAGGACGAGTCAAGTTCAAGCTGCCGGAGTTCTTGGTGTATGGGGTGGTGAGAGTGAAACTGAAGCCGTAGTGGCGCATCATGCCCATTTGCGGGCGATACGCGCGCGAGAACAGAATAATGGATGTATTCGATCACGGATTACGACTCGCAGATCGTCTGGCGGCGACAGTTGCTGACTTGGAGGTCCATTGCGGCGAGGTATTCGAGCGCGTCGTCCCGCCACGCAGTCAAGTCTGCGAGGCAATCCAAAAGACTTGGCCGCGGGTAGTTGCGGAAGCACGAGGATCCAAAGTTTCTCCAGAAGTCGTTTACGTCGCTGGGCTGTACGATCGAGTTTGTAGCAATGCGTGCATCACAAAGTTCAGAAGATTCACCGATCGCACAGATGTTCCATGGCATGAATACTACACCGCGGGATGCGGAGACGAAGCGCGATGCGAAGATGCCTGGGTAATCGCGGAATTGTACTGGGGCGGCTACGTCGATTACCTCAATTTAACGCTCGGTTGGTTGCTGATGAATGGAATCCGTATTCAACAAGGGCTTCCAATAATCACTCCCTCGCCCGAGACCACCGACCGATTCACTGACTACCTGCGCTGGTCTGGGCCTGATCTATTTGATACAGAAAGCTTGCGAGGGCTGTTTTACGAATACGAACAGCGAGTAGGCGGATAACCAAGGGGGCGGCACGAGTGCCTCAGCAGCTTGTTTCGCCAAATTGCGAGTGATACTATCCCTAGAGTCGCATTCCGCTTCGGACAGTCCCCAGCAACATCTTGGAGGCAAATATGAAAACGATTCTCTCGGTGGCGCTCGTGCTTGGGTTTGTCGGCCTGGTGGCCGCGGCGGATGAGAAGAAGGAGGTCGACCCGGTCGGGACGTGGAAGTGCGAGTATAAGATCGGCGATCAGCAGCGGACGTCCGAGCTGACGATCAAGAAGGACGGGGACAAGCTCGTCGGGACGATGAGCTGGCCGGACCAGAAGGACGAGAAGCTCAAGGACGTGAAGCTGAAGGACGGCGATTTGACTTTCTCCGCCGTGCGGGTGTTCATGGATAACAAGATCCCCATCGACTACAAGCTCACGATCACCGGGGACAAGCTCAAGGGAAAGGGCTCGGCGGAGTTCGGAGGCAATAAGCAGGAGTTCGACATCGAAGGGAAGCGGGAGAAGAAGGATAAATAGATGTTGGGCGGCTTTGAAGTCCGTCGTCCCGAGGTTCGATGCCAATACAGCCGCCGGGCACCCGATCCTCGGCATTTCGCGGGCGGATGGGCGTGATGGACGAAAGCGAACTCGAACTGGGACTTCAATCCGTGACGAATGAGTTGGTCAAAGAACTCATCACGCTCACGCCGGAGTTCATGAACGAAATCCAGTTCGAGATTGTCTCCACAGATGATGGAGGGGCAGATATCGGGCTGATGGAGATCCACTCAGAAGTGGAATATGTGGCACTCAGCCCTCTGGTATACGAGTGCTGTTCCATATATCTCCCGCTGGTCAAACGATATGCGCCAGGATGGAGACGCTCGTTGATCACTCTCCGGGAGGAGAAGGATGGCAATTGGAACCTGACAGTGGATTTCGAGTACAAGTAATTCCGATCGCCACGTAGATCGGTTACCCATATTGCGTTGCGGGCTGGAGGTCAGGCGAGGCCCTAGCGAATGGAATCGTTCGGCGACGCGTGTTCTTCAAGAGCAAAGGGATCCCACCGCGCTGGCGGCTTGGTATCGGAAGCACCTGGGGATGACGCTGACGCCGTGACATTTTCTTGCCATTTATTTTCTTGCCAACTCTTTTCGGCAGGCAGAGGGGCAAGAAAATGGATGGCAAGAAAATAAGAGAGGATCGCGGCAGGGATGAGAAGAATAAGGCCGGCTAAGGGTCCAGTGAGGCGCGCAACCGGTGGGGGATGCTGCCGCATCGACCTGCCACATTTTGTGGATACGAACTATTGACCACTAAGATATATTTGTATATTATTGGCGAATGGCGACGTCCGCGTGGACTAGGTTTGTTCTTTTCCAGTCCGGTTGAAATGAACGAGACGGCAAAGAGGATGTGCCGCCCATGAGCCCCCCTCGTGGAGCGGATTACCTGAAGCCAGGCGATCGGGGGCGAAAGAGGGGTGGTGTTGGTTTACTCGGGGGGGTCAATTTTTGCAAAGGGAGGCGAGACAACCACTTAGTAAAGATCGACCACGATGTATATCAACACTTCTTTAATGTGTACTAGAAATGTATCCAGGAGCGAATCCCCCAGGTGAGGTAGCGGCTACAACGGAGACGACGGCCCGGAAAGGCAGGAGATTGAATGTGCGGTGTATTCGCAGTATCGTGGCATCAGAAGAACGATGAAGAAATGTGAGATGCTAAATGCTCAAGGCTAAATGCTAAATGTTGGCAGGTCTGTTTTACATTTGCCATTGAGCATTTAGCATTGAGCATTTGAAATTGCTTTTTGCCCTCCCCTCCTACCTGGAGATTCACGCATGACTCGCCTTTCCCGCCGACGTTTCCTTTCCACTTCCGCTGCTGCCACGAGTGCGCTGGCACTGGGGGCGTATGTCAACGTCTCGCCCGCCAGGGAATCGAAGTCCCCGAATGGGAAGCTCAATATCGCGGGAATCGGCGTTACCGGGCGCGGCGGAGAAGACATTGCCGGCGTGGCGGGCGAGAATGTGGTCGTCTTGTGTGACGTGGATCTCAATTTGCTTGAAAAGGGGATGGCCCGCTTCAAGGCGGAGCGGAAGTACAATGATTTCCGCATCATGCTGGAAAAGGAAGAGAAGAACATCGATGCCGTCGTTGTCGGCACCCCCGACCATACCCACGCCCCCGCGGCGGCGATGGCCCTTCGCCTGGGAAAGCATGTTTATTGCGAGAAGCCGCTGACGCATACCGTGAAGGAAGCCCGGGTGCTGGCGACGCTGGCCAAGGAAAAGAAGCTCGTCACGCAGATGGGGAACCAGATTCATGCCGGCGACAACTACCGCCGCGTCGTGGAACTGGTTCAAGGGGGAGCCATCGGCAAAGTGACCGAAGTCCACGTTTGGGCGGGAGCCCAATATCACAGTGCCAAGTTCACCAAGGGGACGCCGGTCCCGCAGGGACTGGACTGGGACCTGTGGCTCGGGCCGGCGCCGGAGCGGCCGTATAGCGAAGGGGTGCATCCCTTCAACTGGCGGAAGTTCTGGGACTACGGCACCGGCACGCTAGGCGATTTCGGCTGCCACTATATGGATCTGGCACATTGGGCCCTCAATCTGCGGGCTCCCACGGCGGTGGAAGCGAGCGGCGATCCGACGCCGTATGATCCGGTGAGCGCCCCGCGGTACTGCATCGCCCACTACGAATACCCGGCTCGCGGCGAGATGCCGGCCTGCCGGCTCCACTGGTACGACAGCGGCAAGCAGCCTGCTCTCTGGGCCACCCTGGAGAACGAAGAGGCGAAGAAGGCGACGGCAGGCGGGGGCCAACTTTTTGTCGGCGATGGAGGGATGCTCCTCTCCAACTACGGCAGCAAGTGGCTCTTACCCGAGACGAAGTTCGCCGGCTTCAAAGCTCCCAAGGAGACGATTCCCGCCTCCATCGGGCACCATCAGGAGTGGATCAACGCCGTCAAAACGGGCGGTCCGACGACCTGCAACTTTGACTATGCCGGAGCCCTCACCGAAGCGGTCCTGCTCGGCACGGTCGCCTACCGGAGCGGCAAGCGGGTGGAATGGGATGCCGCCAATTTGAAGGTGACGAACAATCCCGACGCCCAGCAGTTCGTCCACACGGAATATCGGAAGGGGTGGACGTTGTAGGGGGGAGGAAATCCGAAGTTCCAAATCCGAAATCCGAAACGGCGGGCAGTCTCGTTTTCTCCGGCCTACTGCCTACTGCCTACTGCCTACCCTCCCCCGTCCTTCCATGCCGGAAAATGCTAGCACTCCACTTGGGTAACTTTGCGGGTTGGGAAGGCTTTTTACCGTGACAGCGGTAATTTCATGCGGACTGCCGTGGCAGCACGAAAACGGTAGGGAGAGCGTCGCGCCACCGCGGAATGTCGTAGGCGGGAAATGTGCTGGTGGATTGCAGCGCCAAGTTCCTCCGTTCCGAGCGTTCTGGCTGCGATTCGCGCTGGAGCCAGCGGTCTACTCACCGCCCCTACCATTTTTTGAGACAAGGATGTTGGCAATGAAAGTCGCCTACCGCCACGTATTCGTGGTCGCGCTTTGCGCGCTTTGCCCGGCGGTTGCCTGGGCTCAGTCGTCGGAAAGCCAGTCCCCAGAAGGGGGCACCAATTCTTATTACATCACGGATGCCGTCGATCCGGCCGCCCCCGGCTCCCCCAGCGACCAGGCGGTCGCTCCGGTGCAAGGGCCGGTCTGCGGCGACATGGAAGCCGCTTGCGAGAGCTGCGACGGCTGCTGCCGCCGTTGGCCCTGCGGGTGTGCTTTGGAAGATCTCGGCGAAGCTCATAGCCTGAGCAACCGCTGCTTCTTCCAGTCCCGCGGCATCACCGCCGGCGGCTACATCGCCCAGAGCTTCGTCTGGAATCCTTACCAGCCGGCTGACCGTTTCAACGGTCCGCTTACCTGGACTGACCGGGCGAACGAGTACCAGCTCAACGAAATCTATTTCTACGCCGGCAAAGCCGCCGACAACGAAGGTTGCGGCACGGCCCTGGGCTGGCGGATGGATACGTATTACGGAACCAACTATCGGTGGGATACGTCAGGAGGTTTTGAAACGAACTGGCAAAACAACCAGTTCTATGGTCTGGCAGTTCCCGCTTTGTACGGCGAAATTGCTTATAATGACCTGAACGTCAAGATCGGCCGGTTTGTATCGCCTGTCGGCTTCTACACCGTCGGCCAGGGGAACAACTTCTTCTCCTTCATTCCGTACACTTACCAGTACGGCGAACCTTTCACCCACACGGGCGTTTGGGGCAACTACAAGGTCAGCGATGACCTCACGATTGGTGCCGCCATCACGCACGGCTGGGATGCGAGCGACAACACCGCCAACCCCCACGCGGGAGCCTTGGCGAACGCCACGTACACGATCGACGAACAGCGTTCGCTGGCCTGGGTCGGTGTTCTCGGAAATGAACCGAACTTCAGCGGTGTCAACCTCCGCGGTAACGGCTTCGGATACACCAGCCGCTACTTCCAGACCTTGGTCTATACCAACAAGATTTCCGACGACGTGATGGCCGTGCTGCAAAGCGACTTCGGCACCCAGAATGATGCGACCGCCCCCGGCGTCAACGCCAAGTGGTACGGCATCAACAGCTACCTCTACTGGAACATGACTTGCCGTTGCCAGTGGGGTGTGAACGCGGAATGGTTCCGCGATCAGGGTGGCTTTCGCGTGGGCCAGGTGCTCCCGTCCTTCGGCAGCCCGAACGCTCGCGGCTTGGCTCGAGGCGGATTTGACGGCAGCTTCTACCGGTTTGCGATTGGGCCGAAGTACTACTTCACCCCCAATCTGTACGGCCGGGCCGCCTTCATCGCCGACGCGTATGATGGCAAGCTGAACGCCGGCGGCCTGCGTCCCTTCGATGACGGTACCAAGAACCACCAGCAGGTCATCTCCTTCGATATGGTTTGGACCTACTAAGTCGCTCGCAACTTAGTTCGGCAGAAATCAATAGCCGCCCGGGGAAGCGATTCTCCGGGCGGTTTTGTTTCTTGAACTTGGTTTTCAGTGTTCAGTGTTCAGTGTTCAGTGTTCAGTACTCAGTACTCAGTACGTTCCGTCTCTGGTCTCAAAGTGCGTGGGCTTGTTGAACGACTTTCCGCCGCGCTCGACCCAGTCGGCTGTCCATCGCAAGATTGCCTCCAGTGAAGTGGAAGAAGGCCCTAGTAGATTAGAAAGCCGGCTCATATCGCACACGAGTGCCGTTCCACTTTCTTCTCCTTCCAAAACCGGCTGGCGATTGAGCAGGCCGCCAAGCTGCTTGGCAATTTCCCGCACCGACAACATTGGCCCACTCAAATTGAAAGCTGCGGCGGGGGACGCGGCCAAAACCAACGAGCGGAGAATCCGTTCGTTGGCGTCCCCTTGCCAAATGGCGTTGAAGTGGCCGCTGGCCAGGGGAATCGGCTCACCTCGGAGGACTTTGCCGGCGATGTCGGCAATCACGCCATATCTCAGGTCGAGGGCGTAGCTCAGTCGCAGGAGGGCGATGCGAGTGCCGTACTGCTGGGAATAGTATTCAAAGATCCGTTCCCGTGCGACGGCGGCGTTGGCGTATTCTCCCAGCGGCGTGAGCGGGTCTTCTTCTCGCGAGCCGCCGCTTGCCACGCGGCACAGCGGATAGACATTGGCGGTCGAAAGGGCCACGATCCGCGAGCTCCGAAATCGCTCCGCGGCCAGAGCGGGTGCCAGCGTATTGATAATCCAGGTCCGAGCAGGATTGGCGGAGGTGCCGAACTTCTGCCCCACCAGATAAATGACATTATCCGCGCCTGGGAGCTTTGCGAGATCCTCTCGCTCCAGCGCGTTGGCTACCAGCGTCTTCACACCCCGCACTTCCAGCCACTCCCGCGCCGCGTGGTCCGAAAACCTGCTGGCGGCGATGACTTCCAGGGGATGGTTCGCCACTTTAGCCGCCCGCTTGGCCAAAACGGCCAGGCTGGGGCCCATTTTCCCGCCCGCTCCCAGGATCAATAACGGACTTGTGACGGTCTTGATGAACTGGACAAGCTCCGGCCGCGGCGAGGTCAAAACGTCGTCCAGCACGGCTTCGGAATCGATGGCGGCAGGGAGTTGGATGCTCATGCCCATAATCTACCAATTGCCGTAACCAATCCCGAGCCCCGAACCCAATTCGAACCCCGTCCCTTCCCCGCCCCGCGGTAGTTATAATGGGTCTTTCACGGAACATCCTCAACGGCTGCCCCCTCGGGCATTTTCCATGTCTGGTATCACGCTCCGAGTGCTGGATGGCGCGGACCGGGGCCGCGTTTACCAGAACCTCCCTCTGCCGATCACCATTGGCCGCGAAGAGGGGAACGCGATTCAACTCAACGACGAGCGCGTCAGCCGGTATCACATCAAAATTCAGGAAGACCACACGCGCCTGGTCATCACCGACCTGGAAAGCACCAACGGCACCAAGGTCAATGGCGAAGACATCCAGCTTCGCATCCTCCGCTACGGCGACATTATCTCCGTCGGGCGGAGCGTGATTCTGTTCGGCTCGCGGGACCAGATTGCCCAGCGCCTCGCCCGGCTGCGGGCTGACGACAGCGACCCGGGAGCCGCCACGCTGGAGCCCGAGCAACTGGAACGGGCCATGCATGCCTCGTCGCTCGACTTTGAACTTAACTGGGCGGACGACAACGACCTGCAAGCCACGCTGCACGCGCTGGAACCCCCGGAGATCCCCGAACGCATGTCACCGGGACAGGCCGCCCAGCTTTCGGAGCTGCTCGAATTTCTGCACATCCG
The DNA here is from genome assembly GCA_046153945.1 of Pirellulaceae bacterium. Taxonomy (GTDB): domain Bacteria; phylum Planctomycetota; class Planctomycetia; order Pirellulales; family Pirellulaceae; genus SXOA01. Next base: position 23,873 of record JBJXFF010000203.1, read on the forward strand.
TTTGCGAAATCTCATCGCGTCCGTGCATGTGGATGGAAAGGGAACCGCGAAGATTCCCTTGGATGTCCGGCAGTGGCAAGCGATTGTCGACCTGCAAGCGCGCGTGGCGGAGTATTTGAGGCAGATTGGGAATCCGTAGACATCGTCCACTGTATTTGGCCGTTGCAGGTCGCCCGCTATCAGCGATTGCACGAATCTGACGCGATTCAGTAGGGCCGATTCAACTCTGCTAGCGTACTCAATCGCTCTCTCGCCGAACATTTAACCTAGAGAGCCTGGGACGACTTTGCCGATAAGGGGACCCGTATGGGAGCCCTTCGGCAATATACTCGCGCAGCCGCCATTCTTGCTGCTTTCTGCTGCGCGCTAGCTGCCGCCGGCTGTCAGATTTTTCCCGACAAGCTCCATCAGCCGGTCTATCACAATCCGTTTCCGCAGTTGCATAAGGTGGCAATTCTGCCGTTCTACAACCAGAGCGCGGAGCCGACCGTGGATGGCGAGGCTATGGCGATGGCCTATTACAACGAGTTGCAGACCATTCAGGGTTTTGAAGTGATGCCAGTCGGCGTGGCCAAGAGAATGCTCGACGCCAGCGGCTTCGAGCCCCGGACGGCTCAGGATTTCCAGAGATTGGCCCGCCTGATGAACGTCGATGCTGTCATCATTGGCTCGGTCACGGAATACACCCCTTACTATCCGCCTCGCCTCGGCCTCTCTGTCGATTGGTATGCGGCCAACCCGAGCTTCCATCCGGTGCCAGCAGGTTATGGCCTTCCTTGGGGAACCGCGGAGGAGGAATACATTCCGAGCACTCTCGTGACCGAGGCGGAATTTTCACTCGCGAAAGAACAACTCAAGACGCAAACACCCGAGATTCCGCCGGAAGAGAATCGCGCCCAGGCGGACGTTTCGCCCGCATTCCACGAGGAAATCGCGGTCAATGAACTGCGGGCGGGGGAAGATGCGAAACCGCCAGCGGGTGGTAAATCCCCGGTGCAATCACCGAAGGGTCAAACGCAGGCTCCCGGCGTGAAGGGGATCGTCGCGGAGAGTCCCAGCGATCTTCCCGCCGATTGGCCGGACCCGCGCGGCTTCATTCCCCCGGCACCGACTCCCACCAGGCCCGCGCCCCGTCCTCAGCATGATCCGATTATTTCGCACACTCACGTTTATCACGGCCACGACGCGGATTTCACCCAGCGTTTGGAAAACTATTTCTATTGTCGCGATGATGCCCGGTTTGGCGGGTACGAAGGATATCTGCAACGTCCCGATGATTTCACCCGCTTCTGCTGTCATTTGCATGTGACTGAAACGCTCGCAGCGAGAGGTGGGGCGGGAGAGTCCCGAGTCGTGTATCGCTGGCCCCTCCGCCGATATGAGCGGTAAGGCCGATTGCCATTGCTAATGCCAGCCGCAAGCACCGCCAGCACGCCACTGGCAGCAAGGAGCCCCATGAGTCCTACCACCTCACTGACAAGCATCTCGCTAACAAGGCATCGCTCCGTGACGCATGACATCAATGTGCTGGCGCTGGTTAAGGGTGAAGAGCGGTACATTTTTCTGTACGACGACGAGCGGAAGTCGGAAGCCCTCCGGACCCTCGGCCGCTTCGCCTCGAACCCCGAACTGAGCTTCAGTTGGTACGACGCCGCCGTCCTCAGCCAGCGGATCCGCCAGTGCGCCGCGGAAAGCAGCCAGGAAGTGGAGGCTCAGCCGCCGCCGAAGCCGCACATGGGGAAGAAGCCCCGGTTCAAGATGCCGCTGGCGAATGAGCGGGAGACGGAGGAGTAGGATCTTCGTGGGGTAGGCTTCCAGCCTGCCCAGTAGAAGCCTGAGGCAGACCAGGGCAGGCTGGAAGCCTACCCCAC
>JBJXFF010000137.1:0-85449 GCA_046153945.1 Pirellulaceae bacterium
GTCCAATCGCCAACGGGAACCCGGCTGGCTCCACCGACATTACCGCCGGAGAAGTAGCAATCCATCTGAATGTGTGGCGGACTGCGGAACTGCATCACAACTTTGCCTTGAGCTTGTTCGTTGCCCCAGGCAATCAGCGTGGTGTTCGGTCGCTCGGGACGGAACCAGACTTCGGTGGTGTGGGAGTTCGAGCCGGTGGGATAGTCCAGAATCTTGTCTCCGCAGAAGACGCCCTTGCCGCCGGGCAGATGCCGAGCTGCACCGATAACGCCTTGTGTCGCCGTCGTGCCGGTGTCCGTGGTGGTCAACGTGCCGGTATCGTCGCGCACCGGGTCATTCATGTGCCAGACGCTGAGATACCCGTTTGCCTCGTTGAACACTGCCTTGCCATCGGACTCGCTCGCCGCGTTTGCATTGCCCCAACGCAACTTGATCTCCTGCCGTGAGTTTCCCGTGATGAGCGGTACTCGCACCCAAACGCTCGCGACACCCTTCGCGGCATCCCACTCTTCAATCTGAAACGCCAGCCGCTCGCCGGTGCTCGAAGAGAAGCGCAAGTCGTCCCCATTCGGATTCGCTTGAGCAAAGTCAAAAAAGTCTCGATGCAGCCGTACGAGCACGGGAAACTGTTCGACCCGCGCATCGGCCGGCAGGTCGGCGCCTTCCGGCGTCGTCAGCAACCACAGCGAACCGGAATGCTTCCAGGCTCGATAGTCTGCGTTTTCCTTTGTCGTTGACTTGTCCGCGGTCTTTGCTTTATCCGCCTCTCCGGACCAAAGCGTCGTCAACAGGGCAAACATCTCAGGGTCGTGCTTCTTCAGTTGTTCGCGATTGAATGGGAAGAAGTCATTCGTGGAGAAGAACGCTTCGCTGCATTCGGCGAAGTACTCCATTGGATTCGTCATTGCATAGGCGCGGACGTTGGCCGAGCGCCCGTCGCCGAAACGTTGCTCGACACGATCGTACAGTCCCTTCGCTTTGGCTTTCTCGAAAGCAGCTTTGATCTCTTCGTTCCCGAAGCCTTTCGAGAGGACTCGGTCGTGATACGCGTGGGCCAGTTCGTGCAGCGTGAAATTTGGCATCCGCTTGGTCTCACGCTCGAAATCTCGGATGTCCGTGAATTCGACCGCTTTCTCCATCGCGGGGTTGCGTTTATTTTCACGCAACCAGCCGGCACCGGGATGATACTCCGCGCGCGGTTGTACGCCGGGATATTCGGGAGAAAACCAAAGCGGCACCTTCTGCAATTCTGCGACAGCCGCAGCAGGAACAACACGAGTAATCTCTTGCAACTGAACCGTCAGAAGTTCCAAGGCTCGCTCAGTCGCGGCTTTGTCCTTTTCGAACAATTCGTCGCTGATGTGCAAAGTCCAGCCTTCGACCGTTTTGGTTTGTCGGCCGGGAACTTTGGATGGCTCGGCGGAATAGACCAGACTCGTTCCCGCAAGAATGACGAGGCAGGCAAAGGCGGTGCAGGGCTTCATGTAATTACTTTGGTAGAATCATCGGTCATGGAACCTTCATCATACCTGCAGCGCCCCCTCACTCTCTTGGCTAAGAATCGCGTCTAACCGTGAATCCGCGCACAAAACATCCCGAATCTGCCATGCCTGGGCACGTTTCGCAGGTGGAGGTCGCGTTGTTGGAACGGCTCTTTGACCGTTCGCCGGACGTGGCCTTTTTCGTCAAGGACGCTGCGGGACGTTACGTTGCCGTGAACGAATCGCTGGTGGCGCGGCATGGATTGAAGAGCAAGTTGCAAGTCATCGGCAAATGCCCGCGTGACATCTGCCCTGGCGACTTTGGTCGGATTCCCACCGAACAGGACGAGAAAGTTCTGCGCACCGGACGTCCACTGGTTGACCATCTCGAAATGCAATGGCATCGACCGCACGACCCGGTCTGGTGCCTGACGACGAAGCTGCCGATGCTGGATTCAAACGGCGCCGTCGTTGGCCTGATCGGATTCTCTCGCGACGTCCGCGTGCCGGTGGAGCCTCACGAGATTCCCAAGGACTTCGCAATTGCCCTCGAAGAATTCGAACAAAGCCTTTCGTCCGAGGTGACTCCCGCCTGGTTCGCACGTCGCTCCAAGCTGTCGTCTCAGCGGCTGGCTCGACTGACCAAGCGGCTCTTCGGACTGACGCCGAGCCAGTTCATCACCAAGTCGCGAATCGCGGCAGCGTCGCGCATGCTTCGCGATACCGATCAATCCGTGGCCGAGATCGCACAAGCCTGCGGCTTCTACGACCACAGCGCCTTCACCCGTGCCTTCCGATCCGCCACCGGCATGACACCCTCTGTGTTTCGTAACCAACAGTAAGTCGCATTGAACTCCTGATCAATCCAGACAAACAAGCCAGTGACTTCAGGAAAGACCGTGATCTCAGCCAAGACATGGGTTGAGGCCGATCAGTCCTCCTGCTGAACCGGCAGGTGGGGGTAGTCGGTCAACAACGAGTAGAAATGCGAAACCGCGTTCTGGCCTTCATTGATCACGTGCGTACGCGCCGGATAAGGTCCCACACTTAGTAGGATTGCGCCGCGAAAAGGTGCCGACAGTGGTGCCGAGATTATTGGAAAAGGTGCCAACAATGGTGCCAGACAATTTGCGCGTCGCTGCGCCGCTTCTCGCGATTCTGCGCCGAATTGCGCGATGTCAAACAAAAAAGGGTCGCCCTAACTGGCGACCCTTTACGACCTTGCGCGACGTTGGCCGTTGAATTCCAACAACTTACGAAAGCGGAGGGCACGAGACTCGAACTCGCAACCGGTTGCCCGGCACCACATTTCCAGTGTGGCCGCTAGCCATTCGCTTACCCTCCCGGGGGCGAGGTTTCCATGATAATGGGACAAGCCAGAGGCGGGAAGGGTTCTGGGCGGAAAGGAAGTTGCCGCGCTTGATTGGCAGGGCGGAAAGGACCACAATCAAGGCCAGCTATTCAGTGGGCTGGGTCTGGTGGGCCTGGCCGAAAACTTGGGGAGCAACTTATGGCGACGGCAGTGCAGGGTGTCAGGCCGGCAGCGGACCGGCAGTGGTACATCGTGGAGCGGTGGCAGGAATTTGAGGGGGAGGGGCGTACGAACCTGCTCCGTATCCTGGCCATCGGATTGTTTTATCTGGTCGAATTGGTGAACTACCATTGGATCGCGCCGGGGGCGGGAAATGCGGAGTTCACGGCCTATCATCAAAAGGTGACGGCACTCGCCGTGGCCGCGACTATGGTTTCGCTGGCGGTGCTGCTGTGCCTGCGGCTGCACGTCTTTCCGGCATTTCTAAAATATGTTTCCACCGGTTGCGATTTGCTGCTGCTTACGGCGTTGGCCTCGGTGGATCATGGCAAGGGGAGCCTCTCGCCAGATGGACCCGAGAGCCCGCTGGTGCTGGTGTACTTTCTCATAATGGCGCTCGCCTCGCTTCGGCTGAGCCTCGGGCTGATTTGGTTTGCCACGCTGGGTTCGATGGCGGGCTATATGGCGCTGGTTGGTCTGGCGGACAGAACCTGGTTTGACGCTAACCATGCTGTGCAGCCAGTGACGCAGCTCATCACAATGCTTTGCCTCATCCTCACGGGAGTGGTGCTGGGCCAAGTAGTGCGCCGGGTCCGGTCGCTGGCGGAGGAATTTGAATCGAGGATGTCAAAGACGCGGGTGGCTGCATGACGGCCCACCGCAACTACACCTTCCTCGGCACTACTCAGAGCCTCTGTCCGGAATGTCTGGCACTGGTGCCGGCGAAGATATTGGACCGCGGCGGGCGGGTTTACTTTCGCAAGACATGCCCGACGCACGGGGTGCGCGAAGACTTTGTCTGCTCGGACCGAAAGTGGTACGACCAGATGGAATTCGCCTTGCCGGCAAAGGCACCGGCCAAATTCGGAGTCGAGCCGGAAAAAGGATGCCCTTTTGACTGCGGCCTTTGCACCGAACATGAGCAGCATACATGCGTGGGAGTGCTGGAAATCACGTCGTCGTGCAACTTGACTTGCCCGATGTGTTACGCCGGCAGCAGCCCGGGGGGAAAGCACCTTTCTTTGGCGGATTGCAAGCGGCAGATTGATCGACTGGTGGAGGTGGAAGGGCGGGCCGAGGTCTGCCAGCTTTCCGGCGGTGAGCCGACGATTCACCCGCAGCTTGAGCAGATTGTGGAATATGCCCTGTCGCGGGAAATTGACTATGTGATGATCAACACCAACGGCATTCGCTTCGCGAAGGATCCGGCACTGGTGGAACTCGTCGCCCGCCACAAGGACCGGATGGAGATTTATTTCCAGTTCGACGGTCTGAATGATGACGTTTATAAGGCACTGCGGGGCGAGCCGCTGCTCGAAGTCAAGCTGGCCGCCTTGGATGCTTTGCAGCGAGCCGGCATTCAAGTCACGCTCGTTTCCACGCTCCAAGGGGGCGTGAACGACGACCAGATGGGGCCGCTCGTTGAATTCGGCCTGTCGCGGTCCAATATCAGCGGCATTAGTTTTCAACCGGCCACGTACAGCGGGCGGCATGTGCTGCCGGAGCAATTGGAACGGCGGATAACTTATCCCGACGTCATCGCCGGCGTTGCCCGGCAAACCGGCGGCCAATTCGCGGAATCCGACTTCCTCCCGCTGCCGTGCGCCCATCCGAACTGTCATCAGATTGCCATTGCTTATCGGAAAGGGACCACCGCGATTCCCGTGACCCGGTTCATTGACGCAAAAGCCAATCTCGACCTGTTGGCGAACGGCATCAGCTTCACCCGCAAGAAGTCGCGGGATTTGATGATGCAGTATTTGGGAAGGCAAGCGTGCTGTGCGGGCGGGTGTGGGGAGCCGGGTGAGGAGACAGGGGACAGGAGTCAGGGGACAGAGTTGCTGCTGCTCCCTCCTTCTCTCCCTCTCTCCGTCTCTCCATCTTCCTCGTCCTCCCCTGCTGACGAGTTCTTTGCCAAAGTTCTCGCCCAGGAACTGGGGTCGGAAAATATCTTTCGAATCACGATTACCAGCTTCCTGGATGCCTACAACTTCGATGTCCGCCGGCTGATGAAGTGTTGCACGCATCATGTGCTGCCGAGCGGGCATGTTATTCCGTTCTGTGCGTACAACGTTCTTTATCGCGACGGACATGTGCCGCTGCCGGAGCTTACGGACACCATTTCCAAACTGGTGCCGCCGCGCAGTGGCGATCCTTTGCCGGTTTCCCTGACCGTTTAGACTTCCAACCTGCTCACCATGTCGCAGAATCCGTTTGCCGCTCCGCCAGGAACTCCGCAGCACAAACAGTGCTTTGAGTGCGGCGCGGTGCTGAACTGGGGAGACAAAAGCTGCTGGATGTGTCATGCCGAGCAGCCTTTGCTGGCGGAGTTGGTTGTTCCATCACCCGCTAAGCCGCCGGCTCGTTCAAATCCATGGGTGACGAGAGCCGCCATTTGGCTCGGAGTGATCGCCGCCGTAATTGTGATGTACGGCGTCTTGAGAGCCGGCGACTATGTGCTGGCGACGTTCTTCCTGGTTGCCGCCTTGCCGACATTGGTCATCGTAATGCTCGGCTCGACAATCGCGCGAGCTTCCGGCAAACCCTGGGGAACCGGGACGAAAGTGGGAGTTGCAGCGGGAACCATCCTCTCCACGGTCATCGCCTGCATCGTCGCTGCTGCGGTGGCCGTGCTGGTGATCTTCGCGATGTTCATTGCGCTGATTCAGGAATGTTTCCGGGCGCTGGGCGTGCACTGATAGGTGACTTCAATGCTCAAGAATATGCTGCTCGGGATTCGCCGCGTCTGGATCGGAGCGACGCTGTCGATGCTGCTCTTCAGCGTGATGCTGCTCTGCCGCGCCGAGCCGGAGGCCAAAAACAGCGGCCTAGCGCTGCTCCTGGGGAACCTCGCCTTGGGCTGGCTATTTTTTCAGGACAAAGCCCTGAGGTGGCTGACGCAAAACTGGAAGCTCCGCGCCCAGTGGCCAAAGCGAACTCTGCTGGAGACTTTGCAAGCGGTTGGAGGTCTGTCCTTCATGACGGCACTCGTTGGCCTGGGGGCGTTCATCCTGTTTGCCGAGACCTGCCTGCCGCCGTATCCGTTCTTTTCGAAATGAGCCACGTAATCTTCGATTCGAGAGAGTGATTAAAGCACGACACTACGCAGCCTCCACTGCCGCAAATACCTTGCCATGGCTTTTTAGCCAGTCGATATCCCCTGAATCTGCGTGCTGCTTGACTTCGCGGAGAAACTGAACCGCTTCGGCTTCCAAACAAGGTTCGCTCGGATCGTCGGCAGGAATCACCATTTCGACCTCCACGGCGACGACGAATCGCTCGCTTTGGATCAATCGGGTTCGCTTAACTCGTTTTCCTTGGATTTGCATATCATTCCTCATCGAAGAAATGCACGGTTACCAGTTTTGCAACTCCGCTTTGACGCAGATGCGACCATACCGCCTTGAATTCGGTCCCATCGGGGAGAAGTTGAACGAACTCGACAGCTGGGTTGGGAGATGCCTCGGGGCGCTCTGTGAGCAACTCGCCCTCCTCAACACCAGCCACCGCCTGCCACTCCATTATACCTCGTTCTTCCAACCGCTCGATGGCATGCTGACCAATGAGGTATTTCTCCTCAGCAATCAAACGCCTTATGATTGCTGCCAACTCTCCCTTCATGGCTTAGTCCCGCTGATTAAGATGCGTGAGTTCGGTTCGCCGGAATTATAGCAGTAATTTCACATGCCCCACGATTTCCGCTATCCCCTGATCATGTTCGCTGCTTTGGCCACCTGCAGCCTGCTGTTGCGGAAGACTCAGGAGAAGCTGCCCCTCTTGTGGTGGCAGAAGGTGGGAATCGGAATCGGGGCGTTCTGCGGGGCGATGCTCGGTGCCAAGCTGCCATTCGCATTGTCCGATTGGAACCGATTTCTCGACGGCTCGGCGTGGCTTTCCGACGGTAAGACGATCATGTGCGGAATCATCGGCGGCTATTTTGGTGTGGAACTTGCTAAGTGGACGCTCGACATTCGGGTGAAGACGGGTGACACCTTTGCCGTACCGTGCGCGGTTGCAGTCGCCATTGGCCGCGTGGCCTGTTTTGTGGGGGGCTGTTGTTTCGGTGCGCCGACGAGTCTTCCCTGGGGGATCGCCTTTCCCACGTCCGGCGATTCTTTGCCGCGGCATCCGACGCAGCTTTACGAAGCGGCCTTTCACCTGTTCATGGCTGGGATTTTACTGATCCTGCAAAGCCGTGGGATGTTTCGCGGACAACTCATCAAGTTGTACATTCTGGTCTATCTCGGCTATCGTTTTGCGACGGAATTCATTCGTCCCGAAGCGAAGCTGGAATTTGGGCTGACCATCTATCAATGGGCTGCCTTGGCAATGATGCCGCTCTTCATCTTTTTGTGGTGGAAAGATTCTCGCTCGCCGTCGAAGCCACAAAGTGAAGGCGCCAATCCATTGGAGCCTCCTGCATGAATGCCAGCATCCAGCCCTACCGTCCGGGGAGCGAGTTCTACACCTCGGAAGGCTGCTACATTACCGAGTTCTGCAATTCCCCCCTGGATAACGAAGCCTCTATCGCTCGTGCCCGAGTCGAGCCGGGCGTGAGTACTCGCTGGCATCGTCTCACCGGCATCAGCGAGCGTTATGTGATCTTGGAAGGCCGCGGCCTGATGGAGGTGGGGGATCTGCCGCCCACCGAGGTAGGCCCTGGCGATGTCATTCTGATTCCTCCCCTTTGCCGCCAGCGGATCAAGAACATTGGCGAGAGCGACCTCGTCTTTCTATGCGTCTGCATTCCGGGTTTCCGAAGTGATGCCTACGAAGAGTGCTAGCCCGATTCACCGACTCTGCCGCTTGGGCAATCTCTAGCTACTCCGCAGTCTCTGTCAGCCGTACAGATTCTCGGAACCCCAGGGCTTAACTTGCGATTGGGAAAGTTCCGACTTTCCGAAGTGCGCGGCGTGGCAAGCGTTTAAGGTTGATTTCTCCCGGTGCCGAAGGTGATGAAGGGGCCACTTACGCCTGTTCGGCCCCCATCACTGCCTGAAATTCGCCCACCTCTTCAGCGCAAGAAGCACATGTCCGCAAAGCCCTCGTTCTTCGCTCGCCGCGGGATCATCATTTTGATGGTCATTTTCTTTCTCGTTCCCTTTGCCCTGCGGGGCGCACGGATGTCCGTGCAGGGAATGAAAAACGACCTCAAGGATTGGCTGCCGAAGGACTTTCCCGAGACGGCCGATCTGGACTGGTTCCGCCAGCATTTTGTGAGCGAAACCTTCGTCGTCGCCAGTTGGGAAGGCTGCCACGGGACTGCCGATGACGCCCGGTTTCAGCTCTTCATGAAAAAGCTCGAGCCGGAAGTTCCCCCGAGCAAACAGGTCGGACCAAAGCCCGCGGAGCAGGCTGCGGCTGCGAATGGCGAAACCGCCAGCGAGGTTGCTCCCGAAGCAGCCAGCGGCAAACCTCAGGATGCCATCCGCTATTTTCATCGCGAAGAATTCATCGGCGACCAATTGGGGCTGTACCTCACGAGTAACCTTCATGAAAACTGGGGTGGCCAAGGGGAAAAATGGCTCCGCGGCCGGTCCTCGATCGACCCCAAGAGCAACTCCGAATGCTGGTACTACATCACTCCCGAAGGGGACCTTTATCGTTGGACGGCTGTCGATGCTCCGCTGATGGGAGTCTATCGCCTGGCCGAGCGGAAAATCAACGGACCCAGTGTTGCAGGAGAACTAGTCGCTTCCTTCGGCCCGAAAGACGGTGCTTGGTATCACCAGGAGCCGCGTCGCCTGAGAGCACAGCTTTTCAAGTCGGTCACCACGGGCCCCGCCGTGCTGCAAAGTCTGGTCGGCACGGGGGGTGAGCTTTCCGAACTGAAAGATCCCGAAGCGGAGGCCTTTCGCCGCTTGCAAGGAACACTCTACGGTCCCGCCGATGCGCATAATCCATCCGCTCCGCGTCAAACTTGCGTGGTTCTGACTCTCACCGATGCCGCCCGCGCCAATCTCCACCTCGTGGTCGGCCGCGGCATGCTCGGCAAGCCGTTTGGCCGGCTGTATGAACTGGCCGAAGACTGCAACATTGCGAAGAAGGACCACACCGGCGAAGGACTCTGGCTTGGCGGCCCTCCGGTCGACAACGTCGCCATCGATGAAGAAGGAACCATCACGCTGGTGCGGCTGATCGGCCTCACCGCGCTGCTCGGAACCTGCCTGTCGCTGGCCTGCTTCCGGAGCATCTCCGCCACCATCATGGTCTTCTTCATTGGCGGCATCAGTGCCGTTATGAGCATCGCCTTCGTCTGGTGGTGCGGCAGCAGCATGGACGCGATCCTGATGTCCATGCCGGCCCTGGTGTACGTCCTCGGTCTCTCGGGGGCAGCCCACATCATCAACTACTACCATGAAGCGGTCACCGACCACGGCTATGCCGGCGCGCCCGAACGGGCCATTTCGCACGGTTGGAAGCCGGCCATGTTCTGCAACATCACCACGGCCATCGGCCTGGTCTCGCTGATCACCAGCGAGCTGGTTCCGATTCAAAAATTCGGCGTCTTCTCCGCCATTGGCGTCATGGCGACGCTGATTGTCCTATTCACCTACCTGCCAGCCGCCCTGCAAATCTGGCCGCAGAAAAGGCGCGCCAAGCTTGTGGATGGCCAGAACGAGGGCCCCTGGCTGGAGAAATACCTCGGTGGTTTCTGGAATTCCTTGGGTAGCTTCATCATCAAGCATCATGCCCTCGTGGCCCTGGGTTGCACCGCGACCATTGTGGTGTTTTGCTACGGCATCAAGGACATGAAGACTTCGGTCAACATGCTCAAGATGTTCAATTCGCAGGCCAAGATCATCCGCGATTATACGCACCTCGAAGAAAAACTCGGCCCGCTGATGCCGATGGAAGTCGTCGTCTCGATTCCCAAAGCCTCGCAGCGGCTGTCTGACGCGGAGCTGGGGAAAGCAAAAAACCGCGACATCCTCGCCGAGCAAATTCAACTGCCGTTTATTGACCGGATGGAAGTGGCCACCCGCGTTCAGCAGGTGATTGAACAGGAATTCGGCCCGAACGGACGTGGCATCGTCGGCAACTCCACCAGCGCGGCCAGCTTTGTCCGCCCGCTGCCGGGAATTAAGAAGGGCTCTATCCGGAGCATGACCAGTGCGCGGCTGGAAGCTCACAAGGACGACTTTATCCACAGCGACTTCCTTCGCGACGAAGCGGCGACCGGCGCTGAACTCTGGCGCATCAGCCTCCGCATTCCCGCCACGCAAGGGACCGATTACGGAGCGTTCAACGAACAGCTCAAGGAGGCCATCGAGCCCGTGATGCTGGCCCAGCGCGAGCGGGACACCATCTTGAAAGCAGTTGGCGAGCACAAGGTTCAACTGGCGAAGCAGGCGGCGTTGAAGCGCGGGACGGAATTCAATCCCGCCTCCATCAAGCTTGCCGCTGCCAAGGTGTTGCTGCTCGGAGTGCCGGCGCAAGTCGCCGCGGAAGAAGCGGGAAGCAAGGCGACGGTCGCGGCAGGACCTGTCGTGAAGCCTGAGACGAACTCTCCCGTGGATCAGGCCCCGATTTTCGCACGCACTCTGCGAGACCTGCTCAGAAATGCCCGACTCAAGGTGGCGATCGATGCTCCGGCGGCTAACGTTGCTCCGCACGATTGGTCCAAGCTTCTGGCGGGCTACGACTGCGTGGTGCTCGTCAATAACCACGCCAGCTACGACCTGGCGGAAATCCAGAAGCACGCCCAAGTCTTCGTCGATGCCAGCAAGAGCCGCTTCGCACCGCCGGTCGGTGCCTCGATGGACGAGGTCGCCCTGGCGGTGGCTTATAAACAGGATGCCAGCAAAATCGGCGCGGTCTACACCGGCGTCGTGCCGATCGTTTACAAAGCCCAGCGAGCCCTGCTCGACAGCCTCATCAGCAGCAGCATCTGGTCGTTCCTCACGATCACTCCCCTGATGATGTTCATCTCCCGCAGCTTCTGGGCCGGCATCGTGTCGATGCTCCCCAACGTGCTTCCCGTGGTGATGGTTTTCGGAGGCATGGGCTGGCTCGGAATTGACGTGGACGTCGGCTCGATGATGACCGCCAGCATCGCCCTGGGGGTGGCGGTGGACGACACCATCCACTTCCTCAACTGGTATCGCGAGGAACTCGACCGTCTGGGGGACCGTAAGCAGGCGATCCTGGCCGCTTACAAGCACTGCGCCACCCCCACGTTCCAAGCCGCCATCATCAGCGGCCTGGGGCTCTCGGTCTTCGCCCTTTCCACCTTCACCCCGACCCAGCGGTTCGGCTACCTGATGCTCGTCATCCTGTGGATGGGTGTCGCCGCCGAACTCATCTTCTTCCCCGCGCTCCTCGCCGGCCCCTTGGGGCTCGTCTTCAAGCCGCGGAAGAAGAAGGACCAGCCGGCCCGGCCGATGCATCCGGAACTGGTCGGCGCGACGGCCGAGGAGTTGGCTGCAGCCAAAGCGGAAGCCGCGGCCTCGAATGATGTTGTTCTGCCTAACGAGCAAACAGACGAACGGACCGACAAGGGTCACGCCGGCGGCGTTCCCGCTCCCAGCAAAGCCGGTGTCCTCCGTTCGCTTCGGCAGGAAAAGAAGGGGTAGTGTTGCGTCGAGAGATGGGCGTTGGGAGGACCACTGTTGAGAGTGGGACTCCTGGCCGCAGTCCAGGGCTATCGTACGGTCGGCCCTTCGGGCCTGCATTTCCGGGCCTCAAAAACCCCAACGGGGTTTCCTAACCCAGCCCAGCGGTCGCACGCTTCGTGCGCGCCCTGGGAAGGCACCCAGCGGGACGATTCTGAACTTCAACGAGGTTACCCAAGATGGATGCCGGCCGTAGGTAACCCTGCTGGGTTCTCGCAAATTACCGGCTCCTATCCCAGTTTGCGCACTACCGCGCCGTTAGGGTTCAACGGCTTCCGAATCAAATTTCCGTGTCCGCGTTATTCCCTGTTATCGCGCAGACACGGCCAGTTCGCGGAAGATGAGAATGGCCCGCTCAACAGCCGCTTCATCCATGTCACCACCTGACTCTCCCCCATTGTCCACCAGCATCGCCATAGCACCAGCAATTTGAAATCGATAATCGGGCTCAATAAGCCCTAACTGATAGCTCTGAAGTGCCCAGTAGAGTCGAGCAATTCCCCGTATCTCCGGGTTTCCGTCGCTGACCCAAATCTCGTCGTAGGCAACCTTGTTGCAATATTCAGCTACGTCGGGGCGAGAAATGAGTGATTCCAGATCAGAGAGCCATTTGGATTGCTGTTCTTCCAAACCCCCAATACGGCGTGTCGGAAGCAGTTCTCGGTATGCACGAATTGCCCACCGCAGAGCCAATTGAGGCTCAATCTTCTCGAGACACACGATCAATGGATGCGGCCAAAAACGAGGTCTTTCCTTCTCTGAAAGAAGGTGTTGAGTTTCCGTTATCGCATCAGACGCCAATTCGGTGCTAACCATCGTACCTTTCCGGACTGGTTTCTGCCAACTGCCTTACAGCGTCGGCCCAATCTGCCACGGGACAAACTCTTCATCCCCGATGCCGTGGATTTCGCTTTTGGTTTTCTCGCCGCTGGCGACGGCGAGGATTTTTTCGAAAATCTCGCGGCCGGCGGCTTCGAGGGTTTGGCCGTGGAGGATTTCGCCGGAGTTGATGTCCATGTCGTCGACCATCCGCTGGTACATCGGCGTGTTGCTGGCGATTTTGATGCTGGGGGTGGGCTTGAGGCCGATGCAACTGCCGCGGCCGGTCGTGAAACAGATGACGTTGCAGCCGCCGGCCATGAGGCCGGTGACGCTGGGGGGGTCGAAGCCGGGGGTGTCCATGACGACGAAGCCCTTGGCGGTGATCGGGTCGGCGTACTGGTAGACCTCGGTCATCGCGGTGGAGCCGGCTTTGGCGACCGCGCCGAGGGACTTTTCGGCGATGGTGGTGAGCCCCCCTTCCTTGTTGCCGACGGAGGGGTTGTTGTCGAGCTCCACGCCGTACAGGCCGGCGTGCCAGATCCACCACTTGATCCGCTCGATCAGCTTGTCGGCGACAGCCGGCGTGCGGGCTCGGCGGGTGAGGAGGTGCTCGGCCCCGTAGATTTCCGTCGTTTCGGCCAGGACCGTGGTGCCGCCGGCGGCGACGAGCATGTCGGAGGCGATGCCGAGGGCCGGGTTGCAGGTGACGCCGCTGTTGCCGTCGGAGCCGCCGCAGTTGGTGCCGAGGATGATCTCGCTGGCGGGAATGGAGACGCGTTTCACGTCATTCGCCCGCGGCAGCAGCTCGGCGAGGAGGCGGACTCCTTCCTCGACGGTTTTGACAGTGCCGCCGAGGTCCTGCATCGACAGAACCGGCGGCAGATGGCGCTGGCCGTTCCCTTCGATTTGCAGCAGCCCCTGCGACTCCATCAGGTAGCCGGTGGGAGCGTTCTCGCACCCCAGGCCGACAAGCAGATAGCCGCCAATGTTCGGATGGCGGGCAATGCCGCCGAGCGTGCGGGCCAGAATCTCGTGCTGCAAGCCGCCGTATTGCAACCCGCAGCCGCCAGCGTGCTTGACCGCTATCACGCCGTCGATGTTGGGGAAATCCTTGAGCTTCGATTTATCGAACCGCTCGGCGATGTACTTGCAGACCGTGGCGGAGCAGTTGACCGACGAAATCACGGCCAGGTAATTCCGCGTCCCCGCCTTGCCGCTCGGCCGGCGATAGCCCAGGAACGTGCGATCCGTAATCGGCGTGGGCGGCGGCGGAATGGCCGTGCTGCTGGCGTAGTCCTGGACGAAATCCCCTTGGTGCAGGTTGTGGGAATGGACGTGGTCGCCCGCCTTTATGGCTTGGGTCGCCGCGCCGATGATCTGGCCGTATTTGTAGACCTTGTCTCCTTTGGCAATCGGCCGGATGGCAATCTTGTGGCCCAGCTTGATCGGCTGATTGAGGGTGACCGACGTGCCGGCGATTTTCAGGTCGTAGCCTTTTTCCAAGTTGCGGGCGGCGACGCAGATGTTGTCATCGGGATGGAGATAGACGGCGTCGGTGAGGGAGCGGGACATGGGGCCTGCTGGGCGGGAGGAAATGGACGATTCTCATCAGTATAGCAGGAGGGGGATTAACCGCGGAGGACGCGGAGAGCGCGGAGGTAGAGGGGGAGATGAGGGGGGTGGGGAGATGAGGAGAGGAGAAAGTTCCTCACTCGACCCGGTAAACCGTTTTTTGGCGCAGGCTGGCAATCAGCATGGAAAAGCCGGCGAATACCACCACCGCCGAGATGCCACAGAGGACGAGATACGCGATGGAGCGCCCTTCCGCTTCCCCGCGGGCAACTTGCGGATCGGCAACGAGGAGCACGGTGCAGGTGGTCATGAAGGCGACCCCGGTCGCTGGTAGAATCGCCAGTATTGCCAGCAGATGTCCGAGCATGGCCCACTGGTTGGTCTTGTAGCGGACGTGCCGCTCGCCGGACTTGTCGCCGAAAGGATTGGCGTTGCACAACCAGCACTGCTTGTCGCTGGGCTTGAGCCGAGCCCCGCAATCGGGACAGGCGTGGAGGGTCGATGTCATGGGAGAGGCCACCACAGGGGATCGGTAATCACTACAGGGCCGTTGGGTCGGGTTGCATAATCCCAAAGAGGACACCCGTGGGGTCTTTGGCGTAGGCCAGGTAGCCCACGCCGGGAATCGCCATGATGGGGACGACAATCTCGCCCCCCGCCGCAGTGATTTTGGCGACGTATTGGTCCACGCTGGAAACCTGGATGGTGTTCACCGTGCGGGATTCGGCGTCGAGGGAACGCATCAGGCCCCCGTCGATTCCGGGCGAGGCGGGCTGGTGCGATTTTGCCAGCCAGTATTCCTGCGGGCCGCCCCACTGGCTGAGCTCCCACCCCATGACCGCGCGGAAGAATTCCAGGCTCTTTTCCAGGTTGGTAGAATGGATTTCAAAATGGACGACGGGGTTCATGAATAGCTTCCTGAGGGATAGTCATCGCAGTACGGGGCGGGAAATGCGATTGCCGAGCATTCCAATGAGAATGCAAAAACCGACGAACACGACAAAAGCCGCACCGATGCTGATGGGGAGGATGGCGGCACCGGCGGCTTGACCTTGGCCTTGGGCACTCGAAAAAGCAGCCACGCAGGTGACGCAAAAAGTGATAAAAATGGCGGGAACCATCGCCAGGGCGGCCAACACCAGTCCGACGATGGCCCAGGGATTCGTCCGGTAATAGATTCTCGGCTGGTTCGGGGGGCGCTCGGCGAAGGGACTGGCAGGCGTTACTTTGACCGCGGCTCCATCCCATTGCAGCGGGCGGTAGCACATCCAGCACTGCTTGTCGGGGCTCTTTACGGGAGCACCGCATTCGGGGCAATTGGTGGTCGCGGCCGCGGTCGGCATAACAGTTTCTCCTGGTCGATTCGCCATTGTTGACGACTGTCGGGCAAAACGCTATCCCCAAAGGATGCCCGATTTGCCGAAGTACGAGCCCATCCTGCACATCGTCCTCCATCAGCCGGAAATTCCGCCCAATACCGGCAACGTGGCCCGGAGCTGCGTGGCAATTGGGGCGAAGCTCTGGCTGGTGAAACCGCTGGGATTTGAAATCACGGAGAAGCGATTGCGGCGGGCGGGGCTGGATTATTGGCCCCATTTGGAATGGGAAGTAGTGGAAAACTGGGGCGAACTGCAAGAGCGGCTGGCCGATATCTTCGCTAGGGGCCGGGCCTGGTTCTTTACCAAGACCGCCAGCCGTGAATACACGGACGTGAGGTTCCAGCGGGGGGATGCCCTCATCTTCGGCTGCGAGACTCGCGGTCTGCCCGGGGAGATTCTGGCGGTTCATCCTGAGCAGACCTTGCTCATTCCCATTCGTCCCCAGGTGCGGAGCCTGAATCTTTCCAATGCGGCGGCGGTGGCTATGTATGAGGCAGTGCGGCAGATGGAAAAAAAATAGAAATCTCAAATCTCAAACAAATGGGAAAGGAGAATTGAGAGAATAGAAACAGAGAATTGCAATGAGCATCTCGTTTCCTATTTCTCCATTCGCTATTCTAGTTTGTTTGAGATTTGAGATTTCGGATTTCATTTTCTTCCTTCACATCCATTCCCTCATGTTTACCCTCTCCGCCATTCAATCCGCGCTCCGTGATTTCCGCCTCGATGCCTGGCTGCTGTACGACTTTCGCGGCAGCAACGTGCTGGCTCGGCGGGTGCTGGGTTTTCCAGATGGGCCGGCGGGGTCGCGGCGGTGGTTCTACTGCATTCCGGCCAACGGGGAGCCCCGAAAGCTCGTCCACCGGATTGAAAGCGGGGCCCTCGACCATCTGCCGGGAGAGAAAACGGTCTATCTCCGCTGGCAGGAACTCGAAGAGGGAGTGCAAAAGCTGCTGGGGAACGCCAAGGACGTGGCGATGGAGTATTCCCCTCGCAATGGCAATCCGTACGTCAGCCGCGTCGATGCGGGGGTGATTGAGCTGGTCCGCTGGTTTGGGGCGAACATCGTTTCCTCGGGCGATTTGATCCAGATGTTTGAAGCGACCTGGGACGACGAGCAGTGGCAGACCCACCTGGAAGCGGCCCGCCACACCGACTCCGCCTATGCCGCTGCCTGGGACTTCATCGCCCAGAAAGTCCGTTCCGCCGGCTCCGTGCGGGAAAGTGAAGTTCAGGCGGTCATCATGGCTCACTTTGCGAAGCACGCCATGACGACGTATCATCCCCCCATCGTCGGCGTGAACGAACACAGCGGCGACCCACACTACGAAACGACTCCCGCGACCGACACCGCGATGAAAGCGGGAGACTTCGTGCTGATTGACCTGTGGGCCAAACTCGCGAAGCCGCGAGCGGTTTATAGCGACCTCACTCGCGTCGGATTTATTGGCAATTCAGTGCCGGAGAAGCACGAGAAGATTTTTCGGATCGTTGCCGCCGCCCGCGATGGGGCCATCGCCAAGGTGAAGCTGGCGTTCGCCTCAGGGACTCCGCTCCGAGGCTGGGAAGTGGACCAGGCGGCTCGTGATGTGATCCAGGAAGCGGGCTTCGGCGAGCAATTCTGCCATCGCACTGGCCATAACATTGGCCAGGAAACCCACGGCAATGGGGCCAACATGGATAATCTGGAAACCCGCGAAGAGCGTCTCGTCCTGCCACGCACTTGCTTCTCCATTGAGCCGGGCATTTATCTGCCGGAGTTCGGTGTGCGGAGCGAGGTAAATGTGTTTATCGGCGCGGATCGGACGGTTCATGTCACGGGCGGAGAGTTGCAGACCGAAATCGTGAAGATCGGCTGAGTTATTTGTTCTCTTTCCGTAAAGCCGACCAGTGGAGGTCAAACTTCTCCCGCTTTTTGTCGTCCCAACTAGGAGGGAGGGGCGGACCTTTGACTCCAAAGGGTCCCATCTTGGGCGAGTAATACATCCGCTCTTCTTCGGCCACATAACGTCCACAGCAGTACAACTCGATGAACGTGGTGTCTCCCTCCACATCGACAACGCTGACGTCGATCCACTGAGGGACGCGTCCGTCGCGCCAGAGGAAGTCGATGACGGCCACACCCGTCCAAGGACCGTGGAACTCCTGGCCGGGAAGCGAGTCCTGCGGAAATGCCGTCAAAGATGTGCCGTCGTGCGCCACATCGTGGGACTTGTTGCAACGGACGCGGTAGCGGGGAGTTTCTGGAATCTCCTGGATGACGAAGGTCCGCGTGAATTCCAGGACTCGCTCCGTCGCCAGAATAAACAGATCGCGAAAACGATCTCGGGTCATGGTGATTTGGGTCCCGAAGCCAAAGCAATCCTCACGCTCCGCGTGAGGATTAAATCTCGCAAAGTGAGATGATTACTTTGTTAAACCGCATCCGTTCCCGGCACTACATACGGCGCTCGATACTGCCGTGTGAGCATGGGATTGGCCATTTCCTTTTCCTCCCCGGTGAACTGTTCGGACTTGGGGTCGAAGGCGAGGACAGGGCCAACCTGAAGCTGAATGTCGGCGGCATCGAGCTTGTTGTCCTTGAGGTGGGCCATCGTCCGCTCGAACGTGTCCTTGGCGTTGTCGGTAGATTTCGATTTCTCGATAGTCTTCCAGGCATCGCCCGCGTCGATTTTGGTTCCGAGCCGATAGGAGACATTTCCCAAATGGCAGAGGGCGCTCGATAAGTGTCCTTCCAGAATGTCTGCATTCAAATCCGCATGCTTTCTGCTGCGGACGGCGGCGAGGAAATTGGCGAAGTGGTCGGCATCCCCCTTGAAGGATTGAATTTCCTTGCCGCTGAGGTCGAAGGCGGTGCCGGAGTCGTAGCTCGACATCACGACATACCCTTCGGTCCCTTCAAAGATGACTCCCACGCCGGCTCCCTTGTAATTCGGCGTCGGCAGACCTCGGACCTCGAAGACCAGCGACTTGCTGCCGTAGTCGTGGACGATGACCTGAGTATTGGCGGTCTCTCCCGCGTCTTCATACCCCAGCCGGCCGCCATAGCTGAAGACCGACTTGCTGAGTTCACTCACGCCGAGGCCCCAGCGGGCGATGTCCATTTGATGAATTCCCTGGTTCCCCAGGTCGCCGTTGCCAAAGTCCCACTGCCAGTGCCAGTCATAGTGAAACTTGGGGCGGGTAAGCGGACCCTTGGGAGCTGGGCCGCACCAAAGGTCGTAGTCGACGCCGGCCGGGACTTCGTAAACTCCCTTCGCCCCGATGGAGGGCCGCCGCTTATAGCACAAGCCGCGGGCGACCTTGAGTTCGCCGATTTTGCCCGCCTGCACGAATTCGACGGCGGCTTTCATGCCGGGATTGCTGCGACACTGAGTCCCCGTTTGGCAAATTTTGCCGTGCTTGCGGGCGATTTGCACCGCGCGGCGGCCTTCGCTCACGTTGTGGCTGACCGGCTTTTCGACGTAAACGTCCTTGCCGGCTTGCATGGCCCAAATGGCGGCCAGCGAGTGCCAATGATTGGGGGTGGCGATGCTGATGATGTCCACGGTCTTGTCTTCCAAGACGCGGCGGATATCGGGCTCCCAGGCCGGCACCACCTCCTGCCGCTTGCCGATTTCAATCGCCCGCTTGCGGCCGAGATCGCTGTCGACGTCGCAGATGTGGGTGATGATGGTGTCCTTGCGGCCGGCAAACGCCCCAATGTGACTTCCCCCGCGGCCGTTGACCCCCATCACGCAGACCTTCAGCCGGTCGTTGGGACTTTTGCTCTGCGGCGGTTCGTCCTTGGCAAACAATTTCGGGGCTGAGTTGGCCGCCACTGCTGCAGCGGTGGCGAGCATGGAATCTTGCAGGAACTGGCGACGATTACGCTTCGACATGAGATACTCCCGGAAATGCATAAGGAGGGGTCCAGGATTGGAGGGGGGATACGTTGATCGGCAGATAGCCATGGTAGTCGAAAAAAAGGGGCGCGTGGCTAGGGGCGGGCCTGGTGCTTAGGAAAGGGAAGCTGCGAGTAGCGACCGCACTTCACCCGGTTTAACGACGGTGGTATGATGCTACGAGCCAAAAAAAGGGGCGGTAGCTCAATTGGGAGAGCACCTCGTTCGCAATGAGGAGGTTGAGGGTTCGATCCCCTTCCGCTCCACTTTTCTTCGTCCATCGCCGCCACTCGCCGGCGAAAACTGGGGCTGGCACCCTGCCCGGATCGCAGCCTCTCTTGCAACACCCGCCAAGGCCGGTGACTTTACCCGTGGGCTCACTTTTTGTTCTCTCGGGGAAAAGCGAAAAAAAATTCCCCACTCGTCCCCAATCCACTGATAAAATACTAATGCGGAGTACGCAGGAAGCCCTAAAAGCCGGTGACTTGGGGGATCGAGCCAATGCACATGCCGTCCGTCTATTCAAGTTATCTTGAATTGCCTGAGCAGTTCTGGACTACGCGGCAACTCTCGGAGCAAGATCGATGGATTGCCATCGCTCGGAGCATTCTCCAGTCTTCACTGCAAGTTCGCACCCCCCTGCTCCTGATGGACATGGACATTGTGAGAAGGAATCTCCGCGCACTTACCCATGCCATGCCGCAGGTGAAGGTGTTCTATGCCATCAAGGCCAATTCGGGCGATGACCTGCTCCGGAACCTGAGAGGAACTTGCGGTTTCGACGCCGCCTCGGCAGGCGAGTTGCATCGGTTGCGGCATGTCCGGGGCGAGGACATTATTTTCACCCATCCCACCAAGGACCGAGACGCCCTGGCAATGATTAAGCGGGCGCGGCCCGGCGCGATTGTTGTCGACTGTCTCGCTGGTCTGCTCGACCTGGTTCGCACAGGTATTCCGGGACCCGATTACCGGCCGGTTCTGCTGGTTCGAATCCCGGCAATTGGCTCCAACCTGAACAAGTTCGGGCTGCCGATGTTCATTCCAGATCCCTCCGACCCGGACAACCCAGATGCTACGCGGGTGGATGGTTCAGCCGTTTGCCAGCTTCTGCGGGAAGCTGCGAAATATGGCTTTCAAAAGCTTGGTTTAGCGTTCCATGTCGGAACGCAGTGCATGGATGCAAAGCGTTACCAAAGAATGCTCGTCGCATGCCGACAAGCCGTAATTGGGCCCCTGGCGAAGGAGGGAATCGCGATCCAGGTGCTCGACATCGGCGGCGGACTTCCCGATTACCGCCTAGCCAAGCAGCAGGGAATTTCGGTCGAAAAATTATTGGCGGAAATCGGGTCCTTGTTAAAGGACCCGATGCTCGTGCCCCCGGGGACCGACGTGTACATCGAGCCGGGACGATTTCTGGTCGCGGACGCCGGGGCACTGGTCACGGAATTTCTTTCCCGGCGAGACTTCACGGCTTGCACGTTGCCGATCGACGTCCAAAAGGAACTTGGCATTCACGGCGATCCCGCAAAGTCTCAATCGCCGGTGCTTCAGCTGGATATTGATGACTCCATTTTCAACAACTTACTGCCGCAAATCCACGACAATCGACCGTGGGATATCATTCCCTTCCGCCTGAAGGAAGATTCTCCGCTCTCTTCCGAGCTCGTTCCGTGTGTGATCTTCGGCCACACCTGCGACGGCTTCGATCAGCTCAAGAATCCGAAGGGGTACTTGCTTCCCAAGAACATCGATCCCGGCACCTTCGGCCTGCTGGATTGCGCCGGCGCGTATACCCGTGAAACTGCGACGAACTTCAATGGATTTCCTAAGGCGGACGTCG
Source organism: Pirellulaceae bacterium (assembly GCA_046153945.1). GTDB lineage: Bacteria > Planctomycetota > Planctomycetia > Pirellulales > Pirellulaceae > SXOA01. Next base: position 21,125 of record JBJXFF010000137.1, read on the forward strand.
TAACTTTTGTCGATAATTATAGGGAGATGATCCTCCGAGTCGAACGAGCGCCGCGGCCCGAACGAGAAGTGACGCCACCCTGCAATGAGATTTTGCGACCCAGTCTTAAAGCGGCTCAAAGGTACTGGAGTCCCGGAGGCCGTGGGCGTGTTCAGTTTTCGATTCGAGGTCACCTCATGCCAGCGGGTTGAAATGAGGGGGCAAGCACGTTGCTGCAACTATTACTTCCTCGGTAAATCACCAAAAAGGCTCCGAGCCAGACCCCATTTTCAACGGACAATTATGCAACGGCCGCACCCAACAGCACCGGCGCGAGCGGCAATGTGATGATGAAGGTGGTTCCCTTTCCCGCGGTGCTTGAGACGTCAATCGTTCCGCAGTGGGCGTCGATGATGGCCCGGCAAATGGAGAGCCCCAGGCCGCTGCCGCCGGCTTCTTCGCGGGAACGGGCTTTGTCGACGCGATAGAACCGCTCGAAGATTTGCGGCAGGTGTTCCGGGGGAATTCCGGGGCCGTTATCGCTGATCCGGATGCGAGCCTTATTGTGTTCGTCGTCCCGCTCCATTTCCACAAATATCTCCCCGGCGGACATGGTATCTCCGTTCGCCTGCACGTTCCCCGCCCCATGATGTTGGGAAGTGAACTTGATCGCGTTGTCGAGCAGGTTGTTGACAACCTGCCGAAGGGAGTTGCGATTGCCGGCAACCGCGACGGGCGGAAAGGGCGAGGACCGCAGCCGCAGCCCCTTGAACTCGGCCGCGCCGCGGAACATTTCCACGCCACTGGCGAGCAGTTTGTCGAGCGCCACCCGGTCCGAATAGAGCTTGAGACGGTCCGCGTCGGATTCGGCGAGAATGAGAAGTTGGTTCACCAGCAGTTCCAGGGAGCTACATTCATCAATAACCTCTCCCAGCAATTCCTGATACTCGAGCACGGAGCGGTCGCCGCCGAGGGCCACTTCCACGGAGCTGCGGATAGCGGCGAGCGGCGTGCGAAGTTCATGAGCCGCATTGGCGAGAAAATCGTGTTTCTGCCGTAAATAGTCGCCGATGCGGTCGAGCAGGTGATTTACCGTCTTCGCGAGCGCATCGAGCTCGTCGCCGGTCCCTCGGATTTCCAGCCGTTCGTTCAATTGGGCGGGATGCAGTTTCGCGGTGGTGGCGATCATCGTCGCCAGGGGCTGGGTCGCTCGCCCGGCGAGCAGATAGCCGCCCAGTGGTGCCGCCACCAGCACCCCCAGGAAAACGGCCACCACCAGTTCGTCAATTCGAGTCATGTAGAGATTAATGAATTCCTGAGAAGAGCCGACCGCCACACTGCCCGCCAAGGGATCCCCCCCCGGCAGTGTACTCCGCAGAATTCGATAACCCCGGATCGTGGCAGCGTTGCCGCTAAGCGAATCGAGCTGGGCGATCTTTGGAGTGCTGTCGCTGTGCCAGGCTGGCTTGCCGTCAGTTTTGTAGAACTGCACAAACCAGCCATGAAACTGATGGCCACGGGCCTTGCGATCCAGCTCATCGCGAAGGAGCTCCCAATTGATGCCCTTCTGTTCCTCAAATCCTAACGAAATCTCTTTCAAGTCGTCTTTGAGCACCTGATCCAGTTCGCGGAGCAGAGTGAAGCGGACCCCTTCCCGCACACAGAGCAGAATCCCGATGCCCGTGAGGACCACGGCCAGCGCATTCCACAGCATCAGGCGAAAGCGGAGCGTTCGCATGAAGGCGCTATGGCGACCGGAGAACATATCCTCGACCCCGCACGGTTTGAATCAGCGGCTCATCGAAACCGCGATCAATTTTACCACGCAGGCGATTGATATGTACTTCGACGACATTGGTCACTCCCTCCCAATCTGACTCCCACAAGTGCTCGCACAGCATCTTCCGCGTCACCACCTGGCCGGCATAACGCATCAAAAACTCCAGCAGGCTGAACTCCGTCGGGGTCAAGCTAAGTTCCGCATTGCCGCGCGATACATGGCGATTGGTCAGGTCCAAGGAGAGCGGGCCGACCTTCAGCAAGGTGGAGGGCCGATCTCCCGTTCGGCGAATGATGGCTTCTAGCCGGGCAATGAGCTCGGGAAAAGCGAAAGGCTTGACCAGGTAGTCATCCGCCCCGGCTTTCAACCCGCCAACCCGATCTTCAATGGAACTCAGGGCGGTGAGCATCAGCACGGGGGTCCGAATCCCCTGTCCGCGGATGTTCTTCATGATTTCCATGCCGGACAGGTCGGGGAGCAGGAGGTCGAGCACAATGGCGTCGAACCTCTGTGTCTGCGCTTCCGAGAGACCTCGCTGCCCATTGCGGACCCATTCACAATGGTGCCCCGCATCGGTCAACCCGCGTTGAATGGCCTTCCCGAGGACTTGATCGTCTTCAACGACTAGGAGTTCCATGAATTTCGCCGATGGCGGCTCATCAATTGGCGGCGGTTCTGATTGAAGTAATTCCATGCATCATTCTGCAATTCAAGTTGCAAACGGACCAGTGGAAACTGAAAAAGCTTGCAGAATCGTAACCGGAAGGGTCGCATTTACGCGGGAAACAGCTAACTTAGAGCCAGTTGTGCCTCCGGAACTTGACCCACGGAAAGACCTGTCTCATGGACACCTGGCTAACCTCCATGCAAGTTGCCGCCCTGGCTGTGGCGGGGATGTGCCACGCACTCCTGGGAAGCATCAAAGTTCCGCTGGCCAAAAAACTGAATATTGACGAGGCTCGGGTGGGGGGGCTGGTCAGTGTTTTTGGATTCACGTTGATTCCCATGGTGCTGGTGTTCGGTTTTCTGGTGGATGCCGTGGGGAAACAAGCGGTGCTGGGTGGCGGCTTCATGCTGTTAATTGTGGCAATGGTCTTGCTGGCCCGGCTGAAGAGCTATCCCTTGGCCCTTATTGCCGTGCTGCTCTTGGGGACTGGCTGGTCGGCTCTCGTCAATGTCCTGAACGTGACTTCGCCGCCGGCCTTTCTGCCTCCCGATGAAATCAAATCGCGAATGAGTTACGCCATGAACATGGGAGACTTCGTGTTCGGGATGGGGGCGTTCCTGACCCCGATTCTAGCCGCAGTGCTAATTCGCAAACTCAATCTCTCGTCAACACTCCTCATTCTGGCGGCGTTCGCCATTGTTCCTGTTCTCTTAGGCCTTGGCGTGACCTGGAACGCCGACGTACTGAATCCCAAAAACTCTGGAACCGTAGCCGGGGGATTGGCCGAGTTGCTAACCAACCCGATCGTTTGGCTTTGCTGCCTGGCCTTCTTCTGTCATGTGCCGGTCGAAGCGGCAGTGGCGACTTGGGCGACAACTTTGATGACGAACAAAGGAGTGAAGGAAGGAGCCGCCTCGACGCTTCTTTCCGTCTTCTGGCTTACATTCATGGGCTCGCGATTGCTGGCGGCCTTAACCCTTCCTAAAGGCTGGGACACGACCCTCGTCATTTGCATGGCCGTTCTCTGCATCGCGTTCACCCTCGGCATCGCCCTCAGCCGGCACGCCTGGCTGACCTGTTCGATGGTCATTCTCGCGGGCTGCATCCTCGGCCCCATTTTCCCGACCCTCATCGCCATCCTGCTCAGTCATCTGCCCGGCGAACTCCACGGCCGTGCCGTCGGCATATTTTTCTGCATCGGCGGCATCGGCTGGACCGCCATTCCGATCCTGATCGGAGCCTACGCCAAACGAACCAGCGTCCAACAAGCCTTCCTAATCGCCACCGGCTCCGCCGTGCTGCTGACGCTGCTTTGCGTACTGCTCAAGATAAGCCTTAGCGCCATCGATGCCGGCGCCAGCACCGCAATCCTACCCGGCCAATAAAAAAATAGGGCTGCTCGGACTTGAACCGAGAACCAACAGATTATGAGTCTGCTGCTCTAACCGATTGAGCTACAGCCCCGAGAGTGTCATTCGCTTTCGACCACAGGCGGGCGCAAGCGAGCGAAGTGGCTCATTCTAAGGCCAAGGCGAAACGGGATAAACCCCGCCCTGATTACCGATGTTCCGTTACCAAGAGTGGTCTTGGGGCAAAATAGGTTCGCAAGAAATTGGGTTAGAAGAATCAAGGCAGTAATCCGCGATACCGCCAGCATCCTCGAATTGGTTCGTCTGCCGTCCAAGAAACAGCTAGAATCGTTTCCATCCGCCGAGTAATTTCCGCAGGCTCTTTCCGGCTGTGCTTTCTTGCAAGGTTTCCTTATGACTACACCGGTCCGTCTCACGCAGCTTGCAAAAAGAGCCGGTTGTGCCGCCAAACAGCCGCCGGGTTACCTCTTTCCCCTGCTCAAATCCCTTCCGCCAATCACGGACCCGAATGTGCTAGTGGGGACTTCTACCGCCGATGACGCGGCTGTCTACAAACTCAGCGACGAGTTGGCGCTCGTCTTGACCACCGACTTTTTCACTCCAGTGGTCGACGGGCCGTATGACTTTGGCGCGGTGGCGGCGGCTAACGCCCTGAGCGATGTTTATGCCATGGGTGGCAAGCCGCTGACGGCGTTAAGCATTGTCGGCTTTCCTGACGCTCTACTGCCGCCGGAGGTTCTGGCGGAAATCCTGCGGGGAGCGGCTGACAAAGCGGCGGAAGCGGGAATTGCCATCGTGGGGGGACATACCATCAAGTCCGAAGAGCCCATTTTTGGCCTCGCGGTCGTGGGAACGATCAGGCCGGACAAGGTCTTGGCTAATAACCGTGCCCAGCCGGGAGACCTGCTGGTGCTTACCAAGCCGATCGGGCTGGGAATCATCACTACTGCCGCCAAGAACGGCGAGGACCGTTTGGGAGCCATTGACGAAGCGATTCGATGGATGAAGACGCTCAATCGCGACGCAGCGGAGGCCATCAACGGCATCGGCGGCACCCATGCGCTCACCGACGTCACCGGCTTCGGTCTCCTCGGACATCTGCGGAATATGATCACGGCGAGCAACGTCAGCGCTCGGGTTTATCTCCAGCCTGTTCCTGTTTTGTCAGCCGCCTGGGAGTATGTACGCGGAGGCATAGCACCTGGAGGGACTCACGCCAACCATCGCTACCTGGCGGACTGGGTCCAGTACGCGGAAGACATCACCAAGGAAGAGCAGCTTATGCTCTGCGATGCGCAGACCTCGGGAGGGCTGCTGGCCGCTGTTGATCCTGGTTCCGCGAATTCTCTACTAGCTGCGCTCCACGCGATTGGATTGACGGCCGCCGTCATTGGAGAGATTGAAGGAGCTCAGCCATCCCGAATTACAGTCATCCGTTCCTAACCGGACGAGCATATCGATCTAATATTTCGGGCCCTAAAGCTTCCACCCATCCGGCAGAATCCCTTCCTTGACGACCACCGGGATGCCGTCGCGGATGATGCAGGGTTCATCTTCGCCTCGCGTCTCGACTTTCCGCTCGTTGACGATCCGAACACCCTGCCCGATGCGGCAGTTCTTGTCGAGGATGGCCCCTTCGATGATGCTCCCATTGCCGATGCCGATGGGGGGCGTACCGGAGGCCCGATTGGATTTCAACTCAGAGTCCCGCTCATAGGCATCGGCACCCATCGTGACGGTGTTCCGAATCGTCACGTTCTCGCCAATGATGGACCGTAGGCCGATCACGCTGTTTTCAATCACCGCCCCGCGACCAATTTTACAGCCATCGGCGATCAGGCTCCCTTTAATCGTTGCGCCATTGAGAAGCGTCGGCGGCAGGAACCGGGGGCGAGTGTAGATGGGTGCTTCCGGGCGAGCAAATTCAAACGGCGGATTGTCGGAGGCCAGGCTCAGGTTCGTTTCGTAGAACGCCTTGATGGTGCCGATGTCCTCCCAGTAACCATCGAATAAGTGCAGAAAGACCTTTTTAGCTCTGACCGACGCGGGAAAAATCTCCTTGCCAAAATCGTGATAGTCGGTCTTGGCCAGGACATCCACCAGCGTATCGCGATTGAACAGATAAATTCCCATGCTGGCAATGCAATCCCGCCCTCTGCTTTCAATGCCGCGGGCGTCGATCCAGGCGGGGTCCATCTTCACCATGTCGATTTCGGCGTCAGACTTGGGCTTTTCCAGAAAGCCGCCGACGCGGCCATTTTCTCCCACCCGCATCACACCGACCGAGCGAACCGTCTGGCGGTCCACCGGCATGCCCGCGATAGTGACATCGGCACCGCTTTGCTGATGGGTGCGGAGCATTTCGCGGAAGTCCATCCGGTAGAGCTGATCGCCGGAGAGAATCAGCACATAATCCACGCCCGGCTGGGTAAGGTAACGGAGGTTTTTGCGGACGGCATCGGCGGTTCCCTGATACCAGTCGGCCTTGGCGTCATCGCTGATTTGCTGGGCGGCGAGGAGTTCGACGAAACCGCCATCAAAGTTGTCGAAACGGTAGGTCTGCCGCAGGTGCCGATGGAGACTGACGGAAAGGAACTGCGTCAGCACATACATCCGGTTCAGGCCGCTATTAATGCAATTCGACAACGGAATATCAATCAGCCGATACTTGGCCGCCAGCGGCACCGCCGGCTTGGAGCGGTACTTCGTCAGCGGATACAGCCGCGACCCGCGTCCGCCACCGAGAACCAAGGAGATGATGTTGCGCATGAGTAGCCTGCCAGATTGGTCAGGAGGAGCGTGGCGATAGTGGAAGATTGAGCATAAGGTGTGGCGCTATTTGGGACAAGAATACAATAAACATGTCCTTGCGAACTCGCCCTATTTCAACTTCCAGACAGCGACATGTCCGGCAATGTCCGCGGCAGCTAGGTGGGTCTCGTCGGGCGAAAGGCTGATAGCGGAGATCCAGTCCTTGAACTGGCCGCCGCGAGGGGAACCGAGCACGGCAAGTTCCTTGCCGTCTGAGACCTGAATGATGCGAACGCAGGTATCGCGCCCGGCGGTGAAGAGGTGCAGGCCGTCTTTGGACCAGGCAATCGCGGTGATGCCGTACTGGTGGCCGGAGACGGTCTTGATGAGCTTGCCAGTTTCCGTTTCCAACAGATGGACTTTGCCAGTGTCGGTTTCTCCACCTTGACCGACTGCGACCTGCTTTCCATCCGGTGAAAACGCCGCTGCCACCAGGCCGACGCCGACGAACTTGCTCCAAAGTTGGCCGTCGCCGTACGTGCGCCCTTGGGGATTGAGCTTGGGGAATTGCACTTTGAGCAAATCGAGCTTTTCAGTCCCATCGACCGTATGCCAGAGCTTGAGCGCTGCTGCCGGGATGTCGAAGTCATCTCGCTTGTAGCGGTACTCGGAAACGAGTGCCGTTTGGCCGTCCGCCGTCAGGTCTGCCGCCACAATCCAGTTCCAGGAATATCCCTTCCACTTCGACAGGGGCTCATTCTTGTCGAGGTCCCACACGACTACCTGTGATGCCCCATCGCCACTGATGAGCCGATTGCCGCTACGACTCATGGACAGAGCGTGAATCCAATCTTGATGGGCTTCCAATGTTTTTGACGAGTCGTGGGTCTGCACACTTACGCCAGGGGCCTTCAGAATCTCCTCCTTCTTGGTCCGCCGGAACTGCTCCTTGCGGGTATCGCCGTCGAGAATGGCCTCGGCGGTTCCTGTCGGTGTCGCGTCCACGTTCCAGAGCCGAATGGTGTGGTCGAAGCTGCTGGAAATGAGCTGCTTGCGGGCCGCATCGTAAATCAGCCACGAGATGGCGTTCGCATGCCCCTCCAGCCGTCGCACGGGATTCAGATTTGGAGCCTTCCGCTCCTTGTTCTTCTCCTTCTCCTCAGCGGAAATCTCCGGTGGCGTCTCCGGCAGCTCCCAAACGTAAATCTCCCCCTTCTGATTTCCCGCTGCCACCTTGTGGGAAGAATCCAGAAACGAAACGGCACTCGGCCAGAGGCCTTCGAAGGTGAGCTGGTATTGGAGAGTCGGATTGAACATTAGTCGTTGCTTCTCAGCCCTGCTCCACATTTAGCATTTAGCGTTTAGCATTTGCCATTTAGCATCCGCCTTTGAGTCTTCCGCGCCGCAAATCCAAGCAATGCTAAATGCTAAATATTCAATGCTCAATGCTAAATGTGGAAGAAGTCTAACCCTATCCAAAAAGTTCGGTCACCACCTTTGACCCAAACGGCGCCAGCGGCACCGGCCGCACGCCAGCATAATTTTCCGTCTTCGGATCAATGCCCAGTGCGTGATAAATCGTCGCGAAGAAGTCCCCTTCCGTGACCGGATTGTCCTTCACCTCCGCGCCATCCTCATCAGAGGCTCCGTAGACCGCGCCGCCCCGGATGCCGCAGCCGGCGAGGGCGGTGGTCCAGGAGCGGACGTAGTGATCGCGGCCGGCCCGGTTGTTGATCTGCGGCGTCCGGCCGATTTCGCCGGTCCAGACGACGAGCGTGTCATCGAGCAGCCCTCGCCGCTGCAAATCGGTGAGCAGGCCCGCCCAGGCGTGCTCCATCGGCGGGACGAGCCCTTTGTGCCAGGCAAAATTGTCCGCGTGCGAGTCGTAGCTGCTCTGGCTCACTTCGACGAACGAGACTCCGTGCTCCACCAACTTGCGGGCGAGGAGGCAGCGGCGGCCGAATTCGCTGTCGCCGTACAGCTCGCGGTCGGTTTCCCATTCGCGGTCAATCTTGAAAACCTCGCGAGCGTTCTGCAACCGGCGGGCGCTTTCGTACGCTTCCCGGTGCATGCGGCTGACATACGCCTTGTGCTCGGCGGCAAAGCGGTCCTCCAGGAACGACCGCAGCTCGTGGCGGCGGGCTTCCAGCGGCCCTTCCATCCCCGAGCCGGAGAACGGCGGCAGGCTCCCTTCCGGCCCAATGTCGAACGGCTGATACTTCGGCCCCAAAAATCCGCTGCCGGCGTGGGCCTGGGTGAAGACCCGGATGAAGCTCGGCAGGTCGGCCCCCTCCTCCCCCTGGTACTTGGCGACGATCGCCCCGAACTCCGGAAAGCGAACATTCGCCGCCGGCCGGTAGCCCGTGTGCATCAGATAGATGCCGCCGGGATGGTCCACCTCGCTGGTCCGCATCGAGCGGATGACGGCAATCTTGTCCATCATCCGGGACATCTTCGGCATCAGCTCGCAAACCTGCGTCCCCGCCACATTCGTGGAAATCGGCCGGAACAACCCCCCCGTCTCCCGCCCCGGCTTCATATCGAACGTCTCAAACTGGCTCGCCCCGCCATTCATCCAAAGCAAAATGCAATGCTTCCGCTTCCTCTTCACCTCCTCCGCCAAGGCCGGCAGCCCCGTCAAGCTCCCCCAATTCATCACCGCCGAACCGCCAGCAGTGACGAGAAGCCCCTTGAGAAGAGCACGGCGAGAAAGGTGCGAGGTGAGGGGGAACATAGGATATTAATGAAGGGGACGGCAGTGGTAGTCGCTGCATCTTGTACCGAAGAGTCATTCGCAATTCGCCAATTAATTGCTACAGCTTTCATCGACCTCACAGTTGGGGTTTCGAATTCTGAACTGCTTGATTCCTTCGGCTGTCGCTTTTGTTCGGGCTAATCCGATCACCTCAAGTTCTTCGAAACCACTCAAAAACTCCAACGTAGTATCGCTAACATCGGTGTCACTCAGTGTCACGACTCTCAAGTACCGACAGTCACAGAGATTCTTGATCCCGGTATCTCCAATAGGCTGATTGCTCAGGTGGACGTCGCGGAGGGATCTAGCTTTCCTTAATACTATCAAATCTTCGTCCGAGAGACCGCCACGAGAACCATTCTCGTGTGTCACAAAGTGAAGACTGATTAGCGACTCTAAGAATGGCAATTTTTCCAGGTCGTCACCGCTCACCGTGTTCCCTTCAACCCCCAGATACTTTACATGACGACACTTTTGCAGGAGCGACCAAGCTGCCCGCGTGGATTTGCGAGGTAAGGATGGCGAAAAATGCCCGTTCGCCAAATGCACAGAATCAACTTCCGAAACAAAATCATCCCCAAGTTTTTGCCGCAGCCATGAACACAGGAAAAACTCGTCTCTGGGATTAAAACTTGTGTAAATGGGCCGTTCTTTGGTCAGCGAAAAATAACTATATTCCACCCTAGCCCCCAAACCCCTCAACTCCTCCACCACCTTCCGCTGCCGCTCGGCTCGGTCGCGCCACCAGGCGAAGCTGCCGAGGAGGAGGCAGAGCAAAGCTATCCAGACACCCGCGGTCCGGAGCGTGAACTGATACCAGCGGCGGCGGGGCTTTGCCGGCTGCACGGTGGAATCGGATTTGAGGTCGCTCGCGGTCATGGTGAGATTATATCCTGAACCCCAACGGGGTTGCCCAGCACAGCCCAGGCTCGCTCGGCTTTGCGAGCGCAGCCTGGGTTGTGAGCCCAACCTCATCATGAACCCCGAAGGGGTTACCTGCGATTTGCGTCTCGCCTCGGTAACCCCGTTGGGGTTCAAGTCAGTTCCTTTTGTCGTCATCCCAGGGTGCGCACGAAACGTGCGACCCTGGGATGCAATAGGTTACCCCTTCGGGGTACACCGGGGACGTTACACTCTCCGGCCCATCGCCATCTTGCCCAAACCGCAAACGGCACTTATCGCCGAATCACATGAGACGAGCTCATAAGCGCCGATAAGCCTTCGCACCCCATGCGTGATTCACCTGATTCGCGATCTTTTTTTCCCACCGCTGCCGCGCACAAACCAAGGCCCGCCAATCCTTTACGGCTCATGAATCAGTGAGTCAGCCCTTTTCTTGATTCAGGCTATTTCCACTCCTCCAGGTGGTGTCTCTTCCTAATTTTATAAGCCTTTTTCAAACAGGTGCGCAGGACTTATCCGTCCCCTCAAGGGAACTTTTAACGCCAATACAACCGTATTGGAAAAGATCACAGCCCTCCCTGGCCCCTGCTTAGCCGCCTCGCCCACGAGGCGCTCTCTGACGCCTGTGCCTGGTCTAATCCCGTCGTGGGCGACGGGGCTAAGCGGATTTTATACTATTGTACACATATCGGAGTGGCACTGGCAAGCTCCGGCAGCCAGAATTCTCAAAATAATTCTGGCCTCATCTTCTCTGCGCCTCCGCGCCTCTGCGTGATGTTCCTCTTAAAGACATGAGCATCACGCAGAGGCGCAAAGGCGCAGAGAAAGGCAAGGAATTCGGGATGGATCAGGCGAAATCACAACTTGTGAAGCTGTAACGATCCCGGTCCCTTTGACAGGCGAAATCAGACCTAAGTCCTTAGGCCATCGCCGCAGCCGTCTTCGCGAGCCCCCGCGCCGGTTATGCCGGGAATGCCGTTTTGTTCAATTTTTCCGCTTCTGAGGCCGATGCATTCAGGTAGGGGAAGATGCCGCTTTGGCGTTTTCCCGGCGGCCTCCCGACAAGGCCCGCCGATTTCCGCCGGCTCTCCCGAAGCCGGCTCGACCCATGTCTTTCAAGGAATCACCGGCCATGAAGGCTCGCCTCCTCTGCGCGCTCGCGCTCCTCGTCATCTGCTCCGCCACCGGCTGCCAGACCGTCAATTTGTGCGACGGAAGTCACCATGCCGCCAAGGGCCTGGGACGCTATGGAGGTGGCGGCAGCGGCCTGGCCGACGGGCGAAACGCCAACTACGGCCACCACCACACCCGCAATTACGACGGCCCCCAAGGCCCCTCGACCGCTCAGGTCGGCTACCCCTACTACACCACCCGCGGCCCACGCGACTTCTTCACGAACAACCCGCCGAGCATCGGGAACTAGCTCTGAGTGGCACGCCCACGGCTTTGCATGGGCGTGATGATGGAAAGCAGTGAATTCGTCGCTGCCGTACAATGCGGCGATGAAGTTCCATCGCGAAATTCTGATCGCCTCCACGCTCCTCGGCTCCTGGCTGGGGATGCAGGCGGTGCATGAACTGGGGCATGTCGGCGGGGCATGGCTGACCGGCGGCAAGGTCAAGCAAGTCGTGCTCCATCCGCTGACCATCTCGCGCACGGATCTGGCGGAGAACCCCGCGCCGCTCACGGTCGTTTGGGCCGGCCCTCTCGTCGGCGTTCTGCTCCCTCTCCTCCTCTGGCTGGCTACAGCAATTGCCAAAATGCCGGGGTGCTTTGTCCTGCGATTCTTCGCCGGCTTCTGCCTGATTGCCAACGGCCTCTATATCAGCCTTGGCTCCTTCGGCCGCATCGGCGACTGCGGCGAGATGCTCCACCACGGCTCAGCAATTTGGCAGCTCTGGCTCTTCGGCCTGATCACCGTCCCAGTGGGAATCTGGCTTTGGCATGGACAAGGAACCGAGTTTGGGCTGGGAAAGTCGCCGAAGGTGGTGAGTCCCAAAGTTGCCTTCAGCACCGGAGCGATTTGCTTGGCGATACTCGCGGTTGAGTTTCTGTTCGGCTCAGAAAGACATCTCTGAGATTCTTCTCGTCTCAAATCTCAAATCTCAAATTTCCAATCCTCCGTCCCTACCCCTTAAACCGCCCCGCCACCAGCGATATATTCTGCCCCCCAAAGCCAAAGCTATTGCTAAGCACGTAGTCGCATTTAACTTCCCGGGCGGCGTTGGGGATGTAATCGAGGTCGCAGTCGGGGTCGGGGTTCTCGTAGTTGATGGTTGGCGGCAGGACGTTGTCCCGAATGGCCAGCAGGCAGACGATCAGTTCCGTCACGCCGGCGGCGGCGATGAGGTGCCCCATCATGCTCTTGGTGCTGGAGACGGGGGTTTGATAGGCCCGGTCGCCGAAGACGGTCTTACACGCCAGCGACTCCACCCGGTCGTTGACCGACGTGCTGGTGCCGTGGGCGTTCACATACTGAATGTCGGACGGATTGAGGGCCGCGTCGGCAATGGCCATCTTCATGCAACTGATGGCCCCGCGCCCTTCGGGGTGAATGTCGGTGATGCGGTAGGCATCCGCCGTCGTGCCGTAACCCATGATTTCGCCGTAGATTATGGCCCCGCGCTTCTTCGCGTGCTCCAGTTCTTCCAGCACCACCATCGCTCCCCCTTCCCCCAGCACAAAGCCGTTACGCTTCCGGTCGAACGGGCGGCTGGCCTTCGTCGGATCTTCGTTGCTGGTGGACAGGGCGGTAAGGAGATTGAAGCCGGTGACGCCGAAGGGGTGGATCATGCTGTGGGCTCCGCCGGAGAGCATCACGTCGGCATCGCCGCGGCGAATGATTTCGGTCGCTTCGCCAATCGCCTGGCTGCTGGCGGCACAGGCGGTGAGGCAGTTGGCGTTCGGCCCCTGGGCGTTGAACATCCCCGCCACATAGCCGGCCGGCATATTCGGCTCTTGCTCAATTTCAGCCAGCGGATTGAGAATCTCCAAACCGACCTGGGTGAACTTGACGGCATCGAGCCCGTCGGGCGTGAGTGCCGCGGCCATCATCTTGGAGAAGTTGGTAAAATCCTGGCTCCCTTCGCCGCAGCCCAGGTAAACTCCGAATCGCGTGGGATCCTTGATGGAGTCCAGCACTCCCGATTCGGTCATGGCTTGATTGGCGGCGCCGGCGGCGAATTTGGTGTGGCGGCCGCGGATGCTCCAGGCCTCAGCATCCAAGCCAGCTTTGGAAACGTCCCAATTCTTGACCTCGGCCGAGATCTTGGTCGGAAACCTGCTGGCATCGAAGATGGTGGTATAGCCGACGCCGGATTTCCCAGCCTTGAGGCCAGTCCAGACTTCTTCCACACCATGCCCCATGGGGTTCACCGCACCGACACCAGTCACAACCACGCGTTTACGCATGAAATCGCCGCTCATGAAGGGTTAAGAATCGTCCCCGCACAGACTGCCAAATCCCGAGAACAATCAGGGGTGTAATTATACCACGAAGTGCTTCGTTGAGGCTCCCCTCAACACCGCCCCACTGTCGATTGTAAACCTGACGGCCTGAGCTATAATGTGTATAAATCCTGCCAGGAGTACACACGATGCGGACGAACATTGTCATTGACGACAAATTGATGAAGGATACGCTGCGGGCGACTGGACTTAAGACGAAGCGCGAGGCCGTGGAACTCGGCCTGCGCACGATATTGCGTTTGCGCCAGCAAGCGGAAATCAAGCGTTGGCGAGGCAAGCTTGACTGGCAGGGGGACCTCAATGCCATGAGGACCGACAAGTGATTCTTGTCGATTCCAGCGTCTGGATCGATTATTTCCGCGGCAACCGGACGCCATCCGCCGAACTCCTCGACAGCCTGCTGGGCAATGAACCCCTCGCCATCGGCGACCTGATCTTGACCGAGGTGTTGCAGGGTTTTGACGGCCTGCGGGAGTTCAACCGGGCCAAAAAGCTGCTCCTGTCCTTAGAGGTCGTTGAACTTGGCGGCCAGGAGATCGCGATTCAGGCAGCGAAGAATTATCGCACGCTACGCGCGCTGGGCGTGACCGTGAGAAAGACCATCGACACAATCATCGCGACCCGCTGCATCGAGAGCGGCTACACGCTCTTGCACAGTGACCAGGACTTTGAGCCGTTTGTAAAACATCTTGGCCTGCGCACGATGCCTTAAGGAGGAATTGATTATTCCTTCGACGTCGGCCGGGGCACGATTTGCATCTTGTTGATGACCTTGTCCACCAGCCGATATTCGGCGGCTTCGTCGGCGGACATGAAGCGGTCGCGATCGGTGTCCTTCTCGATTTTTTCGAGCGGGTGGCCGGTGTGCTTGATGAGGATTTCGTTCATCCGCTGCTTGATGCGGCGGAATTCCTTGGCGTGGATCATGATTTCCTCGGCTGTCCCCTGCATGCCGGCGAGGGGCTGGTGGATCATGATGCGGGCGTTCGGCAGGGCGAACCGTTTGCCGGGAGCGCCGGCCGTCAGCAGGACTGCCCCCATGGAGGCGGCCTGACCGATGCAATAGGTGGCCACGTCGCAAGTGACGAACTGCATGGTGTCGTAAATCGCCAGGCCGGCGCTGACGCTGCCGCCGGGAGAATTCACGTACAGATGAATGTCCGCCTTGGGATCATCGGATTGCAGGAACAGCATTTGGGCGACGATGGCGTTGGCCATTTCGTCGTTGACCTGGGTTCCCAGGAAGATAATCCGGTCCTTCAGCAGCCGACTGTAAATGTCATAGACGCGTTCTTCGCGGCCACTCTTCTCAACGACATAGGGAATCATGGGCATGAGAGCTGTCTCCGGCTGATATTTGATGGAGTGGGGGTGGCACGCCCACAGCTTTGTGTGGGCGTGAATCTTCTTGGCCAGTCGTCGTTACATGCCCACGCAAAGCCGTGGGCATGGCACCCTGTCAGCGATTACTTGTCGTCCTTCTGGTCCTTCTCGTCCGAGTCGCTGCCGCCGATTTTTTGGACGATGTCGTCGACCACGCCGTACTTCTTCGCTTCTTCCGCGCTCATGAAGAAGTCCCGATCCGTGTCCTTGACGATTTGCTCAAGTGGCTGGCCGGTATGCTTGGCGAGAATCTGATTGAGGACTTCGCGGTAGCGAATGATCTCGTTCGCCTGGATTTCGATGTCGCTGATTTGTCCCTGCACGCCGCCGTAAGGCTGGTGCATCATTACGCGGGCGTTGGGCAGGATGTGCCGTTTCCCCTTGGTGCCGCCGGCGAGAAGAACAGCCGCTCCGCTGGCCGCCTGGCCGACGCAGTAGGTGGCGACCGGGCAACTGAGGATTTGCATCGTGTCGTAAATGGCCAGCGTGGCGGCGACATCGCCACCAGGCGAATTCAGATAAAAGTGAATGTCCTTGCGGCGATTCTCGCTCTGCAGGTACAGAAGCTTCATCACCAATTCGTTGGCGTTGCCGACGTGAATCTCCCCCTGGAGAAACACAATCCGGTTCTCCAGCAGCAAGTCCCCCAGCGTCAACTGCCGCTGCCGCTGGTAGCTGCCGTAGGACTGCGAATCAAAGACCGGTTGCGGAAACGGCTGGCTCATGAGGCGAGAATCCTGTGAAGAGGAAAGTTTCCAGCATTATTCAGGCGCGGGTCAAATCCGGCTAGGGCAGTTGGGAGGGCAAATCCGAAATCCGAATGTCGAAATCCGAAACGTGGACGCGATGTCGTTTCGGATTTCGGATTTTGTTATTCGGATTTCTTGGTCGGCTGTTTCAGCGCTCCAGGAACCGATTCTTCGTCGCTGCCGGCGTGCTTGGCCTCGGGAATGTTAGCGCCGCCGTCTCCGCCGGCAATGGCGAAGGAAATTGCCGCCGTGTCGTTCTTGGGGGGCTGATAGGCGGTGTCCTCGAACGTGGCAGTGGAGGTAATCAGGTCAATCACCTTTCGCTCGACAATCTGGTTGCGGAGAGAATCGATCTGCCCCTTCTTTTCGAGCCGGGCCCGAACGCGGCGAGGGCTTTCGTCCGCTTGCTCGGCAATGAGCTCGATTTCCTTGTCGTAATCCTCGGGGACGGCGTCAATTTTTTCATCCTCGGCAATCCGCTCCAGAATGAAGTGCTCCTTGAGCGCCCGTGCGGTGTAGGAGAGGGAATTGCGACGCAATTCGTTGGCGTGGGAGTTGATCGCCGTGTTGTCGAAGCCGCTGGACTGCAGCTCCATGATGGCCCGGTCGAGTTCCCGCTTGGACTGGCGGCGGAGCAATTCCGGCGGCAGGTCCCAGGTGGCAGCGACGGTCAACAGGCCGGTAATTTGCTCGCGAACCTGTTTCTGCTGCTGATACTTGAGCTGGCGGTCGAGTTCCTTCCGGACCTCCGCCCGCAATTCTGCCTCGTCTTTGAAGCCGCCGATCCGGTCCAGAAAGCCGTCATCGAGGTCGGGCAGTTTCAACTGGCGAATTTCGAGCAGTTCAAACCGGGCGGTGAGTTCTTTGCCGCGGAGGGCCTCGTTTTCCGAGTCCTTGGAAACAGTCAGTTTGGCGGTGAATTCGTCGCCGACCTTTTTCCCCACAACCAGCTTGTCGAAACCTTCCAGCTTGGCGTCGTTGAAGCTCAAAATCGGGCGAACCGCCACCATTTCGTTCTGGCGGGTGGAGATGACGGTGTCGCCGTCCAAGAAGGACATGTTCACCTTCAGGATCGCGCCGTCACCCGATTCCACGGGACCATCCAGTTCGACAAAGTTGCCGTACCGGGCCAGCAGTTTTTTAAGGTGGGAATCGACGTCTTCTTCCGTATGCTCGTAAACAGGCCGCTTCAGGTGAAGCCCCTTCCACTGCGGCATATCGAATTCCGGGCGGACTTCGATATCGAATTCGAAGACCAGCGGTCCGTCGTCGGGAATCTTGACCGCCTCAAAATCGAAATCGGGCTCGCTGATGGCCGAGAACTCATGCTCGTCGCTGATCTGCGACAGACTGTCCATCAGCAGCTTTCCCTTAACCTGTTCGTGAACAGAGTTCTTGAACTGCCGTTCGACGAGCTTGCGGGGGGCCCGACCGGCGCGAAAGCCGGGGAGTTCAGCTTTGGGGGCGATCTCGTTGAACTGCTCCTTGATGTACCGTTCCACGTCCTCGCGGCCGATGGTCACGGTGACGTGCCGTTCGCAGGCGGAAGGCTTGGCGATTTTCACGTCCAGCCCCAGCTTGGGCTTGTCGGGCTTCGCTTCCTCCGTGGCCGTTTCAGCGGCGGTGTCGGTTTCCGGAAGGTCGTCGGTTTGCGTGGTGGACATGGGAGTGAGAGGTCAAAAGGCCTGAGAAATCCAACTGGGATCATTGGTAAGGTGCAACTGCTGCGCCTGCCGAGCTAGCGCCAGAATACGCCCCATTAAAACAGCAAACCCGAAGCTGGGCGAGGTCCCCTCACCGACACTTCGGGCTCATCGGGGGCCGAAAGCCGGCCCTGCCTTGGGTTTGGGCAAAAAACTGAGAGCGGGTGATGAGATTCGAACTCACGACAACCACGTTGGCAACGTGGTGCTCTACCAACTGAGCTACACCCGCCTGCGCCGAATCTTCCTCGGCAGCCCCTCTAATATGCCATTTCTTTGGCCGCTGTAAAGCCCGGCCCGGCAACGGGAAATGACGAAATTTGAATTCCGAATGACGAAACGAAAGCTGCCGTACCTAGCTCATTCGTCATTCGGACTTCGTCATTCTGCTAGCACCTCCTTCTCCCCCTTTTTTTCCTACAACCGGAAAATTCCGCAAGTTCGTTACAGCTTCACACGATAAATACGTCTGGATAACGCCGGGCATTACCCTCGCGGATTCCCTTGGAATGATTCTGCCAAGACCACGGGCAAGGCAACCCATAGCCGCCGGAGCCACTCCGGCCCATTGATCCACCGAGGAACGTCATGTCTCACAGGATGGTTATCGCGACTCTCGGACTCCTGCTGGCTGCAGTTTCGCTCTGCAACACCGGGTGTTTTACGGGCTTAACCGCGGGTCCCGATCTGGGGGTCTTTGGCATTCCGGTGCCCGTCAGCCCGTACTTCCAGAAAAAGAAGGAAGACGAGTTCTGGAACCATGAACGGTACGAGCGGGCTCCCATTCTGGGACCCCTGGTGCCGGGAGCCCCGACGGAGGCACTGGACCCCCCGAGTGATGATGAAGTCATCCGGGCTTGGGAAAAGGCCAACCCCGTGCAAGGAGGCATCGCCTTCTTCCACGAAATCCAGCACAACAACGTCCGCATCGTGAAAGAGAAGATCGCCGACTACATCGATCCGCCCCGAGTGGTGCCGCTCATCGGCCCTGTCCAACTCCATCACGCCCATTACAAGTGCACCATCTATTACACCGAGGTCACCCGCGTCGGCTGGCCAGTGCCGCACACGCTGGTCGACGAAGACGCTCAGGAAGTCATCTACCTCGACCACAACCACTTCCACATGGTTGGAAACGTGGACACGGGTGCGGGAGCGAGCTTCTAAGTAGCAGTTGCACGCCAGACAGATTCAAAGTTCAAAAGCAGAACCATCTCCAACGCGTCCCGAGCCACTCTCCGGCTCAGGACGCGTTTTTTTGTTTCTTGCTGCTTCCCATCTGCGAAATCTGCGTAATCTGTGGACAAGATGGTTTGGAATCCACAGATTACGCAGATTTCACAGATGGGAAAACTGGTCACTTCCGTGCTGCCGTGTGGCGGTACATGTTTCGGGCGGTTGGATTCATGAGGTTCGCGGTGTTCCAAGGGGCGATGGTGTCTCGAACGAATTCTGTGAAGGCATTGATATCATGGTCGGTGGGGTTGGAGACGAGTAACTCTTGGAGACGGCTGTAGCCGGTCGCGGCTGCCTGGCGAAAGGCGGCATCGTTGGCATTGAGGAAATATCGAGCAGGATCGAATTCGCTGTCACATCGCGCTCGTTCGCAGGCGATGGTGCCGGCGAAGTAGAACATGCACATGGCGGAAAAGAAGCGAAAATCGACCGTCCCTGCGTAGCAGCCGGCGACGAGGATATCGACCAGTTGCACTTCGGTCCGAACGATTCGTGCGTACTCTTGCAGCTCGGCGGCTAAAGACGCTTTCGCCCAGTGGGCTTCAAAAATGGCGGCCAGGCGTTCGATGCCGAACAGCGAGTGGGCAATGCCGCTGCTGTGGAGGGGGTCGATGAAGCCGGCAGTGTGCGGGAGCATGGCCCAGTCTGGTCCGGCCCCTTGAGCCATGAGCCTCTGCATGCGGGGACCGCGCGTCAGTCCGCGAGGGGGATTCACAATCTCAGCCTGAGCGAATTGCTCGCAAAGCGTCGGGTACTGCTCCATCCACTCTTTCCACTCCTGTTTCGGCGTCATCGTGTCGTCCAAGGGATGCTTGCCAGCGTCAATGGCAAACCCCGCGCTGACGACTTCGCTGTCAAAGCGGAGTTGCCACATCCAGGCACCCCGAAATACCTGATGGAGCGCGGCCCGGTCGCAATCGAACGGATGGTCTTGAACGTCTGCCGCCCGCTCGACGAGCATTTCCCGCCACGGCTTCAGGTTCTTGAAGTGGGCAAAGAGGGGCCGAGAGTTTGTTTTCAGCAAGTGCTTTTCGTCTTCAATGCCAAGGGTTCGGCCGAGGACTTTCCCCTCGCCACTGGCATCGATGATGAACCGAGCCTTGATGTTTACCTTGCCATCTCGGCCGTCCGGACCACGAGAGCCGGACAGTTCCCAGCCAGTGGTATTCCGCTCGATGTGAGTCAGCGACGTGTTCTCAAAGAGCGGCACGCCGGCAGCCACTGCTTCGGCGGCAAAGAAGGCGTCCACCTCGCTCCGCAGCCAGTGGGTGTCCGAAGTGGCATCGTCGGTGCTGGCGGCAACGAGCAGTTCGTTGGCGTGATCCGGCCGCGGCACAAACGGCTGGTGGGGCTCATGGTCGAAGTAGCTGAAACCCCGCTTGAGGCCGCGCATGACTTGTGGATAGGCCGCCATCCACGTTCCATATTTGGTCAGTGGAGCCAGCCGCTGCAGATTGTATTTCTTGGCAATGTCGCGCAGGGCCATGTCCGCCAGCGGCGTGCTCGATTCACCGATGGCGAACCGCGGGTGCGACTGCCGGTCCACAACGACGCAGGTTCGGCCCAGCCGCGTGAGTAGCAGCGACATGAGACTGCCGGCAAAGCCAGAGCCGATGATGGCAACGTCGGGGGAAAGCATGGGGAAAGGAGTCAGGAGTCAGGGGTCAGGGGTCAGGGGTCAGGAGTCAGGAGTCAGGAGTCAGGAGTCAGGAGTCAGGGGTCAGGAGTCATGGGTCAGGCAGGTGCAGTTGATTTCTGGTAATAGTCGCTGCTCGTGGTTCATTTGAGTGAGCCGGGCTTTGCGGCGGGGGCCGCAGTCGGGGCAAGTGTAGAGCTTTTCGACGTCCCAGAGGTCGACGAAGACGCGCGTCGATTGCGATTGGAACTCTGGCAGGGCGAATGACGACACAATGGACTCTTCGAGCATCTTCAGCGTCGGAGGAGAAAACTCACCCTGCGCGGCGAATTGCTCCATCAAGCCATTTCCGCCGCGGGTGGGAATGATTGCCGTGCAAGCGACCCCTGCCTGAATGGCGACAGCAACCGAGCGAACGGCCCACTGCACAGCTTCGTCGGCGGGCATGAAAGGGGGCATCAGTAGTACAAAGGCTCGGACGTGGATTCGGTGCTGTCTCAGAAGACTTGCTGACTGACAGAAATCATCCACGGTCATCTGCTTATTCAGCCGCGGCAGGACTGTGGGATGGACTGTTTCGAGCCCCATCGCGATCTCCAGTTCCGCCCCGAGTTCGTCGCGAAAGCGAACGCATTTTTCGCTGACCAGCGACGGATGATTCTCGACAATGACTCGCTCAAACTGCTTCACGCGGCTGATGATGGCCGGGTGGTCTTGCGGCACGATTGCCTGCGGGTCGAAGAAATTGCCGCTGTTATAAAGCTTGATCGTCTTCGCCGGCGGCAAGCGACTGAGAGCGTAATCGATTTGAGCCGGAATATCCCCGGGTTGCACGGTGATATCTGTCGTGTTCTTCCAGAGGTCGCAATAGACGCAGGAGAAGGGACATTCCTTGTTGGTTAGGAATATCGTCGCCACATCCTCCAAGTCTCCCGCGGAATTCCGTTCCTGTTCCACCAGAAAGGCATACGGGAGGCGCGGATTGACCCTGTTCTTCAGTCCGCGAGCGGCGAGCAATTCGCGGCGAGTAGCCTCAGCCATAGCTCGTTACCCGTGCAATGCCGCGAAGGCCTGGCGATAGGCCGCTTCATCCTTGGGGAAGATCGCCTCGAAATTGCCGCTGGTCGCGGCTCCGTGCTGGAAGCGGCGTTTTTCAAAGATGGGCATCGTCAGGCCGGTAATCGCTTCTACGCCGCGGCGGACGACTTCGCCTTTTAGGGCATACAGTTTCTCGTTGCTCCAGCCCGTGAGTTCGATAAACGGAATCGCCTCGGAAACGCTGATCACGCTCGGCAAAGCAAACGGGCTGAATCCGGAGAAGCCGAGCGAGCGAGCCGGAGCATACGTTCGGACATGACCACGGCTTTGGCCGCCACTGTAGGTCAGCGAGTGTTTGACGGCAAAGACTCCCCACCCTTCGTGATAAAGCAACGGGTTATTCAAAACAGAACGGATGGTCAGTTCCGAATTCTCCTCGATGGGGTAATCCTTGAGGTTTTCATCTCCCCCGTCCCCATCCACCAGATACTTCCAATCGGGATAACGCTCCCGAATGCCGCGACAAAGGGCCAGTCCCATGGCGGCTGACTGCACGTCGAGCGGCTTGTAGTCCTCGGTGATGCGTATGGCTTCGCGATAATCGACTGCTTGCCGCGGGACTTCGACAACTTCCAGAAACATCCCCAGATCAAGTTCGCCAAGAAACCGCTCCGCCTGGGAGGCATCCGCTCCCGTCCCGTCAACAGACAGCGTGAACGCTTTCAATCGAGCCGGCGATTCCCCGCGCTTCCGCAGCAGATGATAAAGGGTCAAAAACACCGCGCCGCTATCAATGCCGCCGGAGAAGAGGACGCCTAGCGGTTCGCCGCTCGGAACTTGGTCGAGCCAGCGATTGCACTCGTCGGCCAGTGCGCCGATATAGGCTCGACCGATGACGTAGAGATCGGCAGGCAAGGTATTGCGCTGTGGCGTAAAGTAGCGAGTGCACAGCGGACTGGGGTCGGGACAGCCAACCAGAGCGATCTCGACAACGTAGTGGGCCGGGACCATGCGCGTGTAAGAAGGATGGAACTGCGCGCTCAGTTCAAGCGATTCCAGATGGGCCTTAATCTCGTCCATCCGCTCAGACACGATCAACAGCGGACCATCCACCTGCTTGGCCAGAAAGTATCTCATCGGCCGGCCGATCGAGCGGGCCATGCGGACCAGGTGACCGACTTGCTGCACGATGGCGAACTGCCCGCCGATTTGCTTCACCCGCTCCGGATCACCGGAGGCGACTGCTGCTTCGGCGGCTAGCTGGGAGACTCCAAACAGGACATTGGCGGCCGGGTCGAGCAGGTTGACGAGCTTCTTAACAGGGTAAGCATGCATAGGCTCGTCCTTCGGAAAGAACTGCGTAATTGTTAGATCCACGCGACGGCAAAGACTACGGGTGAAAACGTTAGTCGGTTCAGGCTCGCTACGCAATTCGTTGAGGGGCAAGTATTTATGAACATTTTTTCCACCATGATTGACAGCCCGTTTCAGAAGCGTAAAATCAGACTCGTTATTGATACCGATTCTCAATATCTAGCATCGTCGATCTGATGTTACTCGCCCGCAAAATCCCCCACTAAGGATTCGCCCGCCATGTCTCTCCGTCCCTTTCCCTCG
Organism: Pirellulaceae bacterium; assembly: GCA_046153945.1. Taxonomy (GTDB): domain Bacteria; phylum Planctomycetota; class Planctomycetia; order Pirellulales; family Pirellulaceae; genus SXOA01. The sequence continues at coordinate 44,160 of JBJXFF010000137.1, forward strand.
CGCCGCCCAGCTTTCACCTTGGTCGAACTGCTCGTGGTGATTGCCATCATCGGAATCCTGGTCGCCTTGCTCCTCCCAGCCGTTCAATACGCGCGCGAATCCGCCCGCCGCTCTTCTTGCGGGAACAATTTGAAACAGCTGGGCCTGGCCCTTAACAACTTCGAAGGCACCATTCGCACTTTTCCGTCGAGCTGGAAGCCGACCGCGCCGGTCGGCACTCGCGTCGATGGCTGGTCGGCTCAAGCTCAACTGCTCCCATATATGGAGCAAGGGAGCCTCTACAACTTCATCGATTTCAACCGTTCCTATACGTTGCAGATGATGCCGAACTCTAATCCGTCCGCTAAGATTTCGGCAACCAAGGTGCCGGTTCTGTTTTGTCCTTCGGAAAAAAGAACGGGCATCCGCTATGACGCCGCGGGAATTGCCGAACATGCGCCGCTCAATTACGGCGCAAACCTGGGAATCTGGTTCGTTTATGACCCCCTGAGCCAAAGGGGTGGCGAGGGTGCATTCACGCCCATGCAGCCAACATCCGGCGGCGAAGTAACGGACGGTTACAGCAACACCATTTGCTTCTCCGAAGTCAAAACCTATACCCCCTACTATCGCAATGCCGCCCTAGCCAATCCGGCCGCACCGGTTCCGGTGAGTGTTTGCGGCATGGGAGGTCAGTTCAAGACCGACACGGGACACACGGAATGGGTTGACGGCCGCAGTCATCAAACTGGCTTCACTTCGCTATTCGCGCCCAATACCGAGGTTGTTTGCACAATTGCTGGCGTCCCCTACGACCTGGACTGGTCTAACCAACAAGAGGGAGCCGGCACGGCCGTCACCAGCGCCGTGGTGACTTCGCGCAGTTACCATCCCAATGGCGTGCAGTGTGCCATGATCGACGGTTCAGTGCATTTCATCAGCGACTCGATCAACCTCAAGGTCTGGCAGGCCCTTTCGACGCGTCAAGGGAACGAACCGGTTTCGGTTCCCTAAACTCCGACAAGCGGTTGAATTCCCGCCTCCACAGACTCAGCCCTGCCGCACACGCTGGCTTTGCCGCTACAATACTCGCCAGCGGGTATCGAATAGCTATCGGGGCTTTCAACCCCCCGTTTTTCACGAGGGGAAACGACTTCCTCTCGCCCGGAGCGGAATATGTCGCGGCTGGTGTCGTTTGCCGTCTTGATTGGCATCCTCATTGTCATCGTGGTGCTGTTCTACCAGGTGATGGAGGTCTTCTTGCTGCCGCTGTTTATGGCGGCGCTGATCGGCGTGGTGTTCCAGCCGCTTTATCGCTGGGCGCTGGAGAAATTTTGGAAGAAGCGTTACGTGGCGGCCGGCGTGACCACTTTTCTGGTGCTGCTTGTCGTGCTCGCGCCGTCGGGACTCGTCATTACGATGGCCGCCTACCAGGGAATTTCTGCTTTCGAGCGGGTGCAAGCGACCGACGTCGCCGGCAAAGCCAAAAAACTGCGGCAAGACTTTGATCTCGACATCCCCAACAAGGTGGACCTCCATCAGTTCGAAGCCACGCTGAAATACTGGCGCGATCAGCAAAAACTCGGCTCGATTCCGCAGGTTACTGGCAAGGATGTCGATCTCCTGCTCCGCCGGCTCGGCCGCCTGGTCACAGCGACCGAGCAAGTTCCAGCCGCGGAAGCTCCCACCGCCGAAGCCCTGCAAGCCGCCCTGCAAAGACTGCGCGAAGCGACACCGCAAACGCTGGAACAAGACGATGCCGTCCGCGATGTAGACACAGAATTCCGCCAATACCGCCGGGCCTATCTGGGTGGCTCGATTAGAGGCTGGCTCAAGGAACTCGCCAATCCCAGCGACGAGCAACTCGAGGCCGGTCTTAAGCGGGCGACTTCCTCCGCGGGTTCCCCCCTCATCTCCCTCGGCGGCGATACGCTCGCCATCCTCGGCAAGGTTCTCCTCGGCATCGTCATCACCATGGCCTCGCTGTTCTTCTTTCTGGCCGAAGGGGAGAACATGGTGAATGCCGTGGTCCGCCTTTCGCCGCTCGAGGAAAAATATCTCCGCGAGCTCGTCGAGGAATTCGTCCGCGTCTGCCGGGCGGTTGTCACTGCAACTCTCCTCTCCGCCGTCGTGCAGGGTTTGCTCGCCGGCGTCGGCTTTTATTTCGCCGGGCTGGAAAACGCGGTGGCTCTGCTGATGCTGCTCACCATGGTCCTTTCCATGGTCCCCTTCACCGGCGCCGCCACGGTTTGGGTTCCCGTCTGCCTGTATCTCTACTTCGTCGAAGGCCGCCCCGGCGCGGCTATCATGCTCGCCATTTACGGCGCGGGGGTGGTCTCCACCGCCGACAACTTCATCAAGCCCCTGGTCCTGCACGGACAATCGAACCTCCATCCGCTCCTCGCTTTGCTCAGCGTCCTGGGAGGCATTCAAGCCCTCGGTCCCATCGGCATCGTCGTCGGCCCCATGGTGGTCGTCTTCCTGCAGACGACCCTCAAGATCCTGCAACGCGAACTCCTCACCATGGACCGCCTGACAGCCGCGATGGGCGCCACGCTCGGCCCCGCCGCGCCAGCCGCCGCTCGAGCGGTCCCTGCCGTACCACAACCCCCCACCCCTCTCGACAATTTGTGACCTAGAACTCGTCCAACGGCTCTTCCTAAACGGGAAAGTGCCCATCCATGAAATTCTCCATTCGCGACCTGCAACTGGTGACCCTGATTGCGGCGATTCTGGTCGCCTGGTATCTGGACCACCGGCATAAGTCGGTGGAACTTCAGCGGCTCGAAAAGAAGTTGAAGGACTCGGAGTGGGTGCTGCCGCGTGACTCGGTCCGAGATGGATTCCAGTTGGATGTCTTCTGATTTACTCAGGCATCCTCGCCAAACTGTGCCCTAAGCTGGCCAGGCAAAGGGTTGCGACGGTGCGCCAACTTGGGTACGTTGCGGCAAACCGTTTGCCGCTGCAATTTCGGGGTGTGACTCCGCGCTAGTCCTTCGCTTAACCGACCCAAATCCCGTGCCTCTCGAACCAAGTCCGTGGCCCATTCCCGACGCCGATGTCATGGCGGCTCTGGCGGCGGCCTACCAGGATGGGAGTTGGGGGAAGTACGACGGGCCGAACTGTCAGAAGCTGGAAGGGGCGCTGCGGGAATTTAATCAGGTGGAGCACGCCTTCTTGTGCTCTTCCGGGACGATTGCGGTGGAACTCGCTTTGCGGGGACTGAAAATCGGTCCGGGAGATGAAGTCCTTCTGGCGGGATATGACTTTCCGGGGAATTTTCGCGCCGTGGAGGCGGTAGGGGCGAAACCGGTCCTCATCGACTTTGTTGAGAATTCCTGGTCTCTCGACGTATCCCAAATTCCGCTTGCCGTTTCGTCCCAAACCAAAGCGGTCATTGCGTCCCATCTGCATGGAACGCTCGTGGACATGCGGGCCTTGGTGACGCTCGCCAAGGAGCACGGACTCTCCGTCGTGGAAGACGCTTGCCAGGCTCCCGGTGCCTTGGTGCACGGCAAGCCCGCCGGTTCCTGGGGGGATGTTGGTGTGCATAGCTTTGGGGGGAGCAAGCTGCTCACCGCGGGGCGCGGGGGAGCGATTGTGACCCGGCGCGACGATGTGCTGCAGCGGATCAAGATCTTCAGCGAGCGGGGGAACCAGGCTTTTCCCCTCAGCGAATTGCAGGGGGCAGTCCTGGTGCCACAGATCCCGAAACTGGCAAGGCGGAATGATATCCGCTGGCAGAATGTGCAGAGGTTGATCCAAGCGGTGAGCGGCCAGTCGATTTTTCAGCCCATTCCGCCACCGGCAGCGGGGGATGTGCCGGCGTTCTACAAGCTCGGCTGGCTCCTGGAGCCGTCGCTGAAAGCCGCGACGGATAATGAGGCCGAACAAATCCGCCAGAACTTTGTCTGTTCTCTCCAGCAGCGGGGGCTCCCCTTCGACACCGGCTTTCGCGGCTTTGCCAAGCGGACCACCCAGCGCTGCCGGGTGGTGGGCGATTTGCCGAATGCCCGCCGAGCGGCGAATTCCACGCTGCTGATGCACCATCCGGTCCTCCTGCAACCGCCGGAGGTCATCGATCAGGTCGCCGCGTCGATGTTGGCGTTGGCTGTCGGCTAGAAGAAATTCGCCCGCCAAAATAAGATGATGAGTTCCCCCCAATTACCACTCTAACCGAATCAACCGTCATGACTCAGCTCAACAAAATCTCCAGCCGCATCACGCAGCCCAAGAGCCAGGGGGCGAGCCAGGCGATGCTCTACGCCACGGGCATGTCCGAAGCCGACATGGGGAAGGCCCAGGTGGGGATTGGCTCCGTTTGGTACGACGGCAATCCCTGCAACATGCACCTGAACATCCTGGCCGACCTGGTGAAGCAGGGAGTGCGGGAGGCAGGGCTGGTCGGCATGCGGTTCAACACCATCGGCGTCTCCGACGGGATTTCGATGGGGACGGAGGGGATGAGCTACTCCCTGCAGTCGCGGGACCTCATTGCCGACAGCATCGAGACCATCATGGGTGCCCAGTGGTACGACGGCCTCGTGACGCTCCCCGGCTGTGACAAGAATATGCCGGGCTGTTTGATGGCGATGGGACGGCTGAACCGGCCGAGCCTGATGGTCTACGGCGGCACGATCAAGCCCGGAACGCTCGACGGCAAGCCGCTCGATATCGTGTCGGCGTTCCAGTGTTATGGGCAGTTTCTCGCCGGCTCGATTGACGAAAAGACCCGCGGCGATATCGTCAAGAAGTCCTGCCCCGGTGCCGGCGCCTGCGGCGGCATGTATACGGCCAACACCATGTCCACCGCCATCGAAGCGATGGGGATGACGCTGCCGTACAGTTCCTCCTCGCCAGCCGAGTCCCCGGAAAAGGCCGAGGAATGCCGCAACGCCGGGAAGGCGGTTCTCAAGCTGCTGGAACTCGACCTGAAGCCGCGAGACATTATGACGCGGGCGGCGTTTGAGAACGCGATGGTGATGGTGATGGCCCTCGGCGGCTCGACCAACGCAGTGCTGCATCTGATTGCGATGGCTCGGGCGGTGAATGTGCCGCTGACAATTGACGACTTCCAGAAAACGAGCAACCGTGTGCCGTACATCGGCGACCTCCGACCCAGCGGCAAGTTCGTGGAGGAGGACCTGCACAATGTCGGCGGAACGCCGGCTGTGATGAAGTACCTGCTGGAGAAGGGGTTTATCAAGGGGGATTGCCTGACAGTCACCGGCAAAACAGTCGCCGAAAACCTCGCCCCGCTGCCGGGGCTCAAGACGGGGCAGAAGGTGATTATGCCGCTGGAGAAGCCGATCAAAGAGACGGCTCACATCCAGATTCTCCGCGGCAACCTGGCCCCCGAGGGAGCTGTCGGCAAGATCACCGGCAAAGAAGGGCTAGTGTTTTCCGGGCCGGCCAAGGTCTACGACAGCGAGGAAGATATGCTACACGCCCTGGAGCGGAAAGAGATTCTCAAAGGGGATGTGGTCATCATCCGCTACGAGGGACCGAAGGGTGGCCCCGGCATGCCAGAAATGCTGACGCCGACGTCAGCCCTCATGGGAGCCGGCCTCGGCAGTTCCGTCGCCCTCATCACCGACGGCCGCTTCAGCGGCGGCTCGCACGGGTTCCTTGTCGGGCATGTCACGCCGGAAGCTCAAGAAGGGGGCCCCGTCGCCTTCGTCAAAACAGGGGACAAAGTCACCATCGACGCCACGACCCAGCGCCTCGAGATGGAGGTAACCGAAGCCGAACTCGCCCGCCGGAAGCAAGGCTGGAAAGCACCGCCGTACAAAGCGACCCGCGGCACGCTCTACAAGTACATCAAGAACGTGAAGAGCGCGAGCGAGGGGTGCGTGACGGATGAGTAGACGAACTGGACCCTGCCGCAGGGGCGTTGATACAATGGATTGAGTAGCCGCCACTTAATTGGAGGAAATGTCATGAGCACCGCGGAAGCCATTCGTGACCAGGCGTTACAACTTCCTCCCGCAGAGCGGGAAGAGCTGGCGCATTTGCTGCTTGATAGCCTGCCCGAAGGCGACGATTCGCCAATTACCGTCGACCCCGACTATGAGGCCGAAATTCTTCGTCGAGTCAAAGCGGCGAACGACGGCACTGGCAAATGTGGAGATGGAGCGGAATTGCTGGCCTGGCTTCGCTCGAAAGGTGAGAAGAGAGAGACGGCATGAATCTCATCTACTTCGATGAGGCCAAAGCAGAGTTAGCCGAGGCGATCGAGTGGTACTACCTTCAGCGTCCCCCCTCCGCAGCCCGATTTGCCGACCTTGTTGCGGACGCAATTGAAGTAATCGTTCGCACGCCAAATTTCTATCCGCTCTACGAGCTGAGAAGCAATCCGGGAAACATCCGTCGGGTGCGAATCAAGGGTTTTCCCTACATCGTCATTTACGAAGTTTCGGACGACGCCGTGAAAATTGTTGCCGTAGCCCACATGTCGCAGAGGCCTGGATATTGGATGTCACGACTGAAACCGTAACTCACCCATTCGCCGCCTTGTAAAGATTCAGCGTGATATGGCACTGCCCCTGATGATGCGCCTCATGCCAGGGAAGGATGTGCAAGCAGTCGAGGAGCGTGAGCTTCCGTTCCTTGAGGGCTTCGGGAATGTGGCCGAGGTCGATGTCTTTGAAGGAATGCAGCGTTTCGAGTAAATGAGCCCGGGACTCGCTGAGCACCTTACGGATTTCGTCGATGGTGGGGATGTTCTCGTCCGGAGTGCTCCCTCCTTTAAACCGTGGCACCAGATTGCTCCAGGACGGCTTCTTAGGGGGGGCCAGCCGTTCGGTGGCGAAAAGTTCCTCGGTGATGCCGATGTGCATGAGCTGCCAGGCGACGTGGGCGCGGCCGGGGCCGGGCCGCCAGGCGAGGACTTTCATGGGGTCCTTTTCCTGGGCCACGCGGTCGAGGGTTAAGAGGGTGCGGGGGCGGAAGAACCCCATCGCGTCGATCATGCTGTGAATGCTGCTCATTTTCGGGAAACCTTCGCAATAACTTCATGAGGGCCAGAGACGATTACCGGGTCATCATAAAAAGTCGCTAGGTGGCTGAACAGGAGCGAACCAGCCGCGAGCGGCTGGCGTAGAGACTCGGTAATGCAACTTGATTGCAATTGACTCCTGTCGGCTGAATGGTTAGAATCGGGACAATCGGAAACCCCATGTTCAGCAAGCACTTCAAAATCGTCGCCCTCTGTGCGGTTCTGCTGCACCTGGCTGACGGTCTGCTCGCAACCTGGGGCCATTCGCACGGCTGTGTGCATGGGGAGCCGGCTTGTCATCAAGTTGCCGAGCATCACGGCCATCATCATCATCATGGCGAGTGTGCTGACCACGACCATGACGCTGCTGATCCGGCTGAGGACGAACATTCTCTCCCGGCTCATGACGATTCCGACCACTGCGCAGCTTGCCGCCACTTAGCCCAAGCAGCCGCTCGTCAGTTTACTCTGACCGAGCTGCCGACCATCGAACGAGTCGCCCCGCTCTGCTGCCAGCTTGAAGTTGCCAACAGCAGCCAGTCGGCCCACGACTATCAAACTCGGGGTCCCCCAGCGATCGCTCTTTAACCGCCGTCGTTAGAGCCTTCGTTTTATTCCTGGCCTTCGTCCGCGCCACCGCGCGGCTGGCCCAAATCTGGGATCCGTCACATGTCTCGCCGCAAATCCGGCTTTACGCTGGTGGAGCTGCTGGTAGTAATTGCCATCATTGGCATCCTCATCAGCCTGCTCCTCCCCGCCGTCCAATACGCCCGCGAATCCGCCCGCGCCGCCAGTTGCTGGAACAACCAAAAGCAACTTGGCATCGCCTTGCACCTTTATCACGATGTCCATCGCCGCCTGCCGCCGGGCTGGGCTGGACCGGACGCCGACAATGGCTGGGGCTGGTGCAGCGCAATCCTGCCGCAGCTGGAACAGGATAGCCTGTATAGCAAGCTCCGCCGCGATCTGCCGATTGACGACCCGCTCAACCAGCAGGCTCGCGAGACTCCCCTCGCAATCCTGCTCTGCCCATCCGACGGAGTGAAGCCTACCTTCACGATCTACGGCGGACTGGGCGATGTGGAATTCGGCAACATGGATGTGGGAACCCCGCTCTTCAATGTTGGCCGCACGAATTACGTCGGCGTCTTCGGCACGGACGAAATCGAGGACGCCCCCGATAACGGAAACGGCACTTTTTACTTCCAAAGTCAGATGGGCTTGTCGGACTTGAGCGACGGCCTCTCCAACACCCTGATCGTCGGCGAGCGGCAAAGCCGGCTGGGGGGCTCGACCTGGACGGGAGTCATCCCCGGAGCCAACAACGCCAAGGCCCGCATTGTGGGGATTGGCGACCACACCCCCAACCACCCGGACCACCACTTCGACGACTTCACCAGCAAGCACCCCACCGGCGTCCACTTCCTGATGGGAGACGGCTCGGTGAAACGGCTCAGCGACACCATTCACATGGATGTCTATCGAGCTCTCATCACCCGCAATGGAAACGAGGTGGCACAAATCCCGTAGTCTCGCTTGGATGACCCCTTGTTCCCGGGCTCTGCCTGGGAACAGACTTCCTCGAGGCTCCGCCTCGACTCCCCCTGCGGTGAGGCAGAGCCTCGCATCGTACCCGCCGGCAACGTACAATTGAGTTTGGCCCTCCATGTTGCGATTGACAGTTTCGTCTTCAAGCATATCCTTGAACGATAGGGCGGAGACCTTTTCAGGTTCACCGGAAGTCTTTTTCCATGCTGACTCGTCGCGTCGCTTACCTCGGAGTGCTCTTATGCCTCATAGCGACGACTGCGCTGGGAAATCAACCCCAGCGGGCAGAAAGTACATTCGCCGACCAAGAGGCAGAAACGGATTCTCCAGCCGAAGAGTCGGGCGAGGAGGAAATTGAAGGTGAGAGCGGGTTTCTCCTTCTTCGCCGTCGAACGGCCCTCGTTATCACGCTCATCGCAACGCCCGGCGCGCGAAGCGAGAGTTTTCGCTCTCCAAGCGTGTTGGAACTGCCCGCACGGCATCAACCGGGTTTAGCGCGACGCAATGGCTTTGGCGGACCGCTGCGCTTGTAATGCGCCTTCTACATGGCTTCGCCCCGTGATTATCGGGCGGGAACGTTGTTTTGGGTTGGCATGAATTCTCTCCGTGGAGATTCTTGCCGCACCATCTCCTCCCATCGGCTGCAACCGCCGATTTCTCTTTTTTCGCCACGAGTCAACGCAAGGTGCGATTGTGGTACCCCCTAGCGCATCAACTGGATGCCACCTGCCAAAGCCATGCCTCATTCGAAAAAGCCCCTCCAGCAAACACTTCCTCGCGATCTAATCGCCGGCACGGTGGTCTTTTTGGTAGCCTTGCCGCTGTGCTTGGGAATCGCGGTGGCTTCCGGGGCCTCGCCGTTCTCCGGTCTTGTGACAGGGATCATCGGCGGCCTGGTGGTGGGTATTCTCAGCGGCTCACAAACGAGCGTCAGTGGACCCGCGGCGGGATTGACGGCAATTGTGGCAGCTCAAATCACGCTGCTCGGCTCCTTTGAAGCATTTCTATTGGCGCTCGTTGTCGCCGGCGGGCTCCAAATCGGACTGGGCATTGCCAAGGCGGGCTTCCTGTCCTCCTTCATCCCTTCCAGCGTCATCAAAGGTTTGCTGGCCGCAATTGGCGTAATTCTAATCCTCAAGCAAATCCCGCACCTGGTGGGACACGATAGCGATCCCTCGGGTGAGATGGTTTTTGATCAACCCGACCATCAAAACACATTTTCAGAAATAGGTACGCTCTTTGCCGGCGAAATTCAAATCGGGGCAGCCGTCATTGGCCTGTTCTCGCTGGCCCTACTGGTCCTTTGGGACCAGATTAAGCCGCTGAAAAAATCCGTTATTCCCGCACCGCTCGTGGTCGTCGTATTGGGAGTGGGGCTGCAAATTGCCTTCAAGAACTTCGGCGGTGCGTGGTTGATCGAGGACTCGCATCTGGTGCAAGTTCCGAAGAGTTTGAGCGAGTTCAGTGGCTCCCTCAAGCTGCCGGATTTCACCCAGTGGATGAACCCCGCCATATATTCCGCCGCCATGACCATCGCCATTGTCGCCTCGCTCGAAACCCTGCTCAACCTCGAAGCTGTCGACAAAATCGATCCCGAGCAGCGCGAAACCCCTCCCAGCCGCGAGCTGCTGGCACAAGGCGTGGGCAATGTCCTCTGCGGACTGTGCGGCGGAATTCCGATGACCTCGGTAATCGTCCGCAGCTCCGTCAACATCGGCGCTGGGGGACAAACGCGGCTGTCGGCAATCTTTCATGGCTTGTTGCTGCTGGTCTGCGTGCTGCTGCTGCCTGCTCTCCTCAACATGATTCCGTTGTCGTGCTTGGCGGCCATCCTGGTTCATACGGGCTTCAAACTGGCCAGTCCCAAATTGTTTCAACAAATGTGGAAGGAGGGGCGGTATCAGTACATTCCCTTTGCCGTCACGCTCGTGGGGATCGTGCTGACCGATTTGCTCATCGGCATTCTCATTGGCCTGGGGGTCAGCCTGGCTTTCATCCTCAACAGCAATTTTCGCCGTCCCTTGCGGCAAGTCGTGGAAAAGCACTTGGGCGGAAACGTCCTGCATATCGAGTTAGCCAATCAGGTGAGCTTCTTGAACCGGGCCGTGCTGGAGCAAGCCCTCCGCAGCGCCCCGCGCGGAATGCACGTCTTGCTCGATGCCCACAATACCGACTACATCGACCCCGATATCCTCAGCTTGATCCGCGATTTCAAGGAAAAGACGGCTCCCGTCCTGGGCATTAAAGTCAGTCTGCGCGGGTTTCGCGAAAAGTACAAACTGGACGACGACATTCAGTTCGTCGACTATTCGACCCGTGAATTGCAGGGAAAGCTCACCTCTTTGCAGGTGCTCCGCATCCTGGAAGACGGCAACAAGCGGTTTCGCACGGGACAAAGACTCCCGCGTGATTTGGGCAGGCAACTCCGCCAAACCTCCAAAGGCCAGCATCCCCTGGCGGTCATCCTCAGTTGCATCGATTCCCGCACACCATCCGAATTGATCTTTGACCTCGGTCTGGGAGACATCTTTAGCATCCGCGTCGCCGGCAATGTGATCAGCTCGAAAATCCTGGGGAGCATCGAATACGGCTGTGCGGTGGCCGGTGCCAAACTGGTAGTCGTGATTGGCCACACCTACTGTGGCGCGGTGACAGCCGCCGTCGATTTGGCCTGTTCTAAAAACAGTCCTGAGCACGAGACCGGCTGCCAGCATCTGGAACATATCGTGCAGGACATTCAGCGCTGCACGGACCATCACGAGTGCCAGAAACTCACTTTTGCCACTCCCGACGATAAAGCCCGCATCGTGGACGTCATCGCCCAGAGAAACGTGCTGCAGTCGGTGCAAGGGATTTTCGCCCAAAGCACCACCATCCAAAGTTTGGTGCAGCAAGGACGCGTGGCCGTCGTCGGCGCGATGTACGACGTCGGAACCGGTGAAATCAAGCTGCTGCTCAATGACGCGATCGGCTTGCAAGAGACCGACAACCAGAGCGAAGACGGACAGGTGGAAAAGGCCCTGGCCTGATCTCGCCTCTCACTCGCCCAGCGGATGGAATCCGCTGGCCAGCCGCGGCACGCCAATTGCCATCTTCACGGCGAGTTCCAATTCCTGGCGGTTGTCGCCCCACTTCGGGCCGAAACGGTCAAGACTTACTAGAGAGGCGTGCCATGGCAACGGTCAAGAGGACGGCTAGGACCTTGGGGCTGAGCCTGAAATGGGACAACTCCTATTCCACTACTTTTTGGCAACCAGGGCCACCCCTTGAGAATTCAGCGGCTCGCTTTCGCCGGCAAGAAATCTTCGGAATTCTGGTCGCCAGGGGCTTGAAAGTGCCAACTGAGATATGTACACTTTAGTACAGTACACAAGGGAGTGGCGCGTCCGCTCCAAAACTTGGATCGGCGGCGGTTCGGTAAGGACGATTGCTCTTTTACAATCTGGTGGTTGGGTGGGGACGACGGTTGTGAAGATAGTTTTTCAGTGTTCAGTGTTCAGCTTGAAAACTGAAAACTTACACCCGCATTGATGCAGGTGGAATTTCTCTCGGGACGATTTGGTTCGCGGAAAAAGGGGGGTGTTGGTTAACCGGGGGGGGTCGGTTTCGGCAAGTTGGGGCTGGCCAAGGGCTTAGGAAAACGCGAGGCCCCGGTTTGTCAACACTTCTTTTGTGAGAGCGGGAAAGTGGGGCCGGGAAAGTCGCGAAGTGGACACTTAGTTTTAAAGTGATGATTTGTATAACAGGATATGTTTCTGTTGTAGCGCATAACTAATCCAAAGTGACTGGAGTCGAAAGGGTGAACCCGGCGAAAAATTCCTAAGGGGGCAAGGCGGATGTGAGGGCTCGCCAAGCAGTTGTGAAATCGGGTGTGAGGGTTTTTCTTGAATATCAGGGGGCTGACGCCCCCCGCTCGCCAGGAGAGGGGGAAGCGAGTTCCCATTAGGGAGCATGGATGAATCAAGAAACACGGTTTTTGGGCCTTGATTCACCGACTTACGGCGATGTGAATCAACGGAAGTTGTGTGATTAATGGCATTTACAGCGACATGAATCGCCGTAAGTGTTGGGAGAAAAAGAGGCCGTGAATCGTGAATCAGAACCCTCCACTCGGGGGTCGGCGGTGAGGTGGCCAGAGTGATTCACTACTCCGCTGTCGAGCGGTTGCCGTCGGGGCTGGCGGCGATGGGGACGCCGAAGGGGAGGGGGCGGGCGGCGGTGAGGAAGCCCAGTTTGAAGAGTTCCCCTTTGAGCTGGCGGAATTCGTCGAAGCTGTCGGGATAGACCCAGACGGTGACGGTCGTCCGCTTGGGGTCATGTCCATTCAGCCGGCCGCGGAAGAGGGAGTTCGGCTGCAGGGCCTGGTTCGCGGGTTCTCCCAGGTTCTCCTCCGCGTCGACCATATAGATTTCCTCGAAGGCGACCCGGTCGCCTTCCCGCCGCAAGCTGTAGCGGGCCCCAAAGCCGTCCCGGACGGGGAGCGATTCTTCGATCCGGGGCTGGCTGCGAAGCTTTTGAACTTTGGTCGGGGCGTCCTTCTGCAGGGCGTCGGTCATCTCGTTCATCGGCACATAGGCGAGCCGACCGCCGAGGAGCCGGAAATGCATTTCGTGGCCGAAGACCGTTTTGGCCATCGGCGTGGGCAAGTGCTGCAGCACCGTCTTCGACGGCTTGACGACGGAGGTGATCGTCTGCCCCAGCCGTTCGAGTTCACCCTTGGACTGAATGAGGTCCTGGGCGAGGTCATACTGGGCTCGGTCTTCCTCGGTCATCGCGTCGCGGCTCTTGGCGAGTTCCTGCTCGGCGAGGGCCACGATGGTTTGCAATTGGCCGCGCTCTTCCTGGCGAAAGGCGACTTCCAGCGCCTGCCGCTGAATTTTTCCTTCCAGCTCCGCCATGTTCTTCTCGACATCCGCTGCGGCAGCTTCGGCGGCGGCAAGATCGGGCGATGGACCGACTGGAGTCCGCGGGTTGGTCGTGCTGGTCTCTTCGGCGATCATCGCACTTTTGGCATGCGCGCTGACGATCATGACCAGGATAATGAGAATCCCGACGAGATTGGCGACCACGTCCAGGAAGGAATCCTGGCCGGGGGCTTCGGCTTGCGAGTTGCTTTTGCGTCTCACCGGATCTTCCTTTGCACTTCAATGCCGCTCCCTTGCAAGACCGACTTGAGCTCCGCAAAGCGGTCCTCCGCGCCGGGCTGGACATCGACCGAGAGGGCCGGCTTCCAGTATCCGCCGTCGAGGGCGATCCCCCAGGACTTCATCTGCCGCTGCACGCCGCTGACGAGGGATTCGACTTCCCTTGGAGTCATTTCGGGAGAGAGGCTAATCTCTTGGGGACGGCGTTGGTCGGCCCGCTCCGGCAGCAGGATGAGCTTGTCCTTTTGCATGGTGATGCCGATGGGACGGGTGACGCCCGAGATATGCCGCTGCGCTTCGGGTAGTCCCCAGTTCTTCGCTTTCGCCGTTCTACTGGGGCCGCCGCTTCCCTTGCCAGCCTTTTGCGAGCCCGCTGGAGGAGCTTTATCCGTGGCTCCCATGTTCAGGCCAATGTTGGGCATAGCTTGGCCGCCGGGAGAACCACTCGGCGAACCAACGGCACTGGCGACGCTGGGAGCACCACCACTGGCACTGCCGCTGGTGCCGCCGGAGGCCCCACCGCCGGTTGCCGATCCGCCGCTGGCGGCGTTCGCCTGGCTGCTGTTGTTCGTATTGCCGGAACCGGAAGGGGAAGTGCCTCCGCTCGCGGAAGTGCCGCCGGGAGTACCTCCCGCAAAGTTGCCTGTCCCTGGAGCGGATGTGCCGCCTTGGTTTGGTTGCGTGAGGCGCGGAGAGCCTGCCTTAGATGAGGCGGCAGTTCCGCCGCCGGGACCTGTTCCGCCTGAGCCGCCGGTTCCACTTCCAGTTCCACCTGCACCAGGAGTGCCACCCGGATCATGAGAAGCAACCAAGTCGCTCCCCGATCCATAGGGACCTGTTCCGGAGCCCTCTGCTCCCGGCAGGCCGCCAGTTCCGGCTCCTCGCGGTCCAGTTCCGCCGACGCCTCCATTGCCATTACCCAGACCGTTACCGCCGCGGCCCCCTTTGCCACCACCAACTCCATTGCCGGTTCCGCCGCTGCCCACGCCACCACCCGCCACGGTTTCCCGGCGGCGCTGCACTTCGGGGTTGTCTTCCGGAGCGAAGGAGCGGGGAACCTCTTCGCGCGTGTATTTGCGGGGCATGGCCATTGCCATCACCGCCTGCCGCTTGCGAGCCTGGGCGACTTCCTGACTCATGATCTGGTCGAGATTCGGATCACGCGGACCGAAGTCCAGGTTCTTGTCCTCGGAGATCAGTTCGTAACCCCACTCGTCTTCCCAGAATTTCATGCAGGCGCGAGCCGCGCCGTAAGAGAGGACGCCGCTGGGGCGGACCACGAGAAGCGGATACGGCTCGGCTGCTTTCCCGCCGGTCGCCTTCATGATGTACTCACGCTTGGTACGGAGGGCGGCATCGAGCGGATTGCCCGGGCTCGGCTCGCCGCGAAAATCGTCCGCCGTCAACAGCACCCCTTCGGGCTGAATGACGACTCCTTCCGCCACGCACTCGATGTAGATGGGCATTCGCCGCGTCCCGTTGGGGCCGTCGTAGGGAATCAGGGCGTACCATTTTTCCGCAGAGGTTGACTCCTTCTTCTTCTTGGCCAACTCGTCCTTCTTTTTGGCGAGGTCGTCCTTGATCTTCGTCAGTTCCTGCCGGGCTGCCGCGAGGTCTTCCTCTTTGGTCTTCTTGCCGGCCTTCACCTTGTCCAGAAGCTCCATCAGTTCCTTGCCACGGATGTTGAGCCGGCGGATGTGGTCTTCCAGATGGCTGAGAGCGAGGCGGGTCTCTTGCAGAGCGTCCTGCCGCTCCTTCCGCTGTTGTTCCAATACTTCCTGCCGCCAACGGGCTTCCTCCAGAGCCTCCTGCTGCTTTTTGAGGTCGGCGGGATTCGGCTCGTTTGCCTTGGCCTGCTCGGCGGCGATAGATTTGGCTTCCACGCTCGCCTGCTGGACGTTCATGACAAGCAAGACAATGAGCGCCCCCATGGTGCAAATAAGCACCGCGAGGAATGGAAACAAAGCAACCCCCACATTTTCCCGCTTCGTCCGTCGCCTCATGCAGCTTTGCTCCGGAGGGGCTGCTTCAGCTCGATCTGCGAACCGCCGCTGCCGACGCGAGCACTGAGCAGGTGGATGGCGGCGGAAAGGCTCATCACCGTCTCTTCGAAATGCTGCGAGCCGGCCAGTGCCGAGAGGTTCTTGTTGAGAGCAGCTTCGAGCTGTACCACGTCGCCGGCGGCCTTGATGGCCTGGGTCATCAGTTCGCCTTGGCGGACCATCTCCTGCTGCTGGGCATGGAGCAGGCGGGCATTCTCGGAGAGCGCCAGCTGCCATTGTTCCCAGCGGGCGGCGTATTTGTCTCCCGCCGCGGCTTCGACCTGAGCCAGGTGGGTGGCGTGATGTGCCAGGGATTTGTCGAGCGACGCGGTCAGCATCGATTGCATCTGCTCCGTCGTGCCTTGGGTCAGGTTCTGCCAGTGGTCATGGGCAGCGGCAATGGTGTTCTGCCACAACTCCGCCTGCCGTTTGACAAGTAGCTCCGTAGATTGCACCACAGCCTGGCCCATCCGTTGAATCTGGGCGACCTGCGGGTCGTTGCTCGTAAAGGTAGTGGCGAACCGGCCCAGGAGTTCCTGGGAGGTCAAATGATCGACGTTGGACAAGAGTTGCACTTCCATCCGGTCAATCATGAACTGGATGAACATCAGGACCATCGAGAAGCACAGGGCGATGGCCGTGGTGTCGAACGCGACGTACAGACCGCTAAGCAGCCCCTTCATTGCTCCATTCAGATTTCCCATGTCTTGCTTCGCCAGATCGCCGAGGGCATCGGTAATGCCGACGACCGTTCCCAGGAAGCCGAGCATGGGCGTCGCCCAGATGATGATTCGTACCAGGGCGTAACTATCTTGTTGGCGGGAAGCATCCATGTCGGAGAGATACTTCAGCTCCTCGTCCAGCCCTTCGGCAGTTCCCTTCCGCTCGACGGTCTCCAGGGCATCAATCAAGCGCTTGCCGAGGTACGACGTTTTCACCTTTGCCGGCAGCGCGGAGAGTACGTCCAGCAGCTCGCCACACTTGTTAGTCGGCTGATTCGCCTGAAACTCGCCGAGCGAGATGCCGCTCGTGGAGCTGTTCTGGGAGAAGACGTCCATCAGCTTGAGGACGAGGGCGACGAGGCCGACGAAGAACAAGGTCGTTTCGACCATGTTGATCGGGTGGCCCGCGAAATAGCGATGCACCAGCGGCAAATCCAGCGGCCCGCGATACAGCAGCGCATAAAAGCTGGCAGTAAGTCCTCCGCCGAGTACTAAGGGCCATCCCAAGCTGCCAAGGATGGTCCAAAGGGAAGTTGTTTGCGTGGAAGGTTTGGACACCGATTGTCCTCCTGAGGATGCGATCGCGGAGTGTCACGGCCACGCGACTACGTGAACGTGCGGGCGCGGAATGGCCGACTTGAAGCAGCGTGCTGTACCAAACGGTGGTCGCGCCGCCAAGAGCAGTGCCCCTACCACCTGCATAATCGGCAAAGATTGCCAAAGTCAAAAGGCAAAAGGTGCCGATGTATCTTTTGTCACCGAGCCACTTTGCAATCTGGCCGCTGGCACCAAGCACACAACCGCGATGGATCATCCCGGGGGGGAATGATTGTCCGGGCACTCCGCAAAGGAGTCGCCCGGACTTTCTTTTGCTAGCGTGGTGAAGAAGGTTAGTGACTGACAGGGGAGCAGACTACCCGGGAAACCGCAAAGTCGCTTATCCCCCATCCCGCCCATAAGTCAGCAGGGCATCCTCGATCCGGACTTTCTTCGTCTCCCCTTTGCTGGCGCCGAAGAGGAGGTCCAAGTAGGCCTGAGCCCGCTTGGGGACGATGTGGTAGAAATTGTGCTTTCCGTCCCGTCGGCAGGCGATGATGCCGTCTTCGCGAAGAAGGGCCAGATGGTGGCTGACGGCCGGCTGGCTCTGCCCCAGCAGTTTGCAGAGCGTACGGACGTTGAGTTCGTCCCGCTGCGACAGGTAGTGCAGCACTCGGACGCGGGTATCGTCACCGAGCATCTTGAAGAGCTGCACCAGGTCGCGCGTGGTGGCTTTGGAAAGTTGAGCGAGGGCCGGCTCGTCATTCTGGGGTTCTTGAGCCTGGCCGTCCGCCGATCCATTGTTTGAATTGTGCTCGAACATCTTGGGAGCAAGCAAAGTAACCATGATTTCCTCTTGGAGAACCTTTGAATAAAGGTTCATAAAATCCTGTCAGAGGACATGCGTTGACAAGCCATCAGGTTTTGTCCGGCTGATAGCGGGAATCCCGCTTTCGTGCGATTTACCGGATGAAATCCGAGAGACAAGTCACCATCTCACCAGCCGGTTCGAGCACCACAGAACGTGGCACTTTGTAAATCCTCGAACAGGCCCCTCCTCCATCTACTTGTGTTATTGTAAGCCGCCGGGGTCCCCTTTGGGAATAGTTACCGCGGCCGATTATGGGGATTTCGCCGAAAAGTGGCTTCCACCGGGCGGGACGGGGACTGGTTGCGATGGGCACATCCGGGCCGTAACATAACGGCAAGCACAAGAGATTCCGTAGGATGGGACTCCAGTCCCGTCCGAGCCAAAACGGACGGGACGACTGGAGTCCCGTCCTACGCACTGTCGGACCCACCCCATGCCCTTCCTCCGCAAGGCGTTTCCTTATTTCGCTATCGCCCTGGGGCTAGCATCACTGGCCTGGGCTGTTTCTTTCGGAACGCTGCCGAAGGCGGATTTTACGTTTGACAATGGGAATGAAATTCGCACCGCGGACCCGTCCAAAGCCACCGGTCAGCCGGAAAATCGGGTTATTAACGCCCTGTTTGAGGGTTTGCTGCGTTCGCTGCCGGATGAGGGATGGGAAAAGAAGTACGGTCCTGGCGAGAACGTCCCTATGACTCCTCACGGGGCGATGGCCGAGCGTTTCGAGGTTTCCGAAGACGGGCGGGTCTATACCTTTCACATGCGAAAGGGGGCTCAGTGGTCTAACGGAGACCCTGTCACTGCCGACGACTTTGCCTGGTCGTGGCGGCGGATGCTGCACCCCGAAACCGCTAGTGAGTACGCCTATCAGCTGTATTACCTCGTTGGTGCCGAAAACTACAACACGGCTGTTGTCCAAAAGGGGGGACTGGTCGAGGTGGAACTCCACGGCACGCGCCGGGACAAACTGCAAGCCTTTCCACGAGGGACCATCGTTCGGGGCAAAGTGCTGGCAATTAAGAAACCGCCAGAGCCCGCGGAACTTGCCAAGGACTCCAAGGCCAACGCTGAAGCCAAGTCCAAAGCCGAAGCGACCTGGAAAGAAAGCTGGGTCTATGAGGTGGAGGTCGGCAGCGTGGAACCCTCTGCCGAAGACCCAGAACCGAAACAGATTAGCACTGGAGAAAGAATCGCATGTTGCATCGATCCGGTGAAAACGAAGAATGTTGACGCCGGTTCGCTGGTCAAGATTCTGCACATCCTGCCCGATTTCGAGCAGTCTGTCGGCGTGAAAGCGGAGTCGCCCGAGAAACTTGTCGTGACCTTGAAATCGCGGACGGCTTATTTCGACGAGCTGGTCGCCTTTTATCCGCTCTATCCGGTGAACCGCAAGTGCGTCGAAGAGCATGGCTCCCCCGACTGGACCAAACCGCAGAACCTGGTGTGCAACGGGCCGTACACCATGCAGTTTCGCCGAATTCGGGACCGCATTCGGCTGGTGAAAAACCCCAAGTATTGGGATGCACAGCAGGTGCAGCTTGAGGTGATTGACGCCATGGCTGTGAAGTCCGAGACGACGACTCTGAATATGTACCTCAACGATCAAATTGACTGGGCGACGCAGTTGCCGCCACCGATGATTCCCAAGCTCAAACAAATCATGCCTGAGGAGTTTCCTTCGGCTCCGATGCTGACGGTTTATTTGTATCGCGTGAATGTTACCAAGCCCGGGCTGGAAAACGCCAAGGTCCGCCGGGCACTGAACCTGGCCATCGACAAAAAGAACATCTGCGAAATCATCACGCGAGCCGGGGAAGTGCCGGCTACGGGCGTCGTGCCGCCAGGGCTCGCTGGATACATGCCGCCGCCGGGGACGCAGTACGACCCAAAACTCGCCAGCAAGCTCCTCGAGGAAGCAGGTTTTCCAAGCGGCCGCGGCTTACCTCCGATTGAGATTGTCTACAACGAGCTCGACGCCCATCGCACAATTGCGGAGCGGATTCAGCAGATGTGGCGGGAAAACCTGGGGATTGGGGTGCAACTCCGAGGGGTGGAGTGGGGGACGTATTTGGACTTGCAAAACAAGCTCGATTACCACGTCGCCCGCGCCGGCTGGATTGCGGACTATCCCGACCCCAACACGTTCCTCGACATGTGGACCAGCAGCAGCCAGCAGAACCAGACCGGCTGGAAGAACAAAGAGTTCGACGCACTGATTGAGAAGGCCGGCAGCGAACCCGACCGGAAGAAACGCATGGAGCTGCTGCGTGATGCCGAAGCCATCTTGATCGAAGAGTCGCCAATTCTGCCCATTTATTGGTATGTCTCCAAGAACCTTGTCAAACCGCATGTGAAGGGCTGGTTTCTCAACTCGCAGGATACGCACCCGCTAACGCTGCTGCGTGTCGATCACGAGAACTCGCCAATCGGGGGCGCTGGTCCATGAAAGGACTCTTGGCCCCGCTCATCATCCTGGCCAAACGGGCTGCCTGGACCCTGCTCACGCTATGGCTGGTTTACACCATCTCATTTTCCCTGATGTGGTCGGTGCCGGGAGGACCGTTTAAGTCGGAGAAAAAAATCCCGGAGGCGATCAAACGCAATATCGAGGCGAAGTTTCACTTCAACGATCCAGTTTGGAAACAATACCTCGACTACATGTGGGACATTTGCCATTTCGATTTTCGGGCCAGCTTCAAATTGGAAGACTTCACCGTCAACGAAGTCATCGCGCAGGGATTTCCGGTTTCCGCGTCTCTGGGCATCTTTGCCCTCCTCTTCGCACTTCTTTTTGGCACCACGGCCGGCGTCATCTCCGCTTCGCGGCGAAATTCAGTGATTGACGTCGCCTTCATGGGGCTGGCCACGATTGGGATAGCCGTTCCCAATTTCGTGCTGGCTGGCATCTCGATCATCGTCGTGGTCTTCTGGCTCCATTTGCTCCCCGCCTCCGGCTGGGGAACGATTCAGCAGATTCTGCTCCCCGCCCTGTGCCTTTCCGCCCCATTTGCGGCGTACATTGCCCGCCTCACACGGGCGGGGATGCTCGAGGTTCTCAATCTCGATTACATCCGCACCGCTTACGCCAAGGGACTGTTGCCACGGAATGTGGTCATCCGTCATGCCTTGCGAGGCGCGCTGTTACCGGTGGTTTCCTATCTTGGCCCCGCCACAGCCGGCATTCTGACGGGGTCGCTGGTAGTCGAGAGGCTGTTCAACATCCCCGGCAGCGGCAGTCATTTCATCGAGGCGGCTTTGGGCCAAGACTACACGCTAGAAATGGGGATGGTTCTCGTCTATACGCTGCTGCTCTCGGTGATGAATACTCTGGTCGATTTCTCGTACGCGGTCATTGATCCGCGGGTGAAACTGGAGTAATTACCGTGGCAGTTTCCACACCCACCCAGCCGGATCTCAGCCGCTACGAATCGCTGCTTCAGGAAGCGGCGCGAATTCGCGGCGTTTCCCTGTGGTTGGACGCCTGGCGGCGGCTGCGGAAGAACTGGGCCGCGATGATTTCGCTTTGGTTTCTGGTGGCTCTGGTGATCACGGCCTTTTTCACTCCCTTTCTGCCGCTCCAGTCGCCGCAGTTTCAACTAGCGGATAAAGAACATAAATATCAGCCCCCCAACTTGGAAAAAATCGAACTGAATTTCGAGCTGGCGGACGCCAAACAACTGGAACGCGAGGCCGCGGAACTCGCTGCGCGGCTCCGCCGGCTGCCGGCGGATGCGCCAGAGAAAGAGCGAGCCGATTTGCGTTTGGACCTGGCGGCCAAGCGGCGGGATCATCCGTTCAACCGCTTGTGGAATGAGCCTGGGATCCTTACTTCCGCATTGATACGTGCCCGTGTTGCCCTCTTTGGCCGCTGGTGCATCCCATCCATTTGCGGGCGAGACGAACTGGGGCGCGATGTGCTGGCCCGTGTCTTTTGGGGTGCCCGTGTCTCCTTGATTGTCGGTGCCCTCGCCGCGCTGGTCTCACTCGTCATTGGTGTCAGTTACGGTGCCACTGCCGGCTACCTGGGGGGCTGGATCGATGCCGCCATGATGCGGTTTGTGGATGTTCTTTACTCCATTCCCTTCATTTTCGTTGTGATCTTCTTGATTACGTTTCTCTCCGAGGAAACAACCCGCAACCGTCTGGCGGCCTGGGGAATCGACCAGATTGCCATTTTCTATATCGTCATCGGGGCCATTTACTGGTTGACGATGGCCCGAGTCGTCCGTGGACAGATCATCTCGCTCAAGCACGAACAATTCGTCGATGCCGCTCGCACCGCAGGGGCGGGATCGGGCCGGATCATCTTCCGGCACCTCATTCCGAATGTGATGGGGATTGTGATTGTCTACCTGACCCTCACCATTCCCAGCGTCATGCTGTTCGAAGCGTTCCTCTCGTACTTGGGCCTGGGAGTCAAACCGCCCGATGTCTCCTGGGGGCTGCTGATGAACGAGGGAATCAAGGTCATCACGCCGGTGGAGATTTTCTGGTGGCTGGTGCTGTTTCCGGGGTTGGCGTTGGCGATGACCTTGTTTGCGTTGAATTTCCTGGGGGACGGATTGCGGGATGCGCTGGACCCAAAAATGAAGAACAGGTAAGCGAGATGGCCGAGGCACTCCTCCAAGTCCAAGACCTCCACGTCCATTTCAAAACGGACGATGGTCTCGTGCGCGCGGTGAATGGGGTGTCGTTTGATTTGAAGCCAGGGGAGACGCTGGGGATTGTGGGGGAGTCGGGGAGCGGGAAGTCGGTGACGTGTTTGGCGGTGATGGGTTTGGTGCCGCGGCCGCCGGGGATTGTGGCGGGGGGGAAGGCGATTTATGAGGGGCAGGATTTGCTGAAGCTGGATCAGCACGGGCTGGCCAAGGTCCGTGGCAAGAAGATTGCCATGATCTTTCAGGATCCGATGACGGCTCTGAATCCGTTTCTCACGATTGAAGAGCAGCTTACCGAGGTGACGCGGCTGCATCTGGGACATTCGCGGCAGCAGGCGCGGAAGCATGCGATTGGGATGTTGGAGAAGGTGGGGATTCCGGCTCCGGACCGGCGGATCGACGATTATCCGCACCAGTTTTCCGGCGGGATGCGGCAGCGGGTGATGATTGCGATGGCTCTCTCCTGCCAGCCTGACGTGCTGATTGCCGACGAGCCGACGACCGCCCTCGACGTAACCATTCAGGCCCAGATGCTGGAGTTGATCAAGGAGCTGCAAAAGACGCACGGCACGGCGGTCATTCTCATCACACACGCCCTCGGCGTCGTCGCCAGCGTCTGCGACCGGGTGCTCGTCATGTATGGCGGCAAGATTGTCGAGGAAGCGGACGTCAACGGCCTCTTCGCCCAGCCGCGGCATCCGTACACGCTCGGCCTACTCAAATCGATCCCCCGCTGGGACGCCGACAACACCGGCCCGCTCGCCACTATCCCCGGTCAGCCGCCGGACATGCTCCGTCCCCCCAGCGGCTGCTCGTTCCATCCCCGTTGCCCATTCGTGATGGACAAATGCAAGGTCGAAGAGCCGCCGCTGACGCCGACGGATCATGGGGGAAGGAAGGCTTGTTTTGCAGACCTGGGTGGCACGCCCACGGCTTTGCGTGGGCGTGGACCCGTGAGCTAACGCGGACGCGGATCCACTGGAAGCGACTCAAAATCGATTCGCAGCGGTCCACGACGCAGTTCCAAATAATCCGCGGCACTCGACCAGTGCCAGTCTCCTATGGAGGAACACAGCTCTTTCCGAAGGGGATTTTCGTGAAGATAGTCGATGTCATCCCAAACATACGAATAGCTGTCGATGTTCCGATCATATCCGGGACCATCTTGCCAGAAGTGGAATTCATTCCCGAGTTTCCGCAGATAGTCGGGCTGCTCGCGCACTAGAAACAACCTGGCTTTCTTGGATACCGATTGTTTAATGGTGCTGAGATAGCGATGCATCTTGAATTCATCGCTCGTCGGCCAAATTAGTAAGTGGACGTGGTCGGGCATGATGACATAAGCCCAAAGATGAACGGCGTGTTTACTGCGACCCAGCTCAATGGCATCAATCTTCCACTGGCAAGCGCGGTCCTTGGAAAAGAATGGCTGTCGGTGATAGCAGGAGAAGGTGAGCGAACGAGCTTCTCGCCCGCCGTCAAAATGCTTGACCTGTTTTCTGTGCGGTTGGTGCATGCCGTCTTCACGCCCACGCAAAGCCGTGGGCGTGCCACCCAGATTACGCTCAACATCACTCGTAGAAAATCGCTTCCACATTCCCCCGCAAAATCTGCGTCCCAAAATCCACCGCTCGCTCCTCGCTCCAGTCGCGGTCGATGCAGAACCTTTCGGCCAGCACCTTGGCGAGAATTCGCTTGTACATGGCGAATTTCGGCAGGGCGAATTCCAGCTTGTACATGTCGCTGTAGTAGCCGATTTGCTTGGTCCGCGGCACCGCTTCCAGGCGGCAGGCGAGGTCGTGCTCGATGAACGTCGGCGTGTTGCTGTACCACCAGTGCCCATTCGTGACGACGTTCGGGAAGATCCAGGCGTAGCTCGTCAATTCCTGGTTGGTCACACTGGCCAAGACGGAAATCGGAAACGTCACTTGCGGAAAGGCGTTGAACAATTCCTTGTACTGAATCAGCGAGACGCGGCTGTCGTAGAGGTCGCGGCCTTGATGGACTCCGGCTTCGTAGACGCCCCGGTTGACGCCGATCATCAAATCGAACGGCAGCGAATAGACGGCACACATCTCGGCGAGCGTCCAGAACACGAAGCTGCCTGCCGCTCGCTTGTCGGCATCGGTCGCCGCACTGCCGTGCCGATAGAGGGCGGCGAGAGCCGTGTTCGCGCGAGCTTCGCTGATTTTCGTAGGAGAGAAGTCCGGCGGCAGCGAAATTGCGCAGGCGCGGGCATTGTTCGCCTTGAAGTGGTTGAACAGGGCGGCAATGGCGCGCCGAGCGCTCTCTGCGGAGCTAGCTTCCGTTCGCGTACAGCTGGCCAGCCGATTGCGGACCTCGGGTTTTGCCAAGTGGAAAACCAGGTCGTCGGTTCGCAGGCAGGGGACATAGACGCTGGTATCAAAGCCGGCGAGCGGGTCGTCAAAGTCGTTGGTCAAAAAGACCGCTTCCAGCTTGCTCTGCTCCAGCACTTGCTGGGACCAATCGGGCGATGCCATCTTGGTTGCCGCAGTGTCATACACGGCCTCCCAGTTCTGCATCGTGAGCCGTTCATCCGTGAGGCCGAAAAACTTTTGGGCCATTTCAACGAGCCAACTGTACTGGATGGTGTTATTGATCGGCCCCAGTTTGGCAATCAGGCTGTGGACTCTCTCCTTGGGGTCCATTCCTGGAACTTCGATGAGATCTTTGAGGACCCCCGCCGAATGGGCCAGCTCGGTGTAATAGTGATAGCCCAAGATATCGTCCAGCGTCGTTGACGCCGGCGCGAGCGGGTTGATGTGGGTGTGGGGGTCAATGAGGACTAGGGCGTCCAGAGCATCGAAGATGCGGCGGCGAAGGTCGAGGGACATGGTGTTACTTCTTGAGGTGCTTGTCGAGGAAGTCGTAGGCGACTTTACGGACATCTTCCGGGAAGTCATGGGCGCAGTCCGGATAGTTGGCGGCGATGTTTTCTTCCGCGCCGAGCAGTTTGAAGACCGGCTTGGCGGAGGCGATGGTGTCTTTGACGCCACTGACTTCAAAGTTGCTGTCCGCGATGGGAGAACTGGCGAGGAAGGCCCGCGGAGCGAGCGCGGCGATGAGCTCGGGAAAGTCGAACGGGACCTTGTCGGGGCTATTGCCGTATTCGCTGGCAATCAGCGGCATGTAGCGGGCACTCGTCCAGCCGGCCAGTTTTCCATCGTAGTATTTGTGGAACCGGGTGAAGCCGCAGTTGCTGACGGCGACTTTGATGCGGGTGTCGTGGACGGCAGTGAAGATGGTGTTGTGGCCGCCGAGCGAATGGCCGATGCAGCCGATGCGGTCGGCATCGACTTCCTTGAGCGATACGAGCAAATCAATGGCTCGGATGTTGTCATAGATGGCTTTCATCGAACCGCTTTTGTACCCATACTTGGGATCGAAGTCGTATTTGTAATCGCCGAAGGATGGATAGTCCGGCGCGAGCGTGATGTAACCTCGCTGAGCCAGATGCAGGGCGTAGTGCAGATTCGGGTTTCCACCCAGTCCCACCGGTTCACCCTTGCCGATGCCGGTCGTTTGATGGAGGCAGAGGACGGCGGGACGCTTGCCACCATCCGGCGGGACGAAGAGGTAAGCCGAGACAACACGATCAGCCGAATCAGTGTGGTAGCTAATCTTCCAGCGGACCAAATCTCCCACCGTCGTTTCTTCGAGCATCTTGATTTCCAGCGGCACGGGCCTTTCCGGCCGCGGCAGATCCCCCATCACCTTGTGCAAATTCGCCAGGATATGTCCGCGGCGGATTTGCCAGTCGTTTTTCGTCTTGATCAGCTGCTTCTGACCGGAGCCGTCAAGGTAGTAAGAGAGGTCTTGATGCTCTGGATAGTTCGGGGCATCGTCAGCGGCAGACGAAAGTCCATTTGCCGAGAAGAACGCCAATGCGAGGCCAATCAAGATCGCTGGTAGATGCTTAGACATGATAATCAATAATTAGATCGGAATGGTCCACAGATTTCGCAGATGACGCAGATTGAAATGCAAACAAGTGTATTCCAAATCTGCGGAATCTGTGAAATCTGTGGACGCTTTGGGATTTACTTCTTCTCTTTCTTGCCCGTGGTCTCGGTCTTCTCAGCAGGTACCACCTTGCGGATCTTGATGTTCCTTAGGGCCGCTTTGGTGCGATAGGCGGAAATGCCAAGGGGCTGGGAGACGTCCACTTCAAAACGGGTAGAGATTTTCTTGTCTCCCAATTCGACGTCCACGAGTTGGTCGTCGTCGATCCAGGCTTGGATTTTGTCGTCGGCGACTCGGACGCGGATTTTGTACCACTTGTCTTTCTTGAATTCCTGGTACTTGGTGGTTTCGTTCTCGGAGGCATCGAAATTGTTGATGCTGGAGATGCCGACAACTCCTCCGCCCCAGCCACCGCAGATGAGGCTGCAGTAGGACTTGCGGACCGGGAAGGTCAGGCCGCAGAAGAAGTCATCTCCCTTCATTTTCATCGCTTCCAACGTGATCTCAAAATTGTCCGTGGGAAGCTCGTCCTTCTTTTGCCAGGTGACACCCGTGAGGGGCTCTCCCATTTCCAAGATGAGTTCCCCTTTTTCGACTTTGACTTCCCCTTGGCCGCCAAAGTCGGTGCTCTTCCATTTGCCCAGTTCTTTGCCGTCAAACAGGCTTTTCCACTCCGATTCCTTCGGTTTGGCGGCTGTAGCGGGGGGCGGAGCGGGCGTGGGCTCCGCTTGAGCTGCGGCAGGAGTTGCTTGCTGGGGTACGTAGTTACGGCGGCGACGGCGCGCAGCAACGTAGACCACGGGACCAGTACCGTCTTCACACTCGGCTGACGGGGACTGAGCGTGGGAGATGGAAGAATAACTTTCTGGCAGCAGGAGCGGCAGGATGGCGAGGGAGAGAGTGGCAGCGGAGAGGGAGCGGTTCATAGGTCCTCCGAAGGGAGCAGAGAGGATTTGATGGGATTTGACGTGGATAAGTTTTAGTATCAAGGAGCTTACGCCCCCCGCTCGCCTTGGGCCCACTCTACATACTCTCGCACACCAGTTTCAATCGGGACGCGAGGCTCGTAGACAAGGAGGCGGCGGGCTTTGGTGAGGTCGGCACAGGTCAGGGGCATGTCTTCGGCACGGGGGGGATGGAATTCGATGACGGCCTTCTTGCCAGCCGCCTCTTCGATAAGCTGAATGAGGCGGAGCATCTGCACCGGCTCGTTGTGGCCGAGATTGATCGATTGGCCGGCAATGCCCGGGGCGGTTAGTGCCGAGATGACGCCCGCACATATATCCGTGACGTGGGTGAAGTCCCGCAGCACCGACCCGTCACCGTAAAGCGGCAGCGGCTCACCGGCCAGGATTTTTCGCGCAAAGACGGCCAGGGCCAATTCCGGGCGAAGGCGCGGGCCATAGACATTGAAAAACCGCAGGGATGTGAATGCCAGGCCGTAAAGCTGGTTCCAGGTAAAGCCGAGCAGTTCTCCGGCCCGCTTGGTTGCTCCATAGGGGCTGGCAGGGATGCCAAGGGGGGCGTCTTCGACGAACGGAGACTGAGCTCCGCGGCCATAGACCGTGGAGGAAGACGCGAACAAGAACCGCTCCACCTCGTGCCGCCGCGCGGTGTCCAGCAGTACCGCAGTGCCGCTGATGTTGGCGTCGATGTAGAGCTGTGGCTCCTTGAGGCTGTACGGCACGCCTGGATAAGCCCCCAGGTGAATGACGTGACTGAACCGGCAGCGGGCGAAGAGGGCTTCGCAGAGGTGGGAGTCGCGGAAATCGTCTTCGACCAAACTGACCCGGGGCTCGTTTTCGAACAGGGCGGCGTTGGCCCGTTTCATCCGCGGCTCATAGTAGTCGTTGAAGTTATCGAGGATGACGACGGCATGCTCCGTCTCATCGAGCAGCCGCCGCACGAGGTGACTGCCGACAAAACCCGCGCCGCCGGTAACCAGAACCGCCATCCGCCGCTCCCAATGTTCGGCCACTTCCCGAGAAACCACTGCCGGCCATGATATACTTTCCCGCAACCTCCTGGCAGAGTCCACCCCGCATGCCCGCAACTTCAAAGGTCCGCTTCATCCTGACTTTGGCGGGAACGGCTATCTACTGGTTGTTGCTATTTGTCGGGACACATGCCCCAGGCAACGTCATTAATTCCGGCGGGCACACGGACAAGGTTTATCACTTCTCCGCATTTTTCGGCCTATCGATCCTGCTGTGCGGCGGCATGGCAAGTCTCCGGCGGCCGGGTTTGGCAATGTATGGGGCAATTGTCGGACTGGTTGCTGCTTATGGAGTCTTCGACGAACTGACGCAGATGTTGGTGCCCAACCGAACGGCCGATTTGCTGGACTGGCTGGCAGATATTAGCGGGGCCATTCTGGGCGTGCTGACTTTTTCACTGCTGCAACGGCTGTTTTGTCCCTGCAAGGAAACTCAGGGCGAGACGGGATAAATCTGTTGCGGAGCATTCGGGAGCGGCGGCTTCAAAATGCCTTGTTCGACTAATTCGTCGAGCAGCTTCGGCGAGAAGCGTGGATCGAAGCCGTAGTTCCCCTTGCTGGTGTACCGCTCATATTCGCTGGGGTCAAAATACACATAAGCAACCTTGCGGCTGCGAAGCTCCTCTTTCCGCTGTGCAACGGATTTTCCTTCAGTCCAATTCACCAGCAGGCAGTCGTCGAAGCAAGTGTTGTAGAAGACAGGCATCTCCAGATCAAACACCGCGGCATCAGCAACGCAGAGGACGCCTTCCTCTGACTTCACATTCTCGTTGAGCCATTGATGGGCAGATTTCACGCGTGAGAATTCAAACTCGTTCTTCGGCTCGTCCTCTCGCAATCGCTCCAAGGAGACAAACCAACGGTTGTCCCCCACCATCATTGAAGCGGCCACCAGCAGGTTAAAGGTCAGGCCGACGACCATGAGTCCAGCCACCACAAAGCGAAGCGGATTCTTTCTGGCGAACTCCACCCCCGCCCCCGCCAAGAATGCCGCCAGCGAAATCGCCGGAACAAGAAAGCGGTCCAGCCGGTGAGTGCAGAGCCACCAGACCAAAAGAAAGAAGAGCAGCAGCGCGAGGGATGCGAGGAGCGAAAGGTGCGACACTCTCGCCGAACATTCGCCCATCCGTCTCTGGTTCCGCATCGCAAGAGCAGTTCCAGCGATGCCAATTGCCGCGAGCGGAACAGCTAGCGGGTCGTGATAGTCGCTTCCCCACAAGACATGCCGGGTCGATTCCGAAAGGTTTCTACATGTGTAGGCCGGCGGTTCATGAGCTTGTGCCCAGCGTGCATTCTTTTCCGCGTTGCGCGTCTTTCCGCCAAAAATGCTGGAAAGCAGTGGATACGTGGGGTTTCCCGCGAGAATCCAGTTTTTGCCGTACCACAAACTGCAACTCAAGGTCGCTATCAAAAGAAACACTGCGGCGTAGCGAAGTCCCTTCACAAAATTCCGCTGCGGGTACAACGAGGATAGCAATGCAACCAAAATCGCGAGCGGCAGCATCACAAAAACCACGCCGGTGTATTTACAAGACGCGGCTGCGCCGGCCAGAAACCCCGCCACGATCACGGAGCGAACAGAAAGCGGCGAAATCAACAGCACATAAGCCGCGGTCAGCAAATAGTAGCCGAGCACTGCGTCGTTCAGGCCATTAACGCTGACATGGACAACCCAGGGAGAGGAAATATAGATGGCGGCTGCGGCCAGTCCCGCCAGTGGAGAGAAGAAGCGACTTCCCATGGCATAGATAGCCAGCGCGGTGAGTGGTCCGTAGCTCGCCATCAGCAGCTTGCCGACAAGCGCCCCCCACCACCACGGGCGCTCTCCCCAGGACATTAGCTGGGTTGCCGTGAGTGAATGAATTTCCGCACCCAGCGGCATATTGCCGTAAACATTGTGGGGCAGAAACGTGACTCCCCCCGTCTCATGCCATTCTTTGGGAACTTGAAGATGGTATTCCCGAACGTCGAAATCGATGGGGGGAAGCATCGCGCCCAAAATGATTGCCGCCGAGCAAAGACCGACGTAAATCCACAAGCTCCAGGTTGTCGCGAGTAGCCACTTAGAAGGAGTCGGCCTTTCCGCACCCTTCGGAAGATGCAGTTCCGATGAAACCGGCTGATCGCGAAGTTTTCCCAGCCACCCGAGGACGAGCACAATGCCGGCGGAAACTAGCCAGCAGGCAACGGAAACGACGGGAATTATGGATACCGCAATCAGTCCGCTGATCAAGGTAAGCAGTGACTGCAATTGCAGACCGATGCCGATCGAGAATACGGTCCGTTCCAAGTTCGTCAGCCCTTTGTCAAATCGAGTCACCCGCAGGAAGACCCGCCCCAAAAAATAACTCCCCAGCAAGATCGCCGAGCCGCACAGCAGGATCGGCAGTCGGTCAAGGAACCGAGTCTGGCTCCATTCTCCTTCGGCCCACTGGCGGAACAGTTCGTCGGGTACCAGCAAATAGAGGATCACCGGCAGTCGGGTCGGTGAAGCTGAAAAGAAAATTGCCAGGTAGCCGACCAGGAGTGCCGCGACGCCAAGGGCAACACACCATTTGAGGAGGGGTGATAATGCGAGCGCAGGTTGACCTTCCAAATTGCCCAGCGGATCTTCCGGCAAATCACGGCGATTGAGTTTCGATTTATCGCGAGATTTAGACACTGCAAGCCGCTTTCCAAGGACTTCGTAAACAGACCGCGAGCCCCTGAGTGCGAGCTATATTTGCCGGGGCATGCCCCTGGACGCTGCCGAGGGCGCTAATTCTACTGGTTATGCGGCCTCTCACTAGCCCGACGCGCAAGCGAGGGAGAGCGGCACCTGTCTGGCTAGTGTACTCAGTACTTAGTACTCAGTACCGAGTACCTTAGGAATACAAACTCACCACACCTTGATACCACAGAACCCCATGGCTTCCTCTCCTCCCCTCCGCGGCATCTTCACTCCGAACATCGTCCCGCTCCTCCCCGACGGCGAGATCAACGAGGCGGAGACGCGGCGGTATGTCGATTGGCTGATCGACCACGGCGTCCACGGGCTCTATCCCAACGGCTCGACGGGGGAGTTCACGCGGTTCACGGCTGAGGAGCGGCGGAGGATTATCGAAATCATCGCGGACCAGACTCGCGGGCGGGTGCCGATTCTGGCCGGGGCCGCGGAAGCCAACACCAAGGACACCATCAAGGCCTGCGAGTACTACCACGAGCTCGGCTGCCGGGCGGTGGCCATCGTCTCGCCGTTTTATTTCAAGCTGTCGCCCGCCGGCGTCTATGCGTACTTCAAGGAAATCGCCGACAACACGCCGATTGACGTCACGCTCTACAACATCCCAATGTTCGCCAGCCCCATCGACGTGCCGACCGTGCTGAAGCTGGCCGAGGAATGCCCCCGCATCGTTGCCATCAAGGATTCCTCCGGCGACCTCCCCCACATGATGCGGATGATTGCCGCGGTCCGCCCGGTCCGCCCCGACTTCGCCTTCCTCACCGGCTGGGACGCCGCCCTGATGCCGATGCTGATCGTCGGCTGCGACGGCGGCACGAACGCCACCAGCGGCGTGGCCCCGGAAATCACCCGCAAGCTCTTCGACCTGACGATGGCGGGCAAGATCGACGAGGCCCGCGACCTGCAATACCGCCTGCTGCCGCTGTTTGACACGATGCTCTACAGCGCCGAGTTCCCCGACGGCTTCCGGGCTGCCCTCAAGCTCCGCGGCATCGAACCCGGCCCCAGCCGCCAGCCCCGCTCCGCCGTGCAAGAGCAGCAGCTCATCAAGCTCAGCGACCAGCTTCAATGCCTGCTCGCCGCCGAAGGTTTCACGAGCGAACCGGCCGGCGGTTGCAAAGTCCAGCCGAGCGTCGACCCCGAGCACATCGCCAAAATTGTGCAGGGCGTCGTCGGAGAACTGAAGAAGCGGGGAATGGCATAGGTCACGGCGATGGACTTGCCTCTTCTTAGAGACACTGTTGGGGAAGAGTTTTCTCCCTTAGCTCTTCCCTGACCACCCGTCCTTCGTCTCCGCGTTATAAGCGGCTGATGCCCCGTCGTGATACAGGTTTTTCTGATTCATCTTTCGGCCGGTCCTGTATCGCCCTCGTGCTGGCAAACCCTTGCCACGCCGTGGCTTCCGTCAATGTGTGCTACATATCACCGGCGACTAATCGAGTTTTTGTGATACACCAAAACCCTCGTTATTCCGGGGGATATGCAGAAGTTTTTATAACCTCTTTTTCGCGCACAATTACAGAGTCGCCAAGCAACTTAGCGGCACATTCTTTTCCCTTACAACCGGATTGCCAAGGATCGCACCCTTCGTGGCCTCGCGCGCAGCTCCGCCGCGAATTTTTTATTGTACAGGTGTTCCCTAGTCGCCGTCAAGTGGTGCAAATCGGAATTGTCGGAAATTCTTCGGGAAATGAAAGTCCCTTCCTCGGGTTTCAGAAGCAACGGAAATACCCGGGCGTCGCCGCGAAATGGCCCACGGTAGGGGATAATATCCGGCATTTGGCAGCGAATACTGGATGATGGATCTCGCCTCACTTGTTTTCTTTGTGTTCGTCGCCGCGCTCCTATTCGGCGTTCCGCTCGCGGTAATTGCGTTCGTCCTTTACGGGGCCTACAGCAGTTTTGGTTCCACCAAGAGAAAGTTGCCAGAGGACTTGCCCAACGACTTGTTCGATGGCAAGCCGGTCAATGCGGACGCTAATGCCGCCGACAAAGCGTTTACAAGCGAGTTCAAAGAGTCATTCCGAGCGAGTGCTCGCAAGCGATTCGCAGCGATCCTGAAAAGGGTCAACGCCTATTTCAATATCCAGAAGCGCTACTAGCGCAGCCAAACCTCACCCATTATCGTTGCGGTGATCACCAATCTCTTCATCCTCCTGTTCTTCATGTTCGGCCCCCTGGCCTTGGGTGCCGCGCTTTGGGCCTTGGGCAAGCCCAAGAGCCGATGGCGGGTAATCTCCCGGGTCAGCTTGCTAACACTGATGTTAACGATGATCCCACTGTGCGTTGTCTTCGCGTTCGTTCGCCCGGTCGTGGTAATGGACGAATTTGCTCGCAACATCACGTTGGTTTGTCTGAGCAGGGTTGCCCCAATCCTTCTGCCAGCCATGTGGCTGATTTATTACGTCATCGACGAATGGCGCAGCGCGCGAGTCAAGACGGACCAGGCTTCGGCTGATCCGAAATTTGATTTTTTGGGCGGAGCGGACGAGCACCTGCACACGAGGGTTGCCAACCCTTCCAGCAAAATGCCGTCACTCATGGACCGCCTTCGCACTTCGCACGAAGCGCCCCAAATGCCCGTCAAACGGGATTACTTCGGGCTCAGGCGCTAGTTGGACCACCAAGGGAATAAGCTCGCTGCCGCGGACGAATAGACTTCATTCCAACTTCTGTTTCAGGAGCGGCGGCATGGAAATCATCATTGTCGCGGTCGTGCTTGGCGTAGCGCCGATTGTGGCAGCGATTTGTCTCGCCACGCTCCGATTGGCAATCGCACGGCCAGGAAGCATCCGCAAGCTGTCGCGCATTGATCTGCAAGGGATGTTCCTTGTCACCTCGGCTCTAGCCGCGACGCTCTCGTTGACGCGATTCCTGCTCGAAAATAACGGAGGAATCAATTCGCTAATGGCAATTTGCTTCCTCCCCTTGCTGCTTCCCATGATTTGGTTAGCCAGATACGCGACGCAGGATATTTGGGAAGTGTCGGCCAGTAAGAACAAACACGAGAACTCTCAACTCGATTTACGCTTTCTATCGGAAGATGAGAACAAGTTGAATTGAGCACCGGCCCATAATTCTCTTCGCGCAAAAAAAATGGGCCCAGCTCCGGGGGAGAGCTGGGCCCATGGCGGGCTGGCCTGGTCGCGGACCGGTCGGGGATGGCCGGTCAAAGCCGTTGGCTTTTGGCGAGCAGGCGGCGTTGGTGGGCAGGCATTAAGCCGATGGGTGTCGGCACGAGTCTCATCGGCGCGGCAGGCGCGGCATTGCCATGATTTTCGGACGGCGCGGAGCGGGCGGCAAATCGGGGCATCTCACCGCAGTCGGAACATCTTCACTAAGCCGAAGCGCCAGCGAGGGAGTGAATGGCCTTTTGTGTCCCCCGCTGGCGCTTCGGGTTAGTGAAAGATGGAGCTGCACCATCTTTCGGGGGACCGCTCGTTAGGTTCAATCGCCAAGAGAAGGTTTTGCTAGCGGAGAGGCTAGTTTTCAGTGATTCAGTTTTCAGTTTTCAGTTTTCAGATTTCAGATTTCAGTTCTGAAAACTGAATCACTGAACCACTGAAAACCTCCGTTCATCTCTGAGCCACCATTGCCGGCCGGGGGACGCTCAGCAGCGATTCCATCGCTTGCAACACGCTGCTGGCTCTGGTCTCCGCGGCGTCAAAGCGAGACTCGCGGTCGGCTGCGGTGAATTCCCCTTCGCAGTGAAGGCAGCTCATCCGCTTCCCCAAATATTCGGCCTTGATCCGAACATGCCGACCGCAGGTCGGGCAATCTTGAAAGAAATAAGCACTGGGCACTGGCAACCTCCTTTTACCAACGGCCTGCTGAACAGACCGGCTCGGAATTCTAACCGACGATTGGAAACTACGCAAATATTTCCACCCCAAAAGAACCTTAATGGAGGTGACTTTTGCGTAAGCTCCCATCTAAGTCGTTTTACCGTCAGACTTTAGCAGCCCTGGTATTCCAAAGAGGAGCGAAATGGCGGTCCAAGGTTCGGGCAATTGAAACAGGGCTCCGGAGTTCTGATTCTGCTATCCGGACCTTTCCAGTGCGCAAAAAACGAGGGGGGCAACACAGCTTAACGGTTTCGTTATCTTAACGATCTCGTTATCTTGGATTCGACGATACGACAGTCTCTATCGCGCGATTTCGGCCATTCATGGGCAGAAAACAACCACAAAAGGGAGTCAAAGCCCTTGATGCAATTCGAGAGTCGGCCGACCAAAGTCATTCCTGGCGATACGGACTGCTCTGTTTCGTGGTCGCCTGTCAGCTAGTGACCTTGCTCATTGCTTGGCCAGCCTGGAATGTTCGCCAGGAGCCAATTAATCTCCCCTTCATCCCTTTGCCGCAATTCTCTTTTGGCCTCTTGCTCGTTGCCTCGCTTGCAATCGTGCTCATTCGGCCTATTCCGGGAATCCTGATCCACGTGGGTGTGTATGCCGCCGCCTGCGTATTCGATCAGACACGCATCCAACCGCAAGTGATCTCGTTGATTGTGCTGATGGCTGCTTGCGCACATCCGGAGGGAACCTGGTTTGCCCGGTGGTATTTGGTGGCGATGTGGCTTTGGTCCGGGCTGCATAAACTCCTCTCGGCCGAATGGTTGGGGTGGGGATCGTGGAGCTTTCTCGAGGCGTGCGGAATTGACGGAAATGACTGGCATCTTTATTTTGCGCTTACGGTGGCCGGGGGAGAGATCCTCGTTGCTCTGGCGGCGATTATCTGGCCGCGGCGCGCCGCCCCTTGTTGCGTGGTTTTGCACTTGGGCATCCTGCTGGCGCTCCTGGTTCGCAACCACAATGCCAGCGTTTGGCCTTGGAATCTGGCCACCGCCGTCGTCGGGGCGTGGATTCTGCTTCGACCGGCGGTGCCGCACATGGAACGCTGGCGGTTGGGGATCGTTAGCGGGTTGCTCGTCCTGCCGGCGGCATATTATGCGAACTTGCTCAACCCGCACCTGGCGTTCGTCCTCTATAGCGGCAACTTGCCACTGGCCTACCACACCACCCCCACAAAAGTATCGGAGCTAGGTGGGTGGCACGGCCTGGCGGTTCCCTTTCCCGATTCGCCACGCCTCTACCTGCAGGCGTTTCGCCACAAAGCCGCCGCCGGAGACAAGCTTGCCATCGACGATCCCCGCTGGGGTCAGTCGGACCGTTATTACGTCATGACCGTGGCGGAAGGGGCACAAGAGGTCACGCGGGAGAGATTTCTAAGTGGCGGGAGCCAGGAAGTAGAGGGGATCGAATTGCCACGCCCTAGCGCGATTTGGCAAGCTGGCCGGCAAGGCGTGACACTCAAATTCGACGAA
Source organism: Pirellulaceae bacterium (assembly GCA_046153945.1). Lineage (GTDB taxonomy): Bacteria > Planctomycetota > Planctomycetia > Pirellulales > Pirellulaceae > SXOA01. The sequence continues at coordinate 80,683 of JBJXFF010000137.1, forward strand.
CATCGCTTGGAAATCTCCGCCCTCGCCACCGGGCGGCGATTCACGAATCGCGCGCTGGATGACCTGTCCAGTCTCCCCAACTTGCGGCAATTGGAAATCGAAGACGCGCCCATTACGGATGACGGCCTCCACCACTTGCGGGATCTTCCGCGGCTCGAAATTCTTCGCATCCGGCGCTGCCCAATCACGGACGACGGGCTGAAAAAGCTTGGCGGCTCCGGTCGCCTGGTCGGCCTGGAACTCAAGCAAACTCTCATCACTTCCACTGGCCTGGAAGTTCTCGCTCGCCTCAAGGGACTTACAGTGCTCCACCTCCCCGCCGCCGATATCGACAATGCGGGCCTGGCCCACATCGGAAATCTTCGGGAGCTTAACTGGCTGGACCTGAGCGAGACCAACATCACTGGCACGGGCTTGGCGAGTCTTGCTTCCCTTGAAAAATGTTCCTGGATCAACCTCAGTCGCACTCCGATTGATGACCAGGGACTGAAGCACCTAGGTCGCATGTCCGGTCTGCAAGTTATCGAGCTGGCGGGCACCAAGATCAGCGATGCCGGGCTGATCCACCTTTCGCCGTTATTGCAATGCGAGCACCTCGACCTGGACGAAACGAAAGTTACGGACGAAGGCCTCGTTCATCTGCATGGGCTAACCAATCTCAAACTCCTCAGCCTGCGTGCCACCAGCGTATCGGAAGCCGGAGCCGCAAAACTTCAAAGGCAACTGCCGAATTGCCAGGTCGTGCGATGAGGAGATGGCAGAATAATGGGGGCAGAATCATAAGAAAAGGCAATTGCAGAGACTGGAAAGTCGCGGGGCCAATGTAACTTCCTCCCATAATTCTGCCGACCATTATTCTGCCATCCACCTTTTCGCTTTGTGATTTGTTAATCCCCTGCTGCCAATTTCGGGTGAAGGTATACTGAGGGTTTCCTTCCTCGCTGCCTGTCCGCTCACGGAGTGAGCGGACTACTACCATGCCCACCGTCGGTCTCTTCATCCCCTGCTACGTCGACCAGCTTTATCCGCACGTCGGCATGGCGACGGTGGAGTTGCTGGAACAGTGCGGCGTGAACGTCGAGTTTCCCCCCGCCCAGACCTGCTGCGGCCAGCCGATGGCCAACACCGGCTGCACGGACCAGGCCCAGCCGCTCGCGGAGAAGTTTTTGCAGGTCTTTGCCCCCTATGAATATGTCGTCGCCCCCAGCGGCAGTTGCGTGGCGATGGTGCGACACCATTACGAAGAGTTCTTCCACGGCCGGGCTGATTACGAAGCCCTGCGGAAGAAGACCTTCGAGCTGACCGAGTTTCTGACCGACGTCCTCAAAGTCGACACAATCGCCGGCCGCTTTCCCTATCGCGTCGGCCTGCATCAAAGTTGCCACGGACTGCGGGAATTGCGGCTGGCGAGTTCCAGCGAAGTAATGGGAAAGGCCTTCGGCAAAGCGGAGCAACTTCTCAAAGGGCTTGAAGGAATCGAACTCGTCAAACTCGCCCGCCCCGACGAGTGCTGTGGCTTTGGGGGGACATTCGCGGTGAACGAAGAGGCGGTCTCTTGCATGATGGGGGAAGATCGCATCCACGATCATGAGAAGGCGGGAACACAGGTGCTCACCGCCAACGACATGTCCTGCTTGATGCACCTGGAAGGTCTCATCCGCCGCCAGAAGAAGCCGATCCGCGTGATGCACATCGCCGAAATCCTGGCGGGAAGGCCGGTATGAGCGAAACCGCCACGAAGCAGAAAAAGGTCGATCACCCCGCCCGGGCCGCGGAGTTCATCAAGGACAAAGAGCGGGCCCGCTGGCACGACAACACGCTCTGGTTCGTCCGGGCCAAACGGGACAAGATGGCCCAGTCCCTGCCGGAATGGGAAACGCTCCGCGAGTGTGCCGCTCAGATCAAAGCCCACACGCTCTCTCGCCTCGCCGACCTGCTGGAACAGTTCGAGGCTCAGGCGACCAAGCTCGGGGCCAAGGTCCACTGGGCCAAGGACGCAGCCGAGCACAATGAGATTGTCCTTTCCATCCTGCAAGGGCACAGCGTCAAGCGGCTGGTGAAGAGCAAGTCGATGCTGACCGAGGAGTGCCACCTCAATCCGTTCCTGGAGCGGCACGGAATTGAAGTGGTCGATACCGACCTGGGCGAGCGAATCGTGCAGCTCGACAACAAGCCGCCAAGCCACATCGTATTGCCAGCCATCCACATGAAGAAAGAGGATGTCGGCCAGCTCTTCCACGAACATCTTGGGTCGAAGGAAGGAGCCACCGATCCACAGTACCTGGCCGAAGTAGCCCGTCAGCATTTGCGAGACAAATTCATGCAGGCGGACGCCGGACTGACAGGCGTCAATTTCGCCGTGGCGGAGACCGGCGGCTTTGTCATCTGCACGAACGAAGGAAACGCGGACCTTGGCGTGTCGCTGCCGAAGCTCCACATTGCTTGCATGGGGATCGAGAAAATGATCCCGCGAGCCAAAGACCTCGGCGTCTTCCTGCGGCTGCTCGCCCGCTCCGCCACCGGCCAGCCGATAACGACATATTCCTCGCATTTTCATGGCCCGCGCGAAGGGGGCGAACTCCACATCGTGCTCGTCGACAACGGCCGGAGCAAAATCCTGGGAAGCGACGACTTTCGCCGCTCGCTCAACTGCATCCGCTGCGGGGCCTGCATGAACACCTGCCCCGTCTACCGTCGCAGCGGCGGCTACAGCTATGAAAGCACCGTCCCCGGCCCCATCGGCAGCATCCTGGCCCCCGCCCGGGACGAAAAGGCTTACGCCTCGTTGCCCAGCGCCTGCAGCCTCTGCGGCTCATGCACTGACGTTTGCCCTGTGAAGATCGACATCCATCATCAGCTCCTCACCTGGCGGCGGGAAATCGCCCACCACGGCCACCTCGACTTCACCAAGCGATTCTCGATGCAATTCGCCAGCTTCGTCTTCCGCCGAACCTGGCTCTACACCCTCGCCGGCAAAGCCGCCCGCTTCTTCGGTCGCTGGACCCCGCGGTTTCTCATCTACAACCCGTTCAACAATTGGGGAAAACAACGGGACCTGCCGCCGTTTCCGAAACGGAGCTTTCGGGAAGAGTTCAAGCGGCGGAAGAAATAGTCGGCACTAAAACGAGATTCGAGCCCTGACACCGACCAAGATTGCCATCGCGTTTTGCCGTTGAGATGGATCCAGGATTTGCAGGTCTGGTGTGACGTGAAACCATGGTGTGATGGCGGCGTTGTAGAACAACTCAACGCCGTTTTCAGCCGAGAGGCCAAGTTGCTCGAGTAGCGGCAGGGCGCTCAAACCGAGGTGGTAATAGCCGACGCCGATCGTGTCGTTTTCGCGCCCCTCGAGCGGGCTGTTTCCCACCAGCGAGAGATTGGCAAACCAGTGGTTTCGATTCGGGTTTCCGTCGGTAATGCCATAATCTCCGTTGAGCGACCATCTCCGCGTCGGATCATCCGGATCGGCATACAAAACCTGGTCGAATCGGTAGGTCACTGTCCAGGCGGACGATTTGGTAACAATCGGCGGCAAAGTTACCCCGGGGGAGATTGGAAGCGACACATAGGGATTTGAGTCCAAGGACCCACGGGTTGCGTTGGAATAGAGGAAACCAATCGCACTATGCCCCGGTAAACCGAACCAGTTTGTCCGCTGCCGGTATTCGCCAAACCCTAGCACGCCGTTGGAAAACAGCGTCGGGAAACCGGTTGTTGTGGGGGTGTAATGCGTATCGAGCAGAAAGAAATTGAAAACCGGCTCCGCCTCATCTCGGACAGTAAAGCCGCACCCCAGCGTGCTGGGAATGAGAAAAACGCGGCTGAGATTAGACTGCATCGCCGCGTTATAGAAGTAATTCAGCCGCAATCCTCGCGTATAAGCGGCTGGCGTGCCGTCCAAAAGATTGAGCTTCCCGGCAAATACTGAGAGGCCATCGGAAACGGTGTGCGTATATTGCACGCCGGTAAGGGCGGTGACGCTCGGGACGGGGATCGGCAGGGCCATGGCAAAGTTCGATAACGCCACCGTGCCGTCAATCCTGTTAGTATCCTGCCCGAGACGGGACTCCGCGCGAAGATCAAGATGGCCTCCGTCCCAAAGCCCCATCTTTTGGGAATCAAGATCGATCAAGTAGTCAGCTCTCCACCCGTACTTAAATTGCTGCTCGTTGCCACCCGCAGCCACTCCTTGATAGTACTGGGTCAGATCCCCATAGAAAGTCAGACCGCTAGCAGCGAGAGCATCTCGCCTCCCACACCAGTCACCCGTCACTTGTGAACGCGTCCCGAAGTCACCACTCCAGGCTGGAGCAGGGGTCAGAGAAGCCGCAGCGGCATAGTCGTCTGCAGACTCATTCGATGCAGCTTGTGGAGAAGACTGTTGGTGGTCAGTGAATACAATGCCTTCTGCACCGGAAGCCGGGACCGGAGCAAGAATCAAGAATGCCGCGGCATGCAGCCAGGATATTTTCACGTATCCGCCCGATGACTGCTGCACAACTGCGTTCCCCCAACGGCGCGAGAACACCGCACATCTTCTCGTCGTCTAGCCTGCGGGGCCGACTGAAACGAATATTCTGACTTTGCTGCCCCCTCAATGCCCCCAAGTGGCACTGCATCTCTCGATGGCGGACTCGGCTGCTGGACGCGGCAGTTCCGCATTTACAACCCGTTCATTCACTCCCCCGACATCGCGACTTGCCACCGATTTTCAACAGAAGCCTTATCGACCAACAAAAAAACCGGCGGCTCGGTTCTTCCTGAACC
>JBJXFF010000022.1:0-5501 GCA_046153945.1 Pirellulaceae bacterium
CATCCAGAGCTCTTCTTGCGGGCGTTTTCGGAACACATGCTTTCGTACGCGATCGCGCGACGGTTAGAGCTGAAGGATGCGCCTACGGTTGACGAGATCTTGGCAAAAGTATCCGCTGATCACGGTCAGTTTTCGACGGTCGTGCGCGCGGTCGTTCAGAGCCGGCCGTTTCAATTCCAGTCGCGGGACAAGGCTGATCATGTCGCAGGCGTGAGGGAGGCGAAATGAAATCGAAGCGAATCTCGAGGCGGACCGTATTGCGTGGCGTGGGTGTGTCGCTCGCGCTGCCGATGCTGGAAATCATGAGTGAGCCACGTAGCCGAGTTGCGTCGGCCGACGACGTATCGGCGCCACCGTGTCGAATTGCGTTCTTTTATATTCCCAACGGCGTGGTACAGTCCGTGTGGAACCCCATCGACACGGGGACTCAGTTTACTCTGAGTCCGACGATGCGGCCGCTAGAGAAGTTGCGTGAGAACATTCTCGTTCTGAGTAACCTCGGTCGGGTGAAGACGCCGGGAACCGACGGTCACGCACAGGCGAGTACCTGCTGGCTGAGTACCGCGGCACCCGATGAACTTTCGCCCGATGGCTACCCGCTCAAACGCACGATTGACCAAGTGATAGCCGATCACACCAGTAAACAGACCGCGTTTCGATCGCTTGAGCTGAGCTGCAATCCGTACCAGGATAACCGCGAATCGGTCTACTTCGACAACATCTCGTGGTACGGTAGTAGTCACGTGGCGCGATCGTTGCGCGACCCGCAACAAGTCTTCAACCGCCTGTTTCGTGTCGAACAACATGAATCAAGTCGTAGCGTTTTGGATTTGGTGATGGAGGATGCTCAAACACTATCGCCGAAACTTGGAACCCGTGATCGCGAGAAGCTTGACGAGTACACTCAGTCAGTGAGGACGGTCGAACAGCAGATCCAACGTGTTCGGCGACGGCAGGACGATATCGCGAAACTTAACCCTCAGGTTCCCGTCAAGCCGTGGCAGACAATGCATCGTGATGAATTTATTCAGGTGATGGGCGACCTCATGATTCTGTCGCTGCAAACCGATCTCACACGCGTCGCCACATTGATGACCGCGCCAGAACGCTGGTCAACGCCACTAAAGGTTGAGGGCTGGTTCGAAAAACCGATTGAGCATCACTCATGGACGCACAATCAAGGTGATAAGGAAGTTCGTAGTGATCTTGAGACACTCGATCGTTTCCACGTCGAGCAGTTTGCGCGATTGGTCGAAAAAATGGCAGCGACTCCCGAGGGAAATGGTACCTTACTGGACAACACGATGTTCATGTTGGGCTCAGGCCTCAGTAGTGGAGAGTTGCACGAGTGCACCAACCTTCCAACCGTGATTGCCGGTCGCGGTGGAGGCAAGTTGGCGACCGGGCAGCATATTCGGTATCCGGAAGGAACGCCAATTGCGAATCTGTGGGTGACTCTCGCCAAGATGATGGGAATCGGTCATCATCGCATTGGGGATAGTACCGGCGAGCTTGGGGACATTGCCTTGTCTTGACTTATCGCGCGGATCGGCGATTCTATGCTAGGACACCGTGAACGACAGGTGACTGTCGTGTTCTGCGTCCTGCCGGATCTCATTGAGGCTTCCGAAAGACGTCGCTCAGAATGACCTCTCGGATGAGAGATTTCAGTCTGAAGTTTTCGCCTTCCGTCCTTTTGATGATGGAGTCGATCGTCAGGGAATCTGCCGGGACCAGTTCCCTGGATAAGGCAAACCTGAGCAGATGTCCGGTGAATGCGCGGGCGAAACGCTCGTTTTCCTTTGCCAGAGAATCCTTGAACTCAACGATCCCGCTAAAAGGATATTTTCTGAAGAGTGTTCCGCTTGAATCTACATCGCGGCCGTTGTCATACTTTTCTCGCCAGCGGCCCGTGATGTCGAAGTTCTCCATGGCGAAGCCTAACGGATCGAGACGCGAGTGGCATCCTGCGCAGTCGGGATTCCGGCGATGTTCGGCGAACTGCTCGCGAACCGTCAAGTCTCTTGCTGAATCATCCTCCTTCAATGGAGGGACGTCGTTGGGCGGAGGAGGTGGCGGATCGTTGAGGATGACCTCGATAATCCATGAACCCCGGGCGATGGGGTGAGTGCGTTCGGGGCCTGAGGTCATGGTGGCCATAGCGGCATTGGTGACGATGCCGCCATAGCGGGGATCGGTGACGGCCACGCGCTCGAATAGGGACGAATTCAGCTTTTCCATGATCGACTGGTCGTATCTCTCCGTCACTTCCTCCTGGGCCCGGCGGAGGTCTCGCTGTGGCGGAATCGCTTGGAGCGTTAGTTCCGACTGTTGGATGGCCTTACTGAGTGCCTCTTTTTGCGTCAGCTCGGCGGGTGTCAGCGCCTTCACCACTTCGTCGTCTGAAACGTAGTATTCGCCGGCAGCTTCTTCGGCGGTAAGAGCTCGATTGTAGAGTCGAGCTTTGTCGATGTTCACGCTGAGGTGCTTTCCACCTCCCGCCGGCAGATGGCGAACGCCGAAGATGACGCTGCTTTCGTTGGCGGGAAATGTCGCTAGATCTTTCCGGTAGGGCCTGCCGTAGAGCTTTCCGTTCCGGTACAGGGAAGTAGTGCCGTCTTCCGCGTAGACCATCGTCAGATGCAGCGCTTCCCGCGGATCCGTTTCCGGAGAGGAGTCCGAAAAGTCTTCTGTACGGGCGAATCCGTTGCTGCCGGAGATCCAATGCCGCGGTGACCGTTCGCCGAGAACAATCGTATCAAAGAAATCTCCAGGTCCCTGAATTCCCATCAATCCGCCGCCGGACTGATTCAGGTCATGAATCGAGCACGACACTTCGAGCGACTTTGCTTTAAGTTCGACGGGAAGTCCGGCACTCTGCAGAAAGGCGCTATTCTCAAGAATGACCGCTCCACTTTCATAGCGGATCGTGCCTGTGGCCTGTAGCTCCAGTGAGCCGATGGAATCCTTCAGATTACCGTCGAATTCCCATGCCGCCATGGGTTTCAGATCGACTGGCTTCACCGCACCATTCTCCTGCCGTTTCGCGGCCAGCACCCGGGCTTGCACCGGTTCCACCAGCGCCGCGATGTCGGCCTTTGCTTGGAGTATGGCCGCATCCAGGGATTTCCTCCGCTCGTCGTTGGCGAGGTTTTCCTCCTCCAGCGCTGCCGCATCCACCACCGGCGGCGTCAGTTCGGAGGTGTACCACGTGCGCAGAAAATCGCTTTGATAGTAGAACTCCGGTTGGATCAGTTCCACGATCGGACGGTTCTCCAAAAAAACGGCATCGAAGAGCAGCAGTGGCTCCAGCACCATCTGAGTGCCCGCATTGTTCTTGCGGTCCCGCTGGAAAAGTCGTGCTTTGGCAGGGCCGGGAGTGGCCGAGAGGACGTTTTCCAACTGCATCCATTGTGACGGAAAGGTATCGAGAAACCGCTCGATCCGGGAGTCCGCCATCATGCGGGAGATAGTCCTGTCCAATACTTCCGGCTGGGCGAGTTCTCCAGTTTCCGCCAAATGAAAGAGTTCCGCGTCGGGGCTGCTGGCCCAGAGAAAGAAAGATAGCCGAGAAGCGAGGTCATACGGCTGATCGGGCGCGGCCTCCGCTTGGTATTTGTAGAGGAACATCGGCGAAGACAGGACGGCGGAGGCCACCTTTTTCATGCTGGCCGTGAAGGAAAGACCACGCTGAGTCTGACCAACTGCATAGTCGGTGTAGCGTTCAAGAGCTCCGTCTTCAACAGCCCGGCGGAATGCCTGTTTCAAAAAGGGACGAAGCCGCTTGCTGATCTCTGCAGGCAAATCCGTCCCCTCTGGCGGCTCCTTGAAGAAGTCATTCCAGATGCCCACGTTCTCGGCGTTAAAGTCCGGGCTGTCCACAATCGAGAGGCTCAACTTCAGATAGCTGTCCAGCAGCAGCGGAGAAAGCGTCAGTTGATTAGCCTGGTTATCAAAGCCATGGGCGGCACGCAGGTCTTTCGGAAACGGAATCACACCCTGCCAACCGGCTTCTGGCCTGAGGGAACGACAGGTCACATTGACCTTGTCCGGCATCCGGTCGATTTGGAGATAATCACTCTCCCGGGTCATCATCTTCTCAGGCAGACTGAATAGGTCGCGCCGCAGTTGGAAAAGATCTCGCACTGCGTTGTTGTATTGATATCGATTAAGCCGGTGCAGGGGGACCTGCGGCACGCTGCTGGGAGCTGACTGATTCAGTAATCCTTTCAGGCTCTCGAGTAGCCTGGAGCGTTCCGCCTGAACCAGCGCCGGTTCGTCCTCTGGCGGCATGTCCCCGAGTTCGATCACGGAGATCAATTCCGTTAGCAGTTCCGGTTTCTTGAGGATATCCTCTGCGAGCGCCACGTCCTGGAGATTGAATTTTCCGTTGGCCGTCTCCCCGCTGTGGCACTTGATACAGCGAGCCTCAAGGAGTGGCTTGACGAAGGTTTCATAATCTTCCGCGGCGTGACATTTCAATACGGCACTCGTGAAGAATGTCAAAATCAGAACGCAGCGGGCGAAAACGTTTTTTGTAGGCATGAAGAGCGGTTCAATTCCAGAGGTCGGAGATGACGCCGGAGCTGTCGGCATACTGGTCGATTTTTACATCCATCAGGTTAGCCAGAGTCAGCCACATGTTGGAATTGAGAGTGCCGCTATTGCATTGGATGAAACGACCCTGCTTGATTTGCTTTTGACAGGTCCCCGCCACGATGAGCGGCAGGTCGAAATATTGGTGCGTTGCCCCATCGCCAAGACCGGCACCGTAGGTGACCAGTGAGTTTTCGAGCAGGCTTGTGCCGTCCGGCTCCCGAATCTCCTTCATACGCTGGAGGACGTAGGCGAACTGCTGCATATGGAAGACGTCTATTTTTTGCAAATCCTTGTAGCCGTCTCCTTTCTGGTTGTGCGTCATGATGTGATGATTCACCGGCTTGTCGAAGACGTCCTCATACAGCATGGGCGCCTCCCAGCGTTCGGGTCCGAGCATGAATGTACAGACGTTCGTGATTCCCATCTGCAGTCCTAGGAGAGTCAGATCTGCCTGCAGCCGTATATACTCGCCTCGCGGCAGGATTTCGTCTTTGGGTATCCTCACATCCGCAGTGTCAATCAGGTTTTTCATCTTCGCAATCCGGACTTCCACATCGCGGATCATCTCCATAAAGCCTCCCAGGGTTTCGCGGTCATCCCGCCCCAGCTTCTTGGAGAGCGAGTTGGCGTCGGCACGGATCAGGTCTGTGACTTCCGCGACATGGGACCCATAGCTGTCCACCATGAACAACCGATCGTACAGCTTCTTCGGGTCTTTGATGGACGGCGCAATGGCACCCGGCCCATACCAGGAAATGTTGTCGAAATAAATGTCCTCCTTGCCTGAGGTGAAACCGTTGCAACTAACCTCCAGGGTCTTGAACACCGTCGAGCTTCCGATATGATCGCCGATGACCTGGTCGAGCGAGCGTCCGTTGGGGTGGGGCATGCCTTTCTCGGCG
>JBJXFF010000023.1:0-17100 GCA_046153945.1 Pirellulaceae bacterium
GCCAACGCCTACGAAATCCTCTTGAGCATCATCACCACCGCCCACCAACAAACCCGCGACTTCCTTACCGAACTGGCCCAATCCCTCACTCTCAAACCAGCGCTAGCAGGCTAAGCACGTACTGAATCGAGACACTGCCTTCGGGGGGTGTTTTGAGGTATTTTCGCAGCGCGTGAATCAGACTTACGACGAGCCGAATTGACGTAAGTCTCAGAGAGTCGAAGTAGCAGGAAGACCCTCACCCCGGCCCTCTCCCGGGGGGAGAGGGAGCCGGCTACTTTTTTTGCCGGGCGGGGATTTTCGTTTGGATGGCCGTGCGGCTGGGGAGCTTGGGTCCCAGGGCGATGCCGATCCAGCCGTCGTGGATGACGAACTGGGTGACTTGCTGGTCCTTAAGCTGCGGCGAAGTGGAAAGCCGCTCGTTGACGAGGTTCAACTTCCGATTGCGGGAGAGGACCTTTTCGAAGATGCCCGCGAGCATGATCCGCTCGCCGGCCCCAAGCCGATTGCCGCCGAGTTCGATGATGCCGTCCCGCACCAGGTTGGCGTCGAGCTGATCGGGGTCCGGCTTGTAGTAGCCTGTGACGATCAGGTTCTTAAAGGTCTTGCGGTTGGAGGTGATCGACAGTTCCTTGAGGTGGATGCGAATTCGCAGCCGGCCATCCTGGCAATCGATTCGGACGGCATCGTGGTCGGCGAAGGTGACAAACACCCCTTCCGGGAGATCGTCGGGGACGGGAATCTTCTGGTCGCCGAAGCGGGTCGTCATTTCCTTGAACAGGTCATGGAGCTCGATCTTGCGGCCGCTCAGGTGGAGATGTTCCAGGGCATTGTTGAGAGCCGTCTCGTGGACTTGCACCGAGAGGAGACTGTCGCCCGGCGCTTGCGGGCGCGGGGTGTGAGCCGAAAGTTGCTCGCGCCCCGCGAGGCGATAGCGGGCAATCAAGCGGTCCTGCGTGGTTTCCAAATCGACCGCGGTGGGATCGAGGTGGAGCTTCTGCAACTGGGCGAGGAGCTTGTTCTGAAATTCGGTCTTGGCCTTTTCGATCCGCTCGGCGACTTGCGAATCGAGAGTTCCGGCCGCGCGGTTGATGATTTTGTTTTCCACTTCCTGCTTGGCGGCCGACGACTTCATGTCGTATTGATTGCGGGCGACCATCCGGGCCAAGGCATTGAAGAGCGGAATGCCGTCGAAATCGGTTTCAAAATCATTGAGCTGCGATTGGGACGCGGCTTCGGCTTCGGCCTCATGCATGCGGACGCTCTTGCGATCCACGGTGAGGAGCTTGCGAGCGCGGTAGGAGGCATTTCCGTCCTGGTAGAAGGTGGCCGGGCCGGATGTGGAGGCAGTCGATGAGGCCACCTCCCCCTTGGCCTCGAGTCCCATCTTCCACCGCCAGCGATCCGGCAGAAGCACCAGCCTCAGCCGCGTGCTGGTTTCGCTCTGGCCATGAACTTTGGCCCCTTGAATCGTGTCCTGCACCGGCTCCGCGGTCCGCATTTCCTTCGGCAGCAGGCGGTTGACGAGTTCGGCCGAGATGGCCACGCGGACGTTGGCATTGCGATAGTAGGAGTTGACGGCATCGGCCAGATCAGATGTTTCATCCTCCGAGGACCAGCGGATCAGGTCGTACATCTCGGCGAGGGCTGTCGCATTGGAATTTCCCTTGTCGCTCTCGTACTTTTCAATCGTTGCCGCCAAGGCGAGCAGGTCCACCGATTCCGATCCCCAGGTTGCCAGTTGCTCGGCGAACTTCCGCAGCGCCGGTTTGTCCAGCAGATTTGCCTGTTCGGTGGAAAGCTGCGTGGAGTGGTAGCGGTAGAGGATGTCGCGGGCCAGTTTCCGCTCGGCGGGGCTGACTTCGGTTCCTGTCGTACAGAGTTCTTGGAGCTTTTTGAGCAGCAGATACTTCTGCCAGGCGGGAAGATCGTTGGTGCCGGCGAGTTCTGCATGCACCTGTTGCAGGGAAGTCAGAATCTGCTGGCTGCTTACGGGCTTCGTTTGTTCCGGGTGTTTGCCGTAGGCTTCCTCGATAGCTGCCAAGTGCAATGGCTCCCAGATGGCCTGGCGGCGGACAATGGCAAAGCCGGCGCGGAGAATGCGCGAACGGGCATCGTCGTCTGCGGTCTTGCGAGCGAGGGCCTTAGCTTCGAGTGCCAATTCGCCAAGGTTGCCAAAGAGTTTTGTCGCGGCGGGATCGGCCAGAGTCGGCAACTCCAGGATCGCGTGGATTTCCCCCTTGGCTTTGCCCACCCATTCAGCAGCCAGCGGGTCGCTTTCGGCCAGCTTATCGAGGTCGGCCAGGAGAGAAGCGGGAACCGGCCAGGCCTTGCTGGTCAACTCCGCGGCTTTGTCCGGTTCGGGAATTGCCCTGAGGCGTATTTCGGGCTGGCCTTCCGACGATGGCGTTTCCGCTTCCGCAGGATCGGCATCGGTAATGCGGGCTCGGGCGGGTACTTTGTTTTCTGTCGGCAAAGATGGGGTTTCGCGGATGGAAGGGTCGAGGCCAATCCGTTCGGCTACGCGGGACTCATCCCCCTTCTTCTGACTCGTCTGGGCCGACGGTTTCTTAAGCGGCCGAGTCTCCACGCCGAACATTTGTGGGGCCAAGGCTCCCACGATGCCCAGCCCGGCAGCCCCAGCCGCCAAATGCCACTTCTGATCGAAGAAGAATCGCCGCATGAAGAGCCTCCGCCAAACCACGTGCTAGCATCCGCCGCCGCAGCGCACCACGAGCGGGGAACATGCATTACCATCGGCGAAAAAAGGGAGCGGATTCGACGGCAATATCGGGCCGCTCAACAATCGGCTCAAACGACGCAATTTCGCGCCGGTATTGAGTGCTAGCGAAGCTGGGAGGATCGCAGTCCCCACACACCTGTCCTCGCTAAAATGAGGGAGAGGGACATGCTAGGGCTCGATTTCGCTCCTGTTGCCAACCTTGACTTTCAGACTTTGCCTTTCGCCATCGCGAAGAAGTTGCAGTTCAACTTCTTTGTCGACGGGAGTCAGGCTGACCAGGTTGATGAGATGGCTGTCGTCTTCGATCCGCATGCCATCGAATTCGACGATGATGTCGCCGACATGGATTTTGGCGGTCTCAGCGGGAGATTTAGGGGTAATGGCGGTTACACGGGCACCCTCCACGCGTGTCAGGCCGCTGGACGTGGCCGATTCCCCTTTGAACTTCGAATCCAGCCGCACGCCCAGATAGGCCCGAACAACGCTGCCATGCTCGATGAGTTGGCGGGCCACAACCATCGCCATGTTCATAGGGATCGAGAAGCCGATCCCCTCGTGAACTCCCGTGTTGCTGGCGATGGCCGTGTTGATGCCAACTACCTCGCCGCGCAGGTTCACTAGCGGCCCGCCGCTGTTGCCGGGGTTGATGGCAGCATCGGTTTGCAAAAAGTCCTGGTAGCGAACGGAATCGTCACCCAGTTGCAAGTCGCGTCGGCCCTTGGCGCTGATGATGCCGTAGCTGACCGAGTGCGAAAGTCCGAAGGGGCTGCCGAGGGCCACGACGTAGTCCCCCATTTCTAGTTTACTACTGTCGCCGAGGCGGGCGGGGACAAGTCCCTTGGCTTCCACAGCCAGCAGCGCGATATCGGTTTCGCGGTCTTCCCAGATGCGCGTGGGGTGAATGTGGCGGCCGTCCGAGAGCTTGATGCGGATGTGTTCGACCGACGATTTCTTGATGACGTGCCGGTTGGTCAGCACATAGAACTTTCCGGTCCAGCGGATGATGACCCCCGAGCCGGCGTCTTCCACCGGTTTATGCTGAAGCTTGCCTTCCGCGTCGGTGTGCTGTGCTTCGATATGGACGACTGTGGGGATCGTCAGCTTGACGACCTTTTTGAGCAAATTTCCCTGTTTTTCCAGCAAGGCAACTTCAGCCGCAAGGTCCGAATACTGCTGCTCGCGCGCAAGGGCCACCGTGGTCACAGGGGCTTCATCTGCCCAGCAGTCGGATAGTGCAATTCCGCCGCACGTAGCCGCCGCCAAGGTGACTGAAAACGCCCAAGGGAATTTCATGGAGAATGTCCTTCCGTGGACAAGTAGCGGCGAAGTGGGGCAGGCTTCCAGCCTGCCAAATGACATCCGGCACACTCAAAGTGCCGGCGCTTCCGCTCACGAAGTGAGCGGGTTCCATTAGTCGAGTTCCAGATCGCCGGCGCTGACTTCGCTTTCCGCCATGCCGACATCGAGGATTCGCTGCCAGTTCGCGCCGCTGCCCAGCGAGTTGCCGCTCTTTTCCGCCTCGCGCTGGCACTGGATGCACATCGTGGCGTAAGGGAGGGCTTGTAGACGGGCCATGGGAATCCCTTCGCCGCATCCTTCGCACAGGCCGTAATTGCCGTCCCGCATCCGCTCCAGGGCGACTTCAATGTGCGACAGTTCGCGACTTTCCACTTCGGCGAGCTGCGAGTTGATTTCGTCCTGGGCCGTGTCCATCGCGGCATCCAGCATGTCGCCGGACGTTTGCTGACGGAGTTCCTTGAGCGAATTCAGGTCGCCGGCCAAAGCTCTGCGGAGGGCATCCCGCCGCCGAACGAGGATTTGGCGGAGGGTGCTAACAACCTCTTTGCGTGCCATCTGTTTGCCTTTTTCGGGAGTTTTTTCAGGTCGCTTCTTCATGTTGTTCCGGCTGGTGCCGCCTCCGTCGCTTTGGCCTTAACTTGCGTGGCTGCGGGACAATGCGTTCCGCTGCTAGCGACAAGGATAGGTTACGTCCGCGAATGTTCGCGCGACTGCCGCGCTCGAAATGATATGCCCGCCGCGTTTGGAGAGGGTTGCTACCGTTAAATCCCTCGCGCCGTCGTCCGCACAGGTTGGCGCAAGGTCAGTCCGGACAACGAGATGCCGCCGTCAGCACCGCAAAGGAAGAAGATTCCCGCTGCCGTTGCTTTCGCCGGTTCTCGCGCGGGACATGTGACTTATTCACACGGCAGCGGCAGGTAGGCCGCAACCGGCAAAATCGTCAATGTTTGCCGCCTACCGATAATCGGCAATTCATGCCTTTAGGTGTAGTGATTCCGGCCGCCATCGGCAGAATGTGCCGGACAGGGGAAAAAGGCCGGTTAATCCGGCGATGCGTTTTGACGGCCTGGGGTCCGCAAGCTAAATGTCCCAAGGGCAGCATTGTTTTCTCCCTCAGATTCACCGTTTGAGACTACCCATGCTTGCGACGCAATTTCCTGTTTCCGCCACATCTTCCCGATTGCTGGGAAAACCTGGGGGCGAACTCCAGTTTCGGATTCAAGGAGGCGAGCACCACGGCCGCATTCTGCGAATCGCGGCGTCCAAGTGCTCCATCGGTTCGGCGCCTGGCTGCACGTTGCGACTGCGAGGGGATGGCATTGAGCCGCTGCACTGCTTGATACTGACTGGAAAGAAGGGGACTGTCGTTCGCCGGAATTCTCCCAGGACGTATTTGAATGGCGGATCGTTTGAAGATGCTGCGCTGCAAGTCGGGGACATTCTGGGAGTGGGACCGATTGAATTGGCGGTGGTCGATTGCCCTCAGGCTATTGGTCCCACTCCACACTCGAATGCATCCGCGCCGGTGGATGCAAGTTACTTTGAGCAGGCCGCCGCCGTCGAGCAGCGGATTGCGGCGGAAGTGAACCGGGCTCTTGAGGGAGAACGAGGGGAACAACAGCGGCTGGCCATTGAGCTTGACCAGTTAAAGGAACAAGTGCGGACAGCCCAGGAGCAGTTGGCAAATGCCCAGCGAATGCGCGAGCAAGCGGCACTGGAGAATCAGCTAGCTTCCGATCAGCTTCGCGAACAGCATGCCCAGGTGATCGAGCGAACTTTCCAGCAGCAGCGGGAAGAGCAGAGCGAGGGGCTCGAGCGCGAGTCTCGATTTCAATCAGAACTGCGTCATGCCCAGCAGTGCGCCCAGGATCTAGCCAGGCGTCTCGCCGCGCGGCAGGCACTGGCGGAACAGCAGACGGCAGACGATCAACAGACGATCGTGCAATTGCAACAAGAGCTGCGCAAAGAGCGGAATCAGCGTCGACAGGAGCGGGCGGACGACACCACGATCCAGAGAGAGCTCGAAAGTGCCCTAGCTCTTCTCCACGCGGACAGCGAAGCTCAACGCGGCCAACTCAGCAGCATGCAAGAGGCCGGTAATGGCTCGGCCGCAAGGATTCGCGAGCTCGAGATTCAGCTAGACGAGGCGCGTCAGTTGGGACAGCAGGGTCAGGATCACGGATTGTCAGAACAGCAGCGGCTGCGGGAGGAATTCACCTCGGTGCGCAACCGCTTGGAAACCTGCATTGCTTCGCTCACGGAACAACTGCAGAAGCGTGAAGCCGAATTGGCAGCGGCCCATGATCGCGGAGGAGAGTGCGCGGGCACTCTCACTTATGCTCTCGACGAGGCCCGTTGCGAGCTGCGAGGGCTGCAGATTCAGCGAAGCCAAGAGGAATGTGAGCGAACCGCCTTCCGCGTGCGACTGGAAGAACAATTGGCCGATCTGACCACGCGGTTAGTCGAGCGGGAAAAGGAGCTTGCATCTTGTGATGTGGAATTGACCGAGCTTCGCCAGAAAGCCGCGCTAGTCGATGCTTCCCAGCAGATCGTGAGGCAATTGCAAGAAACCGTGACGGCTTCCCAGGCCACCCACCAGGTCGAACGGGATTCCTGGCTGACGGAGCGAAACGAGTTGCAACGGCAACAGTCGGAGTTGGTAGTTGAAGTCAGCCAGGGGGAGTCTCAGCGGATGGCGCTCGAAGAGCAATGCCGCACCCTGGAGAATTCTCGCAACGAATTGCATCTGCAGTGCCAGGCGTTGGAAGCTCGCTGCGCCACCCTACAAAACACGTTCGGGCAATCCGTCCAGCAATTGGAAGATGGCCTGGCCACAGTCGCAACCGCTCATCGGTCTGAGCGTGAAATGTGGCAGGCCGAGCGTTCCCAACTCGAATCCCAGCGGTTCGACTTGGAATCTGCTCGAAGCCATGTCGAGTCGCAGCTCCTCGAATTGCAAAATCAGCATGGCGACTTGCAATCACGGTTCGCGAGCTTGGAAATCCACAACACCAATCTTCAATCACTTTGCACCGGCTCGGAAACTCGGCGGAGCGAATTGGAAACGGAAGTAACGCAGCTGCGGGAGTCCGCCCGCCGTGTCGACGAGTTGGAAAGGGAACTCGCGGACCTGCGCGGCAGGCGGGATGAAGCAGTCGCCTACAATCTTACCGAGCAGGCTGCCAAATTGGAGGCGATTCGCAATTACGAAGAGCAGGTCGAAAGGTGGCAGTCGGAGGCTCACAAGTGGCAATTGCAGGCCGAGGAATTTTCCGGTCAAGTCGGCCCGATGCAGGAGCGCTGCTCCAATTTGGAAATCCGAAAGGCCGAATTGCAAGCGGCGATGCATGCGACAAACGTGGCTGCGGAGGAGCGACAGAACTTTGAGTTCCAACGTGCTCAGCTGGAAATCCAAGGGAAAGACCTGGCGGCAGTCAGAGCCCAGTTACAAGAGGAGCAGACTCAACTAGCCAATCTATGCGCGGAGACTTCTTCTCGGGAAGAAACCCTGGCGCGGCTTGAGTCGGAACTGCGCGAACGGGAAGCCGCGTGGGAAAACTCCCACGGGGAGCAGGCCGCTGCCTTGGAGGAGCGTTCCCAGCGTATTGCCGCGCAGATCGCCCAGTTTGAGTCAGAGCAGGCGGCATTCGCCCGGCAGCAGGCGACAATCATCCAACAAATGTCGTCGCTGGAAGATCGTGTGCAGGAGTTAACCAATGCCAGCAACTCTCGTCCCTCCCAAGTTCACTTGGCCAGTTCACAGCCGGGGGTGCCTTCGCTTCCTGGAAACCCGGTCTCGGAGGAGCCGTCTAAGGACGGGGAGGACATGGAAATCAGCGAGGACTCCACAATGAAAAGTACCAGGCGACTTGAAGCTCGACCTGAGGCCGCAGTCGCCGATGTTGCACCACTGCAAAGCGCCAAGGAACTTTCGGCTGAAGAAAGAGATTTGGTGGTGCGACGGCTGATGTTAGCGGTCGAGTCGAAGGGAGGTGATGGAGAGAAATTCGCCAGCGCGAGCCTGCAAGCAAAAAAATCCACCCTGGAAAAGTCCCGTTACTCACCGCCCAGCTTCCTTGATCAGGCTGCTGAAATGGCCAGACAAGAGGATTTGGCCTCTGCGACCGTCCAGCGGGTCGATGACAAATCGTTCTTGGATTCGCATGCGGCGAAACAGACCAACGGGAGTTCCGCACCATTGACAAACGACGACGATGACGAATCCATCGAGCAGTATATGAACCGCCTGCTCAGCCGCGTACGCGGGGGAAACTCAACGGCAGCCTCCGACTCCGTCATTCCCAGGCCCCAACCGACTTCCGCGGCATCGTTGCCAAATTGTGCTCCCGTGGCGAGTAGCGATAGCCCCACCGAACCCAAGGAATATGTCCCCCGCACCCTCGCCCCCGAGCCGCCGGAACGCTTGTCACAAATGCGAGAGTTGGCCAATTCCGCGGCCAAATCGGCAATCCACACACATGCGCGGCAGAGTCAGAAACTCGAGATCAAACATCGCTCGCTCCTGGCTTTGACTTCTCTGGCCGGCGGAACCAGTTTGTTCACTGTCGGCTGCTTTACAGGCTCGACACTGGCCTTCCTTGGCTCGCTGGGATTCGTCGCCGCCTGTTGTTTCCTGGTCTTGCGGGCAGTCACTGGCAGCTTTCGACAATTACCACAGCAGCCTCTCCCCGAAGTGACTCAGAAGCAGGGAGCGGAAGACTGCAGTCAGATTGGCGTGTAGAAATGGGCCGGCACTATCCGGCTCGCTCACAGAACGGGCAGTGCGCGGCATTTACATCCGCGGATGGTGTCGGGTCATCCGAGCGAAACGCCTTGGTCTCACGCCAGCCGCAGTCCGGACACTTGTGCTCCCAGGCGTGGATCTGCAAGTCTCCCCGGTCAAAGTAGTTGTAGCGGCAGGCGAGTCGCTCGGCCTGGCACTTGGGGCAACTGGCGGCGATCGTGACAGTGGAAGGCATCTCTGCATGATAGCCCTCTCGCTCCGCGAGGTGTGGCGGCCGGCCCTGGTTGCCGTCTACAATGGCGGGCAAATCCTGCCCTCTCTTAGGAACACAAGCCATGTCCCTCCTCCGCCCTTCTCGTCGCCGGTTCATTCAGCAACTCGCCGCCATCGGCTTTGCCGCACCGGCGTTCATTCGCAACCTGCGGGCCGCTCCGCCGAGTGAAACCGTCCGCCATGCCAGTTTTGGAGCCTCGGGAATGGCGGGGGCGGACTTGCGGGCAATTTCCAGCCACAAGTCGGTGAAGCTGGTTTGCGTGGCGGATGTGGATACGTCGCGAGGAGAAGCGTTGAAGAAAGACTTTCCAGAAATCCGCGTCTATCAGGACTGGCGAGAGTTACTCGACAAGGAACAGAAAAATCTCGACTCCGTCAACGTCTCCACGCCCGATCACATGCATGCCCCCATCGGCATGAGCGCGATGCAACTCGGGCTGGCGATGTATGGCCAGAAGCCGCTCACGCACGATGTGTATGAGACCCGAAAACTGACGGAGTACGCGCGGGAGAAAAAGCTGGTGACGCAAATGGGGATCCAGGTACACTCCGCCTCGGAGTACCGCAACGCGGTCCATTTGATTCAGGAAGGGGCGATTGGCAAGGTGAAGGAAGTACATACCTGGAGCAGCAAAAAATGGGGTGATCCCTCGCCGCTGCCGCAGCGGATGGACTCGCCGCCACCAACGCTCAATTGGAACTTGTGGCTGGGAATTGCGGCGGAACGGCCGTTTATTGGGGAAGGGTATTACCATCCCGGCAACTGGCGGAAGCGGATCGACTTTGGCACCGGCACCTTTGGCGACATGGGCTGTCACATTTATGACCCGGTGTTCGGGGCACTCGCTCTCACTGCTCCCATGAGCGTCCGCAGCGAAGGGCCGAAACCGAGCGCTCACAACTGGGCCAACGACGCCATCGTGCACTATGTCTTTCCGGGGACGAAGTTCACGGCTGGGAAGACGGTCTCCGTGACGTGGTACGACGGCGACAAGCGCCCGCCGAAGGAGATTCAGGCGCTGCTCGGCAAACAGGGAATGCCAGACCAGGGTTCTATCTTCATCGGCGAAGCGGGTATCATGCTCCTGCCGCATGTGGCCCAGCCGATCTTGCTGCCGGAGGAGAAGTTCAAGGACCATCCGCGGCCGACTCTGGTCATCAGCGACCACTGGCACCAGTTTGTTGAAGCCGTCCGGGGCAATGGCCAAACGAGTGCGGGCTTTGACTATTCCGGCCCGTTGACGGAGTCGGTGCTGCTCGGCGGGGTCGCCTCACGGTTCCCCAAAGTGACGCTGGAATGGGACGCTGCCGGCCTAAAATTCTCGAATATGCCGGAAGCTAATCAGTACGTCCGTCGGACCTATCGCAAGGGCTGGGAAGTGAAAGGGCTGTCGTAGCCAGAAAGACGGCTTGAGGCCTTAGCCTCGCGTCTTTTCCATCACCAGTTCGTTCCCGCGACCCTTATACTCCACATGGGTCATGAAACTGTGCATCAGCATCAGCCCGCGCCCGTGCGGCTTGTTCAGGAGATTGGGGCTGGTGGGGTCGGGAACCTGACTGGGATTGAAGCCGGCCCCTTCATCCACGATTTCCACCCGCAGTTGTTCGGGGCTGGTTTGCACTAGAACCCGAACGGACTTGGCCGGGTCTTCCTTGTTGCCGTGCTTGATGGCATTGACAAGGGCTTCCTCGACCGCCAGATGCACTCCAAAGACTTCCTGCGAGTTCCAATTCTCCGCTTCCAACTGCGCGAGGAGCGCGTCGATGATCTGTCCCGCGGCCTTTGTGCGACTAGGGATGCACTGCTCGAGTTGCCAGGTCCAGCAAGGGTGTGAGGTCACAAAGGTCCCTGGGCCAAAGCGGTGAACGGCGACCTGCCTTGAGCAATATGCTCACGGCCAATCAGGGTGCGCCCAAACAAACATAGTCCGCAACCGCGTTCAGGGACGGCCAAAAAGTGGCACAACTTACTGGACTACCGCCAGATTGGACATGTGCCGCGGCGCAATCGTTACAAACGGATGTACTGCGATAACGAGAGTTGCCGAACTGCCGGGGATTAACAACCCGCTGGACTACATGCCGGCCAGGGCGTCATTCTCGTTCGGCTTGATGTCGAAGAGCTGGTTCAGCCGCGTGATCACGAACACCTCGTAGATTTCCGGCCGCAGGTTGCAAAGCCGCATTTTTCCCTTGGCTGCCTTGACCTTCTTATCAAGCATGATCAGCTTGTTGAGGGCGGCGCTGGAAAGGAACTCCACGCTCGTGAAATTGAGAATCAGGTTTTGCTTCTTTTCCTTCTCCACCAAGGCGAACAGTTCTTCTCCCAACTCCTGGATATTAGCCGCGTCAATGATTTTGCGGTCGAGGAACCGAACCAAGGCTACCTCCCCGGCGCTGCCGCTGAGATTCATCAATTCAATACGACGATGGACGGCCATTGCAACCACTCCCAAAAAAGCGCGGCGAGCGCTAATAAGAAACTTTTGCCAACAGTACCTAATAACCTAACGCAGAATAGCAACAATTGCAACGGAATGCAAATTCCGCGGCCGCCAATTTCGGCAATTACTGCTTGTTGACCGGCCCCTCTTCGTTCGCCGCTTGGGACCGCTTCTCCTGGTCATACCAGAGCCGCCAGGCTCGCTGGTCGAAGCCGAAGGTCGTTTGCGTGAGCTTGGTCAGTGCCTCCAGCACCTCTTGATTCTGGACACGAGCAACAATGACCTTCGGCCCGTCGTTCTGCAGGAAAGAGGTTCCTCCATCAGCGCTGAAAGACGCGGCTGTTGCCTCAGGACTTACCCTACTGGGGAGCGTTCGCTGGTGGACAGTAATCAGAGCATCAATGAGGGGCGAAACGGCGGCTGGGTCATCGATTCTCGCCAAAGCCATCGCCGCCCTATTGACCACGAGATTGCTGCGATCCTTTAGCGCGCCAATGAACGAGTCCGCGACATGCGGAATCTTGAGCCGCACGATCTTGTCGATGCAGTAGTGGTAGACTTCTTCATCGGGATCGGAGAGGGACACCCGCACCAGCACTTGCACCGCATCGCCGCTTTGCATGTTTTCCAGCACGTCGATGAGCAGCAATTTGAATTCGCGAACCCGTTCGCGGGAAAGCATTGTCGCTAATGCCGGAATCGCCGCGGGATCCTTAATGGCAACGATTGTGTCGGCTGCTGACTTATCGCTACCCAAATGAGTGCGCAGCCGAACGAGCTTCGCCAACCAGGCCTTCTCGGCCAGTTCTCGCTTGGAACGAGACTCCATCAGTTCAATCTCTTGCGATGTTCGCCAGCGCCCCTTATAGAACTCAAAGCCTTCGGAGTAGTGCAGATCCTGCTTCGTTGTCCAGCGGCCGCCAACGAAAGCGAAGCCGAGCAGCGCTCTCGCGGCCTGATGATTCGGGTCGAGTTCAATGACTCGCTGCAAATGGCTCGTCCGCTGCCGCATCAGATGATGATCGCGGCACCACTCGGCGAGTTTCCATTGCCCTTCCACGGTGTCGGAGCCTTGCTGGGCTCGCTCTTCATACTCCCGTTCCGCAGGCAGTTCCCGCAGATGTTCCCGGACTTGCTCCTGCATCAGCTTAAGCACCACACCCGATGACTGGCGAATGACATACCGCACCAGCGGCGTCTCTTCCTTGTTGAGCCATTCCCCCTGCACCTGACCGCCGGATGCCAGGCGAAAAGAATCGGCCCGCAGCGACGACAGCGGAAGCAATGCCGCAGCGGCTAATAGCAGGCCGCGCATGCAAAGCGCAGTGCGATCGTCGCAATGGTGAGCCGAGAAAATCATCCTCTCAGTATAAGGGCTTCGCGCGAAGCGGGGCAAGCAATTCGACATTCCTAACGCATCGAACTTTTCACCCGTGCCAGCCCCTCGGTCACATCCATCCCCTGCTTCTTCGCCGCTTTATACCAGCGGAGCGCCTCGGGCAGATTCCGCTCGACTCCGCGGCCGAGTTCCAAACACTCCGCCAATTGGGCCTGGCAGCCGGAGTCTTCCAGTTCGGCCCCTTTCCGATACCATTTGGTCGCTTGCGACAAGTCAATCGGCACTCCGATCCCGTTCTCGTAACACCAGCCGAGCATTCCCATTGCCACGGGGAGATCATCAACCGCCGCCTTGCGATAGAACTTGATCGCCTGGTGCGGGTCGGCTTCCACCCCAATCCCATGTTCATAGCAGCGGCCCAAGAACAACAGTGCCGGCGGAAACTCCTGCTCTGCCGCCCGAACATACAGGCGAAATGCCGCCTCCGGATCGGCTTCCACTCCGCCATCGCCGGCTTCCAAGTGCTGTGCCAGATGGAACATAGCCCCCGCATCTCCGCTCTCCGCGGCGGCTTGCAATTCACCCACATCGTGATGGCAGTGATGATGCCCTCCCTCTTCTTCACCATGCTCATGTTCCTCTTCGCCGTCGGGCGCATCCTCCAGCACGGGATTGGCAAGTGCCTCGGCATACTGCTTCATGCTCGACTCCAGCGACTTCGCCAGCCCAGACAATTCCTCCTGCACCAATTCACACTTCTCGCTTGGGTCGATGACAAACAGCTCGATCACGAACTTAAGCGTCCCCCCTAGTTGAATGTCCGGTCCCATTGGCGGCAGTCCCAGTGACCGCATCTGAATCTCCGTTCCACTGCGGGCCAGATCTCGCACCCACCATGACAGAAACTCCATCGCCACCCAACCGGCCGCACTTGGATCGAAACGGAGCGTCATTGTCACCAGTTTCTCGTTGTCGCGCCCGCCACCCGTGCGGCGGATGGCCACTTGTGGCAAATCCCCAAACATGTGGGGCAGGGTCAGCGACTCCATGTCCACGTCGGTCAGGTCAATCAGTCCCAGTTCAGCGGACGACACTCCGCTGAGCGACAAGAGCACGTCATACACCTGTTGCACTTCGGGGGGATACTGGGGCACGGCATGGTCCTTATGGAAGAAAAAATTCGGGGCCTCGCATTATATCGCCCTTGCCCGTTTCGTCTGGCCCCTCCCAAGATTTGCCTGTTCAATACTGCTTGTTAATCTGTGACGCCTTCCAACCCCTTACTCCATCCGCCTTCCTCGACAAACCGATGAGGACCAAAGCGGCTGGCAAATGCGCCGATGCTATCGCCCGGCTGTAATTGCCTGTTGCTTCACTCGCCGCATCCATGCGGCCATAATGTTGGAAGGGATGCCCATGCGACGCCTGCTCACCGTTTGCGGATTGGCCGCCACGCTCGTTCTCAATACGGCGGCTCAGGCTGACTGGCATTCTTTCTGTTACCGCAACAAGGTGGACTTCCGTCGCAACAGCGCCTGGCCGGAACCCTTTCAGTCCGCCGACCGGGCTTTGACCCGCGAATATTGGAACATTCAGGTCAACAACGGCTGGCGGCTGCAAAACACGGTCGGCAACTGCTTCTATGAAGAAGGCAGCAACGAGTTGACGCGCGCCGGCGAACTTAAGATCAAGCAAATTGTCACGCAGAACCCCGTCCATCGCCGCACGGTCTTCGTGCTCATGGCGGAAACCCAGGCCGTCACCGCCAAGCGGGTCGATGCCGTACAGCGGGCCGTTTCCAAGTACATCCCCGAAGGACCGTTGCCGCAAGTCCTGCTGACGGACTCGGATGTCGAAGGTGGCTCGGGCGAATATTTTGACCAGATCAGCAACGCCTATCGGTCGTCCATTCCCGCCCCCCGCCTCGGTGAAAGCGGCGGCGGCAGTGGCAGCAGTTCGGGTGGCGGAAGCACCGGCGGCGCAGCCGGCGGCAACTAGTCTGCTTGCGGATGATGCGTCTGCGTGAGCGATGGCCGCACATGTCCTCTCCCCCCATGAGAGAGGGCAATCTCGCCGAGGCCATGTCGCTAGCATCCCAATATTCCATCCGCTCCGCTTGTGGCGCACATTTCGATTGTAGCGCCACTCTCCTCCTGACGATGAATGACACAAGGCTGCTGCGCGGGAATCTCCGCGAACGGATGGCTAGGATTCCCATTCGGCCGGCGGCAAAACGCCAACGCACAGGGAGGTGCGACCATGAAGATCACCCGTCCACTGCAATTCGTTCTTGTCTGCGGCCTCGCCTGCGGCTTCATGGGCTGCAAAAGTACCGGTTCCTGGTTTTCGCGCCCCGTCGCAGGAGCTTCCACGGCTCCCGATGTGCAATACAACGGCATGGCGGGGTATTCCTCCACTGTTAAGCCGAGCGCGGACACCAAAGTGATTAGCGGTGCTCCCCCTCAGGGGACGTTGTCCAAGGCTTGGAGCTCCACCACGGGAGCTATGACTTCGCTACTTGGAACT
This sequence comes from Pirellulaceae bacterium, assembly GCA_046153945.1. Classification (GTDB taxonomy): domain Bacteria; phylum Planctomycetota; class Planctomycetia; order Pirellulales; family Pirellulaceae; genus SXOA01. The sequence continues at coordinate 15,369 of JBJXFF010000023.1, forward strand.
TCGCCCGCTACCACGCCCAGCGCCAAGCCCGGCAAGCTCGATGCCGACATCGATATCCGTGCCGCCCAGTACTCCGCGCAAGGTGGCAACTTTGAAGATGCGGAAGCCAAATACAAACGGGCGCTAAAGACGGAGCCCAAGAATGTAAAGGCGATCCTCGGACTCGCCCGCACTTACGATGAGATGGGAAACTCCCAGCAGGCGGTCGTCACCTATCAACAAGCCATCAAACTCCACCCCAAAAACGCCATGGTCTACAACGACCTCGGGCTCTGCTTAAGCCGCCGCCACGAATTGGCGCCGGCTCAGCAGATGCTGCAGAAAGCGGTGGAAATGGAGCCGGGAAAAGCCAATTACCGGAACAACCTGGCGTCCGTCCTGGTGGACATGGGGCGTCCCGCCGATGCCTATCAGCACTTGCTCGCCGCCCAACCCGCCGCCGTTGCTCACTATAATTTGGCCTGTCTCTTCGAAAGCCGCGGCCAGATGGACCAGGCTGTCGAGCAACTGCAACTGGCCATCGCCAAGGATCAGACGCTTACCCCCGCCAGCGAACTGCTCGCCCAAATCCAAGGGAGCTCGTCACAACAGACCATGAAAATGGCCAGTGCCACAGTTCCCGCTCGCGATCCCCAAAGCGACAGTCGTGACCGCCAGGTCAATCCGCAGGTGCAGACCATTCCAGGCGACCAACAACTCCCTGCCGGCAACTACGGCCCGGCAGCACCAGCCGCGAATCAAGGTTCGGTCTACGGCGAACCCCAAGAACCAGCGCCGCAGCCGCAATACCCCGGCCGCCGTACCTCGTACGATGCGGATGCTCCGGAAGATGAATCTGCCGCGAATACGCCCGCCTCAGTCCGAATTACGGATGACGAGGAGTAAGCAGGCTTGCTACCATGAACGGCTTCTCCCCAGGAGCCGCCCATGCGATACGCCCTCTCCCTTCTCTCCGTCTCCCTACTCTCCACTCTCTTCCTCGCCGCCGACGGCAATCGTCTGGCCTATCTCGATGAGCCGCTGAATCCGTATTATCCGCACCGCAACTTCCCCAAGTTGATTACGCCGCAGTGGGTGGGGGAAGAAGGTGTCGACTGTGTCGTCACGCTGGCGATTGACGATATGCGCGATCCGGCCAAGTACGAGGCATTCCTCCGGCCGATTCTCGACCGCCTGAAGAAGATCGACGGCCGGGCCCCCGTCAGCATCATGACCTGCCAAGTCAAGCCGGACGATCCGCAGTTGCAAACGTGGCTCAAGGAGGGGCTCTCCATCGAATGTCACACGTTCGACCATCCCTGCCCCTGCCTGAAGGACAGCAGCCTGAAAACGGCTAAAGAGACCTACGACAAGTGCGTGGACCTCATCAACCAGATCCCGAACAACAAGCCGGTCGCGTTCCGGATGCCCTGCTGCGATTCGCTTAACACCCCCAGCCCCCGGTTCTGGGCCGAGGTGATGAACAAGACCACGCCGGCGGGGAACTTCTTGCAGATCGACAGCTCGGTCTTCAACATCATCACGAAAGAGGACAAGGAATTGCCGGCGGAGATCACGCTCCTCCCTTCCGGCGAAGAGCGGTTCCGCCGCTACATCCCCTTCAAGAACTTCGTCAACACGATTGAGGACTATCCCTACCCCTACGTCATCGGCCGCATGTGCTGGGAGTTCCCCTGCGTCGTCCCCAGCGACTGGTCCGCCCAGCACGTCCAAAAGCCGAACAACCCCGACA
>JBJXFF010000032.1:0-3404 GCA_046153945.1 Pirellulaceae bacterium
TCCACGGTGAGGATGGTCGCGGCGTCAGGGCCCGCAAGTAGCGGGACATCATCCAGTTGCACGCGCTGGCGGTCGCCTCCACACCGCAGCCGGTGTTTGCGGCGCGCGATTTCCACCATAATTTTTCGCATCGCCTCTGCTGCCGCAGCAAAGAAATGACCACGATTGGCCCACGGTTGAGCAGCATTGTCACCCACCAGCCGTAAATACGCTTCATGCACCAGCGCCGTCGCTTGCAGCGTCTGCCCTGGCTTCTCCTCGCGCAGTTTCGTCGCCGCCAGCTTCCGCAGCTCGTCATAGACCAGCGGCAGGAGTTGCTCGGCCGCGGCCGGATCGCCTGATTCGATCTGCGAGAGGATGCGGGTGACGTCGGTCATGCCGACCAGAATAGCGAGCAGTCGCCAGGAATTCCAGAATTCGAATCCGGCTTCACTTCTTCCCCAGCCGCCGCTGGGCCTGGAAAAACCGCGTCAACATTTCGCCGCTTCCCGGGACAACCGAATGCACTTCCCAATCGCCGCGCGCTTGAAATAGAATTCACGCTCGTGGTGGCCCGGTGAGGCCTCTAATTTGTTTTGTGTCAGTCGAGCAGGGAAAGTTATTTGCTTGAGGTTTGTGGGAGGGCACCCGGGGCACCCGTTGGCTGTTGCTCAAACACCCGGACACTCTGGACGTCACACGCAACGAGCGGGCCCGCTTGGACGAGGCCCTGGAACTGAACGCGTCCCTGGCCACCGCCTACTACCTCAAGGAAGATCTCCGGGAAATGTGGCAGCAACGCGACCAAACCCAGGCGCGCCGCTTTCTCAAGTCTTGGTATCTCTCGGCCGTGGCCTCCGGCATCCGAGTCCTGCAGCAGTTCGCCCGCACCCTGTTGGCTCACGCCACCGGCATCCTGGCTTGGTACAACTACCCCCTCTCCACGGGCCCGTTGGAAGGCACCAACAACAAGATCTTGAATTCTTGGAGAAGAAAACTACATACCAAGGAATAGGTCCAATTACGGCTCGGTGGAGCTTACTTGAGAATGGGAAGGATCCAGCGTACTGCCGAAAACGCCGTGTGCCAGTCCGACGAACCTGGCTTTCGTGTTTTTCCGCGCAACGCCGTAGAATGGCGGAGCGCTGACAATCGTTCGTGGTTGGGGTGGCAGGCCTTGCTGGACGGGTAATTTGGCAAGCGGAACCAACAACTCCGCACAGCCATTGAGCAGGCGGCGGCCATTGTGCTCTATCTGGCTCTTACGCCGCACTCCCCAGTGCGTGCTCAGTACTCCTCCCGCTCCGCCTCCTCCAGGATCTTGTCGGTGCTCGCCGGATCAACGCGGCGGCAGCAGTCGGCGAGGCGATCGGAAATGTCACGCAACTCGGTGAGCCATTCATCGGCGGCACAGTCGGCCGGAGTGAATTGCTGGAATTCCTTGACCAGCAAAATTAGCCGCAGGAGGTGGCGAAAAATGACCCCTTCCTGCTTTTGCAGTCCGCGGCTGGTGATGTACTTGTTGAAGTTGCCGCCGAATTCGAGCACTTCGCCGGCGGACCACACGGAAATGGTGAACAGTGAATGCACGCCGGGAAAGGTCGCGTCGAAGAGCAGGCGCAGCTTTTCGCCCAGGGTCAGCGGCCAGACTTTCTCCTCAAACATTTCGCGAGTGCGCGGCTCGTCTTCCTCGTTCTGGGCCGGCTTGGCGCCAAGCTGCTCCGGCGTGGCCAGCCCCATTTGTAAGAGTTCGATGTCGAGGCGCGTTGTCGCCAGCGGTCCGGGCGGCATGTCTTCATATTTTGGCACCCGCACATGCTTCGCCACCGACCCCGGCATTTCCAGCGCGCTCTCGAAAGCCTGGATGCGCTCCTCGCGGCTGGCGATCCCTAGCTGGTTCACCAGATACACGCCATACAGCGGGTTGATCCCGCGGAGCTTGAGCAACTTTGGCAGTTCCGCCGTCGGATGCGCGAACAGCGCCTTGTAAACAGGCGGAGAGGGGGCGAGAGGGAGAGGGGGAGAGAGGGAGAGATTGTTGGCGGACCGAATCGTGACATCCAACAATGGCTTTCGACTGACTCTCTCCCTCTCTCCCTCTCCCCCACTCTCCCCCGCTTCCTTGACCGCCTGCGGCTCCGGCTCCAACTTTACATAACCGGCGGTCCACAGCGTCATGAGCATGCTATCGAGCTGCTTTTGGGCACCGACCAAGTGGCCGCTGTCCATCAGGCGCTTGCCGACGAGGCGGCGAATCGGCTCGACCTCGGGCGAAGCGTCGAGCATGTAGGCCAAGAGCCGCCAGGGAATCGGTCCGCGACTGCTGAGCTTCAGCGGCGGTGCCGCGACGAGTTTTTGCCATTGCGGTTCCGTCCAATACTGCTCAGTGCTGCGGCGGGTCGGCATCTTGCGTTTCAGCTCTTTCCGCATCCGCAAGAGGCCGGGGTCCTTCGTCGTTTCGGGAATTTGGTCGAGCTTGGCTTTGGCCCGCAGGATTTTCACGTCGTCCTCATGGGCCAAAGCAAACACATAGCCCTGCTTGTCGAACTGCGGCCGCCCCGCGCGGCCAAAAATTTGATGGGCCGAGCTGGCGTCGATCACCTTCATCTCGCCCGGCTTCCCCTTGAGGATCGTCGGCAGCACGATGCTGCGGGCCGGGAGGTTGATTCCGGCCGCCAGGGTCTCCGTGCAGACGCACACCGAGAGCAGCTTTTGCTGGAACAGCTCTTCGACGACGCGGCGATATTTGGGTAGCACCCCCGCGTGATGCACGCCAATGCCGCGCTGCAAAATGGCCTTCAGTTTCGGACCCGCGCCTTCCGAAAAATCGCGCTGGGCCAATTCATCGGCCAAGTGCTGTTGTTGGCCGGCCGCCAACAGCGACTTGCCCTTGAGCAGTTCCGCCACGTTCCAGCATTCGTCACGGTTGAAACAGAAGACGAGCGCCGGCGTATAGCGGGCTGGCTCATCCCCCTCTGCCATTTTCTCCAGCTGCTCTGAGAGCAGCATTTCGCCCACCCAGCGGCAATCGAGTGGCACTCTGCGTTCGGTGCTCTGCACCAGCTCGATCGAGCGGTGGTGTGAATGCTTCAGCCACTGCGTGAACTCGAATGCATTGCCCACCGTCGCCGACAGGAGCAACAGTCGAATGTGCGGCGGCAGAAGTCCGAGTGCAAGCTCCCACACAATCCCCCGCTCCGGATCGGCGAAGTTATGGAACTCATCCATGACGACGGCCGAGACGTTGGAGAAGTCCAGGGCGGAAGGAAGGGGTTCGGGGGTCGGGACTCGGGATTCGCTCTCCACCACCGAGCCCCCAGCCCCGATCCCCGAGCCCCTGCCGTGCCGCAGCCGGTTGAACAAGATCTCGGCGACGACGACGAGGATCGGCGCAGCGGGATTCACGCGGCGATTTCCGGTGACGA
>JBJXFF010000034.1:0-4782 GCA_046153945.1 Pirellulaceae bacterium
ACCGGCCTCGGCCAGTCGTAAGCAACAGGCTCTGCCGATGCCTTTGGCACCACCAGTCACCAAGGCAGTTCTGCCGGCTAATGGGCGATCGCACATCGTGATACCTTCATTAACTAGGCCGCTTCCCGCTCCAGATCCGTAAAAAGCTGATCAAGGCAGCGATTGCTTTTGCCCCAATCGAAGAACTGTCCACGGATACACGTTGCTCCGCTGACTTCCGTTTGGGATCCATTCCGCCGAACGCTCACGATCAAGTCGCCTTCCAAAGAGAGCACGTCGGAGGGCAAAGTTGCGTTGAGAAGACAGCCGTCAGCCGCTTGGGTTACGCCACGAAGCGATTGGCCGTGATGGGCTAAGGAGCATAATGCGCGGACCAAGACCCGGCCGGCCGGTGCTTGCACCTGCTTTTGCAGCGGGAACGCAAAACAACCAAGCACGAGGAGTAACGATAAGTTTTTCATCGCAACAGTCCCATTGGAAAGACTTTTGGTAATGCAAATTACTTCTTCTTCCACTCCACCCCCGACAAGCTCGCCAATGCCAGCAGCAGGGCATGTGTGCCGCTGCGGCCGTGGCCTTGAGCCTCAAGGGCGATGTAGAGTTGGCGGGCGAGGGCGATGCCGGGGAGGGCGAGGTTCATCCGCTGGGCTTCGCTGAGGACGATTCCCATGTCCTTGATGAAATGCTCCACGAAGAAGCCGGGGTCGAAGTTGCCGGCGATGATGCGGGGGCCGAGGTTGGAGAGGGACCAACTGCCGGCGGCTCCGGGGGCGACCGATTGTAGCACGGTGGGGAGATCGAGGCCGGCTTTGTAGGCGTAGAGGAGGGCTTCGCAGACGCCGATCATGTTGCTGGCGATGAGCGTCTGGTTGACCGCCTTGGTGTGCTGCCCGCAGCCGGGGCCCCCCTGGTGGATGATGGTCTTCCCCATCGCTTCCCAGCACGGCTGCAGGGCATCCACCACTTCCTTGTCGCCGCCGATCATGATCGAGAGGCGGGCTTCCTTCGCTCCGACGTCACCCCCGCTAACCGGGGCATCGACCGCATGAACGCCCTTCTTCTTGGCCTCCTCGTAAATCTCCACCGCTAACGAAGGCTCACTGGTGGTCATGTCCACAAGCACGCTGCCGGCCTTCGCGCCGGCCAGTGCGCCGTCAGCTCCCAAAAAAACTTCCCGCACATCCTTGGGAAAGCCGACGATGGCGAAGACGACGTCGCTGTTCTGGGCGACTTCCTTGGGAGTCGCTCCCCAGGATGCTCCCTTGTCGAGCAGCGGCTGGGCCTTGGCTTTGGTGCGGCTATAGACCGTGGCGGCGAAGCCCTTTGCCATCAGGTGGCCGGCCATGCTGTGGCCCATCACGCCGGTGCCGATCCAGCCGATGCGAGTGGTGCCGGGGGAAATCTTGAGAGTCGTCATAGAAAGGATCTGAAATTTGAGATTTGGAAATTTAAGACGGAGGAATTTGGAAAGGAGGATTTGGCTCGGGTCTCAAATATCAAATTTCAAATCTCAAATCTGAAATCCCTTGCCATGATCACGCCCACGCAAAGCCGTGGGCGTGCCACCCAGTTTTGTTAACGAAGACTACCAGCGGTCGAGAGGCCGGTTGAACACTTCGTTCAAGATGATCGCGCTGCGGATGTTCTCCGGCGATTGCAGCATGTGGGCGATGCCGAGGACCGTGGCTTTGGCGACAACGGCTGCGGTGGCATTGGAGTCGCTGCGGGAAACGGCTGCAGTGGCTTCGGTGGTCTGCTTGAGCCTTCCTACCTGATGGTCGAATGTCTGATGCAAACGGGCATCCATCACGTCGTCGGCGGCATCCACGCTATCCGAAAGATGAGCTGTATGCTGGGAAATCTGCTCTGCGCCCCTCAGGTGAGCCGCAACAGAGGCAGCCACTCGGTCGCTATCTTGCGCCAATTCCGCCGCCACAATTGTTTGCGACATCGAAGGCGAACTATACGCCTGCTGCTGGGAAAGAGATTGCGGAGCGGCTGTCATCCGCGGCGGAGTCGGGCGAGCCTGACCGTACGCTACCGGCGGCTGCTGTTGCGGATACTGCTGCGGGGAATAGGCGACCGGAATCTGCTGCTGCGGCTGCTGGAGAGGGGGCATCTGCTGGCCGCGAGCTTTGGCCTCCGCCTGTGCCCGCATCTGGGCTTCGACCTGAGCGCGCCGCGCTGCCGCCCGGCGGAGGAATTCTTCGACTTCGTTGTTCATGAAGCGACCTCTTACATTCACGCCCACGCAAAGCCCTGGGCGTGCCACCCATCGACTTTGTCAGGCAAAGCCTGACCTACAACTATGCCTTGAGCTGAGCCGAACCCGCACTGGAAGCCGCGATCGACCGCCGCATGTCAGTGTCGGCCTGCACGTTCCGCATCTTGTAATAGTCCATAATTCCGAGTTTGCCGGTCCCGAAGGCGTCGGCCATGGCCCGGGGAACTTCCGCTTCCGCCGCAACTAGCATGGCACGGCTCTCTTCGATCTTAGCGGTCTGCTCCTGCTCGGCGGCGACAGCCATCGCTCGGCGGCCTTCCGCTTTGGCTCGGGCAACCCGCGTATCCGCTTCGGCCTGGTCCGCACGCAGACGAGCGCCGACGTTTTCTCCGACGTCGATATCGGCGATGTCAATCGAGACGATTTCAAACGCGGTCTGCGAGTCGAGCCGGCGAGCGAGCACCGCTTTGCTGATGCGGTCGGGGTTCTCCAGCACTTCCATGTGATCGTCCGAAGAGCCGATGGCACTGACAATCCCTTCGCCGACGCGAGCGATAATTGTTTCTTCCCCCGCACCGCCGATGAGCTGCTGAAGGTTCGCCCGCACCGTCACTCGGGCCTTCACCTTGAGCTGAATACCATTGCGGGCGATGGCTTCGAGCGTGTCCTTGCCGCCGGTCCTGGGGGGGCAGTCGATGACCTTGGGGTAAACGCTGGTCTGCACTGCTTCCAAAATATTTCGCCCCGCCAGATCGATGGCGGTCGCTTCGCGGAAGGAGAGCTTGATCGTCTTGGCCTTGTTGGCGGCGATTAGAGAACGAATAACGAGCGGCACATTACCGCCGGCGAGATAGTGAGCTTCGAGAGCCTTGCTGGTGATTTCCGGATCCGTAAGTCCCGCTTGCACCGCCATGATCTTGGTTTTAACGATGACATCCTTGTTGACCTTGCGGAACGTCATGCCGATCAGGTCGAAAATCGAGATGCCCGCCCCGGTCAAGAACGACTGAATCCAAAGCCGAAAGTAATTGGCCAGGATGGCGGCAATGATCAGAAAGATGATCAGGCCGACGCCGAAGACAACGAGCGTGATGATGAATAGTGGTCCAGGGCCGTCGCCTTGAGCGAGAAGTCCGTGCATGGCAGTCCCTTTATCCGGGGGTAACAGTTGTGGCAAATTGTGCGGAATCAGCCGGAGAAGTACCCCCGTTGGTATCCCACCGTGGGGCAAATGTCAATCATGGGCGGAAAAGGGTTCCTTGACAGACTTTAGGGTGAATTTTAGGATGGTGCGTTTCCACAAGTAAGTCCCGGTTTTGGGCCAGTGGCCCTTTAGCAAGTGAGTTCGCCATGGCCGTACCCAAACGCCGTCAGTCCAATTCCCGCACCAACAAGCGCCGTTCCCACGACGCCAAGAAGGCCAAACAGCTTTCCTACTGCCCCAAGTGCAGCACCGCCGTCCCCCAGCATGTGGTTTGCCCCAATTGCGGCTATTACATGGGCCGGACGATGGTCGAGACGGAAGAGACTGCGTAGTTCGTAGTAACCCGCTTTAGCGGGTTCAGCCAACGCTAACCCGCTAAAGCGGGTTGCTACCAACGGAGGCATCGTGAGCCGGCCAGCGTTTCTTTTTCCGGGGCAGGGGGCTCAGGCGGTCGGCATGGGCAAGCAGCTCGCCGAAACGTTGCCGGCGGCGCGGGCTCTCTATGACCAGGCGAATCAGATTCTGGGTTACGACCTGGCGAAGATCTGCTTTGAAGGACCGGCTGAGCAGCTCAATTCCACCGTGCATAGCCAGCCGGCACTTTTCGTCACCAGCCTGGCGGGGGTGGAATCACTGAAGGCAGCTCAGCCGGATGTGGTGGCTGCCGCGGCGGCAACGGCGGGGCTGAGCCTGGGCGAATACACGGCTTTGGTCTTTGCCGGCGTCATGAGCTTTGAAGACGGCCTTCGCGTCGTTCAGCAGCGGGGCCGCGCGATGCAGGACGCGGCTGATGCGGTGCCGAGCGGCATGGTCAGCATCCTGGGAATGGAAGCTGGCAAGATCGAGGAGCTTTGCAACCAGGCCCGCGGCGAAGGGGAAGTGCTGCAAATCGCCAACTACCTTTGCCCCGGAAACATCGTGGTCTCCGGCCATAAAGCAGCCTGCGCCAAGATCGCCGAACTCGCCACCGCCGCGGGAGCGATGAAGACCATTCCGCTGGAAGTCGCCGGCGCGTTTCACACACCGATCATGCAGCCCGCCGTGGAAAAACTTGCCGCGGCACTCGCCGGAGTCAAGCTCAGCACCCCCCGCATCCCCGTCGTCAGCAACGTCGATGCGGCCACTCATAGCGACCCCGAAGAAATCCGTTCCATCCTCGTCAAGCAAGTCGTCTCTCCCGTCCGCTGGGAAGACTCGCAGCGTTACCTGCTCAACCAAGGCTATGCCCCGCACTGGGAAATCGGCCCGGGCCGAGTGCTCCGCGGACTGCTGAAGCGGATCGAGCGGAAGGCAGCGGCTGAGGGAGTGGAGTGCTAACCTGTCGGAAATGACGAAATCCGAATGACGAATGACG
>JBJXFF010000036.1:0-18475 GCA_046153945.1 Pirellulaceae bacterium
CGGTGCCCACCTCCAGGCGCAGGCCCGGGTCGCGCTGCTGAAGGGCGGGTACGACGAGGTCGGCCACGATCCGCTCGGCGCTCGGCACCAGGTGCAGCCCGCCGATGCCGCTCAGGTTAGGCTCGACGAACTGGAGCGAGTCCTTCCACATGGGGCTGGTGAAGTCGACGACCGCGTCGAGGCGGCCAAACACCGGGTTGTTGTCGCGGTGGCTCGGCCCCCAGCACTCCCACAGCCACTGCTCCTCCTCCGGCGGCAGGCGGAGAATGTCCCGCACCGCAAAGTCCTGCATGTAGAGTTCCACCAGCCGCTTGAGGGCGTTGTGGATGGTGAGCGTGACGTAATGGATATACGCCACCTGGTCCGGCAGTACCGTCAGCGGGCAGGCCATCACGTTGATCGCATCCTGCTTCCCATCCCGCAGATAAATCACATGCCGGCTGAGCGACTCCAGCCGAATTTGCTCGATCATCGCCGCCAGCGCCGCCTCCGGAATCTTATGAAACGCCCCCCGCACGCGGCTGGCGACGTTCATGCCGGCGAGACCAAGTTCTTCGGCAGGGGTGAGCATGGAAAGATGAGCCCGACTCGCTAAGCGAAGAAAAGGGAAAGGTGGCGACGTCGCGTACCAGCCCTACTTTTAACGCAAAGCCGCGAAAGGTGAAAGTCGCGAACAAAACGTTTGCCAAAGATTGAGTTTGCCTGGCGTTAGTCCTATAACGAAAGGTAGGGCATCCCACCGCGGTTCTTACCGCACGCCTTCCTCTCTTACCGAACGGTCCATTTTATGGCTACCTTACGTCGCACCTGGCTCAAGCACGTTTCCCTCGGTGCCGGAGCCTTGTTACTCCGGCCTCTCCTCCAACAACTGCACGCGGTTGAAGAAGGGAAGAAGGGCAAGCCGTGGCGAGTGGTGTTCATCATGCAGTCCAACGGCTTTCAGCCTTGGGCCGCTCAGCCGAAGAATTTGCCTGTGAAGGAAGCGGGGCCGGCCAAGACGGTCGATCTTTCGCTCGACGATTATGAACTCCCCGACGATCTGGAGCCGCTCAAGGATTACAAAAGGTCCGTCACCATCATCCAGCGGCTGCAGGCGGCGAAGCTGCGCCCCTCTCACTCGGCCATGTTTGGCGCGCTCTCCGGCGTCCAAGGCCGCAAGGCCAAAGCACAAACCATCGACGCGGCGCTCGCCCGTTTGAATCCCGGTACTTACCCAATCGTGAATCTCGGCGTCGCCACGGAAGACCGGCAGGCAGAAGAGGGGATCGTGCGTATCTGCTCGGCCTGGGGGCCTGATAAACCCATCGGCACGCAGCTCGATCCCAATCTCGCCTACAAGGCTCTCTTTGGGGAAGCGGGGGCGAAAATTGACGAAGGGGGCCGGTTGATGGATATGATCGGCGGCGACGTGAAACGCGTGCAGAAGAAGCTGTCAGCGGCGGAACGAGAGAGCTTTGCCAAATATCTGGACGTCTTTGAAACGCTCGACCAGCGCCAGGAGCTGTTTCAAAAATCCGAAGCGGGAACCGACCCCCAGCGAGATGCTCCGCGAATGAATGAGAGCTTCGCCTCGACCCTGGCGGCCAAGCGGCTGACGGCTCAATTTGAGCTGGCGGCGGCCTCGCTCATCAGCGGGCTCACTAACGTGGTGACCATCGCCTCGGGAGCCTGCGGAGTGTCGGGGCATTTTGGCGGACTGGGCGTCGACGATCTGGAACTGCACGAGGTGGGCCATTTCCATGCTGGCTCGCGAACCTGGCAATCGGTCTATACCATTCTTCGCCGCTTTCATTTTCAACTCATCGCCGGACTCATCGAACGCCTCAAACAAGCCAGCGATCCCGATGGAACACCGCTCATGGATAACACGCTCATTGTGTATACCAGCGACGGAGCCGACGCCCATCATTCCAAAGGGGATCAATGGCCCTTCGTCCTCATTGGAAACCTGAACGGAGCACTGCGCCCGGGACGGTTTCTGGAATTCCCCTCACTTGGCCAGCCTGGCAGCCGGCCCATCAATGCGCTCTACGCGACTTTGCTTCGCGCCGTGGGCCAACCTCGCGCGGCGTTCAATCCCAGCGAAGATAATCCCGCCGCTCAGGAAGAATTCGGCCCGCTAGCGGAGCTGATGAGCTGATTTCTAGCCGGCCACTGGCATTTAAGTCAGGGATTTTTGGAAAATATTTGACGTCCTATACGCATCTGATATCTTGGATGCGTTCATCCAGCCCAGAGATCGTATGTAAGCAGATTCCATTTCGTCACTTCCCAGGAGCCTCCTCATGCTCAAGATCAATCTCGGACGTAGCGAGCAGTATTGCGACGGCGTTTCCAGGCGGAGCTTTCTCAAGCTCGGCTCGTTAACCTTAGGAGGAGCCGCGTTAGGGGGCATGACGAGTCTTTCGCTGCCGCAGCTCTTGGCGGCGGAGGCGCAGGCGGGGATCAAGTCCAGCACGAAAGCCGTCATCAACGTGCATCTCTCGGGCGGGCCAAGCCATCAGGACATTTTCGATCTGAAGCCGGATGCCCCCTCCGAATTCCGTGGCCAGTTCCAGCCGATCGCCACCAACGTCAGCGGCATGGACATCTGCGAGCACATGCCGAAGCTCGCCACGATGGCTGACAAATTCGCAATTGTCCGATCGCTCATCGGCTCCACGGGCCAACATTCGAATTACCAAACGCACTCCGCCTACGACCAGCGCGACTTGCGGAATGCCGGCGGACGCCCTTCACTCGGCAGTGTCGTGGCCAAAGTTTCTGGTCCTTCCGACAATGGTGCGCCGGCATTCATTTCCTACAACGGCGGCAGCCCCGGCTATCTCGGTCCGGTCTACAAGCCCTATGAGCCGATGGGTGGGAATCTCAAGTTGCATGCCAGCCTCAGCGAGGCCCGGCTCGGTAACCGCACCAACCTGCTCACCTCGCTCGACAGGCTGCGCCGCGACGTGGACGGCACCGGACAGATGGAAGCTCTCGACTCCTTCACCCAGCGGGCCGTCGGCGTCGTCACCTCTGGCACTGTCGCCAAGGCCCTCGACGCCGGTTCGATGGATCCCAAAGACAAAGAACGTTATGGCAAAGATGCGTTACAGTTCCTCACCGCCCGTCGCTTGGTCGAAGCAGGAGTCAGAGTCGTCACCCTCAGTTGGGGCGGCTGGGACACGCACGGCGGCAACTTCACCACGCTCAAACGGCAACTCCCCAACATGGACCGCGGCCTCGCCTCGCTCCTCACTGACTTGGCCGATCGCGGGATGGACAAAGATGTCTCCGTCGTCGTCTGGGGCGAGTTTGGCCGTACGCCGCGGGTCAACAACAACGCCGGCCGCGACCACTGGCCCGCACTCATGATGTGCTTCCTCGCTGGCGGCGGGATGAAGCTCGGCCAGGTAATCGGCTCTTCAACTCGCAACGCGGAATACGCCAAGGACCGACCGGTTCACTTCCAGGAAGTCTTCGCCACGCTCTATCACAACCTCGGCATCGACATCAACAGTGTCCAGCTACACGACACCGCGGGACGCCCGCAGTATTTGCTCGATAAGCGGACGCCGATGAAGGAACTGGTGGGTTAGCTGAAACCACCGTGCGAGGAGGGGGAGAGGACGAGTAGGAGTAAGAGCATGAGTACGAGTAGGATTCGGAATCCAAATTCCTACTCACATTTCAAATCGTACTCATACCCGTACTCCTGCTCTTACTCGTCTTTTTTCTTCCCTCCCGCCGCGAAGAACTGCCCTGTCTTGTCCAGCGCATCAATCAAGTGCCAGGCGACGCTGTAGTGCCCTCCTTCATACCAGTGGATGGGGGGCTCGCCGAAGCATTTCCAAAGTGACTCCGTACAAGCTTTGGGGATAATCTCATCGCTCTTGGCATTCATCATCAGGATGCGACGCCCTTTCGCGTTGGCTCCATAGGTGACGGGGTCGATCACTTTCAGCTTGGCCAGGAACTCCTCTTTATCAGGAACAGTTCCGAATTCCTTCTTGTATTTTTCGATTTCCTTCGATTCGATGACCACCTTGCCGAGATCCCCGCCGGCAAGCAGCAAGCAAACATTCTTCAGTCGCGGCTCCGCGGTGGCGGCGAGGGCCCCGGTGATGCCGCCGAGGCTGATGCCGAAAATGCCGAGTTCCTCGGGGTTCACTTCTTCGCGGGCGGCGAGCCAGGCCGCACCTCGGCGAATGTCCAAAACGGCCTGAGTCATCCCTTCGATGGTTTCGTCCGGCTTGGGGCTGATCATCCGCCGCGGACTTGCCGGGTCGCGCCGCGGTCCGTAATACGGCATCTTCAAAAACAGGGCCGCCACTCCGCGCTGCGCCAGATTATTGCAAAACAGCCGCGAGAGCTGAAAGTCCCCTCCCAGAATATGCAGCACGACAACGCCTGGAGCTTTTTTCCCCTCGGCGAGTCCCTTGGGGCGGTAATACTCGCAGTGAACGGTGTTGTTGATCTCGCTGGTGGTCTTCACAGGGGAAGGGAACGTCACTTCCCAGATTTCCAGCGTCGTCGACTCCAGCGGGAACCGCGTTCCTTCGTAGGCAAAGGTATGTGCATCCAGCTTGAATCGGTCGGGGATTCCTGTTTCGTCTTTCGCCGGAGCGTATTTCACCTCGCCGGACATCTTCTTGGCGGGGGCGACATCCGCGGCGAAGAGGAAGAGGGGGGCACACAGTGGCACGAAGGCACAGAGGAGGGAGAGGCGAGTCATATTGGGCTGCTGAGTTCGAGTTACATCTTCCTACCGGCACACTCTGACCGTTATAACATCTCCCATCACTTCTCCAAACGGATTTTCGCGACATGGCTGTCCCTCCTCTCAATCGCATCTATCACGGCGACAATCTCGCGGTCCTTGCCGCCTGGCCGGAAAATCTGGTCGATTGCATCGTCACCAGCCCGCCGTATTATCGGCAGCGGGATTATGCGGGGGAGGCGAAGCAGGTGGGGCTGGAGGAGTCGCCGCGGGAGTATGTCCGCCGCCTGGTGGCCATATTTGGCGAGTGCCGCCGGGTGCTCAAGGAGGCCGGCTCGCTCTGGCTGGTGATCGGGGATAAGTACGACGGCGGCGAGCAACTCGGGCTGCCGTGGCGGGTGGCTCTGGCCCTGATCGACGACGGCTGGATTTTGCGGAGCGACTGCATCTGGCAAAAGCCGAACGCCATGCCGTCGTCGGTGAAGAACCGCCCCACGACCGACCATGAATACGTCTTCTTCTTCACCAAAAGCAGGACTTACCATTACGACGCCGACGCCATCCGCGAGCCGCACGTCACCTTCAGCGACAAGAGCCGCATGAAAGGTGGCCGTGGCCATTTTGGCCGGCGCGGCGGGACGCCGGAGGCGGGGAAAAACGGCGGCGACAACAACCTGCACGACGGCCGCTGGGACCAGGCCTTTCACCCGCTCGGCCGCAACAAGCGAACGGTCTGGTCGATCCCCCTCTCCAAGTTCCGCGGCGCCCACTTCGCCGTCTTCCCCGAATCCCTCGCGAGCAACTGCATCCTCGCCGGCTCTCCCGCAGAAGGAATCGTCCTCGACCCCTTCCTCGGCAGCGGCACAACGGCGGTCGTCGCCAAAAAGCTGGGCCGCAAATATCTGGGAATCGACTGTTCGGAAGAGTACTGCGCCATGGCCAAGGAACGACTAGCTGGGGTCAGCGTTCCGCGACAGACGAAGCTGGCTCTCTGACACCAGCCCTTCCAGCCCCTCCTCCATCCCCGAAAGGCAAACCCAGATTCACTGATTCACAGTCATTTTTTCCGAGACTTACGACGATTCACCTTCCCCCAACCCCTTACGTGAACATAAGTTCCGTTGATTCACCTCGCCGTAACCTTGATTCAGGGCCGCATTTCTGATTCACGCTAAATCAGTCGCTGGAGTCCCGCCTTCAGGCGGTCTTCCATGTCTCAAGTCCCCTCGTCTCAAATCTCAAATTTCAGATTTCAAATCCCCTGGCTCCTTCCCTCCGCCTCACATCTGTTGAAAAACCCCCCGGCTAATTCAACACCCCCCCGCCCCCCGTGGCGCTATAGGTGTTGAATAACCCCCCTAGTTTTTCAACACCCCCCGATTTCCGTCTCAAATCTCAAATCCCAGATTTCAAATCCCGGCTTTCGGCTTTCCGACCTCCGCTTTCCCCAGCCCCCGCGCGCACCCTCTCCCCAGCCCCAATTCTCTGCTCCCAACTTGTCAAAGAACTCACCGGTTTCCCGCCGGCCCGTATTGGTTCTATTGTACACTAGAGAGGACCAAAAGCCAAGGGGGTCGCCAAATTTTTTTGGTGTTCTGAAAAACCGGGGTCGAAAAGTCGGGGTCGGGAGTCTTTGGCGTCCCCAATTCCGCTTTACGTCAAATCTCTGCCGCCAAAGACTCGAGGGCCCCCTGACGTAGCGCCTCGGTTGACGTTCCATGCCCAGAGATCCCGCGCTCCGCGCCCGAGATTACATGGAAGCATTCTGTCTCGCGACGTCCGTCCAAAATTCAATATGGCGGTAGTCTTCACTAAACACCGGCGTTGGCGAATTGCCACTCTCCTCGTCCCGTTCAAATTCTTCCTTGGGCCGTGAGAACCAGTGGAGAAAATCGCCGAGATCCCTCCCCGCATGCAGCACGTCGGTTTGATTGATCGAGAAAACCGGGTTCCCCGGTTCGTTGGGCGTGGCGGGAATGCATTTCGTGAAGAGGAGGTCGCCGATGGGAATCAGCTTTGGTACGTCGGCAAGATTCCGTTGCGCCATCGCCAAAGCTTCGGGGCGTTCTTTCGGCCGGGTTCCCCAGGCGGAGTGCCAGAACACGTTGTTTTCAACGTCAAACAGGACTCCTTCCACCACCCTCTCGAACCTTTCGGCCAGTTGATCGGATTCACCCCGCCAGTTTACGAAATAGGGCGAAACCGGCAGTCCTGATTGCAGAAAAAACCGCAGGTCGGGAGGAAAGACCAGCGTGAACCGTCTCTCGAGCGCACCGACTTCGCGGTCGCTCAACCCCTGATCAAAAGCAATTCCCTTCTGCTTGAGACGCGCGATTCCGCTGAGAATTGGTTCTTTATCAAACTGCATGGGGTCACCCCATCAAATGCGTCCATTTCGATTCGGGAACTTAGTTCAATCACTCTCTCTCACAGAAAAAATCGCAATCGTCTGCGATGAGTTCAAAGAAGCCGCAGCTTGAGAGGAAGACGGCAAAATGGCGGCGCTTCCATAGCTTATGAATTTTTGCAGGCTCTATTTTTTCCAACTCCGCCAGCCATTCCGAATTGAGCACCTCAGCTACCGAATCATACGACTCCGAGAAAAAACCCAAGCTCCGCATTTCATCTCGAAACCGAAAACTCATGACGTGCGGGAACTTGAGCTGGCCAATCGAGGGTTTGCCTGTTTTGCCGTCGCTATACTTGAACTCAAGGCAGCCATCGGTGTCGTTATAGAGAAACTTTGCCGAGAGGCACCCACTGCCCGATATGGGCAGGTTCATGAATTTCTTAACCTTCTGCATGACCTTCCCTTTCGACCGTCGAATCGAGGGTTGCTGTATACGCCGACACGGCAGCCTCCACCGATGCTACCTGAAAGCCCAGCCGCACGGCAACTGATGCCGGACAGTTCGTTCCCTTGCCTTGAGCCCGGAACGGGCGCGCTAGGTCAGCCGAGGGCGAGCCGGGCATCAGCCGGCGCAGCCCTGGGTAGGTGAGCAAACATGCCGGCAGCCCTGAAGGACCGCGAGCGCTAGCCGCAAACCACCTCAAAGATGCTGATAGATCACGCGCAGCTGCGTGCCTAGGATTGTTTCAAACTCTTGCTTGTATCTATCTTCGAGCTTGCCAATGTTCGGGTTCATCGCATTGATCGCAAAACGGCCAAATCCTTGCGGCCATTCGTAAACAAGTTCATGCAGCGTGCGTTGTGCACCACAACAGGGTATCACGTAGCAGGCCAGCATGAATCCATTTTCGAAATCCTCATCCATGCGGTCTTGCCACCATGTGACCGGGATCTCCGTGCTACATATTGGACAAAGAATACGTTCACAGTTTGCCCCACAATTGAAGAACGTGACGGCATCGTACACCTCAATACCGATCTCGTCGGCCTGGGGAGCTATTTCGGTAAATCGTTCACGAGCGAGTGCTTGCTTCTCGCGTTCGGGAATGAACCTGGGATCCTCTGGAATCAACGCGATCCAGTTGTCGGACATGGGTCAGGTTCCTCAGAGAAGAATGTGGAGAAGTGAAGCTGCTAGGAACATTATCGCGCCACAGCAAGGGGAATACACCGCCGACACGACAGCCTCCCCCGATGCTACCTGAAAGCCTAGCCGCACGGCAACCGATGCCGGACAGTTCGTTCCCTTGCCTTGAGCCCGGAACGGGCGCGCTAGGTCAGCGCAGGGCGAGCCGGGCGTCAGCCGGCGCAGCCCTGGGGAGGTGAGCAAACATGTCGGCAGCCCTGAAGGGGCGCGCTAGGGACCGCGAGCGCTGGCCGAGAGCCCCTTAGCGCGCCCCTTCAGGGCTTTCGGTTCACGTTTTTCCGATAATCGGGCGGCTGTCGATTTGACGAGGCGCGGGGCGCTCGGTACTATGCGGACGTAGTCTTCGCAAACAACATTTAGGCCAAATATGGCGAATTTTAGGGCAGAACGCCTCTTTATCCGGGTAGCCGGTGCGTTGGATTGCGATCCCAACGAAGGGATCAACGCGGAGGAGTTCGCTTTCGCAATGGTTTGTGATGCAGATGCGTATGATCGGCCCTCTTTGCAAGACTACACCTTCTCGCCTTCTGATCGTCCACGCTGGTTTCGAGCCTCTGAAGGACTTGCGACCGTTCGAGCGGTGATTGCAGAAGAGACGGCCAAACTCAGTTCGGCCACACCAGAACAGAAAACTCACATTGAAAGTAAGATTGAGGTTCTTCGAGTTGTTGAGGACAAACTCGACACAATTGATCTCAAGGACTACAAATTCCATTTTCTTGCCCGTGACCTCGAATAGGCCACCTCACCGGAGAGCAGAACAACGGGGACAGGTCCGTAACTCACGATGCCAAACAGTTCGTTGCCTCACCTTGAGCCCGGAAGGGGCGCGCTAGGTCAGGCCAGGGGTCGGGAAGGGTTTCGCGCGACTCCATCATGGATCGACACGGGTCACCGAGACGCGAAACCTTACCTGACCCCGTTCGCGCTGAGTGGGAGTTGGTCCCATTTTCCCGGCGGGACGTCCCCCCAGTTTGGACATCCTCTAGCAGCGCCACCCGGACGGGGTCGGGAGGAGTTTCGCCGCGGCGGGTTGGCGAGGTGCAAAGGTTAAGAGGGCGAAACCCCTCCCGACCCCTAACGGCGAGGGAATTGGACGTTGTTTCGGTGCAAGACGCATTTCCCTTGCTGGCGCTTCGGGGTGGTATCAGGGGGCTTACGCCCCCCGCTCGCCTTTTTCGCCGGGCCGGATCGTGGTTTCTGCCAGCTTTCGGCTTTCCGACCTCCGCTTTTGCCTCTCACCGGTTTCCACCTTTCCTATTCCAGCCGGGGTGGTATATTTAAGACATAGGCGGTTGTCAAAAATCCGCTGTATTTGACGTTCAACACAAGGGTGAGAAGCAATGATTACGCTGACCGAATCTGCCGCGAGTGAAGCCAAGAAGTACATTGAGAGCGCCGGGCCGGAATCGTTCCTGCGAATTCGCCTGGTTGCCGGCGGCTGCAGCGGGCATAACAGCAGCTTGCAGATTGACAAGGAATACGACGAGAAGGCCGACAGCAAGTACGACTTCTTCGGGACGCCGGTCGTCGTGGACAAGAAGAGCGAGCTCTACCTGGAAGACGCCAAGCTCGACTTCATCAACGGACTGGAGCGGAGCGGGTTCCACCTCGATCTCCCACAGGCCAAGAAGACCTGTGGCTGCGGCAGCTCTTACCAGTTCTAGGCCGGTTTTGGGAAATGGGCGGCTTGTGTAGGATGGGACTCTAGTCCCGTCCTCCTGCCTTGCTTTTCCCACCTCTGATTACCACGGACGGGATTGGAATCCCCTCCTACGTCATGCCTGAGTACCGCCAGAATCCGCTGACGAGGGAATGGGTCATCCTCAGCGGCGAGCGGCAGACGCGGCCCAGCGAGTTCCTGGACCAGCCGGCACGCCGCGAGAATGCGACGTGCCCGTTTTGCCTGGGGAATGAGCACGAAACGCCAGAGGAATTGGCCCGGTATTCTGAAACTGGCCGTGCGACGAAGGGCTGGTCGGTGCGGGTCGTGCCGAACAAGTATCCGGCAGTGAATGGAGCCGGCAATTCTACAGCAGTCGAGGCAGCAGCTTGCAACGACGATTGCCTCTTTCGGACTGTTCCGGCACTGGGGGAGCACGAGGTCATCATTGAGTCGCCGCGGCACGTCGTCAGCCTGACGGACCTGACGCCGGCAGAGACGGATTTCCTCTTTCTAGCCTATCGGGACCGGATTGCTTTCCATCGGGGGGCGGGGAAGGCGAAGTACGTTCAAGCCTTCAAGAATGTTGGGCCGCTGGCGGGTGCTTCGATGGAGCACAGCCATAGCCAGCTCATGGCTCTCTATCAGATGCCGCAGCAGGTCGAGCGGGACGCGGCGATTGCCGACAGCTACCACCGCCGCCATCAGCGGAGCCTGCTGCAGTCGGTCGTTCAAGCGGAACTATCCGCCGGGATGCGTCTGGTCTCCCAGTCGGCCAGCTTCGTCGCCTTCTGTCCCTTCGCCAGCCGGTTTCCTTATGAGGTCTGCGTAGCCGCCAAATCCTCGGCGTCTCCTTTCGACGAATTGCAAGCTGGCGAACTTGGGGAACTTGCCGCGATTGTGCGTGAGATCATCGGTCGTATCGAACGTACGCTCGGGCCTATCGCTTATAACTACTATTTAAGGCCCGCGCCCTTTGACATTGGGTCCCCCGGTCAGTATGACTGGCATATCGAGATTTTTCCTCGCCTTGTGAAGGTGGCGGGCTTCGAATGGAGCACCGGCGTCTTCATCAATACCGTCAGCCCCGAAGCAGCCGCCGAGGCCCTGCGGGCCTCTCCCTGATGGGTGGCATGTCCACGGCTTGGCGTGGGCGTGCAACTAATGGACTCAACCCTGTATTCCTTAGCCTGTATTCCTTAGGAAAGCCTGACCGATTCTGCCGATAGTTAGGGTGAAACGTCTTCGCCTGCGCGGGCCAAATCCTGCTAGCAACAGAGGGCGGGCTGGGAAGCCCGTCCTACATCCCCATACCGCACCATGAATCCGCTTCGCCTTTGTTTGGTCCTGCATAACCATCAGCCGGTCGGCAACTTCGGCGGCGTTTTTGAGCAGGCGTATCAGGACAGTTACCTGCCATTCCTGGACCTGTTCGAGTCTTACCCCGCGGAGCTGCGGATTTCGCTGCACACCAGCGGCCCGCTGATGGAATGGCTGGACGAGCATCACAGCGACTATGTGGACCGTCTGGCTCGCCTCGTCAGCGCCGGCCGGATCGAGGTCATCGGCGGACCGTTCTATGAGCCAATCCTCACAATGATTCCCTCGCGGGACCGGATCGGCCAGATCGAAACTTACACCGCCTGGCTCGAGAGCCGCCTTGGGGCGCATGTCCAAGGGCTTTGGATGCCGGAACGGGTCTGGGAGCAGTCGTTGACCAGCGACCTCGCCACGGCGGGCATGAAGTACACGGTTCTCGATGACTTTCATTTCAAGAACGCCGGTCTTGTCGAGGATCAGCTTCATGGCTCCTATCTGACGGAAGATGACGGCAAGCTCCTCTCGATTTTTCCTGGGAGTGAGACGCTTCGCTATACGATTCCGTTCCAGTCGCCGCAGAGTTCGATTGATTATCTTCGCGGCATTGCGGAGAAACATCCCAATGCCGTTGTTGTGTTCGGCGATGACGGCGAGAAGTTCGGGACCTGGCCCGATACCAAAAAGCACGTCTACGACAACGGCTGGCTGCGGAGCTTTTTTGATGCTCTGCTCTCCAATCGCGACTGGCTGAAGCTCAGCACGTTGGCGGATGCGGTCGAGAACGTGCCGCCGATTGGCAAGGTCTATCTGCCGGACGGCAGCTACCGGGAAATGACCGAGTGGTCGCTTCCCGTAGCCCAGCAGCTCGAATACGACAACGTGGTGCATGACCTGGAACACGATCCTCGTTGGCCGCGGATTAAGCGGTTCATTCGCGGGGGCTTTTGGCGGAACTTCAAGGTGAAGTACCCCGAAGCGAATGAGATGTACTCCCGCATGATGATGGCCAGCCGCCGCATCGAGCAGGCCCGTGAGCAGGGAGTGGAAGGTGACGCCTTTCGCTTCGCCCGGCAGTCGCTTTATCGCGGCCAGTGCAACTGCCCGTATTGGCACGGAGCCTTCGGCGGCATCTATCTGCCCCATTTGCGGAACGCCATCTACAACCAACTTATTGCCAGCGAGAACTTGCTGGACCGGGCTATCGGCAAGACCGGCGGCTTCGTCGAGGCGACCGTCGACGACTACAACTTCGACCTGCGGCAAGAGGTCCGGCTGGCCGGCGATAAGCTCATCTGCCTGCTTGCCCCGTCGTCCGGCGGACAGATGTATGAACTCGATGTCCGCACGATCTGCCACAATCTGCTGGCCACGCTCACGCGGCGGCCCGAGGCCTATCACAAAAAGGTCCTCGGTGGCGCAAACAACGGCAACGCCAACGTCGCCAGCATTCACGATCGGGTCGTCTTCAAGCAAGCCGGGCTGGAACAGCGGCTGCAATATGACAAGACGCCTCGTAAGAGCTTGCTCGATCACTTCTATGACGAGTCAGTGACAGCCGACCAGGTACTTTTTGGTGAAGCCGCGGAGCGCGGCGACTTCGTCAATGGCATTTATGACACGAAGATCCGTCGCGGAGCGGACCGGGTGCAGGTGCAACTGACGCGAACGGGTAACGCCAATGGGCGTGAGATCAAGATCACCAAGGGGGTGACTATGATCTCGCGGAGTCCAGCTCTGGAGATCGTTTACCTGCTGGAAAACTTGCCGGCGGGCGAAGTGTTCCAGTTTGCCGTGGAACTCAATCTGGCGGGACTTCCCTCCGGCGCCGACGATCGCTACTTCCACAATTTGGACGGGCAGCGGCTGGGGCAACTCGGCAGCCGGTTGGATTTGAAAGGGATTCAGAAAATTGGCCTGACCGACGAGTGGCTCGGCATAGACGTGCAGCTTACGGCGAACCGACCGACCGATTTGTGGTCGTTTCCCATCGAAACAGTCAGCCAGTCCGAAGGGGGCTTTGAATTGGTCCATCAATCGGTCTGTCTGCATCCGCACTGGCAAGTCCGCGGCGATGCTCAGGGCCGCTGGACGGTTACGCTCATTCTGAATGCCAACACGTCCCTCGCCGAAAGCCGCATGCAGTCCAAAGAAGCGACTGCCGCTGTTTGAGAGTTTTTCTTGGCGATATTTGACAATCGCCACCTCTGAGCTAGTGTTTGTTTTGTCCAAGCAATGCAACGGTATGCGGCGAGTCACGCCGGCTGTTGCCGACCTCCATCCTCGATAAAGGCAAACCGGTTGTAAGGCCGGGACGCAAAACTAAAGGGTCCGGATTCACTCGAATTCAGGACAGCCAGTTGCCGAAGGGTTTGGCCGGGGAATGAGGTCTTTATTGACATTTGCGGCTTCAGCCGCAAATCATTCCTAGCCGTCCCGCTCGCCTCCTTGTCGGAGCCTGCGCCGGCGGCACATTTGGAGGTCCTTTCGATGAAAGCTCTGCTTCTGCGCGCCCGTCACCTGCTCGTTTCCGAAGATGGCCCCACTGCGGTGGAATATGCCGTGATGCTGGCCTTGATCGTTGTCGTCTGCCTGGGGACGATCACGACCATCGGTACCAACGCCAACGCGACGTTTAACCAGATCTCGAATGCCTTGCCAGCCGCCAGCTAACCGCTACGCGGCCTTGAGTTCAAAGACGGCGACCTTGTGGTGGCCGCAGGCGAAGAGCGTCTCGGAATTCTCGGCAAGCGCCACGGCGTGGATGTGCATCGGAGCCTTTTCGGACTTAGCGACTTTTTTGGATTCCAGGTCGTAAAGCTGCGTCAGGCCCCCATTGTCACCTCCCGCGCCGAGTAGCCACTTGCCGTCGGGTCCGAAGACGAGGCTGGTGATTAAGCCTTTCCCGTCGCCCAGAAACTCATGGAGCTTCTCGTTCTTCTCCCAGGCGAAAAGCTCCACGCGGGCGGGACCATCAAGATGGTCGATATTTCCGATGTGACCAATGCCGCCGACGGCCAAGCTCTTCCCGTCTGGCGAAAATGCCAGCGAGCGAATGCCGCCAATAGAATGGATCCGCTGTTTGGGATCCCAAGTGTATAGGCCTGGAACCTCCAGGGTCGCGAGTTTGCTCCCCGCGGCCAGATCCCAGATTACAACGTGCCCCACTTTATCTCCCGTTGCCAGCAGGCGATTGTCCGCCGAGATGCAGGCGGCATAAAGCATTGAGGGAAAGTGGTTCGGCGTTTTTTCTTCATGTCCCTTGAGTTCGTGGAGCTTGTTCCCAGTCTCTGCGTCCCAGACGCGGCAGAACATATCATCACCAATGCTCACGACCCGTTTGCCGTCGGGGGAGGCGATGACTTTGCGAATCCACTTGCTGTGGGCCGCTTCCGTCATGCGAATCACTTCGCCGTTCTCTACCTTCCGCCAGATCAGCTTGCCGTCATAGCCGCCGGAAACAAGCGTTTGATTGCCGCTAGCCAGCGCGACTCCCGTCACGTAGCTGGAATGCCCTTCCAGAGTTTTCCACTCCGGCTTCTCCGCCAGCACGTCCACGTCGTAAACCTTCCCGTCCGATGCGCCAAGAAACAGACGATTGGAGGAAGGCAACCTCGCGAAATCGAAGAAGATCTCCTGGCGAGAATGGTCTTTGAGGAGCTTGAAAGTAGTGGGGATGGCCATGCGATTGGTTTTGCAAGATTGTGCTTCGGATCAAATCAGGAACTTGCTCCCGTGTATAGCGGAGCAATCACTCGGCCATTAACCAGGTGATGAGGACGTTCCAGCGGATCTTTGATTACGACCTCGGAACTGACGCCGAGCGCATCGTAGATCGTCGAGCAGACGTCGGCTGGGGACCAGGCTTGCGAAATGGGGTAGGCCGCCTTGTAGTCAGTTTGGCCCACCACTTGGCCGCCGCGGATGCCGGCTCCGGCGAAGAGTGCGGAATAGGCGGAGGCCCAGTGATCCCGGCCGGGGCTTTTTTCGCCGGGAAGCGTCGAGATTCTGGGGGTACGGCCGAACTCGCCCATGACAATTACGAGCGTTTGGTCGAGCAGGCCAGAAGCGGATAGGTCGTCCATGAGTGCCGCCAATCCGAGGTCAAGTTGTGGCAGCAGGGTATTCTTCAGCCGGCCCCAGTTATCGACGTGCGTGTCCCAGGTCTGAACGATCCCCATGGTTGCCTGCACGACAGGCACGCCGGCTTCGATGAGCCGACGAGACAAAAGGAGCGATTGGCCGAACTTATTGCGGCCGTATCGGTCCCGCACGGCTGCCGGCTCTTGACCCAGGTCGAATGCCTTGGACATGCGGGCGGACGTCAGCAAGGAGAATGCCGCTTGCTGTTGTTCTCCCAGCGAAGTCGCGCGACCGCTCGCCGCCAAGGGAGAGTTTCCACAATTCAGCGACTCCAATAATTCCCGCCGTGTCTGCAGCCGGGGGATGGTCACGCCGTCTTGCAAGCTCAGGGCATCAACCTTGAAATCGGCGCTGCTCGGATCGCGATTAATTTGCCACGGATCATTCTTGGGGCCCAAAAAGCCGGCGTGCTGGCCCGGCCAGGTCAGCGGACCTTCAATTAAGTAGTTCGGCAGCGAAACTCCCGTCGGAACTCCGTCCGGCTGAGGGCGAATGAAATTGAAGGCGGCGGCGAAGTTGGGGAAATCGTTGCGGGACTCAACCCGATCCAGATCGCTCGCACCGCGCGGCAAGGGAGTCGGCCGGCCGGTGAGGGCCACATGGGTCGCCAGGAGATGATTATGCTCCGGATGGGCCAAGGAGCGGACAATAGACCAGCGCCCCGTCTGCTGGGCGAGTTTAGGAAGATGCTCGCAGACCTTGACTCCCGAAACGGTCGTCCCAATCGTTGTGAACTCTCCCCGCACCTCGGCCGGTGCATCCGGTTTTGGATCGAGCGTGTCAAGCTGGCTTGGTCCGCCGCTAAGCAGCACCAGCAGGACGGACTTGGCCTTTCCTGTGCGGGCTTCCGCGACAGAATCGCTCCGAGCAGCAAATGGCAGTGAGGCTCCTACAACCCCGGCGGCACCCATGCGCAGGAAGTGGCGGCGGTCGAAGGCATAGCGAGGCTGAGGCATCAGGGGCATCCCAAGGTTTGCGTTAGCGAATACTTCTAAGAGGCGGTACGGTGACAATACTTACCTTACACCAATACTTCCCGGATCGGCTGCGTCCCCGGGTCGGTCAGTGGCAGCGGCCGGGCACCGACGTGATAATTCTTCTGGTGGTCGATGCCGAGAGCCTGAAAGATGGTAGCGAAAAGCTGAGCCGCGCCGACCTTTCCCTCGATAACCTTGTGCCCGTCGTCGTCGCTCTTGCCATAGACGCTCCCGCGCTTGATCCCGCAGCCGGAGAGGCTGACGCTCCAGGCGCTGGCGAAGTGGTCGCGGCCGAGGCTGGCATTGATCTGCGGGGTCCGGCCGAACTCCGAAAGGGTGATAACCAGAGTGTGATCGAGGAGTCCTCGTTCTTGCAGGTCATCCAGCAACGTGCTCATCACATGGTCGAGTTCCGTGGCGAGTTCCAAGTGCGTCTCAAAATTCTGCCCGTGGCTGTCCCACCACGCTCGCGAAACTTTGACGAACGGCACGCCAGCCTCCACCAGACGGCGGGCGATGAGACATTGCTCGGCAAAGAGCGTCGGGCCGTATTTGTCCCGCATCGGCGTTGGCTCTTGTGAGAGGTCGAAGAGCTTCTCGCTCGCCATCAGCCCACGGACGCGGCTGTAGGCTTCGTTATGGCTGGAGAGGCTGGACGATTGCCGGCTGCGGGCGAAGCGGTCGGCGAAGAGTTTTCGCAAATCGGCTCGTTCCTGATGATCGAGGTCGGTAATTTCCTCCAGCCGCTTTAGATTGGGCGGTGAGTTCCCCTCGGTCAGGAACATCGCACCGTAGCGTGCTCCAAGAAAGCCCGACTGGCTGATGGCGTTGCCCCGCCCCTCTGTCGCTGTATAAAAGCTGACATAGTCCGGCACTTGGCTGTCGGCTCGGCCGAGCTCGCGCGCCACCACCGCGCCAAGGTCGGGGTATTTGACATTAGGCTCATCGCGGCGTCCCAGGTGCATCGTCCGGGCGGCACTGCCGTGATCGCCGTTGCCGGTGTCCATGCCGCGAATAATCGCGGTGTACTTGCCAATCCGATCCGCTAGTTTCGGCAGCAGCTCGCATATCTGAACGCCAGGGACCGAGGTCTGTATCGCTTTGAAAGGTCCTCCCGTCGGCCGCCCTGGCTTGGGGTCAAAAGTCTCCAGTTGACTCGCTCCGCCGGCCAGCCAGAGCAGAATCACCCGCTTGTCGTTCTTCTTAAGTTCGTCGGCGAGAAGCGGACTTTGCAAGGCATGGAGCGCCGTCATGTCCGCGGCAAACGTGAGTCCGGCAGCAGCGGCAGATGCGCCGAGGAAGGTTCGGCGGGAACCCATTTCGGATTTCGACTTTCGGATTTCGGATTTGAACATAGGACTATCTATCTCCGCAGGCTGCTTAGTATCAGGGGGCTGACGCCCCCCGCTCGCCTAATAATTGAACCGACATTCCCCGCTCGTCAGCATGGCCCACACCGCTTGCTTCCAGGCTTTGGCCGGCTGATCTTCGTGCTTATGCAAGAATTGCTCTAGGGCCTGTAATTCTTCATCGACCGGCGGGCGGGAATAGATGTTCCAAATCGCGGCTTCCATCGCTTCCCGCCGCTCTTTCGTTTCTGCAAGTTTGGTGGGGAGCATCTCCTTGCCGTCCCGCAAAAGCTCGTTCTTGATCTTGTCGCTGTTGCTGAAAAGGAGCGCCTCATCCACGCTCACCTGATAGTCGTCCCCCGGATATTCCAGCGAGCCAGCGATGTTCCGCCCGGTCCCTTCCATTTGCTTGACGCGATTTTCGAACTCATCCTCTTTCAAATCGGCGGGAAAATACTCCGGGCTGGCGGCGGCCACTCGCAGAGACGTGCCGTATTGCCAGGGCGTAAGCGGCCGAACGATGGCGATCGCGAACAATTCATCCGCTGGCTTGGCGTTCGAGCCATCCCATTCACTCGTGCGGCTATAGGCCTTGCTCAGCACAAGTCCGCGAATCAGCCGCCGCAAATCGTACTTGTGCGATTGCATGTCACGAGCCAGCCAAGCCAGCAAGTCCGGATGGCTCGGCTGGTTATTGTCGTGCATCTGATCGAGGGGCATCACAAGCCCGCGCCCCATCAGGCGGTTCCAAAGTTGATTCACAATCG
>JBJXFF010000037.1:0-34088 GCA_046153945.1 Pirellulaceae bacterium
GCAAAGCCGCCGCAACAAAAGCACCAGCCATCGCCGACGCCATAGTACGCCATGCCCCACTTCACGGAGCGCTGCAGGCCGGGCAACGTCTTGGCCGCCAGGGCATCCAGTCTTTCGGCGATGCCGCGCTGCGGTTGCGGCAAGCTGGCGATGTAGGCGAAGACCGGCTGGTCACCATCTGCTGCCTTCGCGGGGCTTGCTTTGCCGGTGAGCATGGTCTTCGGCAGCGTCGTGGCAACCTTGCCTTTTGCCGCCGCGCGCTTGGCCGGTTTGCGGACTGCGGTCTTGGAAGTCTTGTCAGACTTGCGGGCGGGCATGGTGGTCTCCTGTACCTCGGATGTTTGTTGGCCGAACGTGACAGTTCACCAGCGGCGGCGGCTGGTGATACTTGGAACCCTGATTTTACCTGATGCCGCTGCAGTCAGATGCAACGCCTTGTTCGGCATAACCAACGTTTCAGATTCGAAGTTCAAACGTCTTCTCTGCTGCTCCGGCATTGAGAGGACCATAAACGAGAGTCACTTTAGCGCCCTGCATAAACGGCAATTCCTTAAGCACTGGAAATATCGTTTCGTACAACGAGTCGGCGTCAGCACCACAAAGAACCGCTTCAGCATCACCCCCGTCAATCGCCATGTCATCTTCCACGTATTCACCGGTTCCGGTGTCGACAAGCAACTGCCGTAGCCGCTTAACGGCATCTGAAAATGGGATGATGTCTCTTATGTCGTGCCGGAAGTAGAGGACGACATATTGCAAGAATCAATTCCCGGGTGAAGTCGTTGAACAGGATAGCGTGTCGTCTGCTTGCCGAACTGGTGATTAGCCTGACCGATGTTGGTCAGACTATGCAAGCGCCGGTCAGCCTATTGCGGACTGATTAGAAACCTCCCCCGGAGGAAAGTCAAGTTTTTTCGCTGGCCCGCGGCTCATCCGCATTTGAAACATATGTATACTTGTCAAAATCCACTTATTTCCAACGGGGCACCATTATCCCACCAACCGCCGCCTCGCCGTAATCAGTCCTTGGGCTGCTCCCCAGGGGCCGAAACTGCTGGGCCAATTCCGCGACGCAGCCCGCCGGCACGGGCACATGGAGGTTTGGGCGCGGAAGCGGCCGATTGGTGCCGGCAGTTCATCCTGTCTCACGGCAAGCGGCATCCGAGCGAATTGGGCCTGGCGGAAGCGTCCGGTTCTTGGAGCAACTGGCAAAGACGGAGAAGAACCGCCGGTGTCCGCAGCCCGTTAGCTTGCCTTCTGCGGGACTGATTCAAGGCGACTTCCTTTGCGCCAATAAAAAAAGAATCTTTTGCATGTAGTGAACAAAAGTGATTGTTCGCGCATCTAGGGATTGGGACGAAGTTGCGCGCGGACCTGTGCCGAGCGAACGGCAGATGAAGATTTACCAGTTAGCGGTGCGGCGCAAGCCGCCCGGTGAATCTTGGACGTGGCCCAAGCACCGGACGGCTTGCGCCGTTCCGCTACATCGCGGTTAGTTCTCATCTGCCGTTCGGCTTATCACCCTGAGGCGTCAATCAAGATGTGTGGGGTCGCAAGTCATGGAGGACAAGAGACTTACGGCGATGGATCACAGGAAGGTAAATCAAAAAAGGGCTTATCAGTCGGTGAGTCACGGCGAGTGGTTCATGTCCGAGGGATCGCCTAAAGCCAATGAAATCAACGACTTATGCACTTGTAACTGAGTAGTTATGAATCACAACAAACGAATTTTGGACCAAATGAATCGCGTGAATCAGCCTTAAAGCCAGTGCAAACAGGGGTTTGCGGCGAGCCGAAAATTGCAAAATAAAGAGCTGAATCAGATGAATCAGACCTGTCTGAAACCGAGATCGCTGTGGGTACTGCATCGCGATTACCCTCACCCCGGCCATCTCCCCAAGAGAGAGGGGGGACGGGGTCGGGAAGAGTTTTCGCGGTTGAGTCTTATTGGCTATCGAAGGTCACACGCGAAAACCCTTCCCGACCCCTTTTCGTTTCCACGGGGACCGTGGGAACGAGAGGGGAAAGATTCAGGCCCTGGCCGCCTGTTCCTGCTCCGGGGCAATGACGCTGAGGCCGTTCCAGCGGGCGCGGAACTGCTCATACTCGCGGCTGACGAGGTCTTCGATCTCGCGGCGAAAGCGGGGCGTGCTAAAGCGCTCGGCATTGGCGCGGATGAGATAGGGGTCGAAGGATTCCGACTCGAACTGCTCGACGGCGCTGACGATCGATTCGGGGGTTTGCGATTCGAAGAAGCAGCCGGTACGTCCGGCGACGACAGTTTCCTTGGCTCCGCCACGGCCAAGGGCGATCACCGGAGTGCCGCAGGCCTGAGCTTCGACCGGCATGATGCCGAAGTCCTCGTCGGCCGCGAAAACGAAGGCCCTCGCGCTCGCCATATGCGAGTGGAGCGTGGCGTTATCCTGGTAGCCCATCAATTCGATGTTCGGCGTGGCCCGCTTCTTGAGCCGCTTCAGTTGCGGTCCGTCGCCGATGACCACCAGCTTGCGGCTGGGCATGAGGCGGAAGGCTTCCACGATGACGTCGACTCGTTTGTAGGGGACGAGGCGGGAGGCGGCGAGATAGAAGTCTTCCTTCCGCTCCTGGAACGTGAAGCGGTCGACGTCCACCGGCGGGTAGATGACGTGCGCTTCGCGGCGGTAGGTCTTTTCGATGCGGGCGGCGACGTAGCGGGAGTTGGCGACGAAGACATCGACCCTGTCGGCGGCGGACCGGTCCCAGAGGCGGAGATAGTGGAGCGTGAAGCGGGCGATGAGGCTGCGAAGTCCCCAGGTCAGCTTCGATTCGCGAAGGTACTGATGATGGAGATCCCAGGCGTAGCGGATGGGGGTGTGGACGTAGGAGATGTGAAGCTGGTCGTTGCGGGTGAGCACACCTTTCGCCACGGCGTGGCTGGAGCTGAGGATGACGTCATAGTCGGCCAGATCAAACTGTTCCACCGCCAGCGGCATGAGCGGCAGATAGTTGCGGAAGAGGCGGCGGGCGAGCGGCAGTTTCTGGATGAAGGAGGTGCGGACTTCGCGGCCGGCCAGCATGCCGCGGTCCTTCGCCGCGAGGAAGTCGACGAGGGCGTAGAGGTCCGCCTGAGGGAAGGAGCAGAGCATTTGTTCCACGACCTTCTCGGACCCGGCGTAGGAATCGAGCCATTCGTGGATGACGGCGAGTTTGGGAGCGGAGGACATGATGTGGTTCTAGTTGGCGGCGTTTTCCAGGACTTGCCACGTTTCGGCGGCGGCTCGATCCCAGGTGAACTCCTTGGCGCGCTGCAGGCCGCGAGCGCGAAGGGAACTGCGCAGGGGTTCGTCGCTGAGAAGGTTTGTGATGGCCTGGCCGATGGCGGCTACGTCGCTCGGGTCGACCAGGATGGCGGCTTCACCGGCGACTTCCGGCAGCGACGTGGTGCTGGAACAGATGACCGGCGTACCGCAGGCCATGGCTTCCAGCACGGTGAGGCCGAAGCCTTCGTAGAGCGATGGATAGACAAACGCAGCGGCACCGGAGTAGAGAGCAGGGAGTATCTCGTCTGGCACGTATCCGGTGAGGACGACGCTCTGTTCGGGAACTCCCAGTTTGGCCGAAGCGAACACCGCGGCAGTGGACCCGACCAGAACGAGCTTGAGAGCGTCCTGAGAGTTCCGCGGCGTCGAAGTGCGCTGTTCGTTGAACAGGTTCCAGGCTGCGAGCAATCTTGGCAAGTTTTTGCGGGGCTCGAGCGAGCCAACGCAAAGAACGTAGGTTTTGGGGAGTGCGAACTTTTCGCGGGCGGCGGCAATCTCCAGTTCGGAAGCGGGACGGAACCGGGGATCGACGCCGTTGTGCACGACGTGGATTTTCTCCGCCGGCACACGGCAGATCTCGGCGATGCGGTCCTTCGAGTACTCCGAGACTGTGAGGATTTGCCGCACGCGACGAGCCAGTTTAGGAACCAGCCATTGCAGCCAGGCGGCGAAGCGAGGGGTGAAGCATTCGGCTCGGTCGAGGAAAGCACAGTCGTGAATGGTGACCACCTGCGAACCGACGCCGAGCGGCCCCGTGGTGCATGGCGACCAAAGGAGCGAACGGCGAAGACGGCAGGGGAGGCCGACTTGCTCCCACAAATGGCCGCGGATTCCGTGGCCCGCCTTGGCAGGTTCCACGATAACCACTCGTTCGCCCAGGCGAGCGACGATTTCGCGGGCATAGCGCTGCATGCCGGTGACCCGCTGCCGCATGAAGCGGCCGTTGACTTGAACTCGCAGGGCGGCTTCCACTCAAGCACCTCCGGGGGCAGGAGTTGTCGAGCGGCCGTGAGCGGCGCTGTGCTCTTGCCAGGTGAGCCAGGCCATCAAGGCAAACAACAACATCAGGGACGGAAAGGTGCGGGTGGCCGAAAGATATTGCAGGCGAGGCAGTTCCAGCAGAGCCAGGAGGACGAACGGATAGAACATGCAGCCGGCCAGGGAGTTGCCCAGAAAGCCGCGATAGGCCTTTCCCGCCAAAAAACCATACACCAGCCAAAACGGCCCGCAGCCAATCCAGCCGAAGTCGCGGGCGGGAGTGAACAGGCCGCCGTCGTTGTTGAGTTCCGGGTTGCCGTAGCGCTCCAGAGTGTCGAGATGGACGTCCATCATGGGGCGAATACCTGTCAATTGTTCGTAACCGAAGGGTCCGTCCTCGATAAGCGGAAACTCCCAGAACCAGGAAAGAGTCGAGTAAGGAATGGGCCACGGGCCGCGCAGCGTCATCGACATCGCCCCGTTGTTGTGGGCCGTGGTGTAGTAGCCAAAGAACCGCCAGATGGTAAATTCCGCGAGGGAATCGAAGCTGTCTTTGTAGTACTGCCAGGAGCGAAAGTATTCGAAGAGGCCAAACAAGACGATGACCGACGGGACGGCGACGAGTGGGAGAATTTGCAAAGATATGCGCCGCCATGCCAGTTGAGGCTTATCCAAGACCCAGAAGCGGAGGGCGATCAGAACAGTTGGTGCAACGAGTTCGATGAGGGCGAGACGTTCGCTGTAGATGAGAGCCCGAACGGTGCCGGTGGCCATCAGCGAAAGAATTGGCAGGCGGAGATTGGTGCGTCCGCGGCAGTAAAGCCATGTACCCAGGAGAACGGCCGCAATGCCAAACTGAGTGCTGGTGGTAACGCCGGGAATGGTCGGAAAGATATCGTTCTTGATCATGTCGGCGGTTGATTGTTCCGCCCCTTGCAGCAGGTCGCGCACCATCCCTAAGGAAAAGCCGTTTTTCAGCCCTACGAGCAACCAGATTCCATACCCCACCATCGTGAGCAAGTAGGCGAGCCAGAACCAAGGGACTAAGGCCTCGTCGAGTTGCTTCGAAGGCCGATGTGGCTCCCGACCGGTCGACATTGCCAGCCAGACGCCGAGGGAATATGTTCCCCAGGCACCCAGGCCCATCGCCAAATGCCAGGGTTCGAGATACTTACGGGTGCTGTAAAGTTGAAAGCCCCACTCCGATGTCGACACGGCAATCGCCAAAGTCACGATCGCTCCACCGCCGAAGAGGACCGTGGGATGCAGCCACCAGAGGTTGTGAAGGGGTCGGGCGTGCATAGGAACAGAGCGGCAAGCGGCAGAATTGCAGTGTCCGGTCGGATATCCTCCAGTCTAGTTACCGGCTGTGGAAACCGACCAACTTCGATAGCAGGTGCGCCATAGTCCGTTAACCCGCGGGGCAGGTTATGACGGCGAGCGCGATTGTGCGAACCGCTTGTTAGTAGGCACCTTCGCGAAGCAGGATGACTCGAATCGTGGAGACGAGGATGTAAAGATCGAGCCAAAGGGACCAGTTCTTCACATAGTAGGCATCGAAGGCAACGCGCTCCGGATACGTCGTGTTATTGCGGCCCGAGACCTGCCACAGTCCGGTGATGCCCGGCAGCACGTCCACATAGTATTCGTAGTCATCCGCGTATTTGTCGATTTCAGCTACCACAATGGGCCGCGGCCCAACGAGACTCATCTCGCCGCGAATCACATTCCCAAGCTGAGGCAATTCGTCGAGGCTGGTTTTGCGTAGAAACTTGCCAATCCAGGTAATGCGAGGGTCGTCCTTGAGCTTGTGATTGGCTTCCCATTCCGCTCGCAGGAGGGGATCGGACGCGAGGTAAGCTTCCAAGACTTCGTCCGCGTTGACAACCATTGTCCGGAATTTCCAGGCCTTAAACCTGCGGCCGTGCCGGCCGATTCGCTCTTGACCGTAGAAAATTGGACCGGGTGAGCCAAATCGCACTAGGGCCAGAATTGCGACCAGGAGCGGCAAGGCCAGCAGCACGCTGGTCAGCGTAATGACCAGATCCGCTGCTCGCTTGAGCCCTCGCGACCACGGCGAAAGAAGGCGATTGCGAACGAGCAGTGCCGGAACGCCGGTGATTTCCACTGCTTCCCCCCACAGGCTCGGATAGCCATCTAGCGACGACATCAAAATCCAATCGCGAATGCCAAGTTCTTCGCGGCAAAAGAGGCGCTGCGTCTGAGAATCCGGAGACGATTTGGCGACAACTGCCCCTGTCACGCCGTGCTCCAGAGCCAGTTCGCGGAGAGCTTCCGGGGGTCCAAGATAGAGGGCGGGGTCGAGATCGGTATCGAGAGTTTCCAGATCATCGATAAACCCGATCGGCCGCAGTCCTCGCTGAGGCTGGCGAAGGAGCTTTGAATAGAGCGTGACGGCCTGCATGTCACTGCCGACCACGAACACCCGACGGCCCCACCAGTCAGCCCGGCCAAAGAGATAGAGCACTACCGACCGGCTCGCCAGGACAAAAATTGTCGAGCAAAATCCGGCAATAATCGCTGCGACAAGCGATTGCCAGGATTGGCCCAGTGTGATGAGAGCGGCGGCAACGAAAAAGGTCATCCCTGCCGTGATCCGAACACAGCGGGCCAGCGAACCCACGGGATTGATTCCCCAAGCTCGCTGCAAGCCGGCAAGACGCAATCCCAAGAGTTGGAGGACACCCAGAAGTACGACCACTCGTATCGAAAATGCGGCCGGGACGGCATTGCCAGCGAAAACCGCTGTCGTGAAACATCCGCTAGCGCCGGCGGCAGCAATTGCGATGGCGTCCGCTCCCAGCAGCAGAAGACTTGTGGTCAGGCCACTGCGAGTGCCGATGGCCAAAGAAGGCTTTTGCGGTTCAGTCCGAACAGGACGTGGCGATGTGACCGGAGCCTCCCCGGGAATTTCCGAGGAAAGACCGGGAGTTGCAGATTCCAATTTACGGGCCGATGTGGGGATGGCGGACACAGGTAGGACTTTTAGGGGAGTTAATCGAAGATGCGGTTTCAGGATGCTTCGCCTTTGGGTCTCGTTCGCCTCGCCTGTTACAGTTTTTTCTGGTCGTTAGTCATTAACGCCAACGGTTGGTAGTTTGGGGTGTTTGTGGTGAATGTAGATTTTACACAGTTTGTATCGATTGTCTATATTTCTGGTGCCCGTTTCCCGATTTGCACTGGTTGAGCCGATCTAAGTCTGTTGACTGCAACCATCTGATGATTGCAGCAAGAGACATTCAGGAGGCAAAGTGCTCCAAAAGCCAACCGACTATCCGCACAGCGGATTTCCCGTCACCATAGGGACTCGATTCCACCTGCATGCTTCGATACGCCTGCTCATCGGTGAGTAGACGCGTTGTCCAGGCCACGATCGATTCGCAATTTGAGCCGACCAGTTCGACCGCTCCGCATTCGACCGCTTCCTGCCGCTCTGTCGTCTCGCGGAGTACGAGAACCGGCCTTTTGAGCGACGGAGATTCCTCTTGCACTCCTCCGGAGTCGCTGAGAATAAACTTTGCCCGGCTCATCAACCAGACAAACTCGGGATAGGGGAGCGGCCGGAGTAAGTGGACGTTAGCAATACCGGCGAGAGACCCTTCGACAGTACTCTTCACATAGGGATTGAGATGCACGGGCAGGACGAACGCCGTTTCGGGAAAGTGACGGGCCAGTTTTGCGATTGCCTGGCAAATCTGGTCGAGTCCTCCGCCATGATTCTCACGACGATGGGTAGTGATGAGGACCATCTGACGGTCTTGCAAAAAGCCATAGCGATCCGGCCAGATTTTGCTCTGTCGCTCGCGCTGGCTCGTCCAGAGCAGGGCATCAATCACCGTGTTGCCGGTAACCCGAATCTGCTGCGACGGAACTCCTTCTCGTAACAGGTTGTCTTTCGCGCGCTCGGTGGGGGCGGCGTGCAAGGTGGTGGTGATGCTGGCGACCCGGCGATTGAACTCTTCCGGCCAGGGCTGCTGCAAGTTGCCCGTGCGGAGGCCGGCTTCGACATGGATGAAAGGGAGTTGGCGATAGAAGGCGACCATAGATGCCGCCAGGACGCTGGTGGTGTCACCTTGGGCGACGAGGCAATCCGGTTTCTCCCGAGCGACAAGGTCGTCGAGGCTGGTCAGGCAGCGAGCGGTAAGCGCGGCGAGAGACTGTCCCGCGGACATCACCTTGAGATCAAAGTCCGCGTTGATGTCAAAGTAGTCGGTCACTTGCCGCAGCATTTCGTCATGCTGACCGGTAAAGCAGATGATCGGTTTGATTTGTTGGCCGAGCCGCGCACACTCCAACACGACCGGGGCCATTTTTATGGCTTCTGGGCGGGTGCCGAGAATCAGAAGTGGGCGAAGGTGGGGCATGGATCAAACGGTCGTTGGCTGAGGACGGGATGCGGGTTGCGGGGCCGGCTGGCCGAGGAAGTCGCGGGCGTGTTCCAGCATAGGAACGACTCGGAACTGACTGCTGAAAATGGAAAGGACTTCCGTCACCAGCCGGGTCTTGTCGGCCCCCTTCATTTTCATGGCGGGAAAGAAGCTCAAATCGGGCTCGTCATCGCCGCCGAGAAAATCGAGCGGGTGCAGGAGCAAACTCGGGCTGATCCCCCGCAGTCGGCACATGAGGAGCGCGAAACGAAAGTAGGTCGTGGCCAGTGCTCGCGAGAACTGCGCCAGGTAGAGGATGTAGCTCAGATGCATCGGCACGCGAAAGACCGGCATGGTGGTGACGGGAATCTCTAGAATCGGGCCCTCCGGCGTTTTCCACGAGTAAGGCTTCAGCGGGCGGAAGCCTTCGCTGATTTTCCCAAAGAGTTGCTTGCGCTCTTGCTTCTGCTCTCTGCTTAAACGGGACTTGAAGAAGTAGTAGGCGCGTGCGATGGGGCCAAGAAATGTCGGAAAGGTCGAAGCGTCGTACAGATAACCTCGGCTGACCAGGACCCGCAGTACGTCGGGCGAAAAGCTGTACCCCGGCCCGCGAAAGCCGACGGGGCGCGAGCCCGTGACCCGCTCAATCGTTTCCTCGGAGGAACTCAGCTCGCGCTCAATCTCTTCAGGGGTGTAAAGGTGCAGCCATGGCTCATGATGGAACGAATGATTTCCAACTTCGTGCCCAGCCTGAGTGATGCTGGCGAGCGCGGCGTGATTCTTCTCCTGAGCGGCATCCTGACCCACGATGAACACCGTGATTTTCAGGTCGAGTTCGCGCAGCACTTCCAGGAAGCGCGGCACCACCAAGTCCAAGTAGCTGGGATAGGAATCCCAGCCTGGATCGCCGTGCGTCTTCATATACGACCACTTGTTATCAAGGTCGAGTGACAAGCTGGCGATGGGTTTCATGGTACAAAGCAGCGGGGACGGGAGTCCCGCGCCCCACAAGGGGCGCGGTGACAAGCGGCAGAGAATCTTCAGCGAGGCGGACGGATTC
The DNA here is from genome assembly GCA_046153945.1 of Pirellulaceae bacterium. GTDB lineage: Bacteria > Planctomycetota > Planctomycetia > Pirellulales > Pirellulaceae > SXOA01. Next base: position 9,726 of record JBJXFF010000037.1, read on the forward strand.
GTTGACGTTCAGGGTCCCATTCACAATCTGAGCGGAGGTGACGATGGACAGACCGGGAATGGATGTTTCCACCGGCGGCACACGAGTGGAATAGCCGAGCGTGGAGAGGGCGAAGACCTGGCGAACTCGCGAAACGCGAAAGGCCTCTACATCGTCGGGGCGGAAATGCGGATACATGCGAGCCAGCGCGGCCAGGCAAGACTGCTCGATTTCGTCATCGCTCTTGGAGAAAACCGCGTCGTCCGCAGCCGCGTACTTCGGCAGATAGATCAGGCTCCGGCCGCCGAACTGCTGGGGGTCGACGAGAGCAGTCATCTCAATCACGCCGGTGTAAGGGACCCAATCGTCGGTGATGTTGGTGACGTAGTAGGACCCCAGCGGTTTCTTGGTCAGCAGCGAGGCACAGACAATGCCGAGATACTTCACGCCGTTCAAGCGAGTCTTTTCTTCCAACTCCAGTTGCGGGGCGATTCGAGCGGCGATGTTGGCCGGCGCGGTGATGACGACTCGGTCGAATTCGTCGTGGCTGCCATCTTGGAGGGCCACTTGCAGCTTGCCTTCGTTCAGCCGTGTCACTCGCTCGACGACCGAGTTCGTGCAGATCGTGACGCCCCGCTCGATCAGTCGCTCTTCAAATCGCTGCAGCAGCCGGGCATAGCCTCCGGGGAGGTAGCCGAACATCTCCTTTTTGAGACCCGTTCGACGGGCGGCATACATGCGGGCAATGGTGGCCCAGATGAAGGCGGCTGACGTTTCCTTGTACGCTTCTCCCAACTTGGCTTTGAGGAGCGGCAGCCAGATTTTTTCGAAGGTTCGTCGGCCGGATAGGCGGCTGAGCCAATCGGCTACCGGAATTTGCTCGAGAGCTTTCCAGTCCTTGATGCGAGACGCCTTAAATATCGTCCAGCCGAGGCGGAACTTATCGATGAGTCCCAGCGGCGGGAATTTCAGGAACTCCAGGCTGCTCGACATCGAATAGTGCTTGCCATCGACGTAGAAGCCAGTGCGGGTTTGCACCCACTGCATCTCCTGGTCGAGGTCAAGTTCTTTTAGAATCGCTCGAATGTAGCTGTCCGAAAGCAGTGTGACGTGATAGTGCCGGTCCCAGGTAACATCTCCGAGTTGCCAGGCATCCGCGAGGCCGCCCAGATGATCGGACGCTTCCAAAACGGTGACGCGGTAACCGTGCCCGGAGAGACGCCAGGCCAAGGCGAGTCCGAGCATTCCGCCGCCGACGATGGCAAAGTGTTCCTTAGCGGGAGTCATGCTCTGAGCTCCCGAATCTGGCGATTCGACACTTCATACTCGAGACCACAAGCGGAACAGGCTACTTTTCCCGGTGAGTCCCCGTCATCCCACTTGGCAATCGGTTCCCCGCAGCGACAGACGCACCCGATGCTCTTGGCGGGGGTGCCGAGGACTAGATGAAAATCGGGGACCGACTTGGTCACGATGGAGCCCATGCCAATCATAGCGAAGCGGCCGATTTCCAAGTTGCTGCCGATGATGCAGCCGGCACCGATGGTCGCTCCCTCGCGGACCCGGGTGAGCTGAGTGTGTTCATCCGGGTCGGAGGATCGGAGGCTCTTGAGATCGGAGGTGGCAGCCCGCGGGAAGCGGTCGTTGGTGAAGATGGCGCCGGCGCTCACCATCACGCCATCGTCAATCGTCACGCCGTTGCATATATAGACCTGCGAGTTCAGCTTGACTCGATTACCGATGGTGACGCCGTAGGCAATGGTGGTTTTGCCGCCGACGATGCACTCCTCGCCGAGCGTCGCGTCATGGCGAATGTGCGCGTTGTCCCACACGCTCGTTCCTCGGCCGAGCGAGACGTTGGCTTCCACAATCGCGGTGGGATGAATGCGAACGCTCATGACGCCTTTCCAAACGCTCCCGAGAGATGATTCTCCACCGGTACCCAGGAGGCTCGCCACATCGCGTCGTAACCGGCTTCGATGACTTCGACGGAGGCGAGGGCATCGGCGAGCGTAATCAGCGGTGCTTCTTCGCCGCGGGCGGCTTTGACGAAGTTGTCGAGCTGACTGCCGAAGGCCTGGAACTTGTCGTAACCCTTGCCGAACACGGTCCACTTCTCGTCCCCGGCCCGGCGGTACTTGGATTCCTTCCAGCCGACGTGGACCGTCCCCTGGCTGCCATAGATGCTGAGGTAGTTTGGGAGTTCCTTGTTGAGGCTCCAAGAGAGGTCAATGCTCCCCATCACACCCCCTTGGCTGCGGATATACATCTTGACGGTGTCTTCCACCGGGATGTCTTGCACCCGTTTCCCTTCGATGACTTGCAATTCGACGATTGGGCCAAGGAAATAGCGGAGCAGATCGACCGAATGGGTGCCGTTGTCAATAAGGACTCCGCCGCCACTCACTTCCGGGTCGGCGTTCCAGCGGTGGGTCATGTCCACGCGGGACGTGAAGGCGTTTTCAAAAAGGATGAGGTCGCCGATGAGCCCCGACGAAACGATCGACTTGGCCTGCACCACGTCACTGACATAGCGGAACTTGGAAGCCATCGTGAGGAGTGCATCGGACTGCTCCGCGGCATCGAGCATCACGCGGGCTTCATCCAGACCGACCGCCAGCGGCTTCTCGCACAGGACGTTAATCCCGCGAGCGAGGAACCAGGTGCAGAGTTCCGGGTGCGTGCTCGGCGGGGTGCAAAGCACGACGGAGTCGGGATGCAGTTCATCCACCAGATCGGCAGGCGATGCAAAGGGCTTGCACTTCATCCGCTCAGCCACAGCCGTGGCGACTTCGTCGCGCACATCGACGATGCCGACGAGTTGGGCTGTATGGGAGTGCTCAAACGCCTGGCACCAGGTTTGGGCAATCGCCCCCGCGCCGACGAGACCAAAACGCATCTTAGGGACCGACATTTTCTCTCCTCAATATTTGGGTGCCACGCCCACGGCTTTGCGTGGGCGTGAGTTAGCTTTTCGACCTAGGCTCCCGCTGCCAGTTTCTCCGCCTCTTCGCGAATGCAAGTGGCGATGTATTCCACATGGCTGACCTGGTACTTCTCATTCCAGGGAAGGACCAGAATCTGCTCCAGGCCGGCATAGGTGCCGGGAAACTTGGCTTTGTCGTAGTCCACCGCCTCTTTCCGGGCGAGCGTGAACGGAAACCGGCTGTTGCCGAAGGTCCGCTGGTCGCGGAAGATCTGACAAGCGAAAGCCGGCTTCTGGATATAGCGGGGGGCGGAAAAGATGCCGCGGCTCTTGAGGGGCGCGGCAAGCTTCACCGAGCCGCCGGGAATGACGTTGGCATCAACCCGCAAACAGTACTTCCAGAAGGTATGCACGTCTCCGCCCGCAATATGCGGAGTGGCGATGCCGGGAATCCCTTCGAGCGCCCCGCTGAGCAAGTGGGCCATCGTCACCCGCTGATTGACCGCGTCGTTGAGCTTATCGAGCTGCGCGACGGCAACAGCTCCTTGCAACTCCGTCATGCGGTAGTTGAGGGCCAGAAAGTAGTGATCCGGATTGGTGTCGCCATAGCCCCAGGCCTTGTTGATGAACAGGAAGCTGCGGCGGGCATAGTGATCGTTGTTGCTGACGACCAGCCCACCTTCACCCGTGGTGATGTGCTTCCCTTGCTGCAAGCTAAAGCAACCGATGTCACCGATGGTGCCAACCGGCTGTCCGTTTTGCGTCGCCTGGAAAGACTGAGCACAGTCCTCGATAACAGGAATCTTCCGCTCGCGGGCGAGGGCCATGATGTCCTGCATCGCACAGGGATTGCCGAAGAGGTGCGTGACGATGATGGCTTTGGTTCGCTCGCTGAGCGCAGGCTTGATGGTCGCGGCGGTCACGTTGCAAGTTACGGGATCCACATCGGCAAAGACCGGAATGGCCCCCTGATACAAAATCGGCGTGAGCGCCCCCATGTCCGTGATGGACGTGGTGACGATCTCGTCCCCCGGCTCGGGGTCGATGGCCGCGATGGCTGTGTGAATCGCCGCGCTGCCATGCGAGCACGCGTGAGCGTGCTTGGCACCGACCATGCGGGCGAAGCGGCTCTCGAGTTCTTTGACGAAGGCCCCTTTGGTGCTGGTCAGTGTGCCGGTCCGGATGGCCTGGCTCAGCAAGGCGATTTCTTCATCGCCGAGCGTGCGGCCGGTGGAGTCCTGATCCGACGGAAGCGACATAATTGCCGGTGCGGCTGCGGTGGTCATAATCCTCATCCAGGTGTGAAACAAGGTGCAAAGTCAGTGAGGTTTGGCATGGCCGGTGGTTGTGGCTGCGAGTCAACATGGTGCATCTCAGTGGTGAAAGGCGTCATCAAGAGACGCTCTAACCGGCCTTTTTCGTTAGGTATTCGTTATGTTTGCAGTTGGCGTGCCACGGGCGATGGTGGGCGGCCGAAAAGGCGGGAAAGGCCGGCGCGGCCAATCAGCTTGAGGTGGGCCCATCCGGCCCGCACGACCCGCATTTTCGACTGCCCCGTGGTCCGGACATCGAGCGTGGCAGGCGATTCCACCACTCTCTCCCCCCGGCGGTCAAGCTCGCAAACAAGCTCCGCAATTCCCACAAAGCCGCTGTTGCGAAGTGGCACGTCAATCACCGCGCTCCGGCGGTAAACGCGGAAGCAACTCGTGTATGTATGCAGCTTTTGGCGAAGGACCAGGCGATACAGTCCAGAGGCGGCTTTGGAGAGTTTGAGCCGCCAGGCCGGAACGTCGTTGACCTTTCCCAGGGGGTGGTAAGGCGAAGCAACGACCATCGCCACGTCTTCCGTCAACAGTGGCAGCATTTCAATGAGCTGAACGGGATCGTAACTGCAGTCGGCATCAATGGAGCAGACAATCTCGGCGCTAGCGGCTCGGATTCCGGTGGAAATTGCAGCAGCGATGCCTAGATTTCGTTCATGCCGCAGGACGCACACCGCGGGGAAATCGCAAAACGCTTTCTCCAGGGTTTCCGCCGTTCCATCGCCACTGCCGTCGTCCACCAGCAGAAACTCGGCCGCATACTGTTCCGGCAGAGCTTCGTTCAGTCGCTCCAGATTCATCCGCAGCTTGTTGGCCGAAGCGGCTTCGTTGAAGCAAGGGACGACGATCGCCAGCGGCATTGGCCTTTCGGCTGCCGGGGGCTCTTTCGTCACTGGCTCGCTAATGCAAGTCGGGGGCATGGATTGTTGAGCAGTTGCTGGCGGGAACTATCGTGGCTGAGTCGGCACGGCTTCGGTTCGGCGGGGTCGTGGCTCGGGGGCCGGCTCCGGCTCGTCATCGTCTTCTTCCGGCAGTTCTTCGCGGCGAACGACAATAGGAAGGCGACGCCGCTCGGCCAGGAGCGCGATGCCGATGCTGCTAAGCAGCCCCGCCAGCAAGACAGCAGGGATGCCAACCTTCAGGTCTGGGCTGACTGGCGTTTCCGAGAACGACGGGGGCTGAAGCATGTTGATGCTGGAAATTTTGGCGGCTTCGACCTCATCGTTGATGCGGGCCAGTTCGGTGTTTTCCGCATACTTCTTATAGTTGACACCCGCCAAGTCGAGTTCCCTTTGCAGTCGAGCGATTTCCACTTCCTTATTGTTGAGGGACTCCAGCCGGGCCTTTCCTTCGGCAATTTTGGTGGAGAGGTCGGTCACGGTTGCCGTGAGGGCCACGACCTGGGCACTCCGGTCTTGCAGAGCCAATTGCATGGCGCCGAAAGCCGGATTGCTGGCCGACGTCATCTGCGTTTGCTTGTCTTCAGCATCCACAACTTTCTTAGCGGCAGCCACCTGGCCGCGGATTTGAGTCAGCAGCGGAGAATTGTCTTTCAACTTGGAGGAGAGTTCCGTCTCCTTAAGTTGCAAATCATAAAGCTTTTTCCGCATATCGGACTTGGGGTCCACCGGCTGGTCCGTGATTTGGCTGGTCTCGATGAGCGGCTTGATGCCGGCGAGCATTTGCCGGCGATGGGCCGCTTCCTCTTCCGCTGCCTTCAGGCCGTATTGTGCCTTGGCAAGTTCCCCTTCCAGCGTGGCGACGTGAATGAGATGCAGTTCGCGCTGTTTTTCAAACGACGAGAGCCCGCTTTCGTTTTTCAGTTTCCGCAGACGTTCTTCCAGTTCCGTGACCTGCTCTTTGAGCTTCCCCTTCTGTGTTTCGTAAAACGGCTGCGATCCTCTGATTTTGTTGACCCGGGAGTGCTCCTCCTGGGCAAACTTGAGCAGGCTTTCCAACACCTTGGTGGCCAGGGCCGGATCGAGAGTCTTGTAGGAAAGCGTGACAATGCTGCTCTTCTTAGAGGTATAAATCTTCAAGTTTGTCGACATCCGCCGAATGGCCTTGTCACGCAGGCTGTAAACCTTGGCCGGATTTAGGTTCACGCTGTCGAGCGGGGAAAGGTAATCGCCCATCGACTTGGAGCCTGGCTCCTTTTCCAGAATGGACTCTGGCGAAAGTTGGTCCACGACCTTTTCGAGCAGAGCTCGGCTCTGCAGCATCTCACCGATACCGTTGATTTCGCTTTCGCGGGTGTCGGTCATCGTGACCGCCTGGCCGTTGGTGACGATCGGGTCCATGTTCACGCTTTCGCGGCCGGGGCGGACAAACATCTTGGCTTCGGACTGATACTCGCGTTCAGCCGTCGCCAAAAAAGCCAGCCCGCCGGCCACGACCAGCACAAACGCCAGCAGCACTTTTCCCCTGTTCCGCCAGGCGAGTTGGCCCAGCGAAAGGGGGGCGGGTTGGTGAAGTAGGTCCATTTGATTAACCAAAAGCGGCATGGAGGCGAATTCCGCCTGTAAGTTGCTAGACTAATTACCGTCCCCGCCAGTTTCCAGCTTTGGATGTTCATTAGGCTTGGCTTTTTGGTCCCTCAACCCGACGCAAGCGGCTATGACGGATGTGCGGGGAGGCAAGGATGTTTCGTTTTGATTACACTTGGGCGGCTGAAACGACTGATTCACACGAGGGAATTTCCATGAGCCCGTCTCGAAGTTTGTGTCTCGTTCTAGTGGCCGCGCTAATCCCTTTTGGCACAGTGACCATGGCGGCTGAGGACGGTTTTACGCCGCTGTTTGACGGCAAATCACTCGCCGGGTGGGAAGGAAACGAAAAAGTGTTTCGCGTGGAGAAGGGAGCCATCGTCGGCGGTTCGCTGGACAAGAAGGTCGAGCACAACGAGTTCCTTTGCACCACCAAGGAATATGGGGACTTCGAACTGCGGCTCAAGGCGAAGTTAATTGGCAAGGGAGACAACGCTGGAGTGCAATTCCGCAGTCAGCGAATTCCCAACCATTTTGAAGTCATCGGCTATCAGTGCGACATGGGCAACGCCGCCGGCAAGTCGATCTGGGGAGCCCTCTACGACGAATCTCGCCGCAAAAAGTTCCTGGTCACCGGCGACCACGACAAGCTGACCAAAGTCCTGAAGCCGGATGACTTCAACGACCTCGTCATCCGCTGCGAAGGGGCGCACATTCAGATCTGGGTGAACGGCGAGAAGACCGTCGATTACAAGGAAGAAGAGAAGGATATTGCGAGGACGGGAAAAATAGCCGTGCAGATTCACGGCGGCGAACCGGCCCAGGCGTCGTACAAAGAGATTCGCCTTAAAGAGCTGGGAAAGAAGTAGCGGCAATGCGCAAACGCCCCTTCATCTACTTCGACATGGGAAATGTCCTCCTCACGTTCTCCCATCAGGCCGCGGCGAAGCAGACGGCTGAACTTTGCGGCATACCTGAAAAGCCGGCATGGCAAATCTTGTTTGATGAAGGGCTGCACTGGGAATACGAGCGAGGGGAACTGACCGAGGAGCAGTTCCTGTCCCGCTTCTGCGAGCGAGCGCGCTCCGAGATCGGCTTCGCGGCACCGGATCCGCGGAAGTTCGACCTCGCGGCCAGCGCCATTTTCGAGCTGAATACCCGCATCCTTCCGATCCTCTTCGGCTTGCGGGGAGCCGGTTATACACTCGGAGTTCTCTCCAACACCTCCAGCGCCCACTGGCGCTACTGCACCAGACGCTTTCCGTTTCTGCGTAGCCTGTTCAATCGCCATGCCCTCAGCTACCAAATCGGCGTAATGAAGCCCTCCGCCGCGATTTACGCCAAAGCGACGGAAATCGCGGCCGTCTCTCCGTCAGAAATCCTGTTCTTTGACGACCGTCCAGAAAACATTGCCGCCGCCACGACCGCCGGCTGGGATGCCGTCCTCTTCACCACGCCTGCCGTTGCCGCGAGAGATCTCGCCAGTCGCGGGATTGTCACCAATTATTGAGCGGCATTTCGGAGCGATTGCTGGGGCTGAATCTGTCGTGTGCCTCGCTCCCTCCGCGCGACCTCCGCTTTCAGTTACAAAAGAGCTTGTCCGAATCAGCCCCTTCCCTTCGGCCAGGCTCTTCCATGACCCGCTATCTCCTGCCGTTCGTACTCGTCGTCGCAATTCTTGCTCCCCTTCCAGCCGCGGATATTCAGCTTCGCGACCAGGAACTCAAGACCCGCCTGGGCGTTGGGTATGCAGTTCGGCTACTCGATATGAACGACGACAAGCGGCTGGATATCTGCATCGTGGATCAGGAGCGGATTTTGTGGCTGGAGAATCCGAACTGGGAGGAGCACATCTTGATTCAGGGGCAGACGAAGAAAGACAACGTTTGCTTTGCCCCGCACGACATCGATGGGGACGGCCAGGTTGACTTCGCCGTCGGAGCCGACTGGCGGCCGGCGGACACGATGACCGGCGGGACGATCCAGTGGATTGGCAAAGGCAAACGGAAAGACGGCCTCTGGGATGTGAACCCCATCGGCGAAGAGCCGACGGTCCACCGCATGAACTGGGCCGACCTCGACGGCGACGGCAAGGCGGAACTGATCGTCGCCCCGCTATTCGGAAAGAACACCACCAAGCCGAATTTCGCGGAACGGGGCGTACGGCTGCTGTCGTTTCAGATTCCGAAGGACCCTGTGAATGGACCGTGGGTGGCAGAGGTCATCAACGAAGACTTGCATGTGACCCACAACTTTCAGGTGACCGACTTCAACCACGACGGCAAGCCCGAAATCCTCTACGCCGGCTTTGAAGGGGTGAATCTATTGGAGCGCGGCGCAGATGGTAAATGGAAGCGAACTCGCATTGGCGAGGGGAGCCAGAAAACGATGCCCAACCGGGGTGCCAGCGAAATCAAGCACGGCCGTCTGGCGGGCGGCGGCGATTACTTCGCCACCATCGAACCCTGGCACGGCGAGCAGGTAGTCGTCTACACCAAACCCGAAGGAAAGCGACCCGACAGCGGCGACTGGCTCTGGAATCGGACCGTAATCGATGAAGAACTGAAATGGGGACACGCCGTCTGGTGCGCCAATCTCGATAACGACGACGACGAGGAACTCGTCATCGGCATTCGCGACAACATGAACGACAAATTCAAAAGCGGCCTCCGCATCTATGACCCCGCTGAGGGCGGCAACAAATGGACGCGCCAAATTGTCGATCCCGGCAGTGTGGCCATTGAAGACCTATCGGTCGGCGACCTCAACGGTGATGGGCGGCTGGACGTGGTGGCGGTTGGGCGGGCGACGCACAACGTGAAAATCTATTGGAATGAATCGAAGTAGCGAACCTGTGGTAAGAAGAGTGGTCTAACCACAGAGGCACAGAGACACGGAGAAGACTTCCCGTCTCTAACCTCTCCGCTTGCCTCTCATTTCTCCGTGCATCTGAGTCTCTGCGGTAAATTTCCCCCGTGGTCGCCAACTCGCCTTACCGAACGCTCCAGCACAAAGACCTTACCGTCGAAGGCTATTCGCGCGCCGCCGTCCAATCCTATTGGCGAATTCCGGAACTTAAGCTCGGCTTTGACCTCGGTGCCCAGCCGTGGGATTTCATGGGGACGCCAGCCTGGTTCATCTCGCATACGCATCTCGACCACATCGCCGCCTTGCCGATCTACATCGCCCGGCGGCGGATGATGAAGATGGACCCGCCGGTCATTTATCTGCCGGAACATTCGATTGAACTCGTGCAGCATCTCCTCAAAGTCGTCAGCCGGCTGGACCGCGGGCGGCTGCCCTGTGAATTGGTGGGAGTGAAGCCGGGGGATGAGATTGAGTTCTCTCGCGAGCTGATCGTCACGGCTTCGGCCACGCGGCACACGGTGCCGTCGCTGGGTTACGTTGTCTGGGAACGGCGGAAGAAGCTCAAGGCGGAATACACGGGTCTCACCGGCGACCAGATTCGTGACATTCGCCTGGCGGGGAAGGAAGTGACCGAGGAACGCAGGATTCCCCTGGTGGCTTATACCGGAGATACCGCTCCGGAAGGGCTCGACCTTTGCCCGGCGATGTACGAAGCAAAGATTCTCATCACGGAAATGACGTTTGTCGCCCCTGGCCACCGCAAGGAGAAAATCCACAAGCATGGCCATATGCATCTGGATGATTTTGTGCAGCGGGCCGACCGCTTTCGCAACGAACTCATCATCGCCATGCACTTCAGCACCCGTTATCATGACAAACAGGTGCGGCACTGGGTGGAGCGCTCCCTTCCCGACATGCTCGGCGGCCGGCTGAAGCTGTGGCTGTAACTACTTGGCCGCCAATTCACTCAGCCGCACGCGCTGCTGGAGGACGACACTTCCCTTCTCGTCTCTGACTTGCAGCCGCAGCAACGGATCAGACTCTTTCCAGTCGATGGTGATCATGCCAAAGTTGGTCTCGAAAAATTCCAGGCCGACGCGGTGGCGATTGACTTCATTCTTCCAGCGAGCACCGGTGGAGGTGAAGTTGCCGCTGGGGACATTGAGGCTGCTGGAAGTGATGTCGTAAAGCGGATAGCCCAGTCCAACATCCTGGCGAGACAATTCCGCCAGATGTCGATCGCCGCTAATCAGGATCACGCCGCCTGCTTTGGCGTCCTTGATGGTCTTGAACAACCGCTCTCGCTCCTTGGGAAAATTTCCCCACTTTTCCGAGCCATGCTGCTCGGCAATCACCTGCACGCTGCTGGCGATGATGCGAACCTCCGCTGGCTGGCGTAGTTTCTCGGCCAGCCATTTCCACTGCTCTTCGCCAAGCATCGTCGCCATTGGATCATCTGAAGGGCCATACGGTCCGCGAATCCCTTCCCCGTCTTCCGCCTCCTGCTTCACCTTTTTCAACGGGCTGCGGTGATAGCGGGTATCGAGCAGAATGAATTGCACCCGCTTCCCTGGAGGGCCAACGATGCTGGCATCATAAATTCCTTCCCGTATTCGTCGAGCGGAATTCGCGGGCTCGTCAAAGACATCCAGAAATAGCTGCTGGGACTCTTTCCGCTTGGGGTACTCCAAGCCGCCGTCGTTAACGCCGTAATCATGGTCGTCCCATGTCGCCAGAATGGGACAAGTCGCTTTGAGTATCTGGTAGCCGGGCATGTCCGTAAGTAGCTTCCATTTGACCTTCAGCACCTCCAAATCCTCGGAGTCCCCATAAATATTGTCGCCAATGAACAGAAATCGCTCCGGCTTCTGAGCCACGATGCTGTCCCAAATCGGGGCCGGCCGATCCTGCCGGCAGCAGGAGCCGAAGGCGATGCGGGAGAGGGGCTCTTCGGCTTGCGTGTCCGATGCCGATAAATTCGAGCCGATGAAAACCAGAATCAATAAACAACGAACTTTAGAATGATTTGTCATGGGAGTTCTACTGGGGAAGAGCGAGTGGAAGCAGTTCTAGGGGGATGGTGGAACTCGCGTAACGAGAGCTTCTCGCCCTTCAATGGCAATGTACTCGGCATCAACAGCGAGATTAGTATAAGTCTGCGTTGCGCCGCCAGGCCAGCGGATCGAAAGCTTATCGATGTGCGTCGCCTCGCCGATCCCAAACACAAGTTGTCGCTGGTTGCTGGCCAGATAGCCGTCACCGGCAGTTAACTGGCGGGTCAACTTTCGCTGGCCGGCTTGGAGTTCGCAGATTGTGCCGATGGCGTCGCGGCTGCCCTGCACACCTCGCAATTGCAATACCAGGAAATGCCCGCAGGGGGTCGTCTGATTGGTCAGCAAAGCGGCTGGAGAATCGATGTGCGAAATGACGACATCCTCGCGGCCGTCGCGATTCCAATCGATGCGAGCCAATCCTCTCCCTAGTCGCTTTTGAGAAAAGAACTGTCCTAGCGATTCGGGAAGCAACTCCTCAAAGGATTTCCCCGCCAGATTTTGGTAGTACTGCGGCCGCATTTCGTAAGGAATTCCCTCCTTGGGCCGGTGATGGACATGTCCGTTGGTGAGAATCAGGTCTGGCCACCCGTCGAGTTCGCCGTCAATGAACTGGGTGCCAAAACCAAGCATTTGCAAACTTCCCTCGCGCAGGCCGAATTCCGCTGTTTGGTCGCTGTAGGACTTGCCGGGAATTTCCGGAAGGTAAAACGTGTTCGACTCATTGTAAAAGTTCGTGACAAAGAGTTCGAGAAATCCGTCGCCGTTGGCATCGTCCGCGGCAACTCCCATGCAGGCCTGCGCAAAGCCATTACGGTCGTGGGCAAGGCCTGAAGGGATGCCGTTTTCGCTGAAAAGGGGAGCTGTCTTTCCAGAGGGTGCGACGTTCTCGTAGAAGAAATTGGGTGTTGTGTCGTTGGCGATAAACAGGCTGAGCCGGCCGGCAGCGGCAAAATCCGCAGCCACGATGCCGAGCCCCTTGCCGTCCTTTCCCTGGATTCCTGCGCTGCCGGTTACATCGCTAAAGGTGCCATCCCCATTGCTCAGCAGCAATCGATCCTGCTGGCCAGGAAATAGATAGGGGCCGCATTCCCGAGGAGCGCAGCTTCGGGTCAGGGCATCACCCCCGAGATAATTCACGTCAAACAAGTCAGGCCAGCCATCACCGCTGAGATCCGCGATCAGACAACTGGTGGTCCAGTCGTTGCTGACGATGCCTGCCCGCGACGAATTGTCGGTAAATGTGCCATCGCCGTTGTTGTGGTACAGCCGATTCATGCCACAGTTGCCGAGATACAAATCAGGGAACCCATCGTTATCAAAGTCTCCGATGGATACTCCATGGCTGTAAGTATTGTCTCCGAGTCCGGCGAACTCAGTGACATCTTCAAACTTGCCATTGCCTAAATTGCGGAAGAGCCGATCGCGGTGCATTGTCGAGGCAGCATGGATGGGCCAGTCAGCACCCTGGGTGAAATAGATGTCCGGCCAGGAGTCGCCATCATAGTCGAGAATGCCGACGCCTCCGCCAACATCCCCCAGCACACGGGGTTGGCCTGGCAGGTCTCCGTTGAAGTACGTGAAGTCGATTCCGGTCGCCGCTGCCGAGTCGACAAAGCGGATGGAGGCCGAAGAACCTGATCTTACATAGGCCACAGCCGGCCGATCCGCGTCTGGCCATTTGGGTAATGGGTACCTGGCAACATCCAGCTTCAAATCCGGCTGGGCTTCCGCAAGCGAGAGAAACGGGCCACTTTTCAGACGGTCCTGGAGCCGCTCCGCGTCCGCGACAGTCTCGGCCTGTTTCGGGTCTTGCGCGGCAACAAGTTGATACCAGGCCCAAGCTTCCCGCAGCCGCCCCAAGGATTCCATTTTCCTGGCGATGAGGCGAAATGTTTCAACGTCATGTTGTTTCTCACTATATATTAGCTTGAGCCTGGCCGCTAACTCCAAAAGCAAATCAGATCGCCGACCAACGACCTTCGCCGCCTCAGTTTGTCCGACGGCGGAGAGGGCATGGGATAGTCGCGATGCCGCCAGGTCATAATTAGGATCAAGTCGCAATGCTTCTCCGAAGCAACGCGCTGCGGCTTCCCGCTGGCCGAGATGCTCCGCACCCATCCCGCGGACTAGCCAAATCATGGGATGATCGGCAGCGGCGACGGGTAGCTCTTTTTCCCATTTCCCCAGAGCAACTGGTCCTTCTCGGTCTTGCACCAATGTCCAACCTAGCCAGGCATGGGCTTCCACCAAATCGGGATATTCCGCGATGACCCGCTGCAGCATCAATCGGGCCTCAATGGTCTCCTGTTTATGCGCTGCCATCCGGGCCAAACCCAAGTAGGGCAGCGGATCCCGCGGCTGGGCATTGCGGAGACGATCCAGCTCGGCTCGAAATTCATAATCGGGCCAGATATCTCCGAGCACAATTAGCTCCTCGAGCGTGTCTTGCTGCTGGCTCACCAACTCTAAGAGGAAAGGGCGAGACTCCCAGCGCCGACCTTCAATGGTCAGAAGAACCACCATTTGTCGGTTGGCGTCCACGTCGCGCGGGCGATGCTGCACCACCCGCCGATAGCTCTGTTCCGCGGTCCAAGCTCGTCCTTGGGCAAGATAGAGTTTCCCCGCCAGTTGGGCGGCTTGAGTCGCTTCCTCGCTGGAGTCCTCCGCCGGAATCGGCTGGAGGAATTCCAGCGCCTGCTCTCGCTGGCCCAGGCTTTCCGCCGCTTTGGCCGCATAGAGACGCGCCGTGACCGACTGTGGTGCTTTGCGCAAATAGTTTGTCGCCAGTTGCAGCGCGTCCGCCGGGCGTCGCTGATCAAGAGCGCGGCGGGCTTCTTCCAGGATTTTCGGGTCAGGGGGAAGCCTGCTCCACCAGACAACGAGAGCGAGCAGAAGCCCAAGAATAACCACGATTCCGAGACCCCATCGCCCCCTGTTCGATCGACCTGTCAGTGGCATGAGGAGTGGCCCGAAAAAGCAACCAAGGGAGCGTTGTAGGATTGGAATCCCAGCTACATCCTACGAATCTGCGAAGCGCAGTGTCAAGAAAGTGGGACTGTATCGCCTGGGGGAAATCTGCCGCTGACGACCAGTGGCAATTGCCCGAAGTTGCTGCCGTTCACGAACCGATACCACCGGAGACGACCCTCTCTTACCGCGCGCCCATGGATGGGCGGATCCCGCTAGCAGCGGCTGGAGATGAGTCGATGCACCAAGGATGGGGGGATTCGGAATGGCTCGCCGCTCTCGTGGAAACGTTGTTTCGTCGCTGTATGATCTGGTAAAGACTTTGTTTCGCGGGCCGAAGGACTCGGCTGCCAACAAGCGGAAGCAGCGCCGCGGTTTTGGATTTGAGACGCTGGAAGGGCGGGCCATGCTGGCCACCGACTTCGGCGCAATCTCCGGCCTCATCTACCGCGACTTTAATAACAATGGCTTTACCGCAGGAGAGCAAATCTCCGGTGCGACGGTCAATCTTTACACCGACGACGGGGACAACATCTTTGAGCCCGGTGCCGGAGACGTACTGTCTTCCACCACCCTCACGAATGCCTCCGGCCAGTACACATTTAGTGATCTCGTTGCCGGTGCCTACTGGGTCGAGCAGCCGTCGCAAACGGTTGGAGGCGTGCTCCTCTCCGCGCAAAACAGCACCGTGATTTCGATCTCCGCGCTGGAAGCCCAGGGAACCGCCGGAACAATTATTGATGACTTTAGCGCAGCTAATCCGTCGGTGACAGCCGCCTTCCCCCCTGTCGGCAATATCAGCTTTGCCTTCGCGGCATCGGTTTCCTCGCTGGGGGGCGAGCGTGACTTGCTGGCGGAGTTGACCGGGGCCACGGGAGCCGGAGATCAGGTTGTTCTCACCGGAACGGCAGGGGCTTTGACCTGGGACGCCAGTTTGCTTGCTCAAGGTCGGTACGTAGATGTATGGGATGGAGCCGATGGCGACGGCAATGCGATTGATTTCACGGGGCTGGGAGGAATTGATTTGACTGCCGGAGGGGCCAACAGCTTCCGGATGCTCATCGGAACAGACCACACCGGCGCGACCGCCCGGTTGCGGGTCTATACCGACGCCACGCACTGGTCCGAGCAGACTATTGCAATTCCCAATAGTCCTTCGAATGAGTTGATTTACAAGATTGCGAACTTTACCACCGGCGGCGGTGCAGCTGGGGCTGCGACCTTCAGCAATGTCGGCGCTATTGAATTGCAAGTCGATACGAGTGTGGACGGCACCGATGGTCAGGTGACACTCCTGGAGATGCTTGGCCCGACCGTCGAGACCCAGGACTTCGCGAATCCGGCGGACCTAAGCCTGACTAAGATTGTCAGCAATGCCAATCCGACCGTCGGACAGAACGTCACTTACACGCTCACGCTTACCAACAGCGGCCCCGGGGCGGCGAACAACATTGTCGTTACCGATGTGCTGCCCGCCGGCATGACGTTTGTTTCCAGCACGCCAAGCGGCACCTCGACGTATAACAGCGGCACGGGAGTTTGGTCGATTGCTTCGCTCAACAACGGCGCAACCGCCACTCTGGCCATTGTCGCGACCGTGACGACGGCTGGAACCAAGACAAATACCGGCGAAGTGACCGATGTCGATGAGTTTGATCCGGACTCCACGCCGAACAACCAAAACGCCAGCGAAGACGATCAAGCGAGCATCCCCCTGACCGGCAGCCAGATTGACCTTTCGCTTACCAAAATCGTCAGCAACGCCACGCCCAATGTTGGCGAGACGATCACCTTTACAATCACGGCGGCCAACGCCGGCCCGAGCAACGCCACGGGTGTGGTGGTCACCGACTTACTCCCGGCTGGCTTGACTTTTGTCTCGTCGACGCCAAGCGGCACAACCACTTATGACAGCGGCACCGGTGTCTGGACCATCGGAAACCTGAATAGTGCCGCTACTGCTCAGTTGCAAATTGTGGCTACAGTTGCGACCTCGGGCGTGAAGACAAACACAGCCGAAGTGACCGCGGCGACTGAAGGAGACCTGGATTCGACTCCCAACAATCAAAATGCCCAGGAAGATGATCAGGCGAGCGTCTCCGTGACGCCGCAAGTGGCCGATCTCTCCGTGACCAAAACGGTCAACAACGCGAGTCCGAACCAGAACGAAAACGTCACCTTCACGATCACCGTGTCCAATGGCGGTCCCAACTCGGCCACCAGTGTTGCCGTCACCGATCTGCTCCCCGCGGGATTGACGTTCGTCTCGTCAACACCCAGCGGAACGACAACCTATAACAGCGGAACGGGCGTTTGGACGGTCGGGACGCTGGCGAGCGGAGCATCGGCTACGCTGCAAGTCGTCGCCACGGCGACGACGATTGGTGCTAAGACAAACTCGGCGCAAGTGACAGCCGTTGATCAATTTGATCCCGACTCCACCAAGAACAACAATGTCCCCACGGAAGATGACCAGGCGAGTGTGGTAGTTACGCCCAATAGCGCCGACTTGTCGCTGACGAAGCAGGTCAATAATAGCACTCCCAACGCCAACCAAAACGTCGTTTTCAGCCTCACACTCACTAATGCTGGCCCCCAAAGCGCGACGAACGTCACCGTTGCCGACCAACTCCCCGCCGGACTTACCTTTGTCTCCTCCACTCCCAGCGGCAGCACGACGTACAACAGCGGAACGGGCGTTTGGACCGTGGGAACACTGGCCAGCGGTGCTTCCGCCACATTGCAAATCACCGCGACCGTGGTGACTGCCGGCGTTAAGACGAACACTGCCCAGGTCAGCGCGAGCGACCAGTTTGATATCGACTCCACGCCCAACAACAGCGTGGCCGCGGAAGATGATCAGGCCAGCGCAATCGTGACCCCCAATGCGACTGACTTGAGCGTGACTAAAACCGTGAATACGGCCGCTCCGCAGTTTGGTGCCAACGTCAGCTTCACCGTGACGGTCACTAACAACGGCCCGTTGGCAGCTTCCGGCGTTCAAGTCTTGGATCAACTCCCAGCGGGGCTGACCTTTGTCTCCTCGACTCCCAGCGGCAGCACCACGTATGACAGCGCCACGGGCGTTTGGAATGTCGGCGGCCTGGCTGCGGGAGCTAGTGCCACACTGACGATTGTTGCCACTGTTGGAACATCGGGGTCTTTCAGCAACACGGCGCAGGTGAGCGCGATGAACGAGTTTGACACCGATTCCACACCGGGAAACAGTGTTGCCACGGAAGACGATCAGGCCAGTGCCATTGTCACGGTCAATCAGCAAATCTCCCCGCGGCTGTGCGTGACGGTCTGGCGGCGGACGACGACCTAATCGCGGTGGCGAACACCAGTTGACCCCCGGAACTTCTCCATGACACCGATCCTTCCGGTGGACTCTTCGTTTGTCCCCACGGCCTATGTGCCGGCTGTTCACGCGACGAACAGGCCGGCACCCGCCACCTTCGTGGGCCGAGGCCAACTCGATGCCCTGCTCCACCTCAGTTTGGACAGGCGAGCATCTGATTTGCACTTGACAGGCGGAATGTTGCCCTACCTTCGCATCGACAATGGCCTTGTTCCCATCGGTGATCAGCCGCTATCGGCTCCTGACGTGGAGCAGATGGCGGAGAGCTTGATGACCGACCATCAGCGCCGCGTCTTTGCCGAAAAGCAGTCGCTGGATCTTGCTTTCTTCACCCCGAGCCAGACCCGCTTCCGCGTCAACATTTTTCGCCAGCGGGGCTGCGTGGCGATGGCATTCCGCCGCCTGGACGACGAATTCAAAACTCTGGTTCAGCTCAATCTGCCGCCGCAACTCGGCGAACTGGGTAACTTCCCCTATGGCTTGGTGCTGGTAACCGGCCCCACCGGCAGCGGCAAGTCCACTACGCTGGCCACCATCATTCATCAGATCAATCTCACGCGGAATTGCCACGTCATCACGATTGAAGATCCGATTGAATACGTCCATCGCAACATCCATAGTCTCGTCCACCAGCGAGAATTATTCTGCGACGTTCCCACCTTTGCTTCGGCCCTCCGAGCGGCGCTCCGTGAAGATCCCGATGTGATCCTCGTCGGCGAAATGCGGGATTTTGAAACGATCCAAGCCGCTATCATCGCGGCAGAAACCGGCCACCTTGTTCTTTCCACGCTCCACACCGGCGACTGCGTCGGTTCTATCAGCCGCATGGTCAGCGTGTTCCCGTCCGACGAGCAGGTCGCCGTTCGCGAACAACTTTCGCGCACCCTCCGGGCGGTTGTGTCGCAAAGGCTGATCCGCCGAATGGACGGAAAGGGTCGCGTCCCAGCCCTTGAGATCATGCGCGTGAATCCGGCGATTGCCAACCTGATCCGGCTGGGTGACCAGCGGCAGATTCATTCGGTGATGCAGACCGGCTCGGATGACGGCATGCTGATTCTTGACCAGTCCCTCGCCTCACTCACTGCCGGAAGTCTAATTAGTAAGGCTGAGGCTCTCCATTGGTGCCGCGAACCGAGTGTCTTTGAGGCCCGGCTGCGGATGTCTAGTAAGCGCTAGGCAACCAGCCTCACCTTTGCCCACACGCGCGGCGATCCTTGCGCAAGATAATGGCAAGTGCATTTGGGTTCGCGGAATTCATCGACCGAGTGAGTCGAGAAATCAGGCTTGTTCTTACATATTCTTCGGAATTGACGCCTCCTTGGACATTCCGGCATGTTCCTTGCAATAGCCCCGGCAACACCCTGTCACCTAGGAGCCGTTCACCCCTCACGCACACTTCGTCTAATCCCAGTTGCGACTGCGAGTTCCCCCAACTCACCGCAGCTTAGCCTTCTGCCGCCTGAGGTTCCCCCTCCGGCGGCAGAAGGCTTCTTCGTATCGGCACTGGAAGTTTGAAATCCAGTCAGCCACTCGTGCATGGAGGCAGTGTGAACCCTACCCAGTTGCCCGAGTGCCGTGAGGGTTCGTCCCCACGGCACCGGGCAGCGTGGGAAGTCTCGCCTTGGGGCATTTGCTCTGAATTCACCTGCTCTTTGCCCGATACTCGTCTCTGGCAAAATCAGACTATTCATCTCTTCTCCCGGGGATGTCGGCGAGGAGCGTCGCATCACCGAAGCGACTGTCGAGCGACTGCAATTTCGTAATTCTGGTCGCGTCCATTTCGAAGCCTGTACTCATCGCTCCGCCACAAAAGTAAGTCGCTGCCCACCACATGTTGTCCACCAAAACTTGGCCTTAAACCGGGTCTCTTTCTCGGTAATTCAAGGCTCGCGAACTCCTTTGACATCATCAAGCCATAACCTACACTTCCCCGGCAGCAAAGGCGCCAGGGAATGTCCCGCGCAAATTGCTGCTGGCAAAGGCTTTACGGCGGCACTTAATCCCGGGCACCGATTTCCGGCCAGATTGCCCCGTCGGCAACGAATAGGCACATAATAAGAATCACGATTCAGCTATTGCGAACTGGAGTTCACCATGACATTTGCTCCCCTGCTTGCGGCCCCTGGCGACCTTAACGGTCTTCCTCCGTGGCTCATCTATGTTGCCATCGCCGGCATCCTGATTGCCTTGTCCGGCGTGACGATGCTGATGATCCTGATCCGCTTTTACAAGCGGTGCCCCAGCAACCGCGTGCTCGTCATCTTTGGTCGCACGGGCAAGGGCCAGGCCAGCAGAACGATTCACGGCGGAGCGGCGTTCGTCATTCCGCTCATTCAGGACTATGCCTATCTCAGCCTGGAGCCGATTCAAATTGAAGTGCCGCTCCGCGGAGCGCTCTCTTCCGAAAACATTCGCGTCAACGTCCCGAGCGTCTTCACCGTCGCCATAGACACCAAGCCCGAGGTGATGCAGAACGCCGCCATCCGGTTGCTCGGCCTCTCCACAGCCGAGGTTCGCAAGCAGGCCGAGGAAATGATCTTCGGCCAGCTGCGGCAGGTGATCGCTTCGATGGGAATCGAGGAGATCAACCGGGACCGCGATACGTTCCTCAAGCATGTGCAGCATTCGCTCGAACCCGAACTCGCCAAGATCGGGTTGACGCTGATCAACGTCAACATCACCGACATCACCGACGAGTCGGGCTACATCGACGCCATCGGCCAGAAAGCGGCTTCGCTCGCCATTCAGCAGGCCCGCGGCGACGTGGCGGACAACGAGAAGATGGGCGAGACCCGCGTTGCCGGCGCGGAGCGCGACAAGTCCATTCAAGTCGCCAGCGCCCGGAAGGAGCAGTCCATCGGCACTCGCGAGGCCGAGCGGGAACAGGC
The DNA here is from genome assembly GCA_046153945.1 of Pirellulaceae bacterium. Lineage (GTDB taxonomy): Bacteria > Planctomycetota > Planctomycetia > Pirellulales > Pirellulaceae > SXOA01. The sequence continues at coordinate 30,577 of JBJXFF010000037.1, forward strand.
GGTTCGCATCGCCACGCTCGAGAAAGAGCAGATGGTCGGCGAGAAGTCCGCTCAGTTCGAGCGGGAAGCTCAGGTGAAGGATTCCGAGCGGCAAATGCGTATCCAGGTCGCCGAAGCGGACGCCTCCGCCATCGACGGCGAAAACACAGCCGCCGCCCGCGTGGCTGCGTCGGCTGCCGAACTGGCCATTAAGAAAGCCGAAGCCTACGAGCGCGGTGAAGGCCGCCGCAAGCAGGCCGAAGCGAGCGTTATGGAAATCCAGAACCGGGCGATGGCCAAAGCGGCCCTCGCCGAAGCCGAACGCGTCGAAGCCGAGCAGCGTGCCAAGCTCGAAGCTCCCGCCAAGGCCCAGAAGGCCCGCATGATCGTCGATGCCGAGGCGGCTGCCGAGAAGCGGATCATCGAAGCCAAAGCCGAAGCGGACGCCATCTTTCTCAAGCTCGATGCGGAAGCCCGCGGCCAGTACGAGATTCTGGCGAAGAAGGGGGAAGGCCTCAAGCAAATCGTCGAATCCTGCGGCGGTGCGAACCAGGCGTTCCAGATGCTTATGCTCGAACACCTCGACAACCTGGCGGATGCCTCTGCCAAGGCGATCTCGAACATCAAGTTCGACAAGATCGTGGTCTGGGAAGGTGGCGGCCAGAATGGCAAAAGCAGCACCGCGGACTTTCTCAGCGGACTGGCCAAGAGCATGCCCCCCATGCTGCAAGTGATGCGAGACATCGGCGGCGTCGACCTCCCCACGTCGCTCGTCCGGCTTGCCGGCGACGAATCGGGCTCGGTTGCTGCGGCCGCACCGACGCCTCCCGCCAATGGCGACCTCCCGGTCAAGCCCGCTAAGGGCTAAAGCTGGGTTTGTCGCGTTGTCCTGCAACACGCGAAGCGGATTGCCAATGGAGGGCGGGGCAACGACTGCCAAGATCTTTACCGATACGCCATCCAGTCCAGCGTCTCCCGCAGCCAGCGGAGGGGCCGTTTGGCGGGGGCATAGAGGGGGGAGGATTTGACGAGGTCGCGGGTGCGGAGCCAGAGGTTTTGGAAGCTCCGCATCATGGGAGAGCGGTCGAGGGTTCCTTCGGCCACGCGGAAAGCGTCCGTGGCGAAGACCGTTTTGTAGTTCGCTTCTCCTTTGCCCAAATCAATCCGGGTGATGCCGAGGCCGCTCGCTTCCTGGGCCAGCCGGGTCAGCAGCAGGGCTCCCGGCGAATATTGCTCCAGGTCAAAGTTGTAAGCCGGAAAGCACATGTGCCAGACGGGGCCGCTGACAAAGCTATAAGCGGCGGCTGCCAGTTGTTCGCCGGCGTAGAGGGCGCTCATGGCCCCGCCGAATTTGGGGCCGGTCTCCTTGAGCAGTTCAGCGAGCATCAGTGTCACGGCTGGCAGGCGGAACAGGTTGGCGAGCCCCGCGTGCTGGTACTGGGCCGACTTCCAATGGAGGAGTTGCTCGAACGCTGCCGGGTCGGCGTCGAACGGGACGAAGCGGACGGGGCCGACTTCTCGCTCCAGCTTGCGGAGCTTGCTGAGGAACTGCTTGACACGGACGCACCCCTGCTCGCGGCGGCGACTTCGGTACTGCTCGAATCCGCCGGTCAGGTCGAGGTAGGGAGAGTCATGAACCCTGGCCATGGCAGCGGACCACTCGGTCTGGCTGGCGAGCAGATGGTCGAACCGAAAGGCCCGCAGCCGCAATTGCTTGAGCAAGTCGTCGGCGGTCCAGCTCAGTCCTGGAGTGACGAGGACCGCCTGATAGTCGTTGATTCTCCCTCCGACCGGAGTCGCCGCATTCCAGCGGTGCCGCTGATAGGCAAAGAATCCTTGGGGCTCGCCATCCTGCTGGAGCACCGCGATTTCCACATCACTGCGGAGCCGGGCGATGGCCTGCACGTACTCGGGCCGAAAATAAGGATTTTGCAGTTCCTCACTCTGGCCCAGAATTTCGTCCCACCGCGCAAGCAGTTCCGGAGTGAGTTCGGACGGCTGTAGGACCGCTACTTTCATGCGCTGGGTGCCGAGTGGCCAAGGAATAGTCTCTGCTTTCCAGTCTGATTCGCCGCGAGTGGCGCAACAAGCGAAATGTAGTGTGGAGCGGTCGGAGGCTTCACCATTCGACGCCCCCAATTGACGATTTTGGCCAGTGGTTTGACACTAGAACACTGTTATTTACGTCCCAGACCGCATCACGCCAACGCCAAGCCGTGGACGTGCCACCCAGAACTGCCATGACTATTTTGCAATCTCAAGATCCCGCTGTGTTTGCCGCCATTGCCGCCGAGGAAGTCCGCCAGCAGGACGGCCTGGAGATGATCGCCAGCGAAAATTACACCAGCGTCGCGGTGATGGAGGCGGTCGGCAGCGTCCTGACCAACAAGTACGCCGAGGGATATCCCGGCCGCCGCTACTACGGCGGCTGCGAGCATGTGGATGTGGTGGAGGACCTCGCTCGCAACCGGGCGAAGCAGCTCTTTGGAGCCGAGCACGTCAACGTCCAGCCCCACAGCGGGTCGCAAGCGAACCAGTCGGTCTATATGACGTTGCTCCAGCCGGGGGAAACCGTGCTGGGGCTCGATCTGGCCCACGGCGGCCACCTCACCCACGGCATGAAGCTCAACATCTCCGGCAAGCTCTACCACTTCATCAACTACGGCGTGACGGCCGATACGCACCGCATCGATTTCGACCAGGTCGCCCGGCTGGCAAAGGAGCACAAGCCCAAGCTCATCGTCGCCGGAGCCAGCGCTTTTCCCCGCGAGATTCCGCACGAGAAGTTCGCCGAGATCGCCCGCGATGTCGGGGCCAAGCTGTTCGTCGATATGGCTCACTATGCCGGTCTTGTCGCCGCCGGCCTGCATAACAATCCGGTTCCAGTGGCCGATTTCGTGACTACCACCACGCACAAAACGCTCCGCGGTCCGCGAGGCGGCATGGTGATGTGCCGCAGTGAGTACGCCAAAGACGTGGATCGAGTCGTCTTCCCGGGTCTACAGGGTGGACCGCTGATGCACGTCATCGCGGGCAAAGCGGTCTGCTATCAGGAAGCCTTGCTGCCGAGCTTCAAGGCCTATGGCCAAGCTATTATCGACAACGCCAAGACCCTCGCGGAAACGCTCCTGTCCGGCGGCTTGAAACTCGTCAGCGGCGGGACCGACAATCATCTGATGCTCGTCGATGTAACGGGCCTCGGCTTTGGGGGGAAGCTGGCGACGGAAGTGCTCGAAAAATGCGGCATCACGGTCAACATGAACATGATTCCCTACGACACCCGCAAGCCGATGGACCCCAGCGGCATCCGCGTCGGCACTCCGGCCCTCACCACCCGCGGGATGGGAATGGCAGAGATGCGGCGCATCGGCCAGTGGATACTTGATGCCCTGAAGAATCCTCAGGACGGGGCGATTCATACTCGCGTGCGGGGCGAAATCTCTTCGCTCTGCCAGCAGTTCCCTGTGCCGGCAGCGAAGCGGTAATCGCTGGAGTCCCGGCTTTAGCCGGTCTTCCGGCCGAAAGACCGGCTA
>JBJXFF010000071.1:0-44259 GCA_046153945.1 Pirellulaceae bacterium
CCCGTTGCTGCCTACCCTGGCTGTGCTCGCCGAACCTCGTGACCCAGGGCTGGAATCGGTTGCTCCGCTGGGGCATCCATGCAGGTAGACGGGGCGGCAAACCAACGCCGATGTTCGGCCGCCGGTAGTGTTTGCTTTTTCTCTGCAGCTCTTCTGGTTCGCAAACCCACGCTCCGGCGAGGCAAGCTCGCCGGGGGCGAAGTCGAAGACGAGACTGCACCGCGAAGCGGTAGCCGAACGCAGCCCTGGGCCCTCGAAGTTCTGCGCGCTTCCTCGACCACGATGCCTGTCGGACCTATAATTGTATCGCTAGAGTGTCGCAAACCGTCTGGATGTTTCCATGAATAGCCTTGCTGATCAACTCACTCCTGAAATTGCCCGGCAGATTCATCCGGAGTGGCGCAAGAATGAGGCGGAGTATTGGGCTGGACGGGACCAACTCCTCAAGCAGTACGAGGGGCAATGGATTGGCTATGCGGACGGCACAGTCGTTGCTTCCGGCACCAGCCCGGCTGCCGTTTTTCATGCGGCAGAGGCGGCGGCGACGAACCCCTTTGTGACCTGCGTCGGCCATGAACACGAACCCAGCCGCATGCGGAGCTAAAGGCACTCTGTTCGGCGCGGGTCGGAGGCCTCGCCGAAGCGGTCGACCGAAGGCCTGCTCTTAGCTACTTTGAGTCTGAAAACTTGGCCCAAGCGATTCCACCCAAGGCGGAGTAACTTTTAGTCCATCCGCGGCGCAACCCCCCGAGCAATCGAGGCAGCGGATGATCAGAAAGCCTGCGGTAGTTTTGTCAGGTTGAGGGGACGCCGGATCGTAGCGCACCAAGAGAGCGCCATTGCACCTGGGACATGACAGCGCCTTGACGGCAGCCGCTGTCCCGGTCAATGCCGTTGTCCTCACTTCCTGCCAAGCGAATCGGCTACGCACTAGTGATTGCAATTCATCCGGAGGGATCTGGGCTATGACTTGAGCCACTGTCCGACCGCTCAAGTGTTCGCAGATTCCGTCTGGGCCGAAGTTGGAGAGATACTTTTTCATCACCGCCGCGAGTTGTTGTCGCACATCCGGCGCCAGCTGGTCAATCGCCTTGTTGTAGGCCCTGTGGATCTCTTCAAAGTTCGAGCCCGAGAGCAGTATGGAATCGGGCGAAGTCATTTCGCAACTCAGTTGAACAAAACTCGGATATCAGCGCTCGCTAAAACGCGCCTGAAAATACGGGTATTAGATCGCAACGTCAAGCGATTTACGCACTCTCTGCCTCGTAGTTCGACTCCGAGAACGCATCCTCGTCCTCGTCTTCTCCTTCGGATTCGTCGTCAGCGGAGCTCGTAACGGCGTCCTCTTCCTCCTCATCCGCCTCGAACGGTACTTCATCCTCCTCGGGCTCGTCGATCTCCTCGCGCTCCAGCACGACTTTATTATTCCGCTTCTTCGCGGGGGCGGAATTCGCGTTGAAGGGTGCGCTCTTCGCCTTGGGCTCCTCCGCCCCTTCGCCGGCTTGCATGGCTTCCCATTCTTCCACGGAGATGATGACTTCCCGAGCTTGCGAGCCGGCGTATTGGCCGACGATGCCGTCTTCGGCCATGAAGTCGATGAGGCGGGCGGCGCGGCCGTAGCCGATGCCGAGGGCCCGTTGCAGCAGGGAGACGCTGCCGCGGCCTTCGCGGATGACGACGTCGACGGCGGACTCGTACATGTCGTCCTTTTTTCGCATCGCGGCCAGGCGGTCCTCGCCGGGTTCGCCGGGCTTGGTCACCTTCATGTTGACCAGCTCATTGACGAAATGCTGCTCGCCCGTGCTGACGCAGTCCACGATCTTGTTGATTTCCTCGTCGCTGAGGTACGTCCCCTGGCCGCGGAGGAGCGTGCTGGTGCCGGGCCAGAGGAACAGCATGTCGCCGTTGCCGAGCAGCTTGTCCGCCCCCATTTCGTCCAGCACCACGCGGCTGTCGGTGCGGCTGGCGACCTGAAACGCGATGCGGGCGGGGAGGTTCGATTTGATGAGGCCGGTGATGACGTCGACCGTCGGCTTTTGCGTGGCGAGGATGAGGTGGATGCCGACCGCCCGCGATTTCTGGGCCAGGCGGATGATGTGCTGCTCCACCTCTTTGCCGCTGGTCATCATCAGGTCGGCGATTTCGTCCGCCACGATGACGATGAACGGCAGGTGGAGCGGGATGCTTTTTCGCTCGTCGTCCGTCTCCGGCTGCAGGCGGTCCATGATTTCTTCTTCGCCGAGCTGGTTGTAGCTGCTGATGTGCCGCACGCCGACGCGGGCCAGCAGGGCATACCGCTCCTCCATCTTCTCCACCGCCCACGCCAGAATCGCCTCGGCCTTCCGCATGTCGGTCACCACCGGGTGCATCAAATGCGGCAGCCGCCCGTAGCCGGACAGCTCGACCATTTTGGGGTCGATCATCAGCATCCGGACTTCGTCGGGGCGGCGGGTCATCAGCATCGACGAAATGATGGCGTTGAGGCAGACTGACTTGCCGGTGCCAGTGCGGCCGGCGATGAGCAGGTGCGGCAGCGTGGAAAGGTCCACGACCAGCGGGTTGCCCGAGACATCCTTGCCGAGGAAAATCGGAATCCGCATCTTCTTCGTCTTGCCGTTGGCTTCCTCGATCACCTCTCGCAGCCGGACCACCTGCCGCTGCTCGTTGGGGACTTCGATGCCGACGGTGTTCTTGCCGGGGATGGGAGCGACGATGCGGACGCTCGGCACCCGGAGGGCAATCGCCAGGTCGTCGGAGAGCCCCGTGATTTTGCTGAGCCGCAGCCCCGCTTCGAGTTCGACTTCATATTGAGCGATGACCGGGCCGGTTTCGATTTCGACGACCTTCACCGTGAAGCCGAAATCGAGGAACGTCTTCTCCAGGATTTTCGCCTTGCGGCGGACTTCAATCGCCTGGGCCTCAAAATTCACATCGTCCGCCGGCAAAAGCAGATCGAGCTCCGGCAGCTTGTAGTCGTCGGCTCCCTTGCCAATGCTCGCTTCATCCAGCCGCTGGCGGACTTCGTCCTGAGGGGAGCGCTCGGCCGCTTCCCGCTTGCGATCAGAGGGGTTCTTCACCCGCAGCGGATTTTCCGGGCCATCCTGGCGGGTCTTGGGATCGGCTGAGCCTGCTGATTGTTCCTTCCGCTGCTTCTCTTTCTCGGCAGCAACCAGTCCCAGCTTCTTTACGGGAATAATGTCTGGTTCTTCATCGCCGTCGTGGGGTAGGCTTCCAGCCTGCCCTGCCGCCTCTTCTTCCTCATCCAACACCTCCGCTTCCAACTCCGCCCGCGTCACCTTCTTCCCCCGAATCTTCACCGCCAGCCCCTCCGCCCCTGGCATCGGCGCATCCAAATCCGTCAGCACTTGCTTCTTCCGCTTCAGCTTCGCGCTCGCCGTCGCCGCTCCGGCCACAGCCACCTTGGCGGCAAAACTGCCGAAACGGAAAATCGCGTAGTCGGTCGCCAGCAGCAGCCCGCCGAGCATGAAACTCCCCGCCAGAATCAGCCCGCCGACGTGGGCAAAGTGCATCTCCACCAGCGACCGGCCAAGCGCCCCGACGTATCCCCCCGGCCCAATCACCGGCCCCGGCGACAAAGTCGGCGCGACGAGCGCCAGAATCGTCGTCAGCCCGATGATCGAAGCCGTCCAGCCAAACGCCCGCAGCAGTGGCGTATCAATGGCCTTCCGCCGGAGCATGGTGAAATCGAGCACCCCCAGCGACCCCACCACATACCAGGCCGCTAAACCGCAAGCGGACAAGAGCATATCCGCCGCCATCGCCCCCCACCGGCCGCAAACATTGTGCACATGGCTATTCGCCGGCGTCACAAGCTGATCCGGCTGATAGAGCAAATTCAGCGGCGCAACCGGCTCCACCACCGGATCCGCCGGGTCATACGTAACCAGTGCCGCCCCCAAGAAAACGACAAGCGCGAGCAGCCCCAGGGCAAACAGATCCCGCTTCAAATTGGAGCTCACAGGCACGGGCGCATCCGCGAAGAGTAGCGGCGCGTCCCTGCACCAAGAAACTAAGGCGTCTCTTCCTTCATCGGAAGCGGACTAGAGGCGCGACTAGGTTTGCTCGTGGCGGGGGTAGCTTTTGCCGAGGGGGAATAAGTGGCAAGGGCGGCACAATCCCACCTCGCAGCGGTGTAACGGCCTAGCCGTCGGCGTGAGCCCACGGTGGGATGGCAGACAATCGTTCTAGCCGCGCAGCGGCGGCACTCTGGAGAGCCGGCGCATATCGCCGGTATCGCCGCTGCGCGGCTGGACGATTCGTGGTGTTACGTTCCGTGGGCTGACGCCCACGGCTAAGAGGTACCGCCACTTCGTGGCTAACGACCGGGACTTCGCAATCGCAACTACTCCTCGCGCTTCCTAATCGCTCCCGGCCCAATCCATTCGTCCCAGGAAGCGTCGTATCCGTCGTAACGGATGAAGTGCATGCCGTACCAGGATTTGAGGATGGTGGCGGGATACCACTTGCGGTCGTTTTCCCACTGCACGTCGACTTTCGTCCCCTCAGGAAAGACAAGCGGTTTATAGGTCCGCATTCGATCCGGGCCGACCCATTCGTCCCAGGAGTCGTCGTAGGTCGTGTAGTGAACCTTGCGGCGCTCGCCGTCGACCGCGATGCACTTGGCCTTGTACCACTGGCCGTTCCATTCCACTTCCATTCGCTCCCCGGCTCCCTTGGGGGCTGGCTCTTTCACGCGGGCCAGCTTGGCCTTGCTGGGAAATTTTTTGCCGGCGGTGAACATCGATTTTTGCCCCTCGCCGAAGGCCATTTCCAGCTCGCAGTAGCAAGCCAATTCAGCGAGGTCCACCGCTCCGTCAGCATTCTGGTCCGCCGTCCCTTCCCCCCGGAGCGCGGCTAGGACACTGTCGGTAAACGTCCAGCGGCCGGTGGACGTGTTGTGCGAATACGACGAAGTCACGACCGAGTATGCAATGCGGCCGCCCTCGCGCGGATGGGCATGATCGTAGAGCGCACCCGAATGGCAGCAGTCCGCCAAGAGCAGCGCCCGGCTGCCGCGGAACTTCTCATCGATGGTAGTGAAGATGCTCTCTACGTCCCACATGCTGCCGGGGACGCTGCTGGCATCGTAATTGGCAAAGCTCGTCCGTCCGTTTCGCACATTGCGGCTGCCGTGGCCGCAGTAGTAGCAAACGAGGAGGTCGCCGTCCTTGGTTTGCTCGAGCAGCTTGCCAAACTGCTTCTCAATGCTGGCCTTGGTAGCCGCCTCGTCCTGCAGATACGTGATCTGCTTCTCCGGCACTCCCGCCGCGCGAAAATGCTTCACCAGTTGCTCGTCGCTCCGATTCTTCTGTGCCCCCGCCATTCCGGGAAACTGCTGTTCGTGCTCCCACTTCAGCACGCCCACCACAAACACCCAAGTCTTCGCCGGCTCCCAATCGAGTTTGGTTTCCGCGCGGGCAACGCCTGTCGAGCTGAGGAGGAGAACGACGAGAGTCGTCAGGCGAGTGGCCGCGCAGTACATGGGTGAACCCTGCGATGAAGTTGGCGAAGCCCTTGATACCTGGGGAATTCTAGCATGGAGCATGCGCGGAATGACAAGAGGCGTCCTTTAAGGCGGACGCAACCCTTTACCGCGATGACGCTTCGCAATTGCCGCGCTGGAGCACGTTAGCTCTTGGCGGGCAGGTATTTCCGGTTGAAGATTTCCGGATCGAAGGGATCCTTCGGAGAAGTCCCGTCGCGCTTGCTGGCGTCGTTATTGAGGTCCTTCACCGAAGGAGCGCGGGGGGCCTTGGGCTTGTCCGTCTCGCCGCCGTTCATGGGGGCAATATTCGGCGGGATGCCGCCAGTGGTGTCGGCGGCGACCTTGGTTGGTGATTTGTCGCCGGTGCCCGATTGAGTGAGGACAGTGGGCGATTTGCCAATCGTCGTTGGGAGAGTCACCTGTGGCGGCTTGGGGGCGAGCTGTTTGGCCCAGGCCAGCAGGTCGTCGAGTTGATGCTGCGAGCGTTTGTCAAACACGGGGGAGCCGGTGCCGCCGTGCCGTTCTTGCGGCAGCGTAAGCAGACGACTCTCTTCCGGCTTGTCTTTGTCCATGTATTGCAGCACCGTGAACAGGTTCCGCTGCGTGAAGCGTTTGGACATCATTTGCCCCGTTGATGGACGGAGCAAGTGAAAGTCGGACTTCGCCGCCGGCCCGTGGCAGCCGTTGGCTCCGCAGCGGTTGATGAGCATCGGTTGGATAACGACGGAAAAACGTTCCATGCTTCCTTTGGGAAGCTCTGCCAGCGTATCGTCGAGTTGCTTGGCGCCGACCGTAGCGGGGTTGGATTCTCCCTTGCTCCCGCTCGCCGCAGGAACTGCCGTTGCCGTCTTCAGCCGCAATTGCAATTGGGCGATTTTTGGATTCTCGGGCTCCACTTGTTTGGCAAAGGCCACTTCGTCCTCCGCATGTTGCAAGAGTCCGTAGCGGAGGCACCATTCGGCCAGCGTCAGATGGGGCGCAGCCTTCTTGCCGGGGAGCAAAGCGGCTTGATAACGGTAAGCATCGTCGAGGTCGACGCACTGCGTCTCGATCTCGCTCGCGGGTAGGCGAACTTCCCCCGTTTTGCCGAGCGTGATGACGAAGTAGTCTCCCGCTTTGGTGATGCTCCCTTGCATCACATTCCCGTTCCTAAGCAGCAGCACGCCTTCTCGCGGCGCAAGGGCCGGCTCATCGCCGCAAAGCGGAGAAACAACGAGCACGGCAACAAACAGGGCGGCCGCCCGTACTTGGTAGAACATGGCGAGGGGAGAGTAGGGAAGGGCGTAAGGGGAGTCAAGGGCAGAAGTTGCAAAACCGGCTCGCGCATGCCAAGATTGGAACACCCACCTGCCGAATTCCCTCCCTGGAGCTTGCCTCTCATGCGTTTGCGTCTTCTTGCACTCTGCACCGTCGCCGTGATGCTGACCGCTGCTGCCGTTCCCGCTTCCGCCCAGGAATCCCTCTGGCTCGAAGCAGAGCATTTTGATGGCCTGCGCGGATATTGCTGGCCGATGGGAAAGCCGGAGATGAAGAAGACGGCGGGGCACTGGGCACTGTCGGGGCCGGGGTGGGCGGCGGAGTGGAACCAGGGGGGCGAGAGCGGCTTTCTCTCGATTGCGACCGCGGCGGACGATGACAAGGCGGTTGTGACGAAGACCGTGGACATCCCGATTGCCGGCACTTACTACGTCTGGGTCCGCTACGGCGACTGGCGGGAGAAGACCGAACGGTTCCAAATTCAGATTGAGCAGCCAGGGCAAAAGGCGTGGGAAGGGAAGTTTGGTGAAAAGCCGGTCATCGAAGAAGACAACGAGATGAAGCTCTACTGGACTTGGGCCTTCGGCTGGGGGAGTGCTTCGGCGAATCTGAAAAAAGGTCCGGCGACGATCAAGCTCCTTTCGACCACGAAGGAGCTTGAGCCGCGGCAGGTGGACGTGATTGTGCTCTCCACCGACAGCTCGTACCGGCCACTGATCAAGGACCGGCCGAAGTCGCATGCCTGGCAGATTCTGGATGGCTATCGCAAAGGTATTTCCGCGGAGTTGGAACCACTTGCTCGCCGCCGACCGGATTTCAAAGCGCCGGCGAGTTACGAAATGCCTCCCGCGTGGAAGCTTCACACCTTCAGGGACAAAGGCTTCCTTTATCTCTGGAACATGCCCACAGCCGCCGCTACGGAAACGTGGCTGAGCGGCAAACCGGGAATGGTGAAGTTTCCTTACCAGGTGGCGGACAAGGAAACTCGCGAGAACTTCGAGAAGAAGTACGCCGGGCGAGACGACGTGCCGATCTTTAGCGACCCGCGAATCGTCCCCGCCTTCCACGGCTCTGGGCCGGGGATTTTTGCGACCGATCCGAAGACGGGCGAATTGCTGGAGCCGGGGAAGAAATTCGCAACGTGGCTCGACCAGCATCCGGATCGCCCCTGGGCCATGATGATGAACTACCATCCCGACGTGCTCATTGGAGAGAAAGGGGTCGCCCAGTTCCAGAAGTACCGTGACCGCTATGTCGGCAACATCGCCGGCGAAAGCCTCGGCTACTTCTATCCCGACACTGAGAAAATGAAAGCCGCAACGAACGGGGCGACGACGCGGAGGCAACTTGTGGAGTCGTTCACTCCGCTCACGTTGGCGGGTAACCGGGAGAAGTATCAGAAGGTGTTTGGCCGGGATCTCGATCCGAACCCGTATGTTGATGTCATTTCCTGCCTCAGTGTCGGCAACATCGTCTATGTGCCACTGACTGCCGACTGGGGAGCTCGCACCGTGGGCTACGAATCGTCTACCGCCACCTCTTCGATTCTGCCGATGCGGTGGGCCTTCATGCGCGGGGCGGCTCGCCAGTGGGGAACGACGACGGCGACCTACCGCAGTTGCAACTTCGGCGACAGTAGTACTATCTTCAGCGACCAGCAGAGCTACCACTCGCCGAAAAACATCCTGGACAACTACTACAGCGTCTTCAGCGGCGCGGGAATGACCTGGTACAAGTTTGACATCTGGTATCAGTACATGGCAGGCTCGTCGATGTTCTATCACGAGCAAGGGTTCGACGAATTCTGGCAGCCTGGCGGCACCACGGCGGCCGGCATACATGACGTGCAGCTTTCGCCCAAGGGAAAGCTGGTGGACCGTTTCCTTCGCGTCACCGCGGCGGAACCGGACCGCGGCGATCCTTACACCCCCATCGCCTTCCTCGTCGATTACGCCCACGGCTGGGAGCCCGCTCCGTTCTGGCCCAACAGTTTTAAGAACTGGCACGGACACCAAGAGCGGTTCCTGTTCAGCGACCACGAGAAAATGCTGGAGCAGTACTTCTGGACCGCCTACCACCCCATCGGCCCAGAGAGCGAGAAGCCGATTACGGGGACGAACGAGGTGAACGTTCCCGGTGTGTACGGCGACATTTTCGACGTCATCTTCGCCTACCCCGACGCGGCCAAGTGGCGAACCATTGACACCTATCCCGTCGTCATTGCTGCCGGTGACATCGACCTCACCGCGGCGGAAGGGGCTCGGCTGAATGCTTATGTGAATGCGGGCGGAACGCTCGTCGTGGCGGATACACACCTTACTGGCCCGGGCGCTACGGCTCTCAATCTGCCGGCTGCCGGAGCGGTGGGGGAGACAGCCGGCTATCGTTGGCTTACGTCCGACGGAATTGACCAGTCGCAGCTCTTCCGCTTCAAGGAAATTCCCATCGTCGGCGAAGGAGTCCGCTCGCTTGCCACCACTCCCGACGGCAAGAGCTTTTGCGCTTCCATCGACCGCGGAGCTGGTCGCATCATCTATCTCTCGGTCCCTCGCGGCCTGGGTGTGGACAAAGCGGTCCACCCTGCCGTCCCCCGCCTCATCGCTCACCTCAGCCGCGGCCTGATGCCGGTCGAAGTAACCGGCCAGGTCGAATGGCTCGTCAACCGGACCAAAACCGGCTGGGCCGTCACCCTCCTCAATCCCTCCGGCCAGGACAAGCCACAGCAGGGGATCACTCCGACCGACTATCGCCAGAACAAGTCCGTGGTCATCAAGCTCAACATCCCCGCTACCGCCGTCCGCGACCGCCTGACCCCAGATGAAGTGCTGAAGGTAGAGGGAGGCCAGGTGAAACTCGAAGTGCCGGCTGGAGGGGTGAGGATTGTGGAGTTGAAGTAGCCAGTTTTCGCTATTCACAAATTGTTCCTTCAGAGATGTGCCGTGCCTCCAATTCCAAGCAGCCGCCAACCCTCCGTGAACTCCCAGCGACTGCTCATCGGCTTTCTCGTCGTTGTGCTGGGGCTTTACGTTGCCTGGAAGAGTTCCCAGCAGCCCGCGGCGAAGCCGGAGCCGGCGACGGTTGAGAAAACCGAGCCAACAACTCCGCCGGAGACGCCGCCGGAAACTTCTCCGGAGTCCGCACCCAGCCAGTCGCGGGGCGTCAAAGTCCCGGCAGCCGCGGCCTCCACTAAAAAGCTGCAGACCAAGATTCCCAGCGTCACGGTTCGGGACCAGGATGACAAAGTGGTGTTTCGCGGGACGGTCGATGTCGGCCCGACGCTCGCTCGAATCGAGCGGGGCGAAAAGCTCCGCTTCCCCAACGACGGCACCGTTTTCCAAAACCGCGAGCAGCGACTGCCGAGGAAGCCGGCGGGGTATTACCGCGAGTACGTGCATCCGACGGCGAAAGTCGGCGGACCCGGCCCGCAGCGGATCGTGAAGGGGAAGGCTGGCGAAGTCTTTTATACCCACGACCATTACCACACCTTTCTGCGGCTGGATCAGCCATGAGTGGCGACGCGGCAAATACCGTCGTCGCCAACATTCCTGCCAGTGTCCGCAGCAAGCAAAGGCTGCTTCGCATTCTCGCGAACCAACTCCAGTTTCCCTCGTACTTCGGCAATAACTGGGACGCGCTGGAAGAATGTCTCCGGGATCTTTCTTGGCTTCCTGCCGGCAACATTGTGATTCATCATTGCGACATGCCGCTTCCCCCCGGCAGCCCAGACCGGAAGATCTATCTCCAGATTCTCGAGTCCGCGTCCACCTACTGGGCTGAGTCAAAAGTCCGTAGTTTGAATTGCTCATTTCCTGAGGATTGCCAAACAGAGTCTAGCTCGGCTGGCGCATGAAAACCCGGCTCGCCTTCCGCCATGTTTGGCAGCCGACGAACCGGGTAAATACCAGCTTCTACAGTCAAACGCTTAACAGGCTATTCACCTCGCACTACAACAAATCGCGAACCTTGCGCCGTCCGTACCAGCAGCAGCACACCCTTATTCAAGTCCACGTCCTTCGTCGCCGCTTCGAACTCGCCAGCGGTCTTCACCGCCTTGCGGCCCACCTGTGTGATGGCCATGCCGGGTTCCAAGCCGGCCTTGGCCGCGGGACTGCCGTCCTGCACCGACGTAATTACAACACCAGAAACTTCCTTGATCCCGAGCTGCCTGGCGAGGTCCGCATTCAGCGGCGAAACTTCCAGGCCGAGCTTGTCAAAACTCTGAGTCGGGCTCTCCGTCTGCGGCTCATCGCCGTTTTCGTCGGCTTCGGTGCGAACGCCGAAGTTCGCGGGCTGCTCGCGCAATGTCATGGAAAGCTCAACACGCTTGCCATCTCGCAACACGACAACGGGCTGTTTGCTGCCAATCGGGGTTCGTCCAGCAATTGCCGGCAACTGAGCGCTGTGGGCAATCGCCTGCCCCGCAAATTCCACAATCACGTCTTGCGGCTGGATGCCTGCCTTCGCGGCCGGGCTGTCCGGGAAGACGTCGGTCACCAGAGCCCCGGTCGGGGTCTTGAGGCCGAACTGTCCCGCCAAATCCTGCGTCACGGGCTGGATGCCGACGCCGAGGTACGCACGATGCACCTTGCCGTCCTTGAGAAGCTGCGAGCTGACCCACTTGGCCACATTCACCGGCACGGCAAAGCCGATACCCTGATTGCCGCCACTGGTGGAGTTGATGGCCGTGTTGATGCCGACCACTTCCCCTTCCAGGTTGACGAGCGGGCCGCCGCTGTTGCCGGGATTGATGGCGGCGTCGGTCTGCAGGAACTCCGCGTGCTTGGTAATCCCGACGCTCCGCTGCTTGGCACTGATGATGCCGGCAGTGACGGTGTCTTGCAGGCCGAAGGGCTGGCCGAGGGCCAGGACCCAATCGCCAATCCGCATGGCATCGCTGTCACCCATTACGGCAGCCGGCAGATCGCCGTCGGCCTTGATTTTGACAACGGCAATATCGGTGTTCGGATCGGTCTTCACTTCGGTTGCCGCGAACTCACGGCCGTCGTGCAGCTTGACCACCACCTTGCCGCCGCCGGCGACGACGTGGTTATTTGTGAGCACGATGCCGCTCTTGTCGATAATCACCCCCGAGCCGCTGCTCGATTGAGGCATCGAGCGCATGTCGGGGCCGTCTTCCATACCGGGAATTCCGCCGAAGCCCTCTTCGCCAAAGAACCGCCGGAGCAGCGGGTCATTTTGAAACTCCTTGGGAAGCGAGCCGCGGCCCCGCATGCTCGGGCCGGCGTCGCGCCTCACGAGCTTGGATTCGGTGGTGTGCTGGATCGAAACGACCGCGGGCAGCACCCGTTCCGACGCCGCGCGAAACGCTTCCGACAGCGTCATCGCATGGCTGACCGCCTGCTTCTCGCCGGCAGACAGCGGCACGGCAGGCTTGCCCGCCGGAGCGCCGGGCGCTGCCGGTTTCCCTCCCGACTCGCTATAGACAAAGGCGGCTGATCCCACGGCCAGAACGCTGGCCAAAACAGCCGCCGAAAATGTGTTAAACCTGGTAAGTGCTTTCATGGCAATCTTCTCCTCATTCACTGGATACGGATTTCTCCTGGGGACCAAAGTGCGGAAACTGCCGTCTGAAATCTGCTACGCTCCGCCGCAGAACCGGGTTCAAAACGGCGAATGGTGCAGAAATGGCAGAAGATGGATTTGCTACCAAACAAGAAAGCAAAACGCGGACAAATCCCGCAGCTCGGGCGGGCTTTGACTCTCCCAAAGTGAAGTTGCTCCCCGCCGGTTCTGATTCACGTTTTAGAGCCACTTTCTCGCGGCAGCCCGACCTTTTGTAACTGCTTGTTATTTCTCACCTTGCGCTGATTCCAATGATTCATTTTCACCCAATTTCGGTCATTCTTGATTCACATTTACCCAGGTGTACTTCCATAAGTCCTGAATTACCTTGGATTTCCGACCAGCCGAAGCCCTGTATCACCCACCTTGATTCATCCGGTGATAAGCCCTTTTTCAATTCACTCGCGGGCGTGTCTCTCGTCCTAACCCCTTGGCTCTCCGACGTTTGCAACTCACCCCGCGCTGATTCATCGCTAAACCCTATAAGCCGTGATAAGTCCCGCGCGTGAACCGTCGCCGCTGCTTCCATTCCCATCGCTCGCGAGCGTATTGTCCGCGCGCAGCGAGTCCCCACACCACTAGACGCGCGACTAGACTCTTTTGTTCACTATTTACAAAAGAATCTTTTTCGCTTGGCGCGCCGCGCCGGAGTCCCGGCTTTAGCCGGTTTCCGAGGACCGCCTGAAGGCGGGACTCCAACGTCCGTCGCCGACGTAGTGTTGACCCACAACGGAAGGTGTCCCAATGCGCTGAGTCTGCCCTAAAAAGG
The DNA here is from genome assembly GCA_046153945.1 of Pirellulaceae bacterium. Taxonomy (GTDB): domain Bacteria; phylum Planctomycetota; class Planctomycetia; order Pirellulales; family Pirellulaceae; genus SXOA01. The sequence goes on from JBJXFF010000071.1 coordinate 13,116, forward strand.
GGAACTCGAGGTCTTGCTGGTCGATCTTCCCTCGCCAAACTACTTGCTCGCCATAAGGGCGCTAAGAATCACGTTCACGGACTTCAACTCTCCACCGCGACCGAGTTGGATTGGGCGCAGTCCCACTACCGAAAGACCGGCAAGTTTCCCAATTCTAGATCCGGCCCCGTCTATGGACAGCCAGGAGAATCCTGGGGTTCGCTGCAAATGGCGCTGCTCAAAGGCTTACGCGGCCTTCCCAAAGGATCGTCGGTGTCAAAACTCCTGGCTCCACTAAAAGAGAAGCTTGCGAAGTCTGCCCGCCGGTTACGAAGCTGGCAAGCCGCTCTTCGAACACCATTTTTCAAGGTCGCTACGGCCTTTTCACGCTCTTCCGCGGCTCGCCGAATGGTGACGGACCGAGATACTGTCGCGGCCCTCCCCAGCAGGACCAGAGCTGATCGCCGAATGAATTTCGTCATATCCATGCGTCTCCAGGTCGAAGGAATCACGGCCGCTGCCGAGATTGGCGAAGAAGTTCAGGCGGCTGCGGTCGGCGGCTGATCGGGTGCGGTCGATGAGGGAGAACATTCGGTACCGGATAGTGTCGTCCCCCGCGCCGGCGTCCACGAAGCTATCTACGTCGTCAAAGCCGGCGGCGTCGACGCTCAGGATGTCGTCGCCGGCTCCGAGCGCGGCGAAGAGGCTCAGCCGTGTGTCGGGGGAATTCCAGGAGAGGCCGCCGACATACAGTTTGTTGGAGAGCGTGTCGTTGCCCGCTCCAGCCGTCAGGTTCAGCGAAACATCGGAGACTCCCATGGTCTGAACGCGGGCCACGTCGTCTCCCGCGCCGAGATCCAGGGAGGCAACAACTCTGACCGGGTTCCAGAGGAAGTCGGGGTGGCGACGCCCAGTGCCTGCGCTCGCGGCGGCAGCGACGAATTCACGCAGGGAGTTGAGATTCCATGTCGGACCCCCATCGGTCGATTTGAGAACTCCCACGCCCGCCCTCGAATCAATCTCCACGGTGTCATTGCCGCCTCCCGTGGCAAGGTCCAAGTTGAGATCATCCAGGTTGCGGGATAGTATCGAGACGGTGTCGTCGCGGGAGCCGAGGCTCATCGCCGCACTCGCCGACGACGGTGCGTTCACACCGCCGGCTGTGGCGGTGAATGAGAAAGCCGAGGGGCTGACTCCCGTGTTTCCCCCAGGGAGCGAACTGGAGAGGATGACCACTCCGTCGTGGCGGGGAGCTGTGCTGGAACCGTTGCGGATGACGTGCCAATACACGTTGATATTGCCACCTGTTGCCGGCTGCGGATTCGTCGGCGCGGAAACGATCGACAAATTGACGTTGTCAACATTCTCCATCCGCACATCCACAAAACTGTCTCCCCCCAGATCGAGCTCCGCCCGAGCCGCCGCGTCGCGAATCTTTTGCACCGCCGGCAACAGCATGCCGATCAAAATGCGGTCCTGGCCATCCGCCGCGGTGAGATCCAAATCCAAGTTGTCCGAGTGACGCATTTGCAGGTCCAACTCATCGGCTCCGGTGCCGAGATCGACGTCGATATCCGCAGCCGCGACGTAAACGCCCCCTCGTACGGTGGGTCCGCCGTCATCGATCTTGATCCGGTCATTCCCCGCTCCCGCGTCGATCTTGATCTTGGAGCCGACAACCACAATCTCCTTCGGCTTGGAGGATCTCACCGAGTCGTCGCCTCCCTGAGCATCGACAACAATATCCGCCACCCCCGAGAAGGTATGCCGAACTCCATCCCCGCTCACTTCCACAACCCGGTCGCTGGGCTGGTAGATTTCAATGACGTTAGGACCTTGGTCGCCAGTAATGCGGAGCAAATCCCCTTGCAACTCAAACATGACAGCCGGACAGTCCCGGCGTTCGAGTGATTCAACTCCCATGCGGCGGATTTGGCGGTCAGGACGACGGAAGGAACGATTTGGCGACTGCTGGCGACGGTTCGACATGGCGGGGCCCCTTTCCGAGTACGAAGGACGGTCCGCGCCGGCAATCCCGGTGCGGCAGTGTCGCTCGTTACCTGAGAAATGGGAGCCGAGGCCGGAACCTTTCAAGCAACGGGCAATTTTTTTACAGAACCACGGAGATCAGCGGTTCAAGGCCGGTAACCGCTAATCAAACCAGCAAATGGTCTGACTACCGCGGGTCGTCCCACTGGAACTACAATTTGTATTGCCCATGAGTTAAAAAGTTAACAAAGCAGTTCCCTCTGCTCCCTATCGCCGTTGACAATGAGGTTTCTATGTTCCGGCTCATGCTCGCATCTGTCGCGCTAATTTTTATGGCGGCGGTGGCCGATCCGCCGACGTTGGTTGGCCGGAAGGTCATGACCGTCAAGTGGAATGCGGAGCTCAAGGAGGAAGGCCGTGTTTTTGACAAACTGGCGTTAGGGGAGATTCTGCTCGTCGAGGAAGAGCAGGGGGACCGGCTGAAGGTCTGCGGCCGCTGGATCCAGAAGGGGGACGTTCGCCCGCTGGAGAAGGCGGTTGCTTACTTCACGGAGCTCATTGATGGCGACCCAACCGCGGACAACTATCGCGACCGAGCCACCGTATTGAAAGGGGCCGGTGAGCTCGACGCCGCCATCCGCGACTATTCGCAGGCCATCCACATCAATCCCCAGGACGCGGTCGCCTACACCGGCCGCGGAATCGTGTGGGAGAGCAAGCGGGAGCATGAAAAAGCACTTGCCGACTATAACCGAGCGATTGAGCTCGACCGCGGCTTGGCCAACGCCTATTGCAATCGCGGCAATCTTTGGTCCGAAAAGGGCGAATTTGAAAAAGCCATCGCTGACTACGACGAGGCGATTGAACTAGACCCGCAAGACGCCGTGGCCCACAGCAACCGCGGCGGCTGCCACCGGCGCATCGGAGCAAGGGAAAAAGCGATGGCGGACTATGATCGGGCCATCGAGTTGAGGCCGGGACTGGGGAACGCCTTTGCGAACCGCGGGGCGCTCCGGCAAGATCTTGGCGAACCCGAAAAGGCTCTTGCCGACTATCACCGGGCCGTCGAGTTTTCCCCATTGGAGCCTGGTTCCTGGAACGATCGCGGCACCGCTTGGCTCAAACTTGGCGAGAATGATAAGGCCGTTGCCGACTTTGACCATGCCATCGAACTTAATCCTCGTTTGGCGTTCCCCTACGACAACCGAGGTCTGGCCCGGATCGCCCAGAAGGAATATGACAAGGCGATCGCCGATTTCAATAAGGCCATCGAAATCGCGCCCCCTTTCGCGCAAGGGGTGAACAATCGCGGTAACGCGCTCCGCGAAAAACTCGACTTGGATGCGGCGCTCCGCGACCATAACGAAGCCCTGCGGCTGAACAAGCACAATGCTTACTTTTACTACAGTCGCGGCAGGACCCAGTTGGCCCGGTTCGAGGCCGCCAAGGCGCTGCTCGATTTCGACCAGGCGATACTCATCGACGGAAAGTGGCCCGAGTTTTATCGCTACCGTGGCGACGCCAAGAACGCAATCGGAGAAATTGATGCCGCCATCTTGGATTTTGACAAAGCCATCGCGATCGATTCCATCTCAGCCGAGCCGTTCTTTGGCCGCTCCGTGTCTTGGCGCATCAAAAAGGAATACGACAAGGCGATCAAGGACTGCGGCGAGGCGCTGTTGCGAGATCCAAACAATCCGCTGAACCACGTGCAGCGGGCAGAGCTTTGGATTTTGAAGAACGAATGGGGGCTGGCAATCACGGACTACACCGAGGCGGCCAAACTCGACCCGAAAAACCCTGAGCGGGCGGAAACCGTCGCCCGGCAACTGGCAACTTGTCCCAACAAGGTTTTTCATGACGGCAAACGGGCTGTCGAATGGGCCACGAAGGGCGTTGAGCTTTCCGGCGGAAAGGACGCCAAATTCCTGGCCACCCTCGCCGCCGCTCACGCGCGGACCGGGGATTTCGAGCGCGCCAAGGAATCACAAAAGAAGGCCGTCGATCTGGCCAAGGAATTTGAGAAGCTCGATTACCAGTCCCGCCTCGAGCTCTACGAAAAAGGTCAGGCTTTTCAAGAACCAGGCAAATGATCGGGTCTTTCGTATTCGCGACTGCGGACACTATTTTTACGATTTAGTAAATAGATTTTTCTGCGGTCCTAACGCATTGCCGCAAAACAATGTTCTTCCGCTAGCACGCTGCTGCTAGCACCCCAAGCCGCGGGGACGTGATTGACGCCTTGAAAAAATGGTTTAGGCTCTTCGCTGGGAATGAGTCATCGGCCCGTGAATATGCGCTGACTCATCGACACTGTTTCATCAGTTTACGTTCACTTTTGCAGAAGATACTAGATTCACCCGGTACGTCCGAGTGAGTTTGCGAGGGAGTGGAACTGCACGGCCACCGCCGTTCCTCCGCCGAGTGCCCCGTCACTGGCGCCTCCTCGCAAAGCCGGCGAAGGGATTTTGCCGGAGTCCGCGGCAGGCGCTGCTCCGCACGAGCGCCAGCCGGCATACGGCCCAGCCCGGGGGGCATGGATGCTCCCTGGGGCCCTATGTCCCGCCCGAGGCGAGCGGGGGGCGTAAGCCCCCTGATACTTTTCATCCCGTTGTATCCGAGTTCTCCCGCTTCTCCGTGGGAACCAGCAGGCTCGCCCCCTCCCTACTTGCTCCCTCCCTGCAGCCTGATATTATACACATGTGCACTCAACAGAATCCCCCCACCCCATTCACGTTCCGGTGCTCCCCCAGGAGATTCTCTCCTGGCTCGCTCCCCGTCCGGGCATGATTCTGGTCGATGGGACGCTCGGCGGCGGCGGGCATACGCGGCTGCTGGCGGAGAAACTGGCGGGGGATGGCTATGTATTGGCCCTCGACCGCGATCCGGCGGCGCTGGCGGCGGCGGAGAAGAATCTGGCCGGGCTGCCGGTGAAGATCGCCCAGTCCAACTTCTGCGACCTGGCGGATGTACTCGACGAGTTGGAAGTCCCCGCGGTCGATGGCGTGCTGCTGGACCTGGGGCTTTCCAGCGACCAGCTTGCCGACGAGAGCCGCGGCTTTAGTTTTGATGCGAGCGGGGAACTCGATCTGCGATTCAATCCTGACGAAGGAGAGCCGGCCTGGCGACTGCTGGCTCGGCTGGAGGAGCGGGAAATCGCCGACCTGATCTACAAATTCGGCGAAGAGCGCTGCAGCCGGCGAATCGCCCGGCGAATTGTCGAGGCGCGGGCCGAAGGGCCGCTCAAATCGGTGAAGGACATCGCCGCTCTCGTTCGCCGCTGCGTCCCCCGCAGCCCCAAGGAGCGGATCGATCCCGCCACCCGCACCTTCCAAGCCCTGCGAATTGCCGTCAACCGGGAACTCGAATCGCTGGAGCTCGCCCTCGCCCGAATTCCCGACCGGCTCAAGCCGGGAGGGAGGCTGGCGATCATCAGCTTCCATTCGCTGGAAGATCGGCTGGTTAAGGAGGCGTTCCGCAATGACCTCCGTTTGGAGCCGCTCACCAAAAAGCCGGTCATTGCCACGGAAGAAGAGACCGCTCGCAATCCCCGCGCTCGGAGTGCGAAGTTGAGAGTGGCGGCGAGGACCGAGGTCAAAGTACGGAGTACTGAGTACTGAGTACAAAGTAGTCGGTAGCGCGAAAACAGGACGTCAAAGCCATGCATTCAATACCTGCCAGCACGGAAAACGAAAACCCTTCTCTTGCATCTCCTTCTAGCGCATCCCCCACAATCGTCGGCACACTGGTCCGCAAAATCATCTCCGGCGGACAGACCGGCGTCGACCGCGGGGCGTTGATTGCCGCCATCGAACTGGGCATCGAGCACGGCGGCCGTTGTCCGCGCGGGAGACTGGCGGAAGATGGACCCATTGATGCTCGTTTCCAACTCATCGAAACCGAATCTTCGGCGTACCACGTCCGGACCCAGAGTAACGTCCTGGAATCGTGCGGCACACTGATTCTCCACCGCGGTCCGCTCGTCGGCGGCACGGCGCTGACGGAGACCTTTGCCCTTCGCCACCAGCGCCCCTGCCTGAAAATCGATTTTCGCGAGCCCCAGCCGCCGGTTCGAGTCGAAGTCATCCGCGCCTGGCTCAGGAAACATCGCATTGCCGTCCTCAACATCGCCGGCCCGCGGGAAAGTTCTCAGCCGGGAATCACGGAAGAGACGCGGCAACTGGTGCATGATCTCGCGACGGGTGCATTTACTGTTCGCCGCGTGCGCGGTTCGCTAGAATCGGTCGCGACACCCGCTTCCGCTGGCATCCCGTTGAAAAAGGGGTCAGGCACCTCGCCGTGACCTCGTTGGACGAAACAACCTTTTCTTGGGCTCGGAGCCAGACCCCTTTTTCAACTCGCCCGCACAAATAGGACCCTCTCCCATGATGCGCTACATGTTTCTGACTGCTCTGCTGCTGGTCATCGCCCCAGTCGCCGCCCAAGCCGACGATCCGGTTCCCAAGGGAGAAGTCACCAAACATGTCTTCGACCAGAGCAAGATTTTTCCCGGCACTACGCGGGAATACTGGATCTACGTCCCCAAGCAGTACGACCCCGCCCAGCCGGCCTGCGTCCATGTGAACCAGGATGGCATTCAATACAACGCCCCGGCTGTCTTCGACGAGCTGATTGCCAAGAAGGAAATTCCGGTCATCATCGGCGTCTTCGTTCGCCCCGGCGAGGTGAAGGCGGCAGGTCCGAGCGCCCTCAACCGCTTCAATCGCAGCTTTGAGTACGACGGCCTCGGCGATGCCTACGCCCGCTTCATATTGGACGAGATTCTCCCCGACGTCGAGAAGAAAACGACCAGCGACGGCCGGCCGATCAAGCTCTCGAAAAGCGGCAACGACCGCTGCATCGCCGGCTCTAGCAGCGGGGCGGTTTGCGCCTTCACGGCCGCCTGGGAGCGCCCCGATGCTTTCACCCGCGTCTACAGCACCATCGGCACCTACGTCGGCCTTCGCGGCGGCAATGTTTATCCCACGCTGATCCGCAAATATGAGCCCAAGCCGATCCGCATTTTCCTGCAGGACGGCAGCGACGACCTGAACATCTACGGCGGCGACTGGTGGATGGCCAATCAGGAGATGGAGCGGGCCTTCATCTTCGCCGGCTATGAAGTGAATCACGAATGGGGAACGCTCGGCCACGAAGGGACGCACGGCACCAAAATCTTCCCCGACGCGACGCGCTGGCTCTGGAAGGATTGGCCCAAGCCAGTTGCCGTCGGCGGGGGCTCGAAGCAATTGCAGGAGATTCTGATTCCCGGCGAAGGTTGGAAGCTCGTCGGTGAAGGGTACGGCTTCACCGAAGGTCCGGTCGCCGGCAAGGATGGGAGCGTGCTGTTCAACGACATCCCGGGGAACAAGACGTATGCCGTCGGGGCCGATGGAAAGGCAACCGTCGCTCTCGAACCCTCGAAGAAGGCGAACGGCATGGCGTATGGGCCGGATGGCCGGCGCTATGTTGTCGCCACAGAAACATTGCAGATATTGGCCTATGGACCTGACGACAAGGAACCGAAGGTCATCGCCGAAGGCTTCAAGGGGAATGACATCGTCGTCCGTCACGACGGCTCGATGTTCGTCACCAATCCCGATCCGCAGCTGCCGGGCAAGGTCTGGTTCATCAGTGCAACGGGAGAGAAAAAGGTGGTCGATGAGGGGCTCAAATTTCCCAACGGCATTTGCCTCTCGCCGGATCAATCGCTCCTCTACGTCGCCGAAAGCCGCACGCACTGGGTCTATTGCTACGTTGTTCAGCCAGACGGCACGTTGCTGCACAAGCAGAAATACTTTCACCTGCACGTCCCCGATACCGCGGACGACGCCGGGGCGGACGGCATGCGGACCGACCGGGAGGGGCGGCTCTGGGTGGCGTCGCGACTCGGCCTGCAAGTCTGCGACCAGCCGGGGCGGGTGAATTGCATCATTCCCACCCCCAACGGCAAATGCTCGAACGTCTGCTTCGGCGGCCCGAATTTCGACACGGTCTACGCCACCTGTGGCGAAAAGGTCTATTCACGGAAGGTGAAAGTGCAAGGGGCGAATCATTTTGAGGCTCCGTTCAAACCGGGAAATCCGCGGCTATAGAAATAGGGGTCAGGGGACAGGAGTCAGGGGTCAGTAAGATCGTTGCTTAACGCCCTGTCTCCTGTCTCCTGTCTCCTGTCTCCTGACCCCTGACTCCTGTCCCCTGACTCCTGTCCCCTCCCCCATGTTCTATTCCTTCGACGGCATCGACGGCGCGGGCAAATCGACGCAAATCGGTTTGCTGGCCGACTGGCTGCGCGCGAAAGGGAAGGAAGTGGTCACCTGCCGCGATCCCGGCAGCACGCCGCTGGGGGAGAAACTCCGGAGCCTGCTGCTCGATCATCACGACACGCCGATCCACCGCCGGAGCGAAATGCTGATGTACATGGCCGCTCGGGCGCAGCTCGTGGAAGAGGTCATCCGCCCCGCGCTCGCCGCGGGGAAGTCCGTCATCAGCGACCGCTACCTGCTGGCGAACGTCGTCTACCAGGGTCACGCCGGCGGCCTTTCGCCGGCTGAGGTCTGGCAAGTCGGCCAGGTCACCGTCGCCGGCATCATGCCGACGCTCACCTTTCTGCTCGACATCCCCGCCGCCACCGCCGCCGCCCGCTTCAGCCGGGCTCTGGACCGAATGGAATCGCAGGGACTGGAATATATGGAACGAGTGAGGCAAGGGTTTTTGCTGGAAGCGGCAAAGCGGCCGGAGGAGATCGTGGTGATTGACGCCACGGCCGCGGCGGATGTGGTTCATAACAACATCGTTGCCGCAGTCGAAGGCAAAGTACTGAGTACTTAGTACTGAGTACTCAGTACTGAGTACCCAGCAATCCAAACGAACCATTCCCGACATTCATTGTCCTCCGCACCCTGACCCCTGACCCCTGACCCATGCTCCTCGGCCACGACCCCATCTTCGATCGCTTCCGCCGCACCCTCCGCGCCGGCCGCCTGGCGAGCACGTTCTTGTTCGTCGGTCCGCCGGGGATCGGCAAAAGGTCGTTCGCCATTCAGCTTGCCCAGGGGCTCCTCTGCGACCGCCGGCCGGAGGAGGCGCTCGACCCCTGCGGCCAGTGTCCCGCCTGTGCCCAGGTGCTGGCCGGCACCCATCCGGACGTCGTTGTCGTGGCCAAGCCGGCTGACAAAAACTACATTCCGCTGGAGCTGCTGATCGGCGACAAGGACCACCGCATGCGGGAAGGTCTCTGCCACGACATTTCGCTCAAGCCCTTCTCCGGCCGCCGCAAAGTCGCCGTCATCGACGACGCCGACTTCCTCAACCAGGAAGGGGCCAACGCCCTCCTCAAAACGCTCGAAGAGCCCCCGCCCAGATCGCTCCTCATCCTCATCGGCACCAGCGAGCAGCGGCAGCTCCCCACCATCCGCTCCCGCTGCCAGGTCGTCCGCTTCAGCCCGCTCGCCGAAGCGGACGTCGCGGACCTCCTCCTCTCCACCGGCTCCTGCAGCGACGAGCCGCTCGCCCGCCGGGCGGCCGCGCTCAGCGGCGGCAGCCTGGCCAAGGCCATCCAGTGGTGCGACGAGGACTTCCTCGCGTTCCGCGCCACCCTCTACGAGCAGTTTTCCCAGCGGGACTACGATCTTCCCCCGCTGGCCAAAACCGTCACCTCCTTCGTGGAAGCCGCCGGCAAGGACGCCGCCCAGAAGCGAGCCCGGATGCGGGAAGTTCTCACCATGGGTCTCGATTTCTACCAGCACCTCATCGCCACCCTCTCCGGCTCTGCCCCTCCAGTTGGGCGCGGGTCTCCCGACCCCGCCCACCCAGTTGGGCGCGGGTCTCCCGACCCAGCCCTCCAGGCCGCCGTCGCCACCACCACCCGCTGGTGGCCCGGAGACGCCGAGTCCGCAGCCGCCTGCGTGGAGACCTGCCTGGACGCCCTCTCCCACGTCGACGCCAACGCCAACCTTACCACCCTGGCCGAATGGTGGCTGGATGAGCTCTCGCAATCTGCCCGCACCGGCCTGGCCGCCAGATAAGCCCGCGCCGAGCTGTGGCAAGAAAAGTAGGCCGCCAGTCCTCTGGCGAGCCCCGACGGTTGACGCATTGACCACAAGGACGTTGAGCGGCGAGCGCAGGTCGCAAAAGCGCTCTTGTGCAACCCCTTTGCGCCTGGAATATCTATCGCCTTGGCCAGCCGAACTCTGCTGGCTCGCGAGAGGACTCGCGGCCGACTTTACTTGGCTTACGAGGGCCTGACGTAGTGAATGTACTCGCCTGGAAGCAGCTTTGCCTTGATGGGATTATCGGCGATGTACTTCCGCAGGAAAGCGAATTGCTCGGCGCTGCGGACGAGGTGGTCGAAACTTTCTGCCTGCCAAAAGTGGCCAGTGCGATTGAGCTGGTTGTTGATTGCCAGTGCCGTGAACCGCTTCCAGCTCTGGCACTGTTTCTTGAGCTGCGCCTCGCCGGGAAACTGCACGAGCAGATGCACGTGGTTCGGCATCACAACAAAATCGCCGAGGACATAGCGGTTGTTGTCGAAGAAATGCAGAGCATCGGCGACGATTTTCGCCAATGGCGGCTGACGGAGGAGACATTCGCCATGTCCTTCGTCGAGTAGGTCCAGCCAGCGGCTGGTGAATGTCTCGAAATAGACTCGCTGATCGAGCTTCGACAGTTTGGATAGCCGCAATTTCCAGTTGGAATGGAACACATCAATCCCTCGTGCTCTCAGCCAATCTGCTCGTTCTGCTTTCAATTTCGCGACGACCGAATCAGGTAGCGAGTCATCCGTGCGAAACGTGACAAAGCAGGTCGTCCCCGCCTGGTCCCAGTGCGGCAGCTTCCGCGCGCTAATCAGCACATCTCCTTCGGCATCGAAGAATTGGAATTCCATGCAGGTATGGTACAAAAATGTAGGCCGCCAGTCCTCTGGCGAGCCCCGAGAGTTGACGAATTGACCCGAACGACGTGGAGCGGCGAGCGCCGGTTGCAAAGGCGCTCTGGTGCCACCTCTTTGGGCCTGGAATGTTCTCTGTCACTGCCACCCGAACTCTGCTGGCTCGCGAGAGGACTCGGGGCCTACTTTGCTGCCGCAAGAAATGTAGGCCGCCAGTCCTCTGGCGAGCCCCGAAGGTTGACGAATTGACCCCCAGGACGTGGAGCGGCGAGCGCCGGTTGCAAAGGCGCTCTGGTGCCACCTCTTTGGGCCTGGAATGTTCTCTGTCATTGCCAGCCGAACTCTGCTGGCTCGCGAGGGGACTCGCGGCCTACTATTCTTGCCCCTCCCGCTCCAACCCGTTACCCTCAGTACGCATGTCCACCCATCCCCTCGCCCTCTATCTCACCGACTGCCGCAATCGCCGCGGCACCGGGGCGACGACGCCGGAAACGAGCCTCTACTCGCCGCTGGAAGCGCTGCTGAATGCCGCCGCTGGCAAGCTCAAGCCCAAAGTGGTCTGCTTCATGAACTTGAAGGACCAGGGGGCGGGGATGCCCGACGGCGGCCTCTTCACCAAGGACCAAATCGCCAAGAACGCCGATGCACCTCCCGCCGGCCAGAAACCGGCCCGCGGAGCCATCGAGTGCAAGCCGCCGAAAGCGGACGTCCTCAAAATCGCCGACACCCAGCAAGTGACCGACTACTGGGAGAGCTACAACCAGGTCCTCGTCACCAACTACCGCGAATTTCTCCTCATCGGCCGCGACGAGCAAGGAAAGCAAAAACACCTCGAACATTACCGCCTCGCCGAAAGCGACAAGGAATTCTGGCTCCTCACGCAAAACCCGGACTGGCCCAGAAGGTTTCCTACCTTAGCGACAGTGAACGAGATCTTTTTGGGTTGGTACTTGACGGCGGTGCCGCGGCAGTGTTAAATCGCTGCACATTTGGGCATATATACGTTTGCGGGAGGATTCCGCGATGAAATCGATTGAGCTATTTGCGGGCGCGGGTGGACTTGCGATTGGAACTTCTTTAGCCGGTTTCCGCCACGCGGCAGTGCTGGAATGGGATAAAAATGCGTGTGCCACGCTTCAAAAAAACGCGGCCAAGTGGAACATCATCCCTGGAGACGTTAGGGACTATTCGTTTTCGCAGCACCAGGGCGACGTGTAATTTGTGTCCGGTAGTCCACATTAACAACCATTTTCAATGGATAATCATTGGGACCGTCAACTCGGCCCTTTGGCGTTCTCATTTCGATAGTCGCATCATTCCATGCCCATCGCTCATTTTGATGTCGGCTCGCTTTATTCCAGCGATGAAATTCAGGTGGGGCTAGAGGTTGGAAATGCAGGAGGCGTTCGGGTTTCGCTAAACGACGATAAAACTCCGAAGCGTCTCGTGATTATGACTTCTGTAGAGGACGCGCGCCAAAAGACGGAGAATCCGTACCATGACCGCACCGAAGGAAGCGTTCTTGTTTATACCGGTGCTGGACGAGAGGGTGACCAAACGCTGGCAGGTGTCAATCGTCGAATTTCCGAACAACTGGAGCCGCTGTTTCCCATTTATGGGTTCATCCTCATTGGTTCCAGACGAGATAAAACTATTGGTCCGAAGCGTTGGAAATTTCTAGGGCTTTTGGAGTACCTCCGCCATTATCAAGAACGACAACTTGACGTCCGTGGAACGATGCGTGCTGCATGGGTCTTTGAATTACACATCCATTCCGAGCCTCAGGAGGTCTATGTCGAATCGGATTCGATCGCGATGATGGCAGTCGCCGAGAGTCGACGAGCGACGGCGTTGGATTCGCCAGATGAGCGACAAGTGGTCATTGCGTCGGAAGGCGAGTTGGCGATAACCGCAAGTCAACTTTTGCGGATCGAAGCCGAGCGTTCACGATTGCTGGCCTGTTCTCCCCGAGATTTTGAACTTACGATTCAAAACGCTCTCATCGGAGCTGGCTTTAGCCGCGTTGAAGTCACACAATATTCGCAAGATGGCGGCATTGACGTAAACGCCTATGCAAGCCCGCTAATGTGGCCGATAACTGGCACGCTTGTTCAAGTGCAAGCGAAGCGATGGTTGCATACGGTGGGGCGTCGTGAGGTCGCCGAATTGCGCGGAAGTCTTCAGCCATTTGCACGAGGCGCAGTGGTCACGACAAGTTACTTCTCACGAGCTGCAATCGCTGAAGCCGCGTCAATTGGAAAAACGCCAATCGTCCTCATTGATGGATTCGCCTTTGCTTCGATTCTTACTAACGCCTCGAACGTGCGACTGGCCTAGCAGACGCAGATACGGGTTCCTCTTCTCTGGTTGTGGAGTAGAGAAGAGGAACCCGTAATTTGGATGTCACGAAGCCGCATTGATGAGAATCCCAGACCTGGATTCTTACCGTTCTCGAAACTGACGATAGAAGAGAGACTTATCTATGCCAAAACCAAGAAGGCTGCCGGATTTATGGCTCGAAGGAAGCGAGCACGAGATTGTGGCACGTGCTCCATGCGGTTGCAAACTGATTCGAGATCATTTGCAAAGCGGCGATCCGGCCTTTTATTATTGCTCGTTGCACAACGCGGCATCAGAGTTACTTCAAGTCTGCGAGAGCCTTACGAAAATCCCCGCCAAGCGTCTAACTGAGTCACAAATTGCGTCCATTGCAAAGGAGAGCCGCCGAGTTCTCTCTCATGCGAGAAAGGCGAAATAGAAGCGTCTCAAAAATGCTGGATTCTCAATGGCGATGATTGCCCGATACTGCGGAACTCGTTTTTGCGTGTCGCCAAAAGGTCATTTTCGTGTATGGATGCTTTTGGCATCAGCATCGCTGCCCCGCCGGTAACCGGCAGCCAAAATCACGACTTGACTTTTGGATTCCAAAGCTTGAGGGAAACAAGCGTCGTGACCGTCGAAATCAACAACGCCTACGCCGCCTCGGTTGGAGAGTCTTGGTGATTTGGGAATGCGAAGCTACCACGTTGCCCGCGAACGAGTTAGCGAGAATTGTGCGAAACTTCCTAATGTCAAAATAGCCGGAAACCCGCGTTCCTGGCGTCACGGCTGGCAAGGTGCGGCCGGAGCTGAAGCTCCTGGGAGTCGCGGCCAAGGTCGGCGGCGGGCAGCTGGCGGGAGAGGACTTCACCGTCGCCGCCCGCTGGGGAATCGCCGGCAAAGGAGGGATCACCATGCCCGGCCCCGGCGATTCCCGCCCCCGCGAATTCACCGCGGCAGAACGAACCGCGCTGGGAGAGAGCGGAGTCGCCCTGCTCGGTCCCGATACCCTCGACATCCACCTCAATGACGCCGCCTACTGGCAAAACGTCCCCCGCCGGGTCTGGGAATACACGCTCGGCGGCTACCAGTTCCTGAAAAAATGGCTCTCCTACCGCGAGCAGGCTCTGCTCGGCCGCCCCCTCACCGTCGACGAAGTCGCCTACCTCACCCACACCATCCGCCGCATCGCCACCCTCCTCCTCCTCGCCCCCCAGCTCGACGCCAACTACACCGCCGTAAAATCCGACACCTACGAGTGGCAAGAAAAGTAGGCCGCCAGTCCTCTGGCGAGCCCCGAGGGTTGACGAATTGACCCCAAGGGCGCGGAGCGGCGAGCGCCGGTTGCAAAGGGACTCTGGTGCGACCTCTTTGGGCCTGGAGTATGTCTTGTCACTGCCAGCCGCACTCTGATGGCTCGCGAGGGGACTCGCGGCCTACTTTTCTTGCCTCGCTGGCGCGGCGGGTTAGTGCCGGAAAGGGATTCCAGCCTTGCTGGCGCGTCTCAAAAAAGGTCCGAAAACTTTGTGGTGGGCTGTTGACAGTGCCAATTGGAGTGTGTATTATTTTGTACAGTATATGCAGCGTAGCCCCTCGCTGGCGCGTTCGGGTTAGTGGGGACACTCCCTTGCTAACGCGGCGGGTTAGTGAGGGAGAAGGCCCTCACTTGGCCTCTCCCAGGGGAGAGGGGAAGATCTTTGGCAAGTTGGTTGTTGGGAGGTGGGTCGTCCGAGGGACGATTACGCGTCTGTTTCGCTGCGCTCATACACCCTACGGGCTACGTGATTCACGCGTGTATTGCGCTGCGCTCCATACACCCTACTTGATTTCGCGGAGCGAAAGGCGACCTTGGATTCATAGCGCAACGTGTTGCTAGATAAGGGTTTGTTGCCGGGGCGTGAATCAGAAACGGTCTGATTCAGGGGTGATTCAGGGACTTACGGCTAGGGGCAGCGGCGCAACTCCCGGCGGGGATGGGACTTGTGGCGAGGTGAATCGACGTAAGTTTTTGCGCAAAAGAGTGTGAAAATTGTGAATCTAGACGTGATAAGTTGGTTCATAATTTTTCGTAAGGCAAGGAGGGGAAAGGAGTTGGGCTGGCGGGGAAGAAAAGTAGGCCGCCAGTCCTCTGGCGAGCTCCGAGAGTTGACGATTTGACCCCAGTGACGCGGAGCGGCGAGTGCCGGTTGCAAAGGCGCTTTTGTGCGATGTCTTTGGGCCTGGAATGTTTTTTGTAACTGCCAGCCTAGCTCTGATGGCTCGCGAGAGGACTCGCGGCCTACTTTGGGTCGGTTTCGCCCCAGAGGGTGAGGACGAGCTTTCTGCTGCCGCCGTGGTTGCGGTGTTCGCAGAGGTAGATCCCTTGCCAGGTGCCGAGGGCGAGCTGGCCGGCGGCGATGGGGATGGTGACGCTGCTTCCCATGAGGGAGGCTTTGATGTGGGCGGGCATGTCGTCGGCCCCTTCGAGCGTGTGGACGTAGGGGAGGTCTTCCGGGGCGAGTTCATTCAGCCCCATTTCCAAATCGCGGCGGACGTCGGAGTCGGCGTTTTCGTTCACCGTCAGCGAAGCGGAGGTGTGCTGGATGAAGACCTGCAACAGGCCGATTTGGAACTGGCCCAGCTCGGGAAGGGCGGCCAGAATCTCGCGGGTGACCAGATGGCAACCGCGGGGACGAGCCGCCAGGGCGATCGGGCGCTGAAGCCAGGGCATGGGGAGGGATCCTTAAGGGAAAGTCATCTTATCTTACGCGAGCGGAATGAGCGGCACAGATGGCTGAGGGGTGAGAGGGAACGGGCTGCTAGCCTCAGAGGCGAAAAGTCACATTTACTAAGTGTCCAGTAACTTGGGTGGCGATTTTGTGAAAAAAATCACAGGGCCATCTAAGTCCTTGAAGTGGCTAACTTTCCAGAACAACCCTAAGTGTCTAGCTCGGGCGTCAATTTGACGAAACACGGGCTACCCGGGTAGAGGGAAAGCGGCGGCTGGTTGCCCGAAAAACGCTTCTCGCCTGTCTCAAATTGAGAAAAATTCGAAGGTTCCTTAGGACTCCCTCGGCCGCCGGCTTGCGGAAGGATTGCTTCCCTTAGAGATGGCCAGGGAAAACACAGCGTGCTTCTGCCCACCAAGCCGGCTTATCTCACGGCACGTTAGGGCGAGTCAATGTCGTCTGAAGACAGTGTTCCTTCAGTGCCTGACCCTCTCGTTATCCCTACTAGACAAGCCGCCACATTCGACTTTGGAAAATAATTCTCCAAAAGCTTGACCGAAGCCAGCGAATGCAAATAATACATCACTTACATGAACAAGCCGCAGGGGACTTCTTTCCTGGCAAATTAGCGGGATGCGGCAGCTCAAGTTGACCCTATTGCCGAAGCTCTTGAAGCGTGCGTTTTAAGCGAGTGTTCGCAGGCACGCTGGTTGATTTTCAAGCAGCCCGGCTCACCGTATCGACACAGCGGGAGAACGACAAATGGACAAGTGCAAGAACGTTTTTGAAGCGATCCTGAAGTACGGGCACGACGAAGATTATCTTCCCGAGCCGACTCCGGATTTCAGCCCCACCGACGCAGCTGCCGGCTCGCCGGAGAAGATCGATATTCTCCGTTCGCGCGTCGACCTCGGCTTGCCGCTCTGGCACGACAACGACCGGTATGACTACAACGGTCTGACCGGCGCTATCCGCCCCCGCGAGTCGTAATCGGGGCGGTTGGAGTAGCAACAGATATTTGAGGGCGTTCCGATTGGGACGCCCTTTTTGCTGCGCGGAAGGACGGGATCAAACGCCCTCCTTATCGTTTCCTGCGGCATCTTCCGCACAGGCGGCTGGTTTGTTTTGCCCGGCTGCCCATTGTGACCTATAGAAAGAGAGAGATTCCGCGCAGTCTCTCAACACCAAGGTCAGATTGCAGCGAGGCTACGAAATTGTGGCCTGGCTCCCCGCAGTCCGTTTCATGAGCATTCTGGAAGAACCAGTCCACGAAACTCGCTCCCCACAGTGGCGGGAAGATTTTGCGCGCACGCTGCAGGAGCAGAAGGAGCGGGCGAAGGAACTCTTTGCCTCACGCCGGGAAAAGTTCAGCACGCTGCAAACCGAGCTTTCGCTCCGCATGGCGGAACTCGCCGGGGAACTGGCCCGCGAGCAAGCCGCGGCTTTGGATCGGGGAATCACGCTCGATTCCGAGAAATCGGCGGTCGAAATCCGGCAGGGGGAAGTGCAGCGGCAGAGGGATGAGCTGACGGCCCAGTACGCCCAGTGGGAAAAGGCGCAGGCCGAAGGTCGCAAAGGTCAACAGAAACTGCTGGCTCAGTTGCAACAGCAATTCGCGGACTTGAATCTCCGCCAAAAGGAGATCGAAGAGGCCCAGCAGGGGTTGCAGAACAAGCAGATGGAATGTTCCAGCCGCGAAGCGGAGCTGGATGAGTCCCTCGCGGCCATCGAGTTGCGGCAAGCCGAACTCGTGGAGCAATCTCGCCAGTTAGCTCAAGCACAAACGGGGATTGGGGAGGGGCGAACGCGGCTGGAGATCGAGCGGCAGGAACTGAAGAATCGCGAGGAAGCGACCAAGCGACAGCGGCGGAGCATCTCGCGCCAATTGCGGGCGCGCAAGAAGGAGCTGACGGCCGAGCTGGAACTGGTTCGCAAAGAGACGAGCGCGACGAGCACGGGTCAAGACTTGGAATTGAAATTGCGATGCTCCGAACTGCAAGGGACTTGCGACCGGTTGCGCGAGGAGGGGGCCGAACTTTCGCAGCAGCGCGAGGATTTGCAGGGCCGGCTCTCCGCCGTGCAGCAGCAGCTCGCCCAAAAGCAGGGAGAGTGGAGCCAGGCTCAAAAGCAAGCGGACGAGACGCAGGCCCGGCTCAAGCAACTGGAAGTGCAGCAGCGTGATATCACGCGCGAGCGAGAACAGTGGAAGACCGAAAGGGAGCGGTTGACCGCGGAGCTGGAGCAGGCGCGGTCCGCGCACGGTGCCGCGGAGGGACGACTTTCCACCGATCAGGCGGCAATCAATGCGGAATTGTTGCGGCTGCGTGAAGAAAACCAACATCTGGAGGAATGGCTCAAAGAAACGGAGGCTCAGGCGGAAGCCGCCAAGGCCGCCGCGGCAGCGGCGAGTACCGGCACCACGGGGGCATCGACCCAGGAATTGACCGACCTTCGCCGCCGCCTGGATTTGGCGACGAATGACTGTCGCGATTTCAAGTCCAAGATTACCGAGCTCCAAGACCAGCTTGCCAAGTCCCGCCAATCCAGTGAGAAATCCGCGGCTCGAAACACCCAGGCCGGCGGCGCGCAATCCATGGATTGGGAAGCCCAGAAGCGGCGTCTGCTGGCCCAATTGGAAGAGGATCATGACGAAGCGGACCCGGTTCAAAAGGCGAACCGCCTGACGATCGAGGAAGCCGTGCTAGTGACGGAAGAGGCTCTGGCTTCCAAGGACAAAGAGGTCGGAGAGATCCGGCGGGAACTGGAAGATCTGCGGAGTTTGCTTGAGGACCAGTCGAGCAGCATCGGCCAGTTTGCGGTGGGTGCTTCGGCGTTTGCCGGGATGCTGGATCAGGACGAGTTGGTCCGCCAGGAACGGGATAATCTGCAAAAAATGCAGGAGAGCCTCCGCGAGCAACTGAAGAAGGCGGAAATCGATATCTCCATGGAACGGGCCAAGATTGCCCGCGACCGGGCGGAGCTCGACGAAAAGCTGCACGTTTTGCAAAGGGAAAAGGCTCAACAGGTTGCCTCCCAGCCCGGTTCAGGGGGGGATAAGGCGAACAAGCCCGGTCGCGGTCGTTGGCTGAGCCGGCTAGGTCTCTCCGACGGCCAGTAGGTCTCGGTTTGCGACCCATTCACTTCCAGTAAATCCGCGAATTGGCCGAAAAGCAGGTAGGAAACCTTGCGCGCGCTCGCTAGAATGAACACGATTTCCAGGAAGGTGATTCAAGGAACCCATGGATGAAATCTCTCCGCCCCAACTCGCCTGCGTCAGTAATGCCATGAGGGATCTCCCCTCGGAATTTTCGGAACTCATGGAACGCGTCCACGACGGCTCGCAGGACGCCGCGTGGCAATTGCTGGAGAAATACGGCCCGCACGTCAAACGTTATGTGCGGCGCAGCTTGAACAACGAAATGCGCTCGAAGTTCGACTCGCTCGATTTCGCGCAGATCGTCTGGGCATCCTTCTTCCGGGAGCCCGATCGTTTTCGGCGGCTGGAGTCCCCCACGGAGTTGCTGGCCTATTTGGCATCGCTGGCGCGCAACAAGGTCGTCGGTGAAGTACGTCGCCGCATGATGTCCGATAAGAACGACATTAATCGAGAGATCGGCTTTGGCGAGCTTGACGAAGATCTGGCGGTGCGCTGTGCCAATCCGGATCCCTCTCCCAGCTCGGTCGCCATTGCCCGGGAGCGCTGGCACCAGTTGGTGGACAACCAGCCGGAGTCGGTGCGCCGGATCGTGGAGCTCCGGTTCATGGGAGCGACTTTCCCGGAAATCGCCGAACAACTCAACATCAATGAACGAACCGCCCGCAAGGCTATTGAGCGCCTGGTTGGCGAGGAAGCCGAAGTGGAGAGTTAGGAAAACCACCATCCGCGCAGTGCGGGCGCATTGCTTCTTCCCCCTCATGAAGAGTCCACTTCCCAAACCTGAATCATCCGCTGCCGAGAATCTCGTCCGCGCAACGATCGAGAAATGGCGAAGTGAAGGTTGCCCCGACGCCGCCGGCTTTCTCTCCGCTAATCCGGAGGTGCGGGATCACAAGTCGCTGGCGATGGACCTGATTTATGAAGAGTATTGCCTGCGTCACGAGTCTGGTGAAACGCTGGCCCCCAGCACTTTCTGCCAGAAATTTCCCACCTATCGCCAATCGCTGCGGCGGTTGCTGGATGTGCATCAATTTATGGATGCTCATCCTGAAGTGGAGGAGAAGAAAAAGTGGCGCTGGCCCGAGCAGGGCGAGTCCGTGTTGGGTTTCAAAGTCATTCAAAAGCTCGGCGAGGGGGCCATCGCCAAAGTCTATCTCGCTCACCAGCCGGACCTCGGTCAACGGCGCGTGGTGGTGAAGATTTCCCGAAACGGCGCGACCGAAGCTAAATTGCTGGGGAAGCTGGAACATCCCAGCATCGTTCCGATCCATTCGGTGCATCAAGACGCGCCGAGCGGGCTCACTTGCATCTGCATGCCGTTCCTGGGGACGGCGACGCTGGTGGATTTGCTCGACCTGGCGTTTTCCAAGGGAAAGCCGCCGCAAACCGCCGAGATTGTGCTCAATGTCGCCCGCCAATACCAGCCCGTTGGCAGCCGCGACGGTGACGAAACGGAGGTTGCGCCGATTTTGCGGCGCGGCACTTACGTCGAAGGTGTCATGCACCTGGGAGTGCAACTTGCCGAGGCACTCGCGGCAGCCCATGATGCCGGCGTGATGCACCGAGACATCAAGCCCTCCAATGTGCTCTTGTCGCGCGGCGGCCGGCCGATGCTGCTCGACTTCAATCTCTCGACCGATCTCGAAATGCCGATGGAGCGCGTCGGGGGAACGGTCGCCTACATGGCACCTGAGCGAATTCAATCGCTGATTGCGGACAAAGCGCACCTAGAAAACAAGCTCGATCCCCGGAGCGACGTGTATTCGCTCGCCGCGCTGCTGTACGAATTGCTCTGCGGCGAGCTGCCATCCCGCCCCGAGATGCCCGCCGGCAAACAAGTCCGCCTGGAAGAATGGCTGAAAGGCCGATTGACGCCGCCTGGACCGCCCTCGGCGCGCAATCCCGCCGTGGACCGCCAAATGGAAACGGTCGTGCTCAAGGGCTTAAGCCCGGATCCCGCCGACCGCTACCCTTCCGCCGCGGAATTTGCCAAGGCCTTGCGTGATTCGTTGACTTGGAAAGCTCGCGCGGCCCGCTCTCTCCAGCGCAACCGTCGTACGGTCATGGCGAGCGCGGCCGGCATGCTGGTCATCGGAGTCGCTGCCGCGTTCGTTTGGGCGAACGGCGAGTCCGATGAAGACCGCTGGTTTCGCGAGGGGGAACAGGCTTACTCCCAGGGTGACTCCAAGGCGGCCGTCGAGAAATTCACGCTGATCTTGGAAAAAAAGCCCAAGCATGTGACGGCTTTGTTCGCCCGCGGTCAGGCTTATCGGCAGGGCGAGGACTTTGTTCTGGCTCAGCGCGATTATCAGGCCGCATTTGATCAGACTGGCGATGGACAGTACTTGTATTACGTCGGCTTTTGCGAATTGAAGGGTATGCATTATGGCAGCGCTTTGGGGAACTTCGAGGCAGCCCAGAAGAGCGGCTATACATCCCCACAATTACTTCAGAATACTGCGCTCTGCTATTACAAGTTAAACCGCCGGGCCGAAGCCGCGAGCCGGCTGGAGAAATTGCTCGATTCCCATCCCGAAGGGGAGCTTTTTCGTTCCTTTCATCTCTGTGCACGATCACAGTATCTGAGCGTACGAGGCGCCAACAAGCCGCTCCCCCCGACCACCCTCGAATATTTGGAGAAAGCACTGTCAGGCATCTCTGACGATCCTCTGTTATCCCTCGACGCAGCTTGCATCTATCTCTACCAGGCGAGTCGTGATGCGAAAGAGAAGGATCGTGAGAAACATCGGGCCGCGGCGCTTAAGAACTTGCGCGACGCTATTTCCGCGGGTGCATCGAAGTTGGCAGTGGAAGCCGAGCGAACTTTCCTCGGGGAACTTCTGAATGATCTTACGCCGGATCAACTTGAAGCCATGGATAAACAGCCGCAAGTGCCTATTTCCACCCCTCTTTATTACGAGCCTTCCACGAGTTTGCGTCTCCCGAGTCGACCGTCTCCTTCAAGCTTGACTCGGCAAAACTAAATTTGCGCGCTTGTGGCCTTCGCGCAACGATCTCTTGTCGTTTGGTGAATTCTCGCCACAACGGAAACAAAAACTCTCGTTCTAAGGTACGGCTTGATAACACCTTACGAAAGGAGAAATTTTCTTGGCCCGGTTTGGCAGCTGAAATGCGATTCTAATAGTAGGGGCATTATGTCCCACTTAGTCGCGACAGATTGCGAAATCGGGTTCAACCATCGAATTGCCTGGAGAATTGGCTATGTTATTGGGACTAACAACTTTGTTTAGCAACGTCTTGAAGTGGCCCCGGGAGCAACGGAAAAAGCATCGACCTGCCCGCCTCGGACGAAGACTTTTGGCGGAGCGCCTCGAAACCCGCTATGCGCTGGCAGGCGACTTGGAGCTTCCGCCAGTGCTTCCTCCGAATTGCGGGGATTGTCCCCCACCTGCCGACGTTTCTCCTCCGCCGGAAACGCCACCTGTCACACCCCCAATAAATCCTCCTCCTACCGGCAACACGCCCCCTATCATTGTTGAATTCAACTTTACACCCGATGGAAACTGGATCCATTTCCAGGGCTTTGTGACTGACAATCAGGACCCGACGGGGTACGTCGTGCATATCTGGGGGCTCGTGAACTTTAACGTCACTGTCGCTGCGGATGATCACTTTAGCTTCACCATCGCGGTGACTCCAAATATCAGCGGGTCGATATCGGCCCAAACCGTTGATACTTACGGGTTGCTGTCCAATATCTTCACAATCACTCTGTAGCAGCTCGACCTTTTTCCCCCATCGGGCGCTATAACACTCTGGTAGAATACCCATCAGGGGCGGAAGTCCGCCCCTGATGCGATTTTCCGGCCTGGTGGTTGCCCATGCCCCCGTTTGATTCCCAGACTCCCGATGGCTTGCTCGTTTCCGCCATTCTGGCCGGAAAACGCGAGGCTTTCGTGCAACTTGTGGAGCGCTATCAAGCACCCCTCCGAACGGCCGCTCGCAGTCGGCTGGGGCGGGACGACTGGGCGGACGACGTGGTGCAGGAGACGTTTCTCTGCCTTTTGAAATGGCTCCGCACCTATGACTCGCGGTTCAGCTTTCGGACCTGGCTCTGGACCGTGCTGCTGAACCAGTGCACACGGCACGCACAAAAGCAAGCTCGCCAGACCGCCAGACCGCTCGGTGGACCAGGTTTTGGGGACGAGAGTTCATCCCCCGCCGGCTTTCTCGCCAGTGGCGAGGCTTCTCCCATGGAAGCGCTCCTGGCCAGTGAATGTCGCGGGAATGTCCGAGCGCTGCTGGCTCGCCTCCCCCAGGCTCAGGCCGATGCCCTGCGGCTCCGTTTCTTTGGCGGGCTGAAGTTCCAGGAAATCGCCGCCGCGATGAATTGCAGCCTGACCACGGCGAAATCCCGAGTGAAGCAAGGTCTGTTGCAACTAAGCGAATGGTTAAGGGAAACAGAAACGGATTGGCAGCGAGAGACGCGACGAGACGATGAATTGGCTCATGATGCTCGAGGTGACACATGAAGTTGCTCTTGAATTGCGATGCAGTGTTTGACGCACTCACCAGCGGCTGTGATGCAGACCGCGACGACGAGGCCCTGCGAGAACACCTGGACTGCTGCGCGGAATGTCGGCATTTGGCGGAAGCGATGGAGCCGGCCGTGGACGTTTTTGAAGACGAGTCGCGCGCTGCGGAGCGACATTCAGCAAGTGCTGTCTCTCTCGCCAACAAAGTTTTTGCCCGCATGGACTCTGAGCGAAGCTCGGTCCTGGCGGAAACTCACCGCCTCTGTTTTCTATATCTCAGTGCACACGCCTGGTCGCAGCTCGGTGCAGCGGCGGCAGTCCTGCTCGCGCTCGGCGGCTTATACTGGGCAACGAGCCCGCGTGAAGATTCCGCCGAGCTTGCGGCCCTTCCGGCTTTCACCTCGCCACTCGCCCGGCCCACGGAACCGACCGAGCACGGCCTTTTGCACCTGGCCTCTTTGCAACTGCCGAGCATTTGCCTGACGCCCACGGCTGTTTCCCAGGATGCCGCGGCGGTTATCCAATGCTGCACCCGCTGCCACCGCTCCGGCGAAATGCTCCCCGCCGTTCGCCTGGTCGCCTTCTCGCAGCAAAGCTGCGTGGCGTGCCATAAGTCGTAGGTGGGCTCTAAGATGGATGGGTAATGATCAGCCCAAGTCCCATCTATTTGGATAACAACTCCACCACTCCCATCCATCCGGAGGTGGCCGAAACGATGCTCCGCGCGGCGGTGGATCTGGTGGGAAACCCCGCCAGCCAACATTCCCTCGGCCGCAAGACTCGCCGGGTGCTGGAAGAGGCCCGCGAGGGAATTGTTTCGCTGCTGGGGGGTAAGACCGGCGGCATGGACGCGGACAAGCTTGTCTTTACCAGCGGGGGAACGGAGGCAAATCAGTTGGCGATTCGAGGGCTCGTGGAGTGCAGAGTGAACGCATCTTCGCCTCGCGTTGTCATCTCGTCCATCGAGCATCCCAGCGTCTCGGGAGCGGCAGACTCTCTCTCTCAACACGGTTGCGAGATTCGCCGACTGGCCGCACACGCCAGCGGCGTTGTTGACCCCTCGGGGCTAGATGAGTTGCTTGATGATCGCACACAGCTCGTCAGCGTAATGCTTGCCAATAACGAAACGGGGGTTCTGCAGCCTGTGGCGGACATTGCCAACGGGGCTTCAGCAAAGGACATTCCCGTTCACACCGACGCTGTTCAAGCCATCGGAAAAATTCCCGTGAACTTCCGCGATCTTGGCCTCACCGCGATGACCGTCGCACCGCATAAGATTCATGGTCCGCTTGGCATCGGCGGTCTGCTGCTCCGCCATGATGCAAAGCTTCAGCCGCTCTTTCACGGCGGCTTTCAGCAGGCTGGCCTCCGACCGGGGACGGAATCCGCGCCGCTCGCTCTCGGCTTCTATACGGCGCTCGTCCTGGCGGATCGGGAATTAGCCGAGCGTCAGGCCCGCATGACCACACTTCGCGAGAGGCTTGAAGCGTTGTTGCTGGCCGGCGCTCCAGACGCTGTCATCATCGGCGCATCCTCGCCTCGCTTGCCCACGACCACCTGCATCGCCTTCCCCGGTATTAATCGCCAGGCCCTGGTGATGGCTCTCGATATGGCGGGCGTCGCTTGCAGCACCGGCTCGGCTTGTGCCAGCGGGTCGAGCGAGCCGTCCGCCACGCTGACCGCGATGGGACTGCCGCAGGAGCAAATTGAGAGTGCAATTCGGCTCAGTTTGGGAGCCTTTACTACCCCCGCGGAAGTCGAAGAAGGGGCTAAACGCATCCTCAAGGCTGTCAATCACTTACGTCGACGATAAACTGCCCAGAATTCCCCCATGCCTGCTCCTCAGACCACGGCAAATTCTTTATAATCGGGGCTTCCAACTAGCCCTGTTTTGGAACGCACTTTTTGCAGTCCCCGGCCCTTTCAGATGGCCTGCAAACGGCCCTTCATTTCGAGGCTGCGACGCCATTTTTCACGGATCGGTTTCTGTGGTGAGCACCCTGTTTTCGATTCCCCGAAAGGCCCGCGGAGCGCACGTATCCGCGCGCCGCGGCGACGCGGATCGAACACAAAAAAGTTCCTCCGCGCCGCAACCACGTTACATCGGCGGAGCAGAAAATCTGCTGGTCCGCTCGCTGGAGCAACTCATTGACGGCGCTGAGCCAACTTGGAGCCCAGTCGTTCTCACCGGCGTCACGGGCGTGGGAAAGTCGCTACTGCTGGAATTGTTTGCGGGTGAATTCGCGGCGGAGTATCCGGAGGTGCAGGTCATCACCACCACCGGTGCCGACTTCGCCCGCGGCTTTGCCGATGCCTGCGACACCAATTCCATCGGCGAATTTCGCGGCAAATACGGGCGTGCTCAATTGCTCGCCATCGATGATTTGCATCGGCTCGCCGGCAAGGAGGGAGCCGAGCAAGAACTCATTCATCTGCTCGACGCGCTCACTCGCCGCGGCTCACTCGTCATCACCACGCTGCGGCATCATCCGCTCGATACTCCTTTTTGCTCCATGCTGCAAAGCCGGCTCTCGGCGGGGCTCGTCGTTCCCGTCGTTCCACCGCAGAAAGACGCTCGCCGCGAAATCGTTACCTCGCTCGCCCTGGAACAGCAGATCGAATTGCCGCAGCCCATTCTCGATCGCCTCTCCAGACCGGCTGCACTCGCCGGACACTCGCTCGTCACGGTGCCGCAACTTCGTCACGCGGTGATGGAGCTTGCTGCCCGGTCACGCACCAAGAAAACACCTGCCAATCCGAGCTGGCTGGACGAACTAACCGAGCAAGAACGCCCCGAGGCCCGCACTGTGATGAAGCACGTCGCTGCTGCCATCGCCAAGCAATTTCAGCAGAGCGTCGCCGACCTCCGCGGACAGTCCCGCCGACAGTCGGTGGTTCAGCCGCGGAACCTGGCGATGCATCTCTGCCGCCGCCTCACCGGCACGAGCTACGCCGCCATTGGCCGCTACTTCGGCAACCGCGATCACACCACCGTCCTCCACTCCTGCCGCAAAGCGGCCGCGGATTTGGCCGAAAATATCCCCCTGCAACGGCTGGTGGAAGACCTTGCCGCCACTTTAGCAGCCGAGGAACGATGAATTTCGTAATTCAGGCGAGCGGGGGGCGTAAGCCCCCTGATACTAGCCGGCGCACCTGTTGAAAACCTGTCGAATCCAGTCAGCATCTATTTCCAAAACCAACGTTACCGACAGCCGCAAAGCCAATCGCCAAATCGCCTCCAATTGCCGACGCGCACTCAACCATGAACGAACAAATGAGCAACACGTTATCCACCGCCCGTTTGTCCTTGTCGATTCGGACTAACCCCAGCCCCAGAGCGGGCTTGCGATAACCAGTCCGCCCGCCATCGACATCAAACCGCCCCGCATTATTACTACTGATATCTAAAAAGATCTTTTAAGACAGAAGGCCGCGGCCCGCACTCAAACGAAGTGCTCGGCCGGCCGCCAACCATGAAAGGGAATGCCATGAAGATTATGTGTGACCGCGAGAAGCTTGCCTCTGCCTTCCAGACCGCCGCCCTCTTTGCCCCCAGCCGCAGCCCCAAGCCGATTCTGCAAAACGTGAAGCTGGAAGTGACCAAGACCGGGGCCATTTTCATGGCGACCGATATGGAAGTTGGCGTCCGGATCGCAGTCGAAGGGGTGGAGGTGACCAAGGAGGGGAGCGCCGTTCTGCCGCTCGCCAACTTCGGGGCCATCCTCCGCGAAAGCAGCGACGAGAAGCTACAGATCGAAGCGACCACCAAGGGAACGGTCATCAAAGGCGAACGGAGCGAATTCAAACTCACCGGCGAGGACCCGTCGGAGTTTCCCGTCGTCGCCGCGTTTGAAGAGAAAAAGTATCACGTCATCCCCGCTCCCCTCTTCAAGCAAATCATTCTCCGCACCGAGTTTGCCACCGACATGGAAAGCAGCCGCTATGCGCTGGGCGGCGTGCTGGTGGAACTCGACGAGAAGAAAATCATCGCTGTCGGCACCGACGGTCGCCGTCTCGCCAAGATGGAAGGTCCGGCTGAATCCGTCGGCGGACATAAGACCGGGGACACGATGACGATCATCCGTACGCAGTCGATGCGGGCCATCGGCCGGGCTTTGTCCGATAACGACGGACAGGTCCATGTCGCCGCCCGCGGCAACGATGTCCTCATCCGCACCGAGCGGGCGGTCTACTATTCGCGCCTCGTCGAAGGCCGCTTCCCTCGCTGGCGGGATGTTTTTCCCAGCCGTCGGGATGCCGCCAAGATCGATGTTACGGTCGGGACTTTCCACTCGGCGCTTCGTCAGGCTGCTGTCGTTACCAACCAGGAAAGCCGCGGCATTGATTTCAACTTTGGGGACGGGACGCTGACCCTTGCCGCCAGCACCGCGGAAGCGGGGCAGTCGAAGGTGGACATGCCGATTGCTTACAGCGGCCCACCGATTTCCGTCACGCTCGATCACCGCTTCGTGGCCGATTTCCTCAAGGTTTTGAATCCCGAACAGACCGTCACTATTGACATTGAAAACGCGGAAGCTGCCGCGGTATTTTTTGCGGACGACCAGGCCTATGGCTACGTCGTGATGCCGCTGTCACGTGATCGGTAGAAAGTGGGGTAGGCTTCTAGCCTGCCCTAACAAAAATCGGTTCTGGGCAGGCTAGAAGCCTACCCCACGGAAGTACCCATGAAACGCCAACCCGACCAAGACGAGCAATACCTCGGCGAAGACTACCGTCGCCGCCGGGTCCCCGTCCGTCCGGCCAAGGCGATTGGTTCAGTGATGGGGCAGTTGTTCGCCAAAAAGGGCTACGGCCAGGTGCAAGCCGCAAAATCCTGCGAGTCGGCCTGGCGGGAAGCCGTCGGCAGCCGATTCGGCAAAGATACCCGCTGCGGCGCGATCCGCCGCGGCATTTTGGAAGTCACGGTCAGTAACTCCCTGGTCCTCCAGGAACTTACCTTCATCAAACCTCAACTCGTCAAACAAATCGCCTCCCTAGCCCCCGAACAAAAAATCACCGGTTTGAAGTTCAAAGTCGGCCAAATCGCTTAGCCGCCGCGTCCACGCGGCGCAACTTTGCAAGTAAGGAAGCTTGCCCCCTCCTCAGAACGGACCTCCGCCCGCCATGCCAGAAAACACGCTCGAAAAGACCCCCCTCGATTCGACCCCCGCCAGCACCATGATCGATGAAATGAATAGCACCAGCGGTGCCGACGGCAACGGCAGCTCCACTGCCGACGAGTACACTGCCGACAAGTTCAAAAAACTCTCCGACCGGGATCACGTCCGCGAACGTTACGGCATGTACATCGGCGACAGCTCCGTGCAGGGGCTGCATCATCTGGTCTATGAGCTTGTCAACAACTCCATCGACGAAGTGATGGCCGCCTTCGCCACGCTAATCACCGTCACCATCAACAACGACGGCTCCGTCAGCGTCGAAGACGATGGCCGCGGCATTCCCGTGGAAAAGCACGAGCAGACATCGGAGCAAAAGGGGCGGGACGTCAGCACGCTCGAAGCGGTCATGACCAACCTCAACATGGGGGCCAAGTTCGACAAGCAGAGCTACAAAACCTCCGGCGGCCTCCACGGCATCGGCCTCAAGGCGGTCAACTTCCTCAGCCGTTGGTGCGAAGCGACGGTCTGCCGCGGCGGCAGCATGTACCAGCAGGAGTTCGAAGCGGGCGTCCCCCTGGGCAACCTCAAGCGGATGGGTGCCACCAACAAGCGGGGCACCAAGATCACCTTCAAGCCCGACTCCGAAATCTTCCCCTCCGCCAAATTCCAGCACGACACGCTGCAAAAACGGCTGCGGGAACTGGCGTTCCTCAACAGCGGCGTTCGGATCAAGTTTGTCGACGAGCGGATCAACTCCACGGAGGAATACTGCTACCTGCGCGGCATCATCGAATACGTCGAGCACCTCAACCGGGCCAGCGACGTGGTTCATCCCGAGGTCATCTACCACAAGGCGGACGTCGACGGGACGCAGGTCGAAGTCGCCATGCAGTACTCCAACGAATACACGGAGAACCTGCACTCCTTCGTCAACAGCATCCACGTCCCCGACGGCGGCACCCACGTCGTCGGCTTTCGCACGGCGCTCACCCGCACCCTCAACGCTTATGGCAAAAAGGACAACCTCTTCAAGGACCTGTTGCCGACCGGTGAGGATTTTCGCGAAGGACTGACCGTCATCGTCGCCATCCGCCTGGCCAACCCCGAATTCTCGGGCCAGACCAAAAGCCGCCTCAACAATCCCGAGATTGAGGGCATCGTCAACACCTCCTTCGGCGAGTTCCTCGGCAAGTATCTCGAAGAGAACCCCAAGATCGCCAAGAACATCGTCCGCAAAGCCCTCTTCGCTGCCGAGGCTCGCGAAGCGGCTCGCAAGGCCAAGGAGACCATGCGGAACCGGAAGGGGCTACTCGGTGGCGGCGGTCTTCCTGGAAAACTGCGGGACTGCCTCAGCAAGAACATGTCAGAGTGCGAGCTGTATCTGGTCGAAGGGGACTCCGCCGGCGGCTCGGCCGAAGGGGGCCGGCTGCGGCAGTTTCAGGCCATCCTGCCGCTGCGGGGGAAGATCATCAACGCCTACAAATCGCGGGAGGACAAAGTCCTGGCCAACGAGGAAGTGCAGAGCATGATCCAGGCCATCGGCACCGGCATCGGCATCGACCAGGACCTCGGCAAGCTCCGCTACAACAAGATCGTCATCATGACCGACGCCGACGTCGACGGCAGCCACATCCGCACGCTCCTCCTCTGCTTCTTTTACCGGCAGATGTACGAGCTTGTCTCCAAGGGGCACATCTACGTCGCCCAGCCGCCGCTGTTCCGGGTGAAGAGCAAAAGCAAAACCTACTACGTCCAGACCGACGAAATCATGAAGACGCAGCTCCTGGAGCGGGGGCTGGCCGACACCGAGCTCGATCTGCAGGACGGCCGCCTCATCACCGGGGCCAAAATGCAAAAGCTCACCACCACCCTGGCCCAGATGGAAGAGGCCCTCATCGCCCTGGAGCGCCGCGGCATCAGCCTCAAGCTCCATGCCGAACGGAAGGACGGCGACGGCCGCCTCCCCGTCTTCCACGTCGTCCTCGGCCACAAGGAGCGCTGGTTCGTCAACCGCACTACGCTCGACAAATTCCTGGAGGAAGAAGAAGCGGCCACCGGCTCGGCCCCCAGCGTCGGCGATGCCCCGGCTGAGTCAGTCACTCCTGCGACCAAGCCGATCTCAACTCCTGCCGCGGGAACCGATGCAGCCGCCGGCGCAAACGGCACTGCCGAACCCGCCCTCCCCCCCGGCAAAGCGGCCTTGCTCCACATCACGGAGCTGCACGAGGTCCGCACCATCAACGCCGGCCTGGCCGACCTGCAAAAGGAGTTCGGCTTCACGCTCGACATGCTCATCCCTCAGGAGCGGACCGGCACCGAGGAGCCCCGCTACCTTCTCCGCCGCGGCGAAACCGAAATTCGGCTGGAAGACATCCGCAGCCTGGTCGCCGCCGTCCGCGAGATGGGTCAAAAGGGAATGACCGTCACCCGCTTCAAAGGTCTCGGCGAAATGAACGCCGAAGAGCTCCGCGACACCACCCTCGACC
>JBJXFF010000141.1:0-26559 GCA_046153945.1 Pirellulaceae bacterium
CATTGGTTCTTGCCAATATAATAGATGTTGACGCCTAAGACTCCCGACCCCGGCCTAAAAACTCCCGCACCAACGGCACGATTCGCTCGTGCGCATCTTCCACCACATAGTGGCCGCAGTCTTCCAGCCGATGGACTTCGGCCTGCGGCCAATGCGTCACAAAGCGGTCGAGACATTCCGGCCGGAAGCACCAATCTCTCATGCCCCAGATGAGTTGAACTGGCCGGCTGCAGAGCGACGGGAGGCCCGATTCGATTTGCTCGAGGACCTGCCAGGTCGGACGACGTTTCGACATCGGAATATCCTGCACGAACCGCTGCGTAGCGATGCGGTTGGCCCACGAGTCGTAAGGCGCGATGAGTCCGGCCTGTACATCTTTGGCCAACGGCGTTTCCACGGCCATTGTCAGGGCCGCGCGGGCGAAGGCGTTGAAGCCGCGAATGGCCAGAGTCCCGAACAGGGGGATGCGGCAGGCGGCAATGCGCCACGGAACAAAGGGTGGAGGGAATGCGCCGGTGTTGAAAAGGACGATGCGACTGAAGCGGTCCGGCAGCTTGAGCACTGTTCCGAGTCCAATCGCTCCTCCCCAATCATGGGCCAGAAGCGTAACGTTCTTCAAATCCAGCTTTTCGACGAGCGAGGCCAGATTCTCAATGTGCTGGGCCAGCGTATACGGATAATCCTGCGGCTTATCGGAGAGTCCGCAGCCGATGTGGTCCACGGCAACGCAGCGATATTGGTCCCGCAATCCCAGAATCAGATTCCGCCAGTAGAACGACCAGGTCGGGTTCCCATGCACAAAAAGCAATGGCTGGCCGGAGCCTTCGTCGAAATAGTGATAGCGCAACGGGCCGAGGGAGAGATACTGCGATTGAAACGGATAGAGATCCTGCCAGGGCAAAAGACTAAATCCTAATGTCTAATGACTAATGAAAGAGAGCATCGCAATCGTCCACATTAGTCATTAGACATTAGGGCTTAGTCATTGGGCAGTACCGACGCGGCTGTCTCAATCCGCGTTTGCTTCCTCAACCTTTTTCTTCCAAAAGTCCCGCGCCATCCGGTGGTACTCCAGCACCTCAGCTTTTTGCGCCTCGTCGTCGAGCTTCAGCCGCTTGGCCCGCTCGATGACCCAGTCAAGGAAGAACTGGGCCGATTTCTTGCTGATTGTCGGCTTGTAGCCGACTTGCACGTAATACGGCCCAGTCATGGCAAAGCGATAGGTCTTTTCGGCATCAGTTACTCCTCGCACCGCCAGCCAGCCGCTCTTTTCGAACTTGATCGGTGGCAAATGCCCTTCCTTCTTGGCCCATTCGTCCAGCCGCACTTCGTGGGCAACCTTGCCGTCCTTGATGACTTCCAGGTAGTGGATTTTGTCGCGGGTGGAAAGGTTGAGGGCGACGTCGAGTTCCACAGACTCTCCTTCCTCCACTTGAAAGACATGCCCCGGCAACGCCCCCTCGGGATCAACATCCTGCCCGGCCGCCTTTGCAGGCGTACAATGGACCCGCGGCTGCATCATCGGTCCGTTAGTGACGACGACACGACCTTTCCGCAGGTTATCGAACCAGCTTTCCCACGTCAGCTTTTCACCGCAGTGGACGTAGACCCGGTTATAGCCAACCGGGTTCGGCAAGACGCCGGACGCACTCCCCGCTGACGGCGGCAGGCGGATGCCGGCGTTGAGCAAATGAAAGTAGATGTCCATCGTCCACCGGCCGTTGCCTCGTGGATCAGGATAGAGCTTGGTATCACGGGGCTTTCCCCAGGCTTCGCCGGAATAGACACCGTCCCGATGCATGTGGTTGTGAGCCAAGCCGATGGAATTGACCTGCCCGCTTGCCACCCAGGTCGGCATGTCCCACCAGAAGGGCTTTTCGATGTCGATATGCACCGCCGGGTTCATCTTCGCCTGTTCGACGAATTTCATGGGGGACGGATACTCACGCTTTGAACCGAACACGGGTAGTGGTTTATCGAGGTTGAAGTAAAGGAGGGCTCCTCCTTCCCGCTCGTCTTCGCCAGCGAGCAGGTTGTACATTCGGTCGCTCGCAAACGTGACCTGCGTCTCCTTCGGCGGCCCTTTATCCTTGAAAACGTTGCGGTTGTTCCACCAGGTGATGACTGGGGCTACGTGCAAATCCTCGGCGACCATGTGCAGCTCAATTTCCTTTGGGTCGCGGTGGATGTGCAGGTCCCCCGACCACCAGCCGGCTTTGCTCATGTCGATGTACCGGGAGAGAACGACTTCCTTGGCGTCGTTGGCACCTTTCTCGAGGGTGAAGTGGCCGCTCATCGTGCGGTATTCCGGCCCACGCTCCATTTCAAACGTGTAGGTACCCAGCGGCAGTTCCAGGCGGATTTTGTCCTCGAAGACAAAATGGTCGTTCCAGTAGGGGACCCTCGGCACCTTCACCGGCTTCCCTTTGATGTCTTTCAGATGCATCCGGGCGGCAATCGGTTTCCCGGTATCCTTGTCGATCACGCGGACTTCCAGTTCCCCTTTGCCGCCGGCGGCGAGGAGGGGGAGCGCGGTGGCAAGGGTTGCTACTACCGCAAGATGAAATCTGATTGCCATCGGAGGAGTCAGGGGTCAGGAACCAGGAGTCGGAAAAGGCGATTTCCCAAGTCTAGCACGAGGAAATTGCGTTTCAGTTCCTACAATTGGCACTGGCAGCGCTTTCGCGCCTCGCGTAACTTGAACCTTGCACCCTGACCCCTGCCTCCTGTCCCCTGACTCCTGACCGATGGCCAACAGCGACTACTACAAGACCCTCGGCGTCAGCCGTGGGGCTACGAAGGATGAAATCCAGAAGGCGTATCGCCAACTGGCCAAAAAATACCACCCCGACCTGAATCCCGACGACAAGACCGCCAAGAAGAAGTTTCAAGAGGTTCAGCAGGCATACGACGTGCTCAGCGACGAGAAGAAGCGGCAGATGTATGACCAGTTTGGACCGGAATTCGAGAATATTCGCCAAGGCCCGGCTGGAGGGGGCGGGCAAATGCCGCCAGGCTGGGAGGGGGCGGACTTTTCGCAGTTCGGTGGACCGGGCGGGGCAGGGGGGGCCTCCGCGGCAGACATCGAGGAGTTGCTACGGCAGTTCACCGGCGGAGGATTCCATGGTGGCGCTGGCGAAAGCTTTGGCCCCACGCCGCGCCGCCGCGGTCGCAAGAGCACTCAGCCGGGAGCCGATGTTGTCCACGAGGTAGAGATTCCCTTCGCCAAGTCGATTGAAGGAGGCGAGGTTGTCATCCGACTCAGGCGACCGAGCGGCGAGGTGGAAACGCTGACAGTCAAGATTCCGGCCGGCATTGAAAGCGGTAAGACGATCCGCCTTCGCGGCCAAGGGGAACCCGCCCCCGGCAGCGGTCCAGCCGGCGACTTACTTGTCACAATCCGATCAGCTCCGCACCCGTTTTTCTCGCGGGAAGGAATGAACCTGCACGTTCGCGTTCCCGTGACGATCGGCGAGGCGGCACTGGGGGCGAAAGTGGATGTCCCTACGCCACATGGCACCATCACCATGACCATCCCTGGCGGCACCAGCAGCGGCAAGCGAATTCGGGCCAAGGGCTATGGTGTCCGGACCAAGGACGGCACGCGCGGCGATCTGTATGCGGAAATCCTGATTACCCTTCCGAAGACGATTGACGAAACCAGCGCTGAACTCCTTCGCAAGTTTGAAGCCAAGCAGAAGGAATCGCCTCGGGAAGAGTTGAAGTGGTAACCTCGTGGGGTAGGCTTCCAGCCTGCCCAGTTAAGATTCTTTGGGCAGGCTGGAAGCGTACCCCACTTTATGATGAACCTCCTCCCCTTCCAACTGCTCCTTCTTGCTGAAGAGATGCCGCTCAAGAAGCTCCCTGGAGAGATGCGGGCCAAGGTGCTGGCGGCTCTGGCGGGGCTGATTATTCTTGGATTCGCGATGGCGCTGCTAATCTGGCTTGGAGCACGAGTCACTCGCCGCTATATGCACGGAACGAGCTACCACAGGCCGACCGAACGCCCTGACACCAGCGATTGGTCCCCTCAGCCGCTGCAGCCGGGGGAGAAGTTCGATGAGGAGCCGTAGTAATCCGCTCACGCCGTGAGTGGACAATCCAAATGCCCAACTTCGCTTTTCCCAAAGACCTTCACCTCCGCAAGGACGCCGACTTTCAACGGGTCTATGTTGCTCGCGTCTACGCGGCGGATGATGTGCTCGTGGTCAACGGCTGCGAGAATGCTCTTGCTCATCCGCGGCTGGGTCTGAGCGTTTCCCGCAAGGTGGGCAACGCCGTCGTGCGGAATGACTGGAAGCGGCGGATCCGCGAAGCATTCCGACTTTCTCGCGAGGTCCTGCCGGCAGGAGTGGACTTTGTGGTTCGTCCGCAGAAGGAAGCCGTCCTGGACTTTCACGCCATTGCCAAATCTCTGCCGGAACTCGCCGCGCGAATCGCCCGGAAACTGTCCAGGAGCCGGCAATGAACGTGCTTCGGACAATCATCCGTCTTCCCGGTCTCTTTCTCATCTTTCTGGTCCGCATCTACCAGTGGACCCTCAGTCCCATCTTCGGCCGCCAATGCCGCTTCCAGCCGACTTGCAGCCACTATTTCATCGGGGCGGTGGAGAAATACGGAGCGATCCGCGGCAGCTTCAAAGGCATTTGGCGTATCTGCCGGTGCAATCCCTTCTGCCGCGGCGGTGATGACCCGCCTTAGTAGTCCGCACACTCCGTGAGCGGACATGCCTGCACACGGAGTGTGCTGGCTACTTTGGTAGCCTTCCAGGCTGCCCAGAATTGGCTATACTGTGAGGTTTCCAAGAATCCCGCAGAAACAGAAATCGCGGCTCCCATTCGCCGCGGCAACGACATAACCGGTTGATACAAAGGACTTTACGATGCCCCAGTGCGAATTCTGCGACAAGACGAAAAGTGTTGGAAATCAGGTCACGACCCGCGGTAAGGCCAAGTATCTCGGCGGCGTCGGCACCAAGGTGACCGGCATCACCCGCCGCGAGTTCAAGCCGAATTTGCAACGGATCAAGATTACGACCCCCAACGGCACCAACAAGACGGTGCTCATCTGCACGCGGTGCCTGAAGAAGGGAATCATCCGCAA
This sequence comes from Pirellulaceae bacterium, assembly GCA_046153945.1. Lineage (GTDB taxonomy): Bacteria > Planctomycetota > Planctomycetia > Pirellulales > Pirellulaceae > SXOA01. The sequence continues at coordinate 5,104 of JBJXFF010000141.1, forward strand.
AGCCGTCAAGCAGGCCCCCTTCAAGCTCCCTGTGGATCACAAGGCCAAGCCCGCGCCGCCGAAAGCTGCTCCCGCTAAGGCCGCGGCACCCAAAGCAGCAGCCGCAGTCAAACCGACGAAAGCCAAAGCCTAGCCACCCCTTCGACGGGGTATCCTCGTTTCCAAAGGTTGATTCGCCGCGTGGACGCGGCGGCTAAGCACCGATGTCACTCACCCGCGCTGAAGTTGAGAAGGTTTCGCTCCTCGGGCGGTTGCTCCTTAGCGATGCCGAACTCGACAAGATGACCGAGCAGATGGGGCGGACCGTGGGCTACATCGAGCAGCTCAGCGAGCTTAACACCGACAACGTCCAGCCGATGGCCCACGCGCAGGAGATGCACAACGTCTTTGCCGAGGATGTGCTGGGTGCCAGCCTTCCCCGCGAAGCGGCTTTGGCGAATGCTCCGAAGAAGGACAGTGAGTGCTACCGGGTGCCGGCGGTGCTCGGGGAATGACTAAGCCCTAATGACTAATGTCTAATTGATTGAGTCAGAGGTGCTCAGCGAACCTTACCTGCCGACATTAGTCATTAGACATTAGGATTTAGTCATTCGCCCATGATTGCTCGCTCCGCCACCGACCTTCTCCGCGACCTCTCTGCTCGCAAGCTCTCCTCTGCCGAGCTGACCCAGGCGTATTTGGATCAGATCAAGCAGCACGACGGCACGGTGAAGGCGTTTCTGCTCGTCGATCCTGCTGCGGCTCTGGCCCGGGCCAAAGAAATTGATGATCGGCGAGCGGCTGGCAAGCCAGTGGGAAAGCTCGGCGGACTGCCCGTCGCTATCAAGGACGTTATTTGCACCCAAGGGCAAAAGACAACCTGCGGCAGCAAGATGCTGGAGAATTTTGTCCCGCCGTATGACGCCACCGTGGTCAAACGGTTGAAGGAGGCGGATGCGGTACTCATCGGCAAGACGAACATGGACGAGTTCGCGATGGGTGGCTCCACCGAGAACTCCGCGTTCTTCAAAACAACCAATCCTTGGGACAAGACCCGCGTTCCCGGCGGCAGCAGCGGCGGGGCGGCTGCTTGCCTGGCGGCGAGCATGGCTCCGCTCTCCATCGGCACCGACACCGGCGGCTCCATCCGTCAGCCAGCGGCGTTTTGCGGCGTCACCGGCCTCAAGCCGACCTACGGCAGTGTGAGTCGATATGGCCTGGTCGCATTCGCCAGTTCTCTCGATCAAATCGGCCCCATGGCGGCGACTGCCGAAGACGCGGCTTTACTGCTTGAGGTTCTTGCCGGCCACGACCCGCTCGATTCCACCTCCACGAACATTCCCACGCCCGAATACTCCAAATCGCTTAGCCAGCCCCTCCAGGGACTGAAACTTGGCCTCGTCAAAGAACACTTTGGCCCCGGCCTCGACACCGAAGTCGAAGGAGCCGTCCGCGAAGCAGTGAAAGTCTATCAGTCTCTCGGCGCGACCGTGAAGGACATTTCCCTGCCGCACAGCAAGTACGGCATCGCCACCTACTACATCATTGCCCCTAGCGAAGCGAGCAGTAATCTGGCCCGCTACGACGGCGTCCACTACGGCTACCGAACCGACGAGAAGCAGATGCTGGCCGAACTGGAGGCGGAGCGAAAAGCTTTGGAAGCGAAAAAGGACGAGAAGGGTCTGAAGAATCTCGACACGGCTCTCATCCGCCTCTACCGCAAGACGCGGGCGGAAGGTTTCGGCCCCGAAGTAAAACGCCGCATCATGCTCGGCACCTACGCCCTCTCCGCGGGCTATGCGGACAAGTACTACGTGCAGGCCCTCAAGGTCCGCAGGCTGATTCGCGGCGACTACGACGCCGCCTTCCAGGAGGTCGATTTCATCATCGGCCCCACCGCCCCGAACCCGCCGTTCAAAATCGGCGAAAAATCGGGGGACCCGCTCGCCATGTACCTGGAAGACCTCTACACCGTTACTGCCAACCTCGCCGGCATCGCCGGCATCAGCATCCCCTGCGGATTCACCAGCGGCAAAACTACCGGCTCCCCGCTCCCCATCGGCCTGCAAATCCAAGCCCGCCCCTTCGACGAAGAGCGGCTCCTCCGTGCCGCGGCGATGTTCCAGCGGGGGACGGATTGGCATACCAAGCGGCCAAACCTCTAAGGTAAACTGACGTCGTGGACGAGCGTTTGGTACTGACAGCTTCACGGCATTTGGAGAAAGCTTCATGGACGTCAAATCTCCGCATCGATATTGGCAATTCAGGCTGCGGACATTGCTGTGGCTGATGCTGTGCATCGTCATTGGACTAGGGGCTTACCGACAAGGATTTGAGCGGGGATCTGACGTTCGATTCAGCCAGAGGCAAGAGGTAGGACTGACAACTACTGTCGCTTACAACGTCAGTGATGTACTGCCGATGACAAAGACGAAATCGGGCGTCATTGTCGACTTCGACTGGCTCATTCGTGACATGGAAAAAAACGTACTTCCGCGTACGTGGGACTCGAATGGCGGTGAGGCGAGTATTGCAGAGTTCGCTCCGACTTTGTCGCTTGTCGTCAGTCACGACGAAGACGGACACGAACGAGTCGCCGCGTATTTGGAGGAATTGCGAAGTAAAAAGAAGGAGGGCCAGGGAATCGCAGCTAAATGACGAATGATGCTCGACGACAGCGCGGACTTGACGCATACATCGAACCGACATAGGATACCTATGTATGAAAGCCATCACCGTTCATGTCTCTGAACCGGTTTACCGCGAGTATCAAGCTCTCGCCAAGAAATCGGACCGTAAGGCGGCCGAACTGATTCGCGAAGCGATGGAGCTCTACCTGGAAACGAAAGTCCGCCAGAAGCCGACACACAGCGTCCTCGACATCAAACCGGCTGGAACAGGCGGCAAGATTCTCAAGCCGTGGAAATCCCGCAGCGAACTTCTGGAAGACTACTTCGATGATCGGGATTGATACCGATTTTCTGGTCGCTCTTGAATTAGCGGATCACGAGCAGCACAAGGCGGTCCATCGCCTCTTGGCGCGACATGCCAAACGGGGCGAGACATTCGCTCTGTGCCCACAGGTAGTCGCGGAGTTCATTCACGTCGTGACCGACCGCAAACGCTTTGCTCTGCCGATGGAAATGTCCGTGGCCCTTCGACAAGCCGAGATCTGGAGCACCGCGGTAGACGTGAAGCAGTATTTGCCTCACGAAAACGCAGTCGAGCTTTTCTTTCACTGGATGAACCAACACCGCCTGGGGCGCAAGCGTGTTCTCGACACCATGCTCGCCGCGACATACGCTACGGAAGGCGTGACGAAAATCGCTACCCTGAATGAAGACGACTTTCGAGTGTTCGGTGTGTTCGAGTTTGTGTCACCATGAGTCTTCCTAGTGATGTCCAGGTGGCGGATGGGTTCTCTATGACTGAAAAGATGCCGATACTCGCCAAGTTTCATTCGGCTCGCAAAAAGCTTCTGTACGTTTTCGTCATTACTCTCATCGGCTGGCTGGTTCTCGCCGCGTTCTTGCCACCGGTCATCGTCTTCTCAATAGCCGACGCCATAATGTTCTATTTGATTTGGAATGGAAGTTCATTTGCAAAATTCCAGACGGTTCCATGGCTCCTCGGTCGTGGTGCGGTTTGCTTGCTTGTCACGATCGGCTGCATTGCCGCCGCAATGAGTGGGTCTCATGACTCCGGTAGCCAGTTTTTTGCGGCGATGCTACCTGGTGTTGCGACTTTCACCCTTTGTTCACTCGGTGCCGGGATTGCTCTTCTCTTGATCCCCAACGTCGCGGAGGTCGCCGCGACCGATTTGAACACGCAATTGTTGCGAGCAAGAATGGCACTTGCGGACTTGCGGGTCGCCGAGCGGCGGGCGGCCGCAGAACAGCGCGACCAAAACGAGAGCATCGGTCCTGCAAACATCTGCGACGGCCGACAGGACTAGAAAACACAAATCACCAATTACGTTCCATGCCCCACGCCTACGACCTCATCGTCGGTCTCGAAGTCCACGTCCAGCTTCAGACCAAATCGAAACTCTTCTGCCGGTGCAGCACGAAGTTTGGCGGGCCGCCCAATACGCAGACCTGCCCCGTTTGCATCGGGATGCCGGGGAGCTTGCCCGTGATGAACCGCGAGGCGTTTCGGCTGGGGCTGAAGACGGCGATTGCCCTGAATTGCGAGATTCCCGAATTCACCAAGTGGGACCGCAAGCAGTATTACTACCCTGATCTGCCGAAGGGGTATCAGATCAGCCAGTACGACCTGCCGATGTCGCAGAACGGCTGGCTGGAGATCAGCGATCCGAAGAAGGAGTTTGCGGCCAAGCGGATCGGCATCATTCGGGCCCACCTGGAGGAGGACGCCGGCAAGAGCCTGCACGACGAAGTCGCGGGCAAGGCGGACACGCGGATCGATCTCAACCGGACCGGAACGCCGCTTCTGGAAATCGTCTCCGCACCGGACATGCGAAGCACCAAGGAAGCCCGCGTCTACCTCACGCAGCTCCGGCTGATGCTGCTCTATTTGGGCGTCTCGGACTGCAACATGCAGGAGGGGAGCCTGCGGGTGGATGCCAACGTCAACATCCACATCCAGGGGCCGAATGGAAAGGTCGCCACGCCGATTGTCGAGGTCAAGAACCTCAATAGCTTCCGGCATGTGGAGCGGGCCTTGGCTTACGAGGCGAAGCGGCAGTATGACGTGTGGGAAGAGACCGGCCGCACCATCAAGGACTACCCCAAACAAACCCGCGGCTGGGACGATGCCGCGGGCACTACGTTGCCGCAGCGGGAAAAGGAAGAATCCGCCGACTACCGCTACTTCCCTGACCCCGACCTGGTCCCCGTCATCACGCCGAAAGCAGAAGTCGAACAAGTTCGCTCCGGGCTGGTCGAGCTTCCATCCGCCATCCGCAGTCGATTGGAGAAGACCTACGGAATCAGCGACTACGACAGCGATGTGATCGTGCTGCAAGGGCTGCCGTTCGTCGCTTACTACGAAGAAGTTGCCAAGCTCAGCGGCGACGGCAAGAAGGCCAGCAACTGGGTGACGCAGGAAGTCCTTCGTATCCTCAACGACCAAAGCATCACGCTGGAACAATTCCCGCTTACCGCCCCGCAACTCGCCAATCTCGTCAAGCTCGTCGCCGGAGGCGAGATCGAAATCACCCGGGCCAAGGAAGTCTTCAACGACATGGTGGAGAGCCGCCGCGATGCTACGGCCTCCATGGCCGCCCTCGGCATCGCCAAGGTCGATTCCTCCGAACTGGAGAACATCTGCAAGGAACTCGTCGCCGCCAACCCCAAAATCGTGGCCGACGTCAAAGCCGGCAAGCAGCAGGCGGTTGGAGCACTGCTCGGTCAAGCGAAGAAGCGAAATCCGAACGCGAATCCCAATGAGGTCCGGCGGATTTGCCTGGAGCTGATTGAGAAGATGCCTTAACGCCAACCGGCAAGGGAAGGGTTAGCAAAATGATGGATGGCAAAATCATAAGAGAAAGAATGCCGGTTCCGTCGTTTTAAGATGTTGAATCAGTGAACCTCGCTCCCCAATTCTTCTCTTCCTCATTTTGCCATCCATGATTTTGCCAACTTCCTTTGCCGGAGATGGCCCATAGCGTGATTTTGCCCTCGAAATTACGATGAATTGTTCGTCCTTGGGGTGTCCTGTAATCGTTCTTTTCACAAGCGAGATAGTCCCGTGAAGCGTGTCGGTCTGGTTGGTTGGCGTGGGATGGTCGGCTCCGTGCTGATGGAGCGGATGCAGGCGGAAAACGACTTTGCGCAGATTGAGCCGGTGTTCTTTTCCACGTCGGCGGCTGGAGGAGCGGGACCGAAGATCGGCGGCCAAGAAACGGGCAAGCTGCTCGATGCAGGGAGCGTCGATGCCCTGAAGAAGATGGACGTGATCATTACGTGCCAGGGAGGCGACTACACCAGCGACGTTTATCCGCGCCTGAGAAGTGCCGGCTGGAACGGCTACTGGATCGACGCCGCGTCATCGCTGCGAATGAAAGACGACGCGGTCATCATTCTCGATCCCGTCAACCTGCCGGTCATCAAGTCGGCGCTTTCCAAGGGAGTGAAGAACTACATCGGCGGCAATTGCACGGTCAGCCTGATGCTGATGGGGCTCGACGGCTTGTTCAAAGCGGGCCTGGTCGAATGGCTCACCAGCATGACCTACCAGGCCGCTTCGGGCGCAGGTGCCAACAACATGCGCGAGCTGCTCAAGCAAATGGGAGCCGCCCATGCGCCGGTCGTTAATCTGCTCGCCAATCCCGCTTCCGCAATTCTAGAAATCGACCGCCAGGTTGCCGCGACACTCCGGGACAGCTCCTTTCCCAGCGAATACTTCGGCGTCCCCCTCGCCGGCTCGCTCATCCCTTGGATCGACAAGGATCTGGGGAACGGCCAGAGCAAGGAAGAATGGAAGGGGCAGGCGGAGACGAACAAAATCCTCGGCCTTGCAAACGAAAAGACGATTCCAGTGGATGGCCTTTGTGTACGCATCGGCGCGATGCGTTGCCACAGCCAGGGCCTGACCATCAAGCTGAAGAAGGACGTGCCGCTCGCCGATATCGAGGGGATGCTCGCTGCCGCCAACGCATGGGCCAAAGTCGTCCCCAACGATAAAGAATCCTCCATCCGCCAGCTTACCCCCGCCGCCGTCACTGGCACGCTCTCCGTACCCGTCGGCCGCCTCCGCAAGCTCGACCTCGACAAATCGGCACCCGGCCGCTTCCTTTCTGCCTTCACCTGCGGAGACCAGCTTCTGTGGGGTGCTGCGGAGCCACTTCGTCGCATGCTGCGGATTCTGCTGGAGAGCTGAGCGGTAATGATTGCCAGAAGTTCACGAGCGTAGGAGTTTGTTTATGGCCAGCGGTGATTTTCGGGATCGGCTCTTGGCGGGGCTCGGCGGCGAGTGGCCGAAGGGTGACGAACTCAACCCTCATGTGCTGGAAGAAAAGCAAGCAGAGGGCTTTCGACGACTGAAGTTGACCTATCAGGTGGAGCCAGGAGAGGCGAGTCACGAGACAGTAGTTACGGCCTATCTGTTGATTCCCGACGGTGTCAGCGAAAAGAAGAAGGCGCCCGGCATCTGCCTGTGGCACCAGCATAATGGGGCCTGGCATCTCGGTGCATCCGAGCCCGCAGGATTAGCCGGGATGAAGGAGCATCACACGGGCGTCGCGCTTGCCCGCGAAGGATATGTCGTTCTCTGTCCAGATGCTTATGGCTTTGGGGAGCGGAGTAAAGGTTTCAAGCAGAGCGGCGGAAATCTGGAGCGGTTTCTGTTTCTCAAATATGTCGTTGCCGGCAAATCACTCGCCTGGAAGCACATCCTGGACATGCGGCGGGCAGTCGATATTCTCTCCAGCCGCCCGGAAGTAAATGCGGATCGCCTCGGCTGCTACGGTCATTCGATGGGAAGCACGCATACCTGGCTCGTCGGCCCCTGGGAGCCGCGGCTCAAGGCTCTCTGCGGCAATTGCTGCATGCCGACGTATGCCGGCATCCATCGCGAGCAGATGCTGCACTGCTTTCCCAACTTTATACCGGGCCTCAACCAATATGGCGACACACCCGATATCGCCGCCCTCATCGCCCCTCGCCCGCTCCACCTCAACTTCGGCGAGCTCGACGGCGGCAGCCCGATCGATGAAGTCCGCCGCGGCATCGAAACGATCCGCAAAGCCTACCAGTCCATGCACGCGGACAAGAACTTCACCTGGTTTATCGAAGAGAAAACGGGGCATGTATTGAGCGCGGCAATGTGGCAAAAAGTGAAGGACTTTTTCGCCAGGCACCTGTCGTAGCCACCGCGGGCCAAGCCGTTGGGTTCGTCTTAGTCACCCTTTTTATCCGGCTTAAGGACGGGCTGGACGGGCTGGGCTTGTTGCCATTCAAACTTGTTGCCCAGCAACTCTTCGAGCTTTTTCCTTTGCGCCGGCGTCAACACGCTCATCATTTCCTCTCGCGTTTCCTCGTTGAGCTTTTTGTAAAACTCCTGGTACTTCTTCATGTAATCGGCGCGGACCTTCTCCTCCTTTTTCTTCAACTCCGCCCGTTGGGCTTCCGTAATTCCCAGTTCCTTTCCCACATCGTCCCCCTCCAAAGCGCCGGCGAATCCATAACCGTAGCTGCTTTGGGAGAGCTTCATTTGCAGCATGATTTGGTTGAGCCGCTTTTTCTGATGCGGAAGCAAGACCTTGGCGACCTTCTCTTCGGTTTCCTTGGTTAAGGACTGATACAACTCCATGTATTTCTGTTGACGGACTTGAGGATCGCTTTCCTGCTTTTCACTCATGGTCTTGTAGGCTTCCGTCATTTTAGTTTGCGATTCGGTCTGAATCTTCTGCAGTTCAGCCTTCTGGTCTTCAACCATGTCGATCTCTTTTTGCAACTGCGGATAGTAAAGCAGGTACATCAAGGATTGGCTGCTTTGGGAATAGCCGTAGCGAGCCCCTCCTGCGCCGCCGCCTTGAACGGCAACCTGGGCGGAAACTTGTGTCGCAAAAACCAGGGCTATTGCGGCTACAAATGCGAATAGGGAGGAACGCAACATAGGAGGGGCTTCCAAAAGGAGAGGGCGAAGGCAGGACCAACAATTAGTCTATTTTGTTGCCGATTTGGTTCAAAGTCGAGACAATTGCCCGAGAATTCACGTGGACCAATACCAGGCTGCTGCCATCAGAATCGACGTCTCGCCCCCAGAAAACCAATCGGCAGCGGTGTTTTGCCATCGATCGCCAGGTCCGCCATAACTTCTCCCAAAACGCTCGTGAACTTAAACCCGTGACCGGAAAGTCCGGCGGAGAAGACGACGTTGTCGTGCTGGGGATGCTTGTCAATGATGAAATGCTCGTCCGGAGACATTGTGTAAAAGCAGACTTCGTGCCGGGTGTGTCGGGCCGATTTGCCCACCAAGGATAACTGCTCGCCCATGAAGTCGCGAACGCGGGCCAGGTCGATTTCCTCTATTTGCCGCGGATCGGTCAGCGGGTCTGTCACGGTTTCCCCGCCGCTATGTTCGGCAACCTTCACCCCCAACTCGTCCACCGCCGGAAAGCCGTAAAAGAGTCCGTGCGGCATTTCGTAGAAAAACGTCGGTGCATTCGGTCCGCGATAAATGGGGTTGATGCTCTTGAACCAGTGCAAATGTTTCCGCCGCACGGTCATTTTAATGCCAAGGTCGGCCAGAAGCTGCGGAGCCCAGGCACCGGCTGTGATGACGAGTTTGTTGGCAGTGAATGTCCCTTGGTTGGTAGCAACGGTGACTCGGCTATCAACCGCTTGCCAAGACTCTACCGTGACGCCCGTTTTCAACTCGGCACCGTACTGCTTCGCGGCCGATAGATGTGCAAGAACACATCGCTCAACGAGGAGATAGCCGGCTGCCGGTTCAAAGGCCGCCACCATGCCTGGGGGAACACGACAGCCGGGAAAGCGGACCTGGGACTGAGCCGCTGTCAACTCGTCGACTTGCAAGCCATGCTGCCGCGCCGCGGTCAGCACGCCACCGATGACGTAACCCTCGGGTGGGCCGATCTGCAGTAAGCCGACTTGGTGAAAGAGCTTCTCGCTCGCCAGTCGCTCGAGCTGGGCCCACAATTCATAAGCTCGCCGCAGCAGCGGGACGTAATCGGCGTGTTCAAAATAGGCTTGCCGAATGATCCGCGTCTCGCCATGGGAACTTCCTCGGTCGTGGCCACCGGGAAAGCGGTCGAACCCCAGCACCCGCGCCCCCCGCCGAGCCAAATGAAAAGCCGCCGCGCTTCCTACGCCGCCGGTGCCGAGTACAATTGCGTCGTAATGGGTCATGGTTCGTCGGAAATGGGGGAAAGAGTCCGGACTATCATAACGCACTTATGAAGGCTGCTTGAGATGGGGGGCCAACGGCAGTCAGCAAATGGGCTCGTTACCAGCCCGTTACTTGCTCACGAGTTTCAAACGGAGAAGATGGAAGCATCCTGGAAACCATTTCCTAGAGTCAAAAGTGACATCATGAACCGAAGACTCCTCAGTCTATTGGCGTTGATCATAGTCTCGTCGACGGCGCTTGCCGTGGAGCCGGACCCATATCCCGCGCCATCGCCAAACTCCGCCGACGAGCCGATCGCGAAAATGCACTCGCTGGAAAAGGCCGGCACCTTCCTCGATCGAGCCGTCTTCGCCTGGACCCGCGAACAGAAGTGCGGCAGTTGCCATACATCGTATCCGTACTTGATGGCTCGCCCCACGATTGGGGACGGCAAAGCTCCGGCCCTTGTTGAGATGCGGTCGTTCTTCGAGAAGCGAATCGCCAAGTGGGAGAGCGGCGGGCTGCCGGAAGGTTCGGAGGGAACGACGGAAATTGTCGCGACCGCGGCGACGCTCGCCTTTCACGACTCCCAGTCCACCGGCAAGCTCCATCCGCTGACACGGAAGGCACTCGACAAAATGTGGACGGTGCAGAAGGAGGACGGTGCCTGGGACTGGAACAAGCACGAACTGCCGCCGCTGGAATACGACGAATACTTCGGAGCCGTCTACGCCGCCTTCGGCGTCGGCTACGCTCCAGAAGGGTATGCCAAGAGCGAGAGCGCCAAGGAAGGGCTGACTCGGTTGCGGAAGTATTTGAAAACGAACCCAGCTCCGTGGCTTCACCACAAAGCCTGGCTCCTCTTCGCCTCGCAGAGGCTCGACGGTCTGATGACTGCGGAGGAGCAAAAGAAAACCATCCAGGAATTGCTGGCCCTTCAGCGTGAAGACGGCGGCTGGAACCTCCCTTCGCTCGGCGATTGGAAGCGGCACGACGGCACTCTAAACGATCCCAAAAGCCCCAGCGACGGCTACGGCACCGGCCTCGTCATCTACATCCTGCGGCAATCGGGAGTCCCCAAAGACAACAAGCAAATCCAGCGAGGCATCAAGTGGCTCAAATCCAACCAGCGCGAATCCGGCCGCTGGTTCACCCGCTCCGTCAACGCCGACCGGGACCACTGGATCACCAATGCGGGGACTGCGTTCGCCGTGTTGGCGATTAAAGCGCGTGAGTGATTCTGGAACTCATCATTTGATCGGCAGCAGCCGTACGCGCAGTCGTTGATCGTCAATCACAAGGATTGCACCTTGGAGCAATTCTGACTCATGCTGACGGATCGCTGCCACAACAAAGCGTTCGCACGCCGAGGGAACAACGTCTTGACTTCGCAGTTGAACCACACTGGGACCGATAGCGCGAGTAAGCGCAAGCGTGGTTCCAAAATCCAAATCGTGAGTGAATACAGAATATCCTTTAGAGACAGCCCAACTCATGATCTCCGGATCCGTCGCTTTTGGGTCGCCCACGGTTGACCAATGTGCTGATTGCCATCCTTCACTCTGAAAAACCGGTACCCAATCTGGCGACAGATTCATGTCGACGACAATTTTGAGGCTCATGGCATTGCCACCGCAACCTCTTGTTCTTCCAGTCGCCACGCCGCATATTTAAGAGCCGCGTCAATATCCTCATCTTCCAAGTAGGGATATGCACGCAGTATTTCCTCCCGCGAGCGCTTCGACGCCAGCAAGCCAATGATCATCCCCACTGTCACTCGCATCCCGCGAATGCAAGGCTTGCCACCCATCACGGCGGGATTCAGAGTCACTCTCTCTACCTGGTTCATATTCGTTCTCCTGGTGGGTTCATTTCCATTCTACTCACATCAAATCCATCGGGTCCACATCCACCACCCACTGCACGGTCTCCGGCGGATCAAAGGTTTTGGTGATTTCGCCGACGACTTTGCGGACCTCGCCCGCCGTGGTGGTGAAGAGCAGGGCATGGTAGCGATATTTGCCACGGAGCTTGGCCATGGGGCAGGGGGCGGGACCTAAAAGCCGGGTTCCAGGTTCCAGGTTCAAAGTTCCAGGTTGCTGCGTGCCAACTTCTTCTTCAGCTTTGAACTTTGAACTTTGAACCTTGAACTGGGCTTCCAGCCCCGCTCGCAGCATCTCCACCGACAACACGGCGAACCGTTCCGTCGCTTTCTCATCGTCGCCGCGGAAAATGAGGCGGATCATGCTGGTGGCGGGGGGATAACCGTGATCGCGGCGGGTCGGGAGCTCGGCAGCGGCGAAGGCGAGGTAGTCGTGCGTGAGGGCGGCGACGATGGCGGGGTGGTCGGGGGCAAAAGTCTGCACCAGCACGCGGCCCCCTTTGTCTCCACGGCCGGTACGGCCAGCGACCTGGGTAACAAGTTGAAATGTCCGCTCGGCAGCGCGAAAGTCCGGCAAATGCAGGGCCGTGTCCGCGTTGATGACGCCCACCAGCGTGACGTTGGGGAAATCGAGCCCTTTGGCAATCATCTGCGTGCCGAGCAGGATTCGCACTTCTCCTGCCCGGAACTTCGCCAGGGCCTCTTCGTGGCTCCCCGGCTTCTGCATGGTGTCGCTGTCCATCCGCAGCGTCGGATAATCGGGAAAGCGAGCTTTGATTTCCGCCTCCAGCTTCTGCGTCCCAAAGCCGGAAAAACGGATGCCGTCGAACCGGCACTGGGGGCATTTGGCGGGGGCTATTTCTTCGTAGTCGCACTGGTGGCAGAGGACCTTTTCCCCTTCGCGGTGATGCGTCAGGGCGAGGTCGCAGTTCGGGCACTTAACGACAAATCCGCAGGCCGGACACTGGATGTGCGTGCTGAAGCCGCGGCGATTGAGGAGCAGAATCACCTGCCCGTCGTCCCGCAGGGCGTCTTCCATCGCCTTGCCAAGTTGCCGGCTGATGGCGGTGTTGCTGCGGCGGTGACGGGCTTCGTCCCGCAGGTCAATCGTGTTCACATCCGGCAGCGGACGGTTACTGACTCGCCGCGGCATATCGACGAGACGGAACTTGCCGTCCTTTGCCGCCTGCCAGCTTTCCAACGACGGAGTCGCAGAGCCGAGCACCAATGGGATTTTCTCCAGCATCGCCCGCTGCATGGCCACGTCCCGAGCGTGATACCGCGGCTGTTCGTTCTGCTTGAAGGAATGGTCGTGCTCTTCGTCGATGACGATCAGCCCCAGGTTTTGCACGGGGGCGAAGACTGCGCTTCTCGCTCCCACGACCACCTGCACCTCTCCAGCCGCAATCCGCTGCCAGTGCCAATGCCGCTCGGCGTCGCTGAGATGGGAATGAAGCACCGCGACTTGCGAGAAGCGGCTGCGGAAGCGGGAGCGGGTTTGGGGTGTCAGGCTGATTTCCGGCACCAGCACAATCGCCTGCCGCCCGTAGTGAATCACTTCCTCAATGGCCCGGATGTAGACCTCCGTTTTTCCGCTACCGGTGACGCCATGAATCAAAATTGTCTCGTGCCGCGACTCCTTGAGCGGCCTGAGAATCGTGTCGAGCGCCTGCTGTTGATCCGGGTTGAGAATGAGATTCTCTTCTCGCGCCGCCGGCGATTCATTCACTTCCAGCTGCTGAATCCGCCGCACCTCCGCCGTCACAAGATTCTTTTTCCGCAGCCCCACCACCGGCCCGATGCCGCATTTCGCTGCCGCGGCAAGCTCCGGCGGCGTCAGCGGGCGAGGCGATTCGGCTAGCACCTTGAGTGCATCCGCCTGTTTCGGCGGCAGCTTGATTTCCCCAGCCGCCAGCATGGCCTTGACCTTGTGCGTCACGCTCAGAAACGTCATCTCGCGCGTGCCGGCCTGGCTCTTCACCCCCGCGGGAATCACGCTGTTGAGGACCTGTCCATGCATGCAGAGATAATGCTCCGCCATCCAGGCCGTCAGATCCAGCATCGCCGGCGAGAGGAGCGGCTCCTCATCCACCAGAGCCTCAATCTCCTTCAGCGGCCGCGTCCCCATCCGCTTGCTCGCCAGGCCGACGCAATATCCCTCGACGAACCGACTCCCCCGCCCCAATGGCACCCGCACCCGTTGCCCCGGCTGCAGTTTGCCCCGCATGGCCTCCGGCACTCGGTAGTCATACGGTCCATGTGGCGGTTCATGAAACACCACCTCCGCCGCCAACTGCTCGTCGGCATTGTCCAGTTCCCACGGGTCGGGAGCGGAATCGAACAGGGATTGTTGAGAGGCGTGGGACACTGGTCGTCACCTGGGCTGTTTACTGTACAAATTATTATACGCCACAATGAAATCGTCAAGGACACTTGTGACCTGGCAGGCTTCCTTCCCCCAAAAAAGTGCGATTCCAATTGCGACTTCGCCGGTAACAGTCGATAATGACTCCAGGTAGGGAATGTGCCGGTTTACAGGTATTGGGTACGGAGTGCTCAGTACTGAGTTGAGAATCCGCACAACGAAGTGCCCAAATCCAGGATTTACGATGACTATCATCCGCCGCCACGCCCTCCAGTCTCTTGCCGCTGCCGGAGCCGCAATTGCCTTAGGCTCCAACCTCCCCCGCCCGACCCTTGCCGCCAAGAAGGACCCCAAGTGGGAATCCGCGATTGAGAAGGGGCTGAAGTGGGTGGCCAAGACCCAGTCCTCCATCGGCCATTGGACGGCGAACGGAACCTATCCGACCGCGATGACTGCTCTGGCCGGCACTGCCCTCGTTTCGTCGGGTTCGACGACGACGCAAGGGCCGTACGCTAAGAACGTCCGCAAGGCAGTTGATTTCCTGCTCAGCAAACTCCGCACCAACGGCCTCATCGGCGATCCGATGAACCAGGACAACCGTTATACCTACGGCCACGGCTTCTCGATGCTCTTCCTGTCCCAAGTCCTGGGGGAAGAGGAAGACAAGGAGCGCCGAGAGGAACTCGTCGAGGCCCTGACCAAGGCCACCGACTTCAGTTGCAAGGCCCAGGCAACTACCGGCGGCTGGGGATATGTTAGCACCAAGGACCAGCCGAATTTTGACGAAGGCTCCACCACCATCACCCAGGTGCAGGGCCTCCGCGGCTGCCGCAACGCGGGAATCGTGGTGCCGGGGGAAGCCATCGACAAAGCCAAGGAATATATCTACGGCTGCAAAAATGCCGACGGCGGCATCTCCTATAGCAGCCGCAACCGCGGCAGCAGCCGGGCGGCAATCACGGCGGCGGCCCTGGCCAGCCTCTACAACGCCGGCGACTACGACAGCAAGCATGTCCCCGAGATGCTGGAGTACTGCAAAAAGAACCTCAAGGACCTCGGCGAAGGCCCCAATGCCTTCGGCCACTGGCACTACACCTATCTCTACTATTCGCAGGTGATGTACCGCCAGGGAGCCAAAGCCTGGGAGCCCTTCCGCGACAAACTCTACAACCGCATCGTCAGTGAGCAACAAGCCGACGGCACCTGGACCGGCAACTACGGCCCCATCTACGTCGGTTCCTGCAATCTCATCATGCTGCAGCTCGACAAAGGCTTCTTGCCGATTTATCAGCGGTAGGCTGCCGCGCCTTGGATACCGGCTGATTCTACGACTAAGCCGCTTGATCGGCCGATTTCCCGCGATTGGGTGCCTCGAACATCTTTCTTTTCGCGATTGGCCCCGAAGCAACGGATTGGTAAGATTCCTTCGGCACACGCGATGCATGGCTGCCGGAGAATCCTCAGAGCAGGAGCACGCCAGTGGCGAAAATAGTGAGCCCACCAGTTGCGATCGAGGGATTCGCCGCTACGGAATTTCACCACGTACGCCGTGAATTTGAACGCAACTTCGCCGAGCGAGGTGAGTTGGGGGCCGCCTGCGCCGTCTACCATCGCGGACAGAAGGTAGTCGATCTCTGGGGCGGAAATCGCTGCGGGAAGAGCGGCTTACCGTGGACGCAGCGCACGATGTCCCTCGTCTTCTCCGTTTCCAAAGGGATGGCGGCTGCTGCGATGGGAGTCGCTCATAGCCGCGGCTTATTTGAGTTAGACCAGCCGGTCGCCTGCTACTGGCCCGATTTCAGCCAGTTCGGTAAGGGTGGCATCACCGTGCGTCAGTTGCTCGCTCATCAAAGCGGGCTGATCGCGGTCGACCAGCCATTGGGGGCAAAGGAGCTTGCCGACCATGATTCCATGGCGGAGATTTTGGCCAGGCAGCAGGCCGCCTGGCAGCCCGGGATGAAACATGGATATCACACGCTCACTCTCGGTTGGTATCAAAGCGAGCTGATCCGGCGGGTTGATCCCCAAGGCCGCAGCCTCGGAGCATTTTTTCGTGATGAAGTTGCCGCTCCGCTGCAAGCTGAATTCTACATAGGTCTTCCCCGCCACATCGATCAAGATCGCCTCGCCAAAGTCGACGGATTCCATCGGCTCGCAGTATTGTGGCATCTCAACGATTTGCCGCTGGGCATGGTTTTGTCGGCAATCTGGCCTCAGTCCCTGGTGGCCCGCTCCGTCAATACTCTCCGCCTCCAGAATCCGGCCGACATGGGGAGTCTCGAACTGCGCGGCATGGAAATCCCCTCCGCGAATGGAATCGGCGAAGCCCGTGCCATTGCCCGCATTTACGGCAGCCTGGCTACCGGCGGCAAGGAACTCGGCATCGCGCCGCGGACCTGGCAGGAGCTGACCGCACCGGCAACACTGCCGCCCCTGGGATCGCGCGATGCCATCCTGAAAATGGACACGCGGTACAGCTTCGGCTTTTCGCGTCCCAGCCGGGACGTGAAATTTGGCTCCGGGCCAGCCGCATTTGGTTGTCCAGGAGCTGGCGGTTCTTTTGGCATGGCGGATCCCGATGAACAGTTGGGATACGCCTATGTCACGAACAAGATGGGATTTCGGATCTTCGACGACGTGCGGGAAAAGGCCGTCCGGGACGCTTGCTACCGAAGTCTCCAGGCGGCCCGCGGCGGCCGGCGAGCAGCCTAAGCGGTTGCGGAAGCAGAGTCGCTGCCGTCAGTCGTCGCCAGGGCTTTCTGGTTTTGTTTGCGGATGCGGGCTGCCAGGAAACCACCCAGCGGCCCCGCCAGCAAAGCCGGCAGAAAGACCAGATTGCAAGCCAGGGACGCCGTCAACAGCCCGATGGTTAAGGCTCCGAAACGGAAGGTTGGGACAAACTGGCTGAGTGCAAAGACGGACAGTCCAATGCCGATAACTCCCCAACTCTGCACCATTGCCTGACCACACCCCGCATAGGCCAAGAACACTGCTTGAGGCTGTCCCAGGCCGCGGGAGATTCCCCTGCGGTACCACAGCAAAAAGTGAATGGAGTCGTCGACGGTCACTCCCAGCGCCACGCAGGGGGCCATGACGGAACCGATATCGACCACCCACCGGAACCAGCCCATGAGCCCAAACACGATGATGATCGGAAAGATGCTGGTCAGGAACAGTAGCATCCCACTGCTCCAACTTCTCATCAGGACGATGATGGATACCACCACCAAGAGCAAATCCGTCCCAAATCCCAGCAACATTCCATCCAGCAGCCTGCGACGGGCCTTGAAGATGATCGGGACCGAACCGGTGTAAATCGCCGAGATTCCTTTCGCACCCTTGGCTTGTTCGCGCTCCAGGACCGGCTCTACCTGCGCTCGAAGCAGTTCTTGGAACAGGCCATAGTCGAGGTCCTTTCCCGCGGTGACCCGCACGCTTATTCGCCACACTTCTTCCTGGTCGGAGGAATACAAATAACCTGCTTGGACGAGGCGCGGCTTGGATCGCTGCAATCGCGTTCTCACCACCACGCTGCGAAGCGATTGCCCGTCAGTCCGCATTTTGGGAGTAAATGTCGCGGCCGACAGGCAGCCGCTGACATCGGGGATGCTGGCAATGTTGCCATGTAACTCGCGCACGAGTTCAAGTCGATGCAGGGTGTCTTGTTTGTTTGCCGCATCAAACCGGATGACCACCTCCATCGGGACCATTGCCCCCAGGTTGCTCTCCA
Organism: Pirellulaceae bacterium; assembly: GCA_046153945.1. GTDB lineage: Bacteria > Planctomycetota > Planctomycetia > Pirellulales > Pirellulaceae > SXOA01. The sequence continues at coordinate 22,876 of JBJXFF010000141.1, forward strand.
GCCAGGCATAGCTCGAAATGATCGGAGTTGTCGGCGCAAACAGCCGCATGATTTGGATGGATGTTTCCGTACGTGCCAGGCCGGCGGAACAGGCCGCAAGGCATGCCAGAAACAGAAGTGAAAACCATCCCTGGCGCCCCACTACGAAGGAAGCAAGACGCTTCCAGCCCGGTGTCAGTGGCTCGACTTCCAGTGCGGCTTCGTCGCGCAAGTGTTCATCTGGCGAAGCGGCGACGTGAGTCGAGGGCCACGCCCGGAGGAGGGCTGGCAGCGCGACCAATTGCATCGCCAGCCCGATGAGGACGCCGATTGCCGAGAACAGGCCGAATTGGCGAATGGGCGCCAAATCGCTGTACCACAGAGATAGCAAACCGATCGCGGTCGTTGCCGTAGCCAGGCCTAGCGGAAGTACGGCGTGCTGGACCGCATCGCCAATGGCGGCAGCTGTGCCAACCCGTTGTAGGCTCTCCAAGTAATAGTTCGAGAGATGAATCGCTCCCGACATGCCAGCCACGTACACCAACGGAACCATCGTGATCAAGATGGCGTTCAGCGGGACTCCGCATAACGGTACAACTGCCAGGCTCAGGGCCGCGCTATATCCGGCAATCACAAAGACGATCACGGTGAGCCGAACGTTCCGGAAGCAGAGCCAGGCGATCACCAGCCCCACCAGCGCGGCGAGTCCCGCCAGACGGACAAGCGACTCGGTGCTGGACCGGTCAATGGCGTCGTTCACAACCGCCGGTCCTCCCAGATGGACATCGTCAGCCTGAAGCCCAATGTCCGCGGCGGCTCCCCGAATCTCGTTGAGTACCACGCGCAGCTTCTGCCGCGCCTCGCTATTCAGCGTGACGACCGCGCACGTGTGACTGCCATCGGAGCCGATGATCGTGCCCCGCAAGCGTGAGAGAACCTGGCTATACGAGAGGCCGACGCGGTCCGAGGTCAACTCATCCACCAACTCACGGCCGGTCGTCACGCGGGTAAACAGAGGTAGATTGCCCTTGGACTCGCTGGCGAGCGATCGTTTGGTCAGATTGGCGGACAATTGCTCTAGTCGCGGATCGTCCAGTGTGCAGCCGGTCCAGCTTACGACAACGAGTTCCTGGTTGCCGAACCGTTCAATGAACCATCGATACTGCCCCGTCTCCGCGAAGTGGGCGGGGAGCCAGTCGCGAACGTCGTTGACGTTGCTGCGGACTGCTTCGCGAACGGCGAGAATTGTTGGCGGAAGGAGAAGTACTAAAGCACAGACCACACTGATCGCCCAGAAGGGCGGTGTCTTCGAAGGGGCGGTCGTTGGCCGTGGTCTGTCCAAGACTTCCTCATGGGAATAACCGCGGCGCGGCGCTCGCTTGGACACTAGCCACCCTGCAACCCCAGTTGCGTTCCAGATTGCTCTTGAGTTGGCTCTGCGAGACTCAAGAAGTCAACAACCAGGCGATTGATTAATCGCGGACATTCTAGCTGTGGGGCGTGACCACAGTTGGGAACCATGACAAAGCGGTAGTTCGGAATGTCCTTGACCGCCTCTTGGACGGCATGCGGATCGACAATACGGTCTTCGCGGCCGCAAATCACCAGCGTGGGCCGGACAATCTGGGTCAACTTGCTCAGCACGGAATGGCTCTTGGTGCCTCTCACAGTTTCAAAAAAAGCTCGTCGCCAGGCCTTATGAGCAAACTTCTCCTCGTAGTATTCCACGATTCCAGGACTTGCGAAGCGGCGATTGAAGAACGTGCTTTCGACCAATCCTTGGTAGTTTTTGTGACGAGCGCCCTCGGTGATCGGCAATCGCTCTTCCGTGCCAAATCCGGAAGGGCAGAGCAAAACGAGCTTACCGACCTTTTCTGGATAGCGCGCGGCATACTCAATCGAGATCTGTCCACCTAAGCTGCTGCCCGCCAAATGATAGGGCGGGGACTGCACAAAGCGGTCCAAATACTCTGCCAGGCGATTCGTCAGGAATTCGATGTCAATTGGTTTTCGCTCGGCGAGCCGCTCCTGCATGACCGGACCGCCAAACACCGTAACGCCGGGTGTATGCACGTCGTAATGTCGCTGCCACACATTGCGGTTGGGATACCAACTCTCGCCCTGCTCCGCTAATCCGTTAACGAGAATTAAGGGTTGGGCCCGACGGTAACCGTCGGTGCTGGGCATTGCAAAAAAGCTGAGAATATTCTGGAACATTGTGAATCGTATGTCACCAAATTGCCATGCTACGCTTTGGATTGACGCGCGGTCCTTCTGGAAGTACCAATTATACCTCCCAAATTTCCGGTGACAAACATTTGGCACCCTTCTTCGAAAAAATCCTGGCGAGCTCCTTTGGATTGATCCGTCTGGGAAACATCTTCGGCGGTCTTGCGGGTGTCTTCTATTCCTCGCGGCCTGCTGCCCAAGCTGCCGGGTAAGGAACTCCTTGGAGTCACTCACGACAGTTCTTGCCGGATTGTTTCCGTTGGCAAGTCTGGTGTCGTTACAATTTGCCGCCGATAACGACGAGTGACAGAACGTGGAGAGGTTGCGAAACATCCAGTTTGAAGAACGTGCTGAGACCGCGCTTACGCTCATCGCCGCGGGAGAGTAATGGGTTGCGGCAGCGAATCAGGCGGCGGCGGAGCGTGAACTGGAAGTGCGGGTGCGAAGGGTTCGAATAGATTTGTCGATTGCGATGTCGGCGGTTGACCGATCACCTTATCGAAATTTTACCGTCGAAGGGCTGGCTGTTTAGGGACGAGGCCGAGGACAGGAGCCGTCGGTTCGGCAAGGTGGATTTGGACCGGGCTGCCAGAGGTTTCTTCCAGGGCTATGCTAGGGCCGCCGGTGCCGACGACGACGAGGCGGTCGGCGGTGATGCCGTGGCGGTCGAGATAGTCGGCGACAGCACCGGCCCGGGCGGCACCGAGTTGCCGGTCATTGGCGTAACGGGGTTTGTCGTCTCCCGCCTTGGGTTTTCTCATTCCGGTAGAGGAACCGGAAACGAGCACCCGCAATTCCTTGGTCTGCTCCGCCTTGAGCCAGCTTGCCAGGTCGTCCAGCCGCTTTCGTCCTTCACCCGTCAGGCCGGCTCCATTTTCCTCGAACGGAACGTTGAGCTCGTAGCGCGCTGTATCGGTGGCGGCATCGTACTGCAAGCGACTGTCGCGCTGGGCGAGCGAACGGAGTGTGGGAGTAACTTTCGAGCTGGTCCTCGAGGGACTTTCGAGCTTGGTCGGTTCTTTCGGCGGCGTGGTGGAAGGTTTCGCTTTTGGACCGCGCCACGGAAGTTTTTCCGCTGCCGGCTGTAGGTCAGGCTGTGCCGGACTTGACTTCTTTCCCGCGGCAGGCGGAGCCTGCCCTACGCGTGTCCCCTCATCCCAGTTGCTCTTGCGCCCCGTCAACCTAACGATCTCCTTCTCCGACTGATCTAGCCGCTGTTCCAGCGACGCGGCACGCCGCTCAAGAGCCTCCTTCTCATCCTTCTGGGCCTTCAGCGTAGAGATCAGTTCTTCTTTCTCGGACTGAATCTGGCTGACCTGGGCGCTCGGGCCGGCGCATCCAGCGGCAAGCAGGAGCGCAACGGAAGCCGCCAAGAGAACGAGTTTCGCAGATGTGCGTGCCATTGATTCGACTCCTTTCGAATCCGATCGTCTTCCATCGTAGCCGGCACACTCCGTGTGCCGGCAATGTCCGCTC
>JBJXFF010000078.1:0-3199 GCA_046153945.1 Pirellulaceae bacterium
AGCTGGACGGCTGGCCGGGTGGTAGCTCCATTTGCCCCCGCAGAAACTGCAGAAGTCCGGGATGTCTCACGCGAAGCTGGCTCAGCGTGGCCCGTGCTGATCGCTGCCGCAGTTCGGTCATCAACGAAGAGAAGTACGCGTCTGGCATTAGTCTGGCCTAGGGTACGAGCTGGCAGTCGCGACCAAGTCAAGAGTGGAGAGCAATGTCAGGCGTGGCCTAGGCCGCGCTGGATCATCAGGCACATAACAAGCCGTTGTGCTTGGTCAAACCACTCGGTGTCGAATCCCCGGATGTTTTGAATCTCGGCGACCAGACTTTCGGTGGAAACCTGCCGCCCCAGTGCCACTCGAGCCGCAACGACTGGCGCATGAACAACCGGCTTGTGCTCATCGAAGACGCTCAAGCCTACCGCCTCCGCATCCGCCCCGGCGGCAACGAAAGTTGCGGGAAGGTGCTCTGGCCAGAGAGCATGCTCATGCTTGAAGATCAGCTTTCCCAGGAGACAAGGAAGCTCCTTATCAAGCTCGTCCGAAAACGTCCACGTGTCGGTCGGGCGCGCTTCGCTCTTTCGGAAGTAGTCTGTGAGGCATTGCAGCGAGGGGCACCGCAGCGGAGCCGTTTTTTTGAAATGAATAAGAACGTTTGTGACCTCGGCGGAACTCCGATTCACTGCCGGCGATTCCATGAACTCCTGAAATCTCTGTACGGCGTTCACCCAACTTTGCAGTGGGACGAGGGACCACAGGAATGGAAGCAGTTCCAATTGCCGCCAACGCTCCCCGTCGTCGCAGAGGCGCAATCCGACAATCGCCATCGCATCAGGGTTTCGAGTCAGGGCGGCCAACCCCTCGAATGTCGACACGGGGAGTTGGTTGCAAGTATTGACTAACGCGTCCATCGAAATCCAGCCTGGGTGCCCGAGGTTCTTCGCGAGCCCGGATACGAGAGAGTCCCAAGCGGCCATGCGAAGCGTGGGATTCGACAAATTGACCGTCGCTGCAAACTGGTCCTCAGGGGGCAACTGTGAAGGGTCGATTTGCGGGACGTAGTCCGTCTTTGAAGTGACCCGCAAAGGTTGCAAGCATGTGCGGTGGTCAAGCCACGCGGTCAAGAGCCACAGCCCTGGTTCCGCGCGATCCGTCATGAAGTCCCAGCAGCCGGGTTCCACTTCCAGGATCGCATCCGCCGGGGCAAATTCCTGCGGGTCCGCCATCCGCCGCGCATCCAGCCGCGCCGGCGTTGCTCCAGCCTTCCACCCTGCCTCCGCAGGAATTCTCAGTCGAAACCGATCGGAGAGCGCCTCTTTATGCAGCGCACCGGCATGTCGCGAAACCTGAAAGGTAAACAGCCGCTTCTGTTGATGGCGATGAAGCTCGACCGCCAGCTTCACGCTGCCGTCCGGATCGGCGGACCGAGCCAGAATCCCCGCGATCCGGTTCTTGACCCACGAAAGGGGCAATGTATACAGCGTCTTCGATTCCCCCGCGGACAGAAGTCTGCCAATGGCCAGCCCGTATTGATCGACAAGGACGGGGCATCCCGATTCGGCGAACATCGCTTGAAGTCTCAGTCCATCGAGATGATCGATGGGGATCGTGGCCCAATCCACGCTGCGACCCGTGCAGTCCACGATGCTGATCGATGGAGCCGGGCAGGTGATGTGCACAGCGGCCCGCGATCCACCGCCAAAGTCGAAATGGAACAGCAGGGAGGGTGGCAGTTGTCTTCCATCCACGCGAATGCGCACGCCGCCATTGGGAAGGCAGTCCACCGCAGCGCAACACTCTGGACCCGGCGTCACGACAGCTCCTGCTCCCCCGCATTCAATGCATCCCTGGTTCTCGCCCTTCGGAGTGAGCGTTAGCGTGAAGCTGGCGGGAAAGACGATGACGGCATGCTGCGTCAGCAGTTCCCCTCCGCGTAGGACCCGAATCAGAACTTCTCCCAGACACCTTGGATTCAACGGTGACCATGCGGACGCTGCATGACGCGGCCGCCACTGGATTTCCGCAGAAGACACCTGTTGCGGTGCGTCTTCAGTTCCGGCAGATTCCCAGAATTGGGGGAAACCCAACCAGACTTCACTGCCATTCGGCCCCAATCGGCGCCGCTTGCCGCGCAACTCAAATGTCCGAACCTTGTCCGACGTTTGCCGGGTACGAATGGTGGAGGTTACCCCATCGCGCGCGACCACCCGCGCGGCTCCCGAAACGCGGTAGACACGCCGCTTGAGGTCGGCAATCTCACCCAGAGGCACCAGAGCCGCATCGCCCTCTGCCTGCAACTCGCAATCCCCGGGAACCGCCACCAGCACCGATTCATTACGCGCTGACAGAGATCCCACCCCGAGGAGCCGGCCAGGTTTTTCATTCTCAAAGACCCACGCGGCGTCCGGCAGCGATTCGCCTCCGCGTAACACCACTGGTTCATCCTGGATGGGTTGCATCGAGATCAGAACGTCCAACCGCACTTCGCGGATGGCGGATCTGCCGCGCAAACTCTGGCCGGCTAAACGTTCGCATCGGAACTCGTTTCGCGTTCCCCGCCGGATGAGCGTCGCTGCGGGGATGCGGTCTCCATCACCGTTGAGCCAAAGCTCGCACCGCGCTTGCACGTTGCCCGTGGAAAAGACCTGTGCACGTACCTCCGCCTCGCTTAACGTTGGGGCGAAATGCAGCTCTCTTCGGACTTCGAACATCCCGCAATCTTCATGCAATTGGGTGACCAAGTACAAAGGTTCCGCCAACTTCAGGACCGGGGGCTCGCAGAGCAACCCATTGATCAGACTGCTGGCAACGTGGTCTGCCATCCGCAGCGGCAATTCATCACGCCACGGGATCCCATTTCTATCAAGCCAAAGCATCGGGTCCGTCGTTGCCGCAGCTCCGCCGGTCACCAGCCTTTGACGAAGGCGGCCCACCTTCTGGATGAGGCTTGCCGTCAGTTCAAAAACTTCGTCGGTTTGCAGTTTGGCAGGCAGCAGCGATTCCCATTCGCGCGCGACTTCAACAATCGAACGCGTCGGGAACTGCTCGTGACCGACGAGCACCTTTCGAAAGTACTGCCGGAGCCTGTTCGCTTCTTGCTTGAGCACCTGGAGCGGCAGTCCCCCCTGACACGCAATCGTTGTCAAGAACCGGACGCTTGCTTGGGTCTCCACCAAGGGCTGACCCCACCATTCCAAGCCCCGCTCAGTCC
>JBJXFF010000083.1:0-40652 GCA_046153945.1 Pirellulaceae bacterium
GCCGGAGGAGGAGCAGTGGCTGTGGGAGTGCTGGACGCCGGCCCATCGCGAGAACAACCCGGTCTTCGGCCGGCACGACGCGGTGATCGACTTCACCAGCCCGATGTGGAAAGACTCGCTCCGCTACGTCGAGCCGAACATGGGTGGCATCGGCGGGCTGCACCTGGTGCCGTCGGTGGAGCAGATCATGCAGGGGGTCGTCTTTCCGGTCCTCAAGGGACAGGACCCGCATTTGCAGCTCGAAATCGGCCCGGATATTCGCGAGCTGCTGATGCAGGAAATTTTGGAGCATCTGGAGAGCGTCGGCCGGAAGGCGCGCAACATCTGCTTCATTGACCCCAAGTACGCCGGCAGCGGAATTGATGAGCAGGAGGACGTGGCCCGCTATTACCACGAGCGGTACGGCCTGCGGATCATGCACGCCGACCCCGCCGAGCTGACGCAGGAAGGGGACGAGGTTCTCTACAACGGGCAGGTGATCGACCTCGCTTACCGCGATTATGCCGTCTGCGACCTGTTGGAGCTGGCGAGGCAGGGGACGAACATCGGCCCGATGCGAACGCTGTTCCGCCAGAACCGAGTGATGTCTTCAATCACAGCCGACCTCGACCAGAAAAGCTGCTGGGAAGTCTTCACCGATCCTCAGTTCACGCAGAAGTATTTCAGTGCCGAGGAACGGCAGGTTTTTCGCCGGCACATCCTTTGGACGCGGCTGCTGAGCGAGCGGTCAACGCTACTTCCCGATGGCCAGATCGGCGATTTGCTGCCTTACGTCCGAAACGAGCAAGAGACACTGGTCCTCAAACCTAACCGGGCCTTCGGCGGCCAGGGTGTGCTGTTAGGGCCGGCGGTATCCAACGATGAATGGCAAGCGGCGGTGAATGCAGCACTTGCGGACCCCAATCGCTGGGTTGTGCAGCAACTCGCCAGCCTGCCCGTGAACGAGTTCCCGGTTATCGGGCCGGAAGGGAAACTTCACGTCGAGCCATTCTACACCGTCATGGGTTTCGCCCCCAGCAAATACGGTCTCGCCATCCTCGGCCGCGCCTCGCAAAAGCACGTCGTCAACGTCGCCCAGCGCGGCGGCATGTGCGCCGTGGTTCACAGCAGAGCACCGACGCGGCTGGTGGGGCCGACGTAGGAGAATCGAGCTCATTCTCCAAATCCTCGCTAGCACCGCCGCTTGCTCTTCCCCCAATTCGCCGGAATTGCTAAGAGTTGCCCCGCGAAAGGCTCTGTCGGGCCTCCTTCGCGCGCATGATGCGAAAGTTGCGGATGTTCATGACGAATCGCTTCACCATCCTGATTGTGCTAGGTGCTCTGGCCGCTTCCGGCTGCCAGGGGAATCCGCAGGTGCGCCGCGTGGTGGATTCGTACAATTCCGAAGCCCGCCAGATGGAAGACATGATCTATCTGCTGGAGCAGGATATTCAAGTCCTGGAGCAGGAAAACAATAAGCTCCGGCGGCAGATTGAAGGTGGCGGAACATCGAGCGGCAGCCGGTCTTCGTCCGGAACTGGACGAGGACGGACCACGTCCCCCCGCGGCAACAGCGGAGGTGGAAATCCCGACCTGCACCCGCCGGTGGTGGAAGGTCCGCCAGAGGTGGAGATTCCCCCGCCAGAAACTCCTCGAGCACGTCCCGCGGTCCCTCGGCCGCTCAACAAGCCGGCTCTGCCGGAAGAACTGGACATTGGCCCGGTTCTCGAGCCGCCGGTGAAGAAACCCGCGAAGGAGCCAGGTCACGTCAAACCGACCAGGCATGAGCAGGAAGCGGCCATCGCGCCGAAAAAACCGGAACCGGAAGTCACCGATAAGAACGTAACCCACATTCACTTGAATCCACTGCAGACTTGCGGAACAGATTTCGATCATGCACCGGGAGACGACGGCCTCACGGTCCTGATCGAGCCGCGGAACGGGGCGAATCAGTATGTGCCGCTGGGGGGAACCGTCTCGGTGGTGGTGCTCGATCCGAAGAAAAACGGAGACGACGCTCGCCTCGCCCGCTGGGACTTCAGTCCCGCCGAAATTGCGGAGAAATTCCAGCAAGGGGCCACCCGCGGCATTGCCCTAAAGCTCCCCTGGCCTGGAAAGCCGCCGGAAAACGCTCGGCTGGACGTCTTTGTGCGCTACGAATCGCCTGAAGGGAAAAAGTTGCAAGCCGAAAAGGAAGTCATCGTCGCCCTCCCGGGTCAATTTTCCCAGCGCTGGACCCCGCGACCGGCCGACCGGCAACGGAAGAGCCGGGCGGAGATTGAAGTCGCACGGACCAATGAGCCAGCTGCTGCCGCCTCTTCGCCCCTGACGACAATTGAATCCCCCGTCGAGAGTCCCGCTGTCGAAAGTCCTGCCGCTGGGAAATCGCCAGCACTCATCACTCCTCCCGCTGGCCTCAGCGAACGGCAACCCGGCGAGAAGCCGACCAAGCCGAAGTGGGGGCCGACGCGATAAGCTGGCGATTCCAGCGGGGTGCTGGACGTTGCTACCGAGGATTGTGCGGCCGATGCGACTGCACCTTTACTCCGCTCCTGGTCAACTCAAAACATACTGACCCATCTTCCGCCGTGTGATAAACCTCGGCTCCGCGGGCGCGGTAGGAGTCCTTCACCATCTCGATATCGGGAATGTCCTCTACGTTGCGGTCGCCGCTGAAGAGGACGAACTCCGGCTTGCTCCAAAGTGCGAAACCGGCGGGGTCGCTCCGCCGCGAGCCGTGATGGGGAGCCATCAGCACATCGCAATCGAGGGGTTCTTCGGCCATCAAGTCTTCCAGGCCGGGAGATTCGAGGTCACCGGGGAGCAAAAGTCGCCGCCCTTCGTATTCGACCAAAAGCACGATACTGTTGGCGTTGTCGCTTCCAAACACACCCTTGCGTGGCGGATGCAACGCTTCCAGCCGTGTGCCGGGGGCCGAGCGGAGCTTGTCGCCGGCGGAGAATGTCTTGAGGGGGACGCCGCTCTTGTCGATGGCGGTTTTCAACTCGATGAGCGCGGGCTGCGTGGCGACGTCGTCGAACATGACCGGCGAAACATAGATAACGCCGACCGAGAAACGCTGCAGCAATTCCGGCAGCGCGCTGAAATGGTCGGAGTCGGCGTGTGAGATCATGACGGCGTCCAAATGCGTGATGCCGCGCGTCCAGAGGACCGCTGAGATGGGCCTGGCGGCTCCCATGGGTGAGCCGAGCTTGCCGGCGTCGTAAAGCAGCTTCTGACCATCGGGTAGTTCAAGCAGGCAGCTTGTACCGTGTCCGACGGAAACGAACGTGCAACGGAGAGGCGGCGTATCATTCTCGCCGGCAAAGGTGCGAGTGAGCGCATCGTTCGAATGACTCGAAAGGAATAAGGCAACCGCCGTCCAGCAGGCGAGGAGAGTGGCCGTCCACCACTTCGAAGGTCGCAGCACGGGAAATGCCGCGGCGAGTCCAAGCACGATGTAAAAAACGGCGACCCACCAAGGGGGCGGAGCCGGATACCAGAAATAACTCCCCCAGGCATGTTGCCCGCGGTCGATGCTCGCCTCGATGAACCAGAGGCTGCCGTCGCACAGCCAGCCGCAGAATTGGCCGAGTGGCGGAAAGATCCAGCCGAAGACCAGGACGCCAAAGCCGGCAAAGAGTGAAATCGTAATGGGAATCCATACGATTGGATTCAGAAAAAGTCCCACCGGCGAAATCAGGCCATATTGTTTCCAAATAATTGGCAGCGAGACGACCCAAATCACAGCTCCAGTCAAAAATACTCGCCAAGTTTCACCTCCAGCGAACTTGAGCAGCCGGACATGCCAGGGGCGAGTGCGCGCAATCAGTCGGTCGAGCGGGTCGTAGTTTCGCTTCGCCATCAGGAGTGGATGAAAGAAAATCATCGCGGCAACTGCCAGAAACGAAAGCTGCGTCCCGGCCAGGAAGAGGCTGAGCGGATTGTGAACCAGCACGGCAATGCCGGCGAAGGACAATGTATTGAAACCGAGAGCCGTTCGGCCCATTAACCGGGCGGCGCACATGGCGACGACGAGAATGGTGGCTCGCACGACCGGTGGCTGAAGGTCGGTGAGGAAAGCGTAGAGAATGGTCAGAACCATGGCTGCAATCAGTGACGCGCCTCTCGGCAAAATACCCGTGCGAAAGATAGTCCAGAATCCGAATGCCAAAATGCCAACGTGCAGACCTGAGATGGAGAGAATGTGAATCGTTCCGGTCACAAGGAAGCCTTCGTTCCGTTCCGGGTCGAGCTGTTCCCGGGCTCCAATCAGGATCGCCGCTGCCAGCGAGCTGCGGCGGGGGCTGATGTTTCTTCGCAGGAGTGCGTTTCCCCGCACCCGCACTTCACTCAGCCAAAGCCGCGGAGAGATGCCGCTGCCGCGAGAGAGGGGCTGAATGCTTTCCGGGAAGATGCCGCGAAGCTTGCAGAAGATGCGGCGACTACGCTCGTACTTGGCGAAGTCGAATTCGCCCGGGTTCATCGTGCCCCGCGGGCGGCTGGCGAGGACGAAGAGCCGGAGCCTATCGCCGGCCCGCACGCCGAGCAGATGGCCGTCGATGTCCACGGTTGCGTTGCCGCTGGCGGCCTGCTAGGTTTGGCCATTGCGAATGCTCGTCACGCGCAGAAAAAGTTCGGTCTCGTCCCCTTTGGGAATGGTCCGCATCGCCGTCAGCGGCGGCGCGGGAACCCAGCGGGGAGATGTAACGGCGATTCCCTCCAGCACCAGCGGACGAATTTCCTCGCGAACAGAGAAGCCGACTTCATCATCCCGATAGAGATTCCAACGATCGTGATGCCATGCTGAGCCGGCCGCGGCAACTCCGCCGAGCAGGAACAGCGAGCCGAGTTGCTCGTTGCGGAATCGCCAGGAAACAATCCACAAGAAGAGCAGCCCCGTCGAAGCTCCGAACCAGAGATACGGGCCGAGCGGGAGATTGCGGTCAACCACCATCCCCGTGACGAGCGCGGCCAATACCAACACCAACGGCTGGTACCAGCCGGCAGTGGAAGGGCGTTCTGGCTGGCTGGGAGGTGGCACGAATCCGAGGGGCAGGCTTCCTGCCAACCGATGAAAAAGTTGATGCTAAATTGCTCGCATCAGTATCTCTCCTCGCCCTCCTTCAATCAAATCGCCGTTATAGAGATCGTAGAAACTCGTAAATAGTTCCTCCGCGACGGCAAAATCGCGGCGGCGCAGCTCACGGAACATGAGCGGGAGTATATCGGGACGGCAGCGGCAAGCCCGCTGAAACGTCGGCAGCATCGGCGGCAGCTTGGAGCCAAAAAAGCCGATGGTTCCGCGCTTCATGGCGGCTCCGTGGCGGATGCCGCTTTCGCCGAAGAGTAGAATCGTGCCGGCCAGCATGCTGTAGCCCGCCAGATCCCCAACTTTGCCCCCAATGGCAATCAGCCCGCGGCGGAGCGTGTGGCCGACCTCGTTTCCGGCGTCGCCGCCGATCAGAATGGTCCCCTTCGTCATCCCCTTGGCACTTCCGCGGTAAGCAGCACCAACCAAATGCCCGGCTCGCCCCCGCACATGGATGAAGCCGCCGTGCATTTCACCGCCGACCCAGTCGCCGGCATTGCCGAGAACGTGAATTTCGCCCCCGCGCATCTCGCTGCCGATGTGCCGTCCGCCATTCCCTTCCACGACGATTTTCCCCGCAGTCATCTTGGCCCCAATCCAATGCACCCCGGCCAGATCCCCTTCCCATTCCATCACACCGTCGGCTGCGTCGCCGCGGATCGCAAAGAATTCCGCCAGCGGCAAGCGGAGGTTCCCCTGAAACATCTCCAGGTTTTCAATTTCCGCGAGAGACTTCCCCAGGACGACGGCTGGGGTGATCCCCTCGACTTCCAAGGGGACCGCGGATTTGGCTTTCAACGAAAGGCGCAATGGCATGAGTGAACTGTATCCTAAGCGGGACGGACTAGTAAGAATTCGCGTTCGCATCAAAGGCCCGCTTGACGTCGTCCTGCATCAAAATGACCAGGCTCCAGATCCCAATCGGAATTCCGAGCAGGCAGCAACAATTCGCGAAGTTCAGCATCGCCGCGACGGACGCGGCAATTCCCAAGCCCCGCATTTTTTGACGCATCGTCTGGACCGCGCCGAAAATGATAAAGCCGTTTACCAGTACAAAGAGCCCTTGGACAACAACAGCCGCGGGTCCATGTCCACCCCTCTGAAGACTTTGCATGGCAGGAGGCGCGTTTGGATTGACAGGTGGAGCGGGGCTAAACGCAATGACGACACCGACAATGGCTAACAACAGGCCCAGCGCGCCCGTGATCACCAGCGCAATGGCCGGTGCCATGAGTTTGGCGCCCAGCGGCTGACCACCCCCCTGCGGCCCGGAAAAATTGGGGCTGGAATATGGGTTGGGAGCACCATACGGATTCTGGCCATAGGGATTCTGTCCGTATGAGTTTTGGTCGCCAAATGGGTTGCTCGACATGTAGGATAGTCTCGGGATGAAAGTGGCCCAGGAGCTTTCGGCACCGTGGAGCAAGATAATCGGACGCGGACGGACTGAGAAGCATCCGCGGGGAATTTGGCCACACTCTTGGGTCCGTAAAGCAAATCAATTCGTCAGTGGCCGTTCCCCGACCTTGATTTCCAGCGGCATTTCCTGGCCATCACGCCAGATGACGAGTTTAGCTCCGGAGCCGATCTGGGTATCAGAAATGACGGTGGTCATCTGGACGGGAGAAGTAATCGGAACTTCGTTCCATTTCAGAATGATGTCCCCCTGCCGCAGACCGACTCGTGCCGCCGGCGATCCAATGACGACATTTCGCACATACACACCCCGCGGAGGGCTCAGCCCCGCCTTTTCGGCCTCCACGTCGGAAAGTTCCAAGGGCTCAATCCCCAAGAACCCCCGGTGGATCTGTCCCTCCGTCAGCAGACGGTCGTAGATGCGGCGAGCCACGCTGCTGGGGATGGCGAAGCTGATTCCCTGATAATTGTCGCCGACGATAGCCGTGTTGATGCCGACCACTTTGCCGGTCGAATTCACCAATGGCCCGCCGCTGTTCCCCGGATTCACGGCAGCATCCGTCTGCAGAAAGTCCTGAAAGGGAGTGCCAACTTTCCCCGCGCGATGCGTGGCACTGACGATCCCTTGAGTTACAGTTTGATCCAGACCATAAGGGCTTCCCATGGCCCAGACTAATGAACCGACCTCAAGTTGTTCGCTGTCCCCCCACTCCGCAGCGATCAGTCCGGTGGCCTCGACTTTTAGAACTGCGATATCGCTCTCCTTATCGTAGCCGATGATTTGGGCTGGGACGTCCTTCCGCCCGTCGCTGAGGCGCACTAGGATTCTCTGAGCCTGCTGAGTGACGTGATAGTTGGTGATGATATAGCCGCGGGAATCGACAACAACACCAGAACCTTGTCCCCGCGGCGGGTTGAGAGAGTAGGGATTGCCGTCGAGGAATTGGCGCGTCGAGGCATTGCTGGTCGTGAATTCGACTGCACTAATGTGGACGACGCTGGGAGCTACCCGCCGGGTCACTAACTGGGAATTGCGCGAAAACTGCGCGAGCGGATCCCCCTTTAACTCTTCCCCCGCCAGCTCATACTCAGCCCGCATCTTGCCCCGCGCAGCCGAGTAATTGGTTTCTTCAATTACGTAGGGCACGATATAGGCAATCGCCAGTAGCGCGCCGAGAAACACAAGCAACCAGAGAAGCTTGGCCCAAGCCAACTTGACCCGCAGGACTTCCGAATGGGGTCCCCGATCCGGCAACACCACCTGCGTGTAAATGACTTCCGTTTGCGGGTGCATCGCCTGGGGGTTGGCGTAAAACGAAGTCGGTGCTTCAACCGGCGTCGACGGCTGTAGATCTGCGGGAGGATTCTTAGGGCTGAACTCATCCATAAGCGAATCTGCCGGAAAAGTCGCTGCCGGGCGGTTTGGTGAAATCCAGCCGGTTTGCGTCGGATTCATTATAGGCGACTGGAGGGAATCCATGCCAGAAACTTTTGATAAATTTCTTGCCCTGCGTTATCTGCCGAGGTTTTTGATTGAAATTTCCCTTGCCTCGTAAGTTCCTTCGGCGGTATTCTGGTGGTTGATGTACCACGTCTGGGAAGAACCGCATTTCCCGCCTCCCTGCGAAGCTGGGCCGGATGGACTGCTGCTTACCGGCGGCTCGCTAGCCCCAGCCTTGATGATGGAAGCGTATCGAAGCGGCATTTTTCCGATGCCCCTGCAATACGATCACCAGCGGACGCTCGGCTGGTTTTCCCCCGATCCACGCGGCATTCTCGAATTCGACAGCTTTCACATCTCTCGCCGGCTGGCGCGGCGGCTTCGACAAGGGGAATTCCAGTTCTCCATCGACGGGGCGTTTGCCAGAGTCGTCGAAGGGTGCGCCGCGCCGCGTCCTGATGACACGGGTTGCTGGCTGACGCTGGCCATGCAGAACGCCTACCAGACGCTTCACGAAGTCGGCACGGCGCACAGCGTGGAAGTTTGGGCGGAAGGGCAGCTTGCCGGCGGTGTATTTGGAGTCGCCGTCGGCGGCTTTTTTGCGGGTGAATCGATGTTCTCCCGCCGAACCGACGCCTCCAAAGCCGCCTTGGCATGCCTGGTGAATCACCTCCGTAGCCGCGGTTTTACTCTGCTGGACGTGCAATGGACCAACGAGCACACGCGGAGCCTGGGAGCAATCGACATTCCCCGTGAAGAGTATCTACGCCGGCTCGCTGAGGCAATCTTGTTGCCTGCCAGATTCGTGAGCTGACTTGTTGCCGACGCTCATTCCGGCTGGATGACGTTCTGGTCGGTGCTGGCAGGGCGGCCGGATTGGTTTCCTTGCCGCCGCAATCTGCCACTGTCGCCGATGAGCCGGAGCAGTGACCGTTTGATCTGCGACTCGCTCTGTTCCTGGGCGGAACTGGCAACCTCTTGAGCGGCGGCATCCAGCGGCACACCCTGGTCCTGGCAGGACTTGGACAGCACCTGGCTAATCAGAGCAACTTCCTTCCATTCCTTCCGGTCAGCCGCCTGGATTAAGTGGTCGAGTGCACCCGGCAGATTTTCCAGCACCCGGTCGATGCGCAGATTCGCGTCCGCCAGCTTGCGGCTGATTGCGCCGAGGTTCGGTAGTGGTTGAGTCATTCTAGCCCCCTTCCTAACTATGCCGCGCGCCGCATCGGTAGAGCGGAACGCCGGCTGCTATTCGCCTGCTCCAAAATCAGCCGAGTCACTGATTCGTGGGCGTCCCGCAGAATCTGGTCCCGATGCCGGGCCGCCTTCGCCCCTACTTCCGCAATCAGCAGTTCCGTTTCCTGCTCAATCACCGTGGCCGCCCGCGCCCGGATATAGCCGCGTGCTTCGGCACCCGTCAGTGTGTGGATGCGGTGCGAAACCCGGTTCCAAACCGCTGCCCGGCTGCGGCTGGAAATCTTCTCCCCGAGGAGTTCGGGTTTGTCCGTGGCAAAGAGGCGAAGCAGCAGGCCGGGCAATGACATGGGACAATCCTTCTCTCGAGAAACTCGAACTAGCATCCGTAGGTCCCCAAATGCGCAAGGCAAAGTGCGGGACGCTGCTACTAAATCGAAGTCCGCGGGGTCAATGCTGCATGAAGGCCGGCAAGTTGCGGGAAGCATGCATTGCGTAAGCTATCACGAGTTGTTAACCGTCGTTCTGCCGCAAGCGGTTTTCGATTCAATCCCTATCCCCGTCTTAGCCGATACAATGCATGCAGCCTGCGGCCAAGCGGCAACCCAGCCGTTACCTCTTGACCAGCCGTAACAGGTTTCCTAGGTTGCAGATTGTGACAGGACTGGTCGCAGTAAAATCAGGGGCTGTAGCCAAGTGGCTAAGGCAGCGGATTGCAAATCCGCCATCGTGAGTTCGACTCTCACCAGCCCCTCTCAAAACAACATCAACCCCCGCTATGGTTTACGCCGTCGCGGGGGTTTGTTGCTTCTTGGGACAATTCGGTCCGATGAGCGGGAGCGAAGTTATCGGTTCCATGAGGCTGGTAAGTCGCCGTTCTGTGCATCCCTTCCAGACATCCCGGATGCCGCCTTGCCAACAAGTTCGCACTTCGTTGACATCACCCATCCGCCCCCTTAGCATCACTTCTATGGGTGGTGCTGGCCTCTTCTGGCCAAAAGAAATTCCTTCAGGATGGAATTCAAATGACGGACTCGAATTCACAGCCGGCGTCAGGAAGGCAAGCCCGACTACCAGTCTGGTTTTGGTTCGCGGTGGTCAACGCCGTCGTGGTGATTGGTGCCGCTGTCGGCATCATTGCCTACCTAAACCGAAGCCAACCGGTTGCGGTAACACACCCTCCGATCGAATCTCCCCCGCCCAAAAAAGTCCCGCCGACCCCTGCTGAAAAACCGGCGGAAATTTCGCCGGATCCCCCCAACTCCAAACCTCTTCCCCGGGAGGAGCCAAGTTCCACCGCCGACGTCGTGGCGAGAGTTCATGATGGCATAGTTCTGCTTACCACTTATAGCTCTTCCGGCGACAAGATTGGATTCGGCACTGGCTTTATCATTAATCCTCAGGGTCTGCTGGCGACCAACTTTCATGTCCTGCGAAGCTCATCCACGGCAGACGTGGAATTTCACAATCACGACAAGATTAAAGTCAAAGGTGTTCGTGCTTGGGACATGGGGACCGACTTGGCGATTCTCGAACTCGAAAGCCAGCCGACGAAGGTCTCCCCTTTGAAGTTGTCGTCGAACACGGAACGGCCGGAGGCAGCCGATGTGATCGCGATTGGACATCCGCACGGCCTCAAGTTCACGACCACGACCGGCATCCTCAGTTCCGTCCGCAAAACGATGGAACTTCCGTTGCAACTCCGGCAACAACTCAGCGCCCGGGCGGACGATGTGTGGTTGCAGACAAATGCAGTCATCTCCGGGGGCAGCAGTGGAGGCCCCCTATTGGACCGCCGGACAGGCAGCGTGATCGGAATTAACACTTGGGAAATCGAAAACGACAATTACAGCTTTGCCATCGACGTTCGGCACCTGGCGGCGCTGCTATCGGCACTTAAACCTGAATCTGAATTGCTCGCCGATTTGACCGGTCCCGATGAGCGCTTTTACAAGTTGCTCGACGAGTTCCAGCGGAAGGCCTATCTGTATAATGTTTCCCTGCAAAATGCGCGAACTGAAGCTCAGCGGAAAGAACTGATCGAGACGATGCACCCGGCCACGGAGTTCGCCGGGCGGATGTACGAACTGGCTATGGAATGTCAACATGCTCCAATTGCTTTCAACTGCTTAGAGCAGGCCTGTCTAATCGCCGGGCAGAAGAGTGCTCCCGTGAAATGTGCGGAGCCGCTCCGAAGGGCCGGCGACCGGATCGTCGAGAAGTATCCCAATGATTCTCGGCTCATTGATTTGATGTGGGGACTGCGAGGACAGCCGCAACCGGGCATCTGGCACCTGATGGAACGGATTGGCGAAGAGAGTTCCGATAAGAACGCTCGGGGCATCGCCTACTTCTGCGGCGGCTATTCCCGTTTGGCCTCGGGCAAGGAAGCGGAGGCCCCCGCCGCCACAAAGCTGTTGGAAAGGGTGCTCGAGCATTATCCCGATGTCGTCTACCACTGTGCAGATCCTCGGCATCCGCAGCACAGCCTGGCCACGGAAGCGCAAGAGTTGCTCTATCACCTCAAGTTTCTCTCGGTCGGCTGCCAGGGCTTGGACATCGGTGGCATAGGACTGGATGGCAAGCAATTCAAATTGTCCGATTACCGGGGCAAAGTCGTCGTTCTCGATTTCTGGGCGGATTGGTGCGAGCCCTGCAAGCAAATGTGGCCCCATGAGCAGAGGTTGGTCGAAAAATTGAAAGACTCTCCCTTCGCCCTGGTCGGCGTCTTTCGAGGTGAACAGTCCGCTTTGCAACCTCTCGTCGCCGACGGAACAGTGGCCTGGAAGAACTGGGTAGATGGCCCTAGCGGCCCCATTTCATCCCAGTGGCGCGTCACCGCGGTCCCCACCCTCTACATTCTCGATCACGAGGGGATCATTCGCTTCAAAGGCCTCGGCTTCGTCACCGAATCCCAGCTTGCGGAGAAGGTGAAGGAATTGCTCGCTAAGGTTCCGGTGCCTGCGCCGCCAACAGCACCTTAAGACGCTATCAATCGCCTTACTTCTTCAGTCCCGGCGCTGCCAGGATGGTGATGACCTCTTTTCCATCATCGGCATTCCAGACCTTGACCTCGCCGTCAAATGTGCCGCCGGCGATTCGCTTCGTCGTGGCGTTAAAGGCGGCGGAGAGGACCCAGTCTTTGGCACCGGGATACTCGCGGACAGCGGCTTGTTCCTTGGATTTGAACTGGCGGACTTTTTGCTCGGCGGA
Organism: Pirellulaceae bacterium; assembly: GCA_046153945.1. GTDB lineage: Bacteria > Planctomycetota > Planctomycetia > Pirellulales > Pirellulaceae > SXOA01. The sequence goes on from JBJXFF010000083.1 coordinate 12,336, forward strand.
AGAGGTAAGGAAGAATTCGCCGGCGGGGGTGAGCTTGTAGACTTCACCACCGAAACCGAGTTCACTTGTCTTGGCGGCGTCGGCAATTTTCCAGCGGTGGATTTTGTTGTCGCTGCCGGAGGAATAAACTTCGGCTCCGTCGGGATGGAACAGGACTCCGCGGACCGCGCTCTGGTGGCCGGAATAGGTGATGAGCAGTTCGCCCGTTTTGGCATCGAAGACCTTGGCCGTCTTGTCGCGACTGGCAGAGGCGAGCTTGCTGGCGTCGGCGTTCCAAGCGATAGCGAAGACCCAGTCGCTGTGGCTGGTGATGCTCAGGATTTCCTTGGCGTCGGCCACTTGGAACACTCGGATGGAGCCATCGGCGGCGGCGACGGCGATTTTGTCCCCCTGGGGGCTGAAGACGCAGTCGAAGACGACGTCGCTGGTGGTGCCGACGACCATTTTTAGTTCGCCGGTGGCGGCAGTGAAAATCCGAACTTCGCCGAGCCGCCCTGGAGTGCCGCAGCCGACGGCGAGCAGGGTGCCGTCCGGGCTGAGGGAGAGGGCGAACGTCCGCTGACCGACATTGGCGATGCGGCGGATCAGAGCGCCATCCACGGGGTTCCAAACGGTGACTTCGTGATAGCCGCCCACGTAAAGCTGCGTCCCGTCGTTCGCGAACGTCACGGCCGTGATCGGCAGCGTGGCTGCATAGGCCGGCGGAGCAGCGGGGTGCGTGGGGGGCGGAATGTAGCTGGCGAGCGGGGCCTTGGGATCCGGGCCGTCGAACGAGGCACCTTCTTCGACCCATTTCTTGATGAGGGCGACGGTCTCGGCGGGAAGCGGATCGCCATCGAGGGGCATCCGCTCTTTCACATCGGCGGAAATGATGCGGCGGAAAGCTTCGCTCCCTTCCAGCATTTTGGCCACGAACGCCTTGGTCGCCGATTCACCCGGGGCAATCGCCCGCTCATAGGAGTCGATCCGGTACGCCCCTTCCGCCTTTTTCGGCCCATGGCAGGCCAGGCAGTTGTTGAGCAGGACGGGAGCAATGTCCTTTTTGAAGCTGACCTGGGCCGAGGCTTCACTGACGCACAGAAGAGCAAGGACGACGAGGCAATGAATGCGGCGCATTTGGCGAATGGTTATGAAGGGTTGGAAATCTGCTCGTAGTAACCCGCTTCAACGGGTTAACCGGCTGAAGCCGGTTACTACTAACGGTTAATGTTGGAACAGGAACTCGTTGGTGTTGAGGATCGCCCAGCAGATGTCCTCCAGGGCGATGATCTTGTCCCCCTTGGCGGCGATGTGGCTGAGGCTGGCTTGCAGTTCTTTCTCCGTCGGCTTGCGGCAGACGGCGGAAAGGTAGAGGTCGGTGATGATCTCGGTGTCCGGCTTGTTGGCGGCCAAGAGCTTGCGGAAGCGGTTGTTGCCATCGCGAAGCTTGTTGTAAATCAGCGGGCCGTTGAAGAACTGGATCGCCATGCCGAGGTTCGAGTCGGTCGTCCGCTCGCACTGGCAAACCGTCTGCCGCTCCGGCTGGCCGAAGATTTTCAGGAACTCGTGCTTCACAAGGTCCGGGGCAGGGATCTGCGTCGCCTTGGTCCCCGCAGGGAGGCCGGCGAAGGCTTCCGGGAGCGCGGTGACGGCGCAGATGGCATCCAGAAGCTGCTCCGCGCTCATCAGCCGCGGCTGGTAATGGGAGCAGTATTTGACGTCGTCCTTGTTGAAATCGTTGGGGCGGAAGTCCGCCTGGTAGGTGCGGCTGCTCAGGATGGTCCGGAGCAAGTGCTTGCGGTCGAAGTTGTGCTCGGCGAAGTCCTTGGAGAGGGCGTCGAGCAGGGCGGCGTTCGCAGGCGGATTCGATTCGCGGAAGTCGTCGTTGGGCTCCACGATGCCGCGGCCCAGAAGCTGGCTCCAAATGCGGTTGGCTTCGATCTTGCCGAAGAAGACGTTGTCCTTCTGCGTCAGCCAGGCGGTGAAGGTGTTGCGGCGGTCGGCATCGGCCGGCGGGTCCACCTCACCCTTGAGCGGCAGCCAGGGTTTCATCTGCTTGCCGGTGCGGGGCTGCGTTACTTCGCCGGCTTTGGCGGAGAAGATCACAAACTCGTCGGGGCGGAGCGACTTCTTCCGTTGCACACGGGTGAAAAACGCCGCCATGCCGTAATAGTTGTCCTGCGTCCAGCGCTCGAACGGATGATTGTGGCACTTGGCACACTGCAGCCGCGAGCCGAGGAAGACCTGGGAGATGCTCTCCACGCAGTCATTGGTGTCGGTCGCCGTGCGGTAAAAATTGGCGGCGGCGTTTTCGAGCGTGTTCCCTTGAGCCCCCAACAGTTCGCGGGCGAACTGGTCGTAGGGCATGTTGGTCTCGAAAGAATGTTGCAGCCAGCGGTGATACTTATAGACCCCTTCCGGCCCGATCTGGGCGCTGGTCATCTTGAGGAGGTCCCCCCACTTGAGAGCCCAGAAGCGGGCGTACTCGGGGCGGTCGAGCAGCGAGTTGATAAGCTTGGCCCGTTTGTCCGGAGCGGCATCCGCCAGGAATTTTTGCGTCTCTTCCACGGTCGGCAGAATGCCGATGACGTCAGTGTGAACGCGGCGGAGGAATTCTTCGTCGCTGCAGGTCCCCGAGGGGAGATACTGAAGCTGCTTGAGCTTGGCGTAGACGAGGTCATCGATGTAGTTGTTCGACGGCGGGTTGATCCAGGCGTAGTTGGGAATGTCCTTGACGAAGGTCAGGAAGCAGGACTCGATGAATTCCATGTAGCGGACGACAATGGCCGCCTCGCCACGGGTGCGGCCGACCACCAGGCCGGCGACGTTGACGTCGGCTATTTCGGTATCGGAGCTGCTGTAACAGGCGAGTTCGGTGACATCGCGGACGCTGCCATCGGCGAAGTGGGCCAGCACACAGATTTGCTGCGTGTGAGCGGGCCGCTTCAGCAGCCGGCCGGTGGGGGGATAGACCTGAATCTTCAAGCAGCGGGTCGAGCCTTCGGGATCTTGCTTGCAGCCCTGGCCGATCCAATCTCGCATGACGGTGTAAGCCGGGTCGCTCTTTTTGAGCTTCATGCCGCCGCCATGCGGCACTTTCATCAACGGCTTGGAGAGGAGGAGGCTTTCATCGGGGGTCAGGACGTTCGTGCGGCGGCCGAGGTCTTCGCGAATGAGCGTGAGCTTGTCCACGTTCGGGTCAAAGGCCCGCAGCGAGAGGCGAAAGCCCCCCTTGCCGCTCGGTGAGCCGTGGCAAGCCCCGGCGTTGCAACCTTGCTTGGAAAGGGCGGCGAGCATGTCGTATTCAAAAGAAACCGCCTGCGGAGCAGCCTGAGCACTCACTTCCACGGTGGATTTTGCGGTTTGCCCGCCGACCGTGACCGTGATCTCGGCATTGCCATCCTTATGCGGGTGAGCCACCGTGGCATCGACCGACACGATGGCCGCGTCGCTCGAAGCGAACTGAGCCGCCCGGGTCAAATCCTGCATCTGGCCGTCCGCATAGAAGCCTGTCACCACCAATTGCATCTGGCGGCGGGGACCGGCGAGCTTGAAGGCGGGAGGAAAGACTTCGATCTTGGTCGGCGTACCGACGTTGACCGGCTCGAGGGGCTCTTCGGCGCGGAGGGCAGGCGAGAGGATCGCAAATCCACAGGCGAGGAGCGCGGCGAGGGTCGTCAGGTGTAATGTTCGTGGCATGCCAGAGTCCTTTTGGAGACGAACGGTAGGTCTTTTGATTTTCTCTTACTCTGTATTTCCGCTCACGGAGTGAGTGGACTACTTGGTTTCAATCGCGACATTCGGGCTATCTGCGGTTACATCGACGCCGCCGTACTTGGTGGTCGCCGTGACGGCCAGTTCGGTGAAGTTCCCCTTGGCGGCATCGGCTGCGGCGGAGAGTTCAATTTCCATTTCGTTCTGATCGGGTGCGAACGTGGTCTTCTCCGGCCCAGTGACGCCGGCGGGGAGCTTTTTGAACTTCACATCCACAGGCTGCTTGTCGTCGCCGCGGCGGGTGAGAGTGATTTTGACCTTCTGTTTCTGGCCAGCCGTGATCGGTCCGGCGGGAGCAACAACGGCGGCGAGCGGCGTGATGACATTGATGCCGATTTCGCCGGAGACGATCGCTCGGCCATTGCCGGCCATTTCGGCGTAGGCCAGATAGCGGAAGACGTGCCGTCCTTCGGCCATGTCCTTGGGACCTTTGAGGATAATGTCGTAGGTCTCTTTCGGCCCGTTGCCATTGCGTTTGATTTCAGCCGCGATTCCCGCGGGGAGGCCGAGAGGCATTACGGTCAGCGGGACATCTTTGAAGTTAGCATCGGTCCGGTCAAACGTAAGGATCATCTGCGTCTGGCCGACCTGACGGGCGAAATTGAGTTCCGTCTTGTCGGGCGTGACGTTGTAAAACATGGGTGAATCTGGCAGCGCGGAAACAGCCACCATGCCATCGAGCCAGGTCGGGGGAAGGGGACTCTGCGGCTTGGCGGCACGGAGCTTCAAGGTGCTATTCGCAGAAGCGGCGAATTCGCGGCCATCGACGGTGGCTTTGCCAACGATGCGGAGCGGCAGGAACTCGGCGTCGGCAAGCGTGCGCGGGGCGACGACGTACATCTTCACTTCGGCTGCTTTGTCGGGAATCACATTGTTGAAAACCTGCCAACCTGGGTGCGCGGAGTCGATGCCAAGCGTGATCGGGCCGTCATAGCCGTTGCGAGCGACTTGCACGTCGAGCGTGAAGGCTCCGCCATTGCGGGGAATCGAAATCTTGGTGCGGGTGGCCGGTTCGTTCTTGAGATTGAGGGCGAAGAAATTGCCGGTGCGAGCCTCGACTCGGTAGCTGTACTCTGGTCCGCCGCGGCCGAGCAAATCTTCGACTCTGAGTGTGAACAGGCCGGTTTCCGTAGTGACATAAGAGAGGGTTTCTTCCTCCCCTTCGCTAACGGCTGACTCCACAAGTTGCCCGCCGGCAGCATTGAGGAGCTTCATGGTGAGGATGGCGGGGGAGTACAGGCTGCGGGTGTAGGCACGGAAGGTGAGCTTCGTCCCTTTCACGGCGGGAAACTGGAACAGGTCAAAGTCCTTGGGCGTTTCGAGCTTGCCGCTGATGGCGCTGGGAACGACGACGGTCGTAAAGGCGGCGGGATTATCCGCCGGTGCAGTTTCCACCACTTCCGTAAGATCGGTCACCGCCAGCGGAGCAAAGCCGCTCGACAGACCGCCGGGAAGTTTGGCACTGAAGAAGGCCCGGCTGCCGAGCGCGGCGAAGGGGCCGGAGACGATGGAAGCGGGAACGCCGTTCACGAATGGACCGGCTGCGGCAATCTGTCCGGCTCCACCAGCCTGCACTCCCAGAGGAAACGGCGTGGAAACGAGCGGAAAATCGCCGACACGGAGGCGATATTTGCCGCCGGCTTTGTAGCGGTTGTCCCGGAGTTCGATTACAAAGACGCCGTCGGCGGGGAACGTCTGACTGATGCGGCAGTCGGCACCGAGGGACAGATCATCGTCCAGTAAAGCGATTTCCTGGCCGGCGGCGTTGATGATTCGCAGCACTGGGTCAAAGTCCGAGCCCAGGCGCGTCGCCACCACTTCCAGCGACAGCCGCTGGCCGGCTTTGGCGGTGAATTTGTAGAAGTCGAAAACCGGGCCATCGCTCGTCCCGTCCACCGCGGCCTGCGGGGGAATTTCCTGAGCCGTTTCCACCGTGTGGTTATTGCCATTGTCCGCGACACTGGGCAAATCGTCGATCATCAGAAAGAGCGGGTCGCTCTGGCCGGCACTCGTCGTGACGATAATCGCCCCGACTCCGCAGGGGGCGTCAGGGGGAAGCGTGACTTTGCAAACGAGCGATGTCTTCCCCTTGGCGTTCGGGTCCCCCGGCACCGGCTCAATCGTCGCCGGAAAGCTGCTCCAAACCTTGAGCGGCTGATCGAGGTTGCTTCCCGTGATGGTAATGTCCGTCGTCTTTCCCGGAGCGGCGGCCCCGGGAACGGCGGTGGCTAAACCAGGCTGAGCCAAAAGGGGCGAGGCCATGCCAACGGCCGTGACGAAAACGAGCAAAATCGCTGTGCGCAGCAAGAGCGGCGGGAGAAGCATGTCAGGCTCGGCGAAAAGGCGGGATGGCTGAGGTGGGAGCATTGTCGCGGGTTCAGCGGCAATGCCATAGTCCTAAAACATACCTTAGCGGCAAGGGGATTGCCACTAGCGGACCGCTTCCTGCGGCAATCTTCTATTGTGCGCAGGGTCGGGGGATGGGTCAATGAAAATCGCCGTGTTTGGAATCAACCTTTCGCCAGCCGTAAAAGTACCTGTTCTTCCGAGTTGAAATTCATCACATCAACCGTCACTCTGCCGATGGCGGTCTTGCCGCGGATGCGTCCTTGAGCGATCTCGAAGTGGTCTTCCCAGACATGTTGCCGGGGATGAAACAGCTCGGTGAGCTGCGACGAGAGAGGGTCGATGCCAGCGAGATTGGAACCCTTGTGAAGATTGCAATCGATGCAGGCCAGGGCAAGATTTTCCAATTCATCGCCGCCATGGTGTTTCTTGGGGCGCACATGTTCAATTTGCAGCGAGGCGAGTGGCGAAGCCGCTTGGTCCAGGTGGCAGTACTCGCAACGACCCCCGGCTCTTGCCCGCACGAGGCGTTTTGACTGGGCATCCATGAGGTCTAACGGCTGGCGAGAATTCGTCGTCCCTGGGCCTGAAGAATCGCCACCACCTTGTTAGCGCGGACATAACCTTCGTATTCGGCGTGCTCGTCAGGAGTCAATTCTCCTTCGTTGCATTTTCCTGCCAATTCCTCAATGCGACTCTCGAGCTGAGAATCGGCCGACAACGCAACGATTTTCCGAACCTGTTCCTCGGTGAGAAGGCTAAATACCGGCTCAATTCCACGGTCAAAGGCGGAAGTCGAAATTGTGGTTGCCATTGTAAGATTCCGTTTGTAAATGAAGTTCGACCGCTTCCTGCGGCAATTGTCTATTGTGCACAGGGGAAGCGAATGGGTCAATGAAAATCGAGTAGTTGCAAATGAGCGAGACGCCTTCCATCACCTGGACGTTCTTCGCCAAAAGAGACGTTGACACATGCTCACGAGCAGGGAAATGCCTAAGCCCCATAAAAAGCAATTCCCAAGAATTAGAACCCATTGTACGGGACCGGGAACGCGGCGGAGCCACATCATCATCGCGGCTGGAAACGACAGGATTCCCAAAACGATTTCGGCAGGCCGTTCCCAAGCAGCAGGTTCAGCTCCGCTATCGAACCGCTCGCTCGCCGCACCAAGCAGGAAAAGGAACAGCGTCGCGGAGAGCAGAAAATGGACGATTGCAGCAACGACGGCCAACAGCCAAAAGGATTGCCTTTTCGAAAGCCCGAATCGAGGAGGCTTAGCCTCCGCAACCTGCGAGACAGGTGACTGATACGGATTCAGTTTCTGGCTTTCATTCACTGCGAAGACCTTTTCGACCGAGAGAGGGTTGCCTCAATACGCTACGCGGCCCTTCTTGTCGCTCCCATCCGCTGCCAAAACACCCGAACCAGTTCAACACCACCCGCCGGCAGCGACCGAGCGAAAGCAATCTGGCAATAGAGGTCGGCGAGTTGCTTCACTTCCCGAGACACCGTGACATCAAGATCGCCGAGCTGCTGGGCAAATTCATGCGGGGTCTGACCCGTGGCGCGGGGGGAACTGTGGTCGCGGCCCCAGGCTTCCAGGGCTTCGAAGGAATAGCGGACGAGTTCCGGGAGGGGAACCCGGGCGGCCATGCCACTGGTAAAGGGGTCGGCGTAGGAAGAGAAAGTTCGCGGTGGGGCGGCCAGGATTGCTTGTTCAGGACTCTCCGCTTGCGGTTTCGCCCCAAACCATCGCTCCCAAAGTGCGCGGAGTTCCGCCAGAAGCTTGTTCCAGGCGGCGATCAGTTCCTTACGATAGATGTAAGCGAACACAACCGCGGCAATGGCAATGGCCAGGTAAAAGAGCCATTTCAAAATCGTTCCCAGGGACGACGGAATCCGCGGGATGAGGTTGCTCGGCTGAAACTTCGATTGCGGATTGTTCTGCGGCGGCTTCCCCTGACTCTTGCTCTCTTGGTTTTTTGATTCCTGATCCTGTTTCTCGGATTTACTGCTTTGCGACTTGGAAGATGATCCCCCTTTCCCCTGCTTCCCGCCGTTCTGCTGTTTGTCCTTGGATTGCTTATTCTCCGACTTCCCCTTTTCCTGGTCGCTTTTGTCTCCTTTCTCTCCTTTCCCTTTTTCTCCCTGCTCGCTCTTGCTCTTCTCGCCGTTCTTTCCTTGCTGCTTGCCCCCTCCCTTCTCTCCGCTCTTGGAATCTCCCTGGTCTTCCGCCTTATTATTTTGTCCCGCGTTCTGCTGTCCGGATTTGTCGCCGCTCTTGTCCCCGCCCCCTTTGTCCTCGGACTTCTCCCCTCCTTTTTGCTCGGCACCCTCTTTATCCGCCTTCTGCTGAGACTCCCCTTTCTCGGAACCGTCCGGTCCGCCGGGACTGTATTGACTCGCATCCCAGTTTTTTGACTTGAAGACGTCCAGTTGAGAGAGCGAGTATTCCGGGCTCGGGCTGGGAAGGATATAGACCGCGATCAGCAGGGCCGCCACCATCACCGTTCCCACCGCCAGCCAGGTCGCCGCCATATCGAGCGGCATTTCCAGCCGCCGCTGCCGCAGGTAGCGGCGGAGGCCGAGGAAACTGGTGTTGAGCAGGAGCAAGAGGGCGCTGGCGACGTAAATCGCCATCATCCAAAACGCGAAGCGGCGCGAGCCGAGTTTTTCGACCGGGATGAACCATTGGCCAATCCCAAACAGCGGCAATGCGGCGAGCGAGTAGTAAATGACCCATTTCCCCGGCGCGTGTGGGCGACGATCCGGCTCCAGCAGTTTTTGGAACCAATCGAAGAGGCGGGCTTCGGGGGTGGTGTCTACTTCGGAGGGTGCGGGGTCTTCGTGCGTTGCGATCGCTTCGGCCGATTCGGACAAGCTGGCAGCTTGTGCTACGGGGGCGGAGGTCTCGCCGTTCATCGGGTCGAGGCCAATCGATTGCAGCAGCCCTTCGCCAGAGGAGTCCTGGCTCTCGTCCATGAGCGTGCAGTCCCAGACGAGCTTGTAAGCGCTCCACCAGATCAGGGCCATCAGCCCCAGATTGATGAACAGGCCGAACGGGGCGAGCGGCCCTTGAATTTGAATGAACGTGGCCATGGCAATCGCCACAACGAGGGCCAGCCCGATGGCGTAGAGAAAGGCATACGCCCAGCCCTCTTCCATCGCCATGCGTGAGAGGGCGACGATCCCCATCACGAACATCGCCATCACCCAGAGCAGCCGAAACGGATATTGCCCTTGATAGAAGACCTCCACCAGGAAGAAGCAGAGACTGCCGACGAGAAAGAAAATCAGGGTCGGGCTGAGAGCCACAACCATGTAGTCGGCGGTAGTGACGGGAGGGCGGGAGGACATGGGGCAATTGCAGAAGGAAGATTGGAGATTGCAGAATGACTGACTCACGTCCATTCTGCAATCTGCAATCAACAATCTCCGATTCAATTAGTGGTTGAAACGAAATTCACTGCAGGTTACCAAGGCCCAGACGACGTCCTGCCAGCGGGTGTTTTTGGCGTCTCCTTCGCTGGCGAAGGCTTTGATCTTCTCCACTTCTGCCCGCGTTGGCCGCCGAGTTAGGGTGGAGAGATAGAGCCGCTGGATTCTGGCCTCGATTGGGTCGGTGGAAGTGACCAGCCACTCGGAGAGGCCCCCCTTCTGCCGGTCGACAAGTTGCAGGAGCGGACCGTTGTTGAGGAACAGGTGTTCGTGCAGCCCTCCCTGGAAATCCCCGGTTCCGCTGCTGGGAGTGCCGAAGAATTGCATCATGTATTCTTTGTGAATCGGGTGGAACCGGTTTTTGCTGCGCTCCTTGGCCGCGCTTTGGTCCTTCCGCTCCGTTTCCACCGCGTCGTACCAGGTTGCCGTCCGCCAGGCGTCCATCAATTCTTCAGCGGAGAGGGGGCGGACGCGGCCGTATTCGTGCCAGATCGGCAGCGGCTCATCGGAGAGGCCGCGCGAGGAGAGCTGATACGTGCGGCTGCTGACGAGTTCGCGGACGTACCACTTCAGGTCGAAATTGTGGGCCTTGAGTTCGGTGGTTAGCTTCTCTAGCAATTCCGGGTGCGTCGGCTTGTTTGATTCGCTCATGTTGTCGACCGGATGGACCAGTCCGCGCCCCATGTATTGAGCCCAAAGTCGGTTGGCGATAGCTCGGGCGAAGAAACGGTTGTCGCCGCTGGTGATCCAGTCCGCGAGCTGATCCTTGCGAGAGAAGAGTGGCTTTTCCGGAACCTTATTGTCCTCGAATTTCCGCTCCTTGAAGTCGGCGGGGACCGCCGGTTCCGTGAGCGGGTCGCCGAGCAAGAACTTCGGCTTCACGGGCTCCCCTTTCTTACCCGCGGTCGCCTCCTTCGCCGGCCCGGTGAAGAGAATGTCCCCGGTGCTCTTCTCGGCGACCATGTATTTGGTGAGATTCTCCTGCTTCCCCGCCGAAACAATCTGCAGCCGCGAGAGGAACGCTGCCATGCCGTAGAAATCGAGCTGCGTCCAGGCTTCAAACGGATGATCGTGGCAGCGGGCACATTGCAATTGCACGCCGAGGAACGTCTGGCTGATCGCCTCGCTCGCATCTTCCGGCTGATTGCGATACTGGTTGAAATACATCGGCGGACCGTCGTCGACGCTGTTTCCCTCGGCCCTCAGCAATGTGCGGACCCACTGGTCATACGGCTTGTTTTCCTGGAATTGCCTCTCCAACCAACCGATGATTCCCTCTCGCCGGTCGACCTCATATCCCGGCGGATGACGGCCGAACAGGACCAGATCCCACACCTCCGCCTGATGCCGTGAATACCGCGGCTCCGCCAGCAACTCCTCAATCAGCCGCATCCGTTTATCGGCGGAAGAATCGTCCAGGAATTTAGCCGCTTGCTCATGCGTGGGAATCGTTCCGACTATATCCAGATAGATGCGGCGGAGAAACTCAGCATCCGTGGTCAGCGGCGCGGGAGTTAGCTTTTCTCGCTTCCACGCGGATTCGATCTGAGCGTCGATGAGACTGCGAAGTGCCTCGTCGGCAACGGAGAATTGCGACGGCATGCAACCAAATGTTAGAACACAGCAGATGAAGATTCGGTTTTTCATCGTCCGCACTCTATAACGGTGGTTGCCTTGGTTTACAACTACATTAGCTGCTCGACGGTCGGTGCAAAACCAGGACGGGATGCCCTGGACTTCTAAGCTGCTTAGGTTTTAGGCAGAGTTGGCTCGTCATCTCGGGGCAGTACGTCATTCATTCGCGCAACTTGTTCGTTGTCCAGATCTTCATTGTACTTGCGTCTCGTTGGCAGAAACGTCGCAAGAATGGCGGCAAGAATGATCAGCAAAACGACTGCCCCGCAGACATTCGCATGTTGAAAAAAACCTGCCTGAAGGAGAAGCGCCGGCATTTTCTCATTCTAGCAGCGCGCGAAAAAATCCCGCAATTATCGTCAAACGAATTCGCCAGGCCGGAAGTATTACCTGCCGATCGATTCGACCGTCGGCGCGCAGGGTTTGCTTCTAGGGGAGGGAAGCTAGGTCGACGACAAAGGAGTAATGCGATTGCACACTTCGGACGAGCTTGGCATCGGCGGTGATGAAAGTACTGCCGTCCCTCTCCGCGAGAGAAATGTAGAGCGCATCGTAAAATGCCGTTCCTAATTGCTGGCAAATGGCGGCCGCTCTAGGAATGAGCGCAAGCGAGGAATGAAGGACAGGACAGTCGATCGCAATTGCGGTTAGAAGAAGACTGGCCTTGCCGGCGCCAATCAAACGCCGCCGCTCAGCCCGAAACAGGGCATGGCCACATTCCGCGAGAAAGAAATCTGGCGAGTGGAGCTCGTCGAGTTGATTTCGAAAGTTGTCCCGAAGGGCTATTGCCTTATCCGCATTCGCTTCAGCCAGCACCCACTTGAGAGCAACCGAGGAATCGAGGACGTATTTCATGCCCTTTCCCGCGCCTGATGAATCAGCTCGACGGCGATGTCACGGACGCCATATTTTTCCAGCATTTCACGGCGAGCTGCGTCGGCGGCGTCCCTGATCCGTTGAACAAGCGCCGGGTCCTTTTTTCCGCTGACAATGAGATCCACGATGCCTTGAAGGTCAGCATCCACCGTCGGCGGTTTCTCGGTTTCAACCAGAGGAGTGCTCATAACTCAATTGTTCGCCATGGAACATCGCCCGTCAATAGAAATCCAGCAGCCCTGTTTCGCTTGCTTGCCATGTCCCCTGGGGCTACCATCAAAGGAAGTTGATCCCTCGCCTGACCTTCGATTCCTCCTCCCGCCTGCTCGAAGGATTTGCCTGATGAAACGGATGTTCGCTGCACTGCTGGCTGCTGTTGTTTCGGCAATGGGGCTGTTCGCTGTTACCTTGACGGCCGCGGCTGAGGAAAGAGTCGATTATCTCCGCGATGTGAAGCCGATTCTGGCGACTCGCTGCTACCGCTGCCATAGTTCGCTCGCGCAGGAGAGCAATTTTCGGCTCGACAGCGTCCCTGCTTTGGCAAAGGGTGGAGACGGCGGGGCGGCGATGGTGCCGGGAAAGAGTGGAGAAAGCCGGCTGATTGCGGCAGTGCTGCGGCAAGGGGATTTGAAGATGCCGCCGGAAGGGGAGCCGCTGACCGAGAAGCAGATTCAGACGCTGAAAGCCTGGATTGATCAGGGAGCCGCGCCGCCGCCGGAAGGAGCCGAGGCTAAGGTCGATCACTGGTCATTCAAGAAGCCTATTCGTCCGGCGGTGCCGATGCCGGCGAACAGTGGTTATGTGCGAAATCCCGTTGATGCCTTTGTTGCGGCGAAGCACGAAGAGCTGAAGCTCAAGCCAGTGGATGAAGCCAGCAAACAGGTGCTGCTCCGCCGCGTCTATCTTGATCTCGTCGGGTTGCCGCCGACAACCCAGGAGATGCAGACCTTTCTGGATGACGCTTCGCCCGATGCCTATGAGAAGGTCGTCAATAGTTTGCTTAACAGCCCGCATTATGGCGAACGCTGGGGGCGGCACTGGATGGACGTTTGGCGATACAGCGATTGGGACGGATATGGGGCGGAAGTTCGCGAGAGCCAGCCGCACATTTGGCGGTGGCGAGACTGGATTGTGGAATCGCTCAATGCCGACCGGCCGTATGACCGGATGATTGAGGAGATGCTGGCGGGGGATGAACTGGCTCCCGAGGACCCAGCGACGATTCGAGCGACGGGCTTTTTGGTTCGCAACTGGTACAAGTTCAACCGCAACTCGTGGCTCGACAACACTGTCGAGCACACCGGCAAGGCGTTCATGGGGGTCACCTTCAACTGTGCCCGCTGTCACGACCACATGTACGACCCAATTAGCCAGGAAGAGTACTACAAACTCAGGGCAGTCTTCGAGCCGCACGACATTCGGCTGGACCGAGTGCCGGGGCAGAGTGACACAACGAAGGATGGGCTGGCACGAGTTTTTGATGCCAATGCGGCGACGCCGACTTTTCTGTTTGTCCGAGGCAACGACAAGGACCCGGTGAAGGACAAGCCGCTCTCGCCAGCCTCGCCGAAAGTTTTCCAGCAGGTGAAGTTCGACGTGCAGCCGGTGAATTTGCCGGTGGCGGTTTGGTATCCCGGATTGCAGCCCAGTGTCCAAGCAGAGACGGTGGCGGCCGCAAAAGCGGAGATTGAAAAAGCCCAAGCAGCCTTGACCGCGGCGCAACAGGCGTTAGCAACTGCCAGGAAGCAGCAGGCGGAATTTGTGGCGAAGGAGACAGCGAAGCCGACTGAGCCTGGCAAGGACCCAGTCATGACTGAGCCGACGAAACCAGCCGAGCCGCTGATCGCCGACGATTTCGGCAAGCAGAAAGACGACGTTTGGAAGCTCGGCCCTGGCAAGTGGGAATATAAGGACGGTCGGCTGGTGCAGAGCGACGCGCAGGATGTGATGTGTGGCATTACCTCGGTAAAGCCGCATCCCCGTGACTTCGTGGCGAAGCTCAAGTACAAGCTGACCGGGGGCGACACCTACAAATCGGTCGGCATTGGGTTTGACGCGGTTGGCGAGAAAGAATTGCAATCCGTCTATCTAAGTGCGGCTGGGCCGGGGCCGCACTGGTGGCTCAGGAAGGGGGGCGTTGACAGCTATCCCGTCACGACGCCGAAAGAAACCGTGGAGGAAGTCGGCAAGGAATATGAGTTGACCCTGGTTGTGAAAGATGGAATCGCCAATGTATCGGTTAATGGCAAGCTTGTGCTGGCCTGCAAGATACCCGCGGAGCGCGCGAGCGAAGGGCGAGTCATCTTTTGGACCTATGACGCGACCGCGGAATTTATCCGGGCCGAATTGACCCCGCTGCCGGCTGGTCTGGCCATCACGCAGCCGGGGGGCGAAGTGGTTCCAGCCAACCAGGCCGAGGCTCTCGCCGCGGCAGTCTTCGATGGCGAGAAGAACGCGGCGATTGCCCAAAAGACTCTGGCGGCTGCGAATGTGTCTCTTCTATCGATTGAGGCCCGCATTGCCGCGGACAAGGGGGCTTATGCAAATCCCCCTGCCGCCAACACCAAGGATCTGGCGCTGGCCGCTGGAAAGTCCGAACGCGATTTGGCTTTCCTCAACGCGGAAAAAGCTGTCGTCCAAGCCGAACTCGCCGCTGCCAAAGCCAAGCGAGCCGTCAAGCCGGGCGATATGGCTACTGTCAAGGCGGCGACCGATGCAGAAACGGCGGTTCAAACTGCCGTGAAGGTCCGCGACGCAGCCCAGGCCGCCATCGCTCAGCCGCATGAAGCGTATACCAAGTTGAGCCCCGTTTATCCGACAACTAGCACCGGCCGGCGACTGGCTTTGGCGAAGTTCATTTCGTCGAAACAGAATCCGCTCACCGCCCGCGTTGCCGTCAATCACATCTGGCTGCGGCATTTCGGCACTCCCTTGGTGCCGAGCGTCTTTGACTTCGGACTCAATGGCAAGCAGCCCACCAACCAGCCGCTACTGGATTGGCTGGCTATGGAACTGATGGAGAGCGGTTGGAGCCAGAAGCATATTCATCGGCTTATTGTCACGAGCCGGACGTATCGGCTCTCCTCCACGGCGAGCGGGGGGCGTCAGCCCCCTGATGCTTCCGCGAACGTCTCCATCGACCCCGAAAACAAATACTACTGGCGGCAGAATCCTCGGCGGATGGAGGCGGAAATCGTGCGGGATGCCACGCTCTATGTCGCCGGCTCGCTCGACAAGACGATGGGGGGCGCGGACATTGATCAGAATACCGGCCTCACTTCCAATCGCCGCAGCATCTACTTCCGGAGCACCAAGGAGAAGAAGATGCAATTCCTCTCCCTCTTTGACAGCGCGAACGTCGTCGAGTGTTACCGCCGCAGCGAGAGCATTGCCCCGCAGCAAGCCCTCGCCATGGCCAACAGCAGCCTCACTCTAGCGCAAGCGCGGCTGCTGGCGAAGAAGATTACCGAAGCAGTTACTGCCGCCAATCCGCCGGCTGAGCAGGCGGATGTGAAGTTTGTGCAGGATACCTTCGCTCGCATCCTCAATCGGCCCCCCAGCAGCGACGAACAAGCCACCTGCGCCACCTTCCTTACCGAACAAGCCCAGCGGCTAGCCGGCCCCGGCCTGTCGGCTTTCACCGCCGGGGCAACCGCGTCGATTCCTCCGTCACCGGATCCGAAGCAGCGAGCCCGCGAGAATCTGGTGCATGTGCTGCTGAACCACAATGATTTTTTGACCGTGCGATAGGTATCAATCTTCCAAATCCGCCACGATGCTCGGCATCGTGAGCGTGATGGCGGCAAACGCATCATAGAGGACGCTCGGTCCCAGGATCACCAATCCAATCACCCAGGTGACGCGAGCCAGACCGGATCCATCGGCTCCCAAAATCCCGGTGACGCACAAACAGGTGAGCTGAATGATCATGCCGATGAGCGTGCCGACGAACGTTGCCGTGCGGCCCCATTCCTTTTGTTGCAACAGGCCAAAGCCGCCGGAAATGATGAAGATGTTGAGCACCATCATAACGAGGGCCACGATCAGGCTGATCGCTCCGCGCGTGACGAGTTGCTGATCCGCCTGCTCTCCCAGCGCCCCAATCGCCATCAGGCAACTGATAAAGAGAACGAAGTACAGTCCCGCTCGCACCGTGCCAAACAAGAAGTTGGTGACCGCCACCACCAGCAACATCTTGTGCAGCGGTTTGCGGTTCATATGGGCTACCATAAACGGCGCGAACCGCCTTCGGTCTTCCATAGCCTCGGCACTGTGAAACAGCGGCTCTTCATGTCCCGGCGGCAAGGGGCGAATTGCGGGGCCAAGGGCCTTCAGACCGGAGCCGACCGTGGGGAAGTCGCTCGGGCTCAGGGGTGTAATCGGCGAGCCCGACTGCGCGGGGGCGGCGCGAACCGCCGGCCTGGGCTTTGCTGGTTTAGACTCGGCTGGCCCGGCATGTTTTGCTCCGACGTTCTGTTCCAGGTCCGGATAAAGATCGGTGGCCCATTGCCACTGGCCGGTCCCCTTGCGCAGCAACTGGCAATTCGCGGTGATTCGCCCCTCCTCATACCAGGCCTGGAGTTGCTCGCCCGTGACGGGGCCATATTGTTTGCCGTCCTCGGCTTGCACATGCCAGGTTGTGGACCGCGTTTTCCAGCGAGGGTCGATTCCAGACTCCACCGTTTGGAGCCGGGATTCGACCGCTGGAATGCGGACTTGCTTTCCACAATGGGGGCAAGCGGCCAACTTCCCCGCTAGCTCGGCAGTCGGGTGAAACAGCCGTTGGCAATGCGGGCAAGAGAGTTCCAGGGACATCCTGGCAGTCTACTAAAAATGAGGGGCGTTTCCCACGCTGTTGTGCACTGTCCATTGGAAGGCGAGCAAATCACGGTAAATAGCGGGTTTTGGGAGAACCCTGCCGACTTGGTTGAGATTTCGGCAGGTGCCGGATATGCCGAGGCGATAAATGGTAGGGGCGCTCCCGCGCGCTCAGATCCAGCTCTCCGTTCGTTCATTATGCTTGCTCCACGCTATTCCTATCTGCTTCTGCTGACCGCTAGCGGTTTGCTGGTGGGATGCGCGCAGGGCGATTTGCAGCCAGGTGTGCCGGGAATCCTACCGCCAGCATTGCTAGTTTCCCCAGTCGTGGTCGAAGTGGAGGAAAACAATGCCGAACCAGGAGTGGGCGTTGCAGCGCTGGGCACCTTGACGGACCTGGAAAAACGACTGCCGCCTCGTCCGCCGGAAACGGCCATACGGGATCTCTTGCCGGAAGAAACAGAGTCCTTGGCCGCGGCCAATTCCAAGCTTGCCAATCTGACCGAACTCGAGCGCCAGGCGGTTGCCCAAGCCGCGGGGAATTTCAAAAAAACAGCCCGGCTGGCGGCACTCCAGCAGCAGCTATTGTGCTTGCGTTCCATCCACGAGCGGAATCAGTCGGCGTCGCAGGCGTTGCAGGCTTTCTACAAGCTCGCGGAGGTTCGCGAGAACGGCACAACAGTCGAGTCCAGCCTCGCGCAGCTTGGCCGCATGCAGGACGATCTCCGCAAGGTGAAGGAACAGGGTCTGAAAGTAACTGCCGACCGGACCGAACTTGACCGCAAGCGATTAGAACTTCAGGACCAGCATTCTCAGCTTGACCTCGGAGACGCTCAGCTCAGCGAGCAGCTTCGCGGACTCATCGGACTCAATCCCGGCGAGCCAACTCGCCTGGTGCCGAATGCAAATCTGACGCTGACCGTGGAGACCATCGATGTGGATTTCGCCAGCTCCGTCGGCCTTCAAACCCGCGCCGACCTCGCCGCACTTCGTTTGCTCCTCTCGGAACTCGATAGGCAAACGCTGCCCGCCGCCCGCAGCAGTTTGTCCCAAACGGATCCCGGGCTCGGCGTTCCCGCTCCATCCCTCGGATTGCTGCACAAGTTCTTCCAGGGGAACACCGCCTCTTGCGAACTCGATATCCGCCGTGCCCAGCTTACGGAGCTGCTGGAGAATCGCGAGCAGCAAGTCGCCAGCGAAATCCGCCTGGCAGTGCGAGAGATTGAAACCCGCTTCAAGCAATCCGCCATCGCTTCGGAAACGCTCGCCAGTTGGCAGCAGCGGCTGGGCAACCTGAAAGAGCTTCGCGAAGTTGGCTCGGCCACGCCGCTGGAAATCCAGCAGGCTCAGCTCGAAGCGACCGCTGCTGAAGCTGCGTTACTGAAGCAAGTCATCGCAGTTCGGCTGGCCCAAGTCAAGCTCAAGGAAGCCCAGGGACTACTCGCCGCCGAATGTGGATACGACATCGGCACCTGTCTCGCGGGTCTCTTTTGTCCTTAGCTTGCGAGTGGGAGCCTCCTTATGGCGTGGGTCATTCTCGTTATCGCGGGTCTGCTCGAAGCGGGTTGGGCGATTGGCCTCAAGTACACGGACGGCTTTAAGAGGCCGATTCCGAGCGTCCTCACCATCCTCGCCATCGCGGCGAGCATGTATCTGCTCGCCTGGTCGGCCAAGACCCTTCCCATCGGCACGGCTTACGCCGTATGGACCGGCATCGGTGCCACCGGCGCGGCCCTCCTCGGGATCTTCCTGCTCAAAGAGCCGGCGAGTCCCGCCAGGATCTTCTTTCTGATCTTGCTCCTCGTCGCCATCGCGGGACTCAAGCTCACAGCGACTGAAGCGCCTCTTTTGCCGCCGAAATAGTGGCGTCGATATCCGCCTCGGTGTGTGCCGCGGAAACAAACAAGGCTTCATATTGGCTGCACGGTAGATAGATGCCCCGTTCCAACTGGCCCCAGAAGTATTTGGCAAACCGAGCCGTGTCGCTCTTGGCGGCAGTCGGCCAGTCACGGGGCGTTTCTGGCGTGAAAAAGAGCGTCAACATACTTCCGACACGGCTCAAGCAATGCGGCACTCCCGCGGAAGCCGCCTCCATCAACAGGCCATCCGCCAGTCGGCTGCTGAGTTGCTCGAGCTTTGCGTACGGCGGGTTCTTCCGCAGTTCTTGCAGCGTCGCAATCCCCGCAGCGGTCGCGATGGGGTTGCCGCTGTTCGTGCCGGCTTGAAAAACTTTGCCGGTGGGAAGAAGGTGCTGCATGATCTCCCGCCGGCCGCCGTAGGCACCGATGGGAAGGCCGCCGCCGACAATTTTTCCCAGCGTCGTGATGTCCGGCTGAATCTTTAGTCGCTCCTGAGCCCCGCCAAGCGAGACTCGAAAGCCGGTCATCACTTCGTCGCAGATGAGCAATGCCCCATGCTCCGTCGTCAGCTTTCGGAGGCCACTCAAAAACTCCGGCGAAGGAACCACGACCCCCATATTCCCCACCACCGGCTCAAAGATCACGCCGGCAATCCGTGAGCCATGCTGCGCGAACGCAGCCTCGAGCCCGGCGACGTCGTTGTACTGCAAAACCAGCGTGTCCTTGGTCGTTCCCGCAGTCACGCCAGGTGAATTGGGAACGCCAAGCGTCGCCGCGCTGCTGCCGGCAGCGACCAGTAGGCTATCGACATGGCCGTGGTAGTTGCCGGCAAATTTGACAATCACATCCCGTCCGGTGAAGCCTCGCGCCAGCCGAATCGCGCTCATCGTCGCCTCGGTGCCGCTGCTCACCAGCCGCACCATCTCGATGCTCGGCACGCAGGCCGAAATCAGCTCCGCCAACTCGTTCTCCCCCCGCGTCGGCGCACCAAAACTGAACCCTTTGTCCGTTGCCTGCTTCACCGCCTCCACCACGGCCGGATGTTGATGCCCCAAAATCATCGGCCCCCAGGCCCCGACGTAGTCGATGTACCGGTTCCCATCGACATCAAACAGATACGCCCCCGCCCCCCGTTCAAGAACCACCGGCTCCCCGCCGACGCCGCCAAAGGCTCGGGCCGGACTGTTCACGCCACCGGGCATCAATTGCTGAGCACGTTGGAAAATCGCCTGACTTTGATTGTGGTGCATGGCCCTATCCTAACTTCTCTCCCGCAATCAACCCACTGTCTGAGCGCGACCGAGGTAAAAAAGCGCTTGCTTCTTTTGGCCGCGAGTGTTCTATTTTGTCAATTGGATTCAGGCCCCCTTTGGACCCTTCCACTGCTCTATCTGGGGGATGAACGACCTTGCTTTCACGGAGTTCGCGAAATGAATCGCCGCCAGCCTCGACGCAGTGAAGTTCAGCTTGTCAGGGACTTTTTTCGTAACCTCGCGATCGAGCAACTAGAGGATCGGCGAGTGATGTATTCACAGGCTGTTCATGAATGGCTGACGGAGCAAGGCTACGACTTCTTCACCAAACAATTCGGAGAATCCGCACTCACTCCGGTTCCTCCATATGTGGACTTTTTTTCGGTCGGTGCATTCGATGAAGACGAAGTGGGTCGCAATCCCTTTGGACAAAGTTCTTTCGCAAATCATCCGTCTTTGCGACACTTTTGGGCACATGACGACAACTTCAACCGCGTCTTTGACGACGGACTCTTCGGATTCGACTCAGCAGCGAATCGCGCTATCAAATACTTTCGAGGGGGTTACGGACTGACCGATGTCTTCGATTCAGAATGGGGAGATGGACCTAGCCAGCCCGGCGGCGTAAATGCCGTTCCTGGTCAGGGCGCGGCAGCAATTTATGAATCGTCACGTACGACCGCCGTCTATTATCTCGGGCACGTCGCCCACCTGCTCGAGGATATGTCCGTGCCTGCTCATATCCATGCGGATCAACATTTGGATGCCGTTGGGGTGGCTTGGAATCCCGATCCGTATCATGACTGGGTGGATGGACAAGAGTTCTCCACGAGTGTATTTCAGAATCCGTCGCATTACGCCGCCTTTGATGATATCAATCCGACCCGGTGGACAAGGTGGGCGCTCGGTCCGGATGAAGATAGCAGATTCATCAGGAAAGCCGACGAAATTCAATCAGGGTTCTCGCCGGGAACCAGCGTCGTCGACGTGGCCCCTTTATATCGTCTGTTTCTTGATGTGGCGAGTTTCGCCGATGACTTTGACAGTCGTAATGCGAATGGCGAGCTTGATCAAGGGACGCGAGGCAATACGGGTGGGGTTTTTGACAATAACTACAACAACTGGACCCGCGAAGAACTGGATGCGATGGCCTCCATCCTCGTCCCTCGTTCGATCCACGATGTGGCCGACTTGATCCGCTACTTCTACGGAGTCGTCGATTTCGGTGCGGACAAAGACCCTCATGTCGAAATCACAGCTCTGGACGAATTGGAACTGACGAATGTCTCTCAGCAGGAAGGGCCCGACAATCCAAGAATCTCCGACTCTTCCTCGATCGAGTTGGTGACGGCGGCTTCCGATCAAGACCATGGGGACAGCGGCGTCGGCAAGGACACTTTTCGCTTTGAGTATCGCGAAAAACTTGCGGATGGAAGTTGGACTCCCTGGCAGGAACCCTCTTCGACCCAGCTGTGGCCAGGCTATTCGGCGGACGACGGATTGAATCTCAACAGTGGACACTTCACCGCAGCTGAAGGAGCCTCCTTGGGAACTTCGTTTACCGACACACACGGTGCAAAGGCTCAGCCGTTATTTCGGGGACAGATCGGACATACCTACGGTTTTCGAGTTACGGTGGAAGATGGCGCGGGCAATACCAACGAGGCGGCTGACACCGAGCGTTACGTCAAGATTGGCCGCAGCGGCGTCAATGTCGTGGAAGTCATTGACCGTTCCGGTAGCATGAGCGGCACCCCGCTGGCCGATGCCAAGCAAGCTGCGATCTTGTTCCTTAATCAAATGGACCAGGGAGATCGGATTGGGGTGGTCAGTTATTCCTCGTCGGCAAGTACCAATTACGCGATTACGCAGATTGGCGCGAATAACATCGTCATCGCCCAGGCTTCCTCTGCCATCAATGCCCTCAGCGCGGGAGGCAACACGTCGATTGGCTCTGGAATTGCTGCCGCGGATGTGCAACTCGATACTCTTCCTGCCGGCGAGGCCCGCGCAATGATCGTATTGACGGATGGAGTCGAAAATACTTCGCCTTATGCCATCGACGTCATCAACTCACAAGTCGCTCAGGACATCCGGATTTACACCATTGGCTTTGGTACCGATGTGGATGGCGCGGCTCTGGCGCAAATTGCGGCGCTTCGAGGCGGCACCTACTATTTCGCTCCGAATGGTGCGGCTCTCGCGCAGATCTACGCCGAATTATCCGGCATCGTATCCGGGGATCAGGTGCAGAACACGGTGAGCGGAACGATCCAGCAGAACGAAATCGTTAGCGGCGATGTATCCGTCGATCCCACCGTGTCCCAGCTTACTTTTGGCGTGACTTGGCCAGGAAGTGATTTAGACCTGGAATTGGTCCGTCCCGATGGCGTGGTGATCACGCAGGCCGAGCCGGGCGTGTCGTGGTTTGAAGGGCCAACCTACGAAATCGTGAAGGTCGATGTTCCCATGCTGGGAGATTGGCAAGTCCGGGTGAAGGGCGTTCAAGTAGATGCCGGCGGCGAGCCCTATCAGTTGTTCTCGCGCATTGATTCCTCCTTGCGCGCCGATTTGATCAGCGCCAGCACTCCCCTCAATTTCGGCGACGCAGCCAACGTGCGAGTCCAAATCTCCGGCAGCGCGCGAACCAGTGGAGTTGAGGTGTTGGCCAAAGTGCGCGAACCTGGAAACGCCGGGTACGCGACTGCGATCCTCTATGACGACGGCGTTCACAACGACGGCGGTGCAGGCGATGGGATTTATGGGAATGATTTCCTGCTGGGAAATGCAACTGGCCAGCACGAAATCGTGGTGGAAGTCAGCGGAGCAGTCTACGGTTCATTCCCTTTCAGTCGCACGCCAACCATAACGCGGGAAGTTGTCGGCGCCACTTCGGGTTCGGGTCCGCAAACAATTTATCCCAGCGCCAATGTTCCAGTTTCGATAGCCAGCAATTCAACCCAGGTTTCCACGCTCACTATCGGTGACTCGCTGACGATTTCCGACCTGGACGTTCAGTTGAACATCACGCATACGTTTGACTCGGACCTGGATGTCTTCCTAGTAGCGCCCGGCGGTCAGCGCATTGAGTTGTTTACCGATGTTGGGTCCGGTGGAGACAACTTCAACGGCACAATCCTCGATGCGGAAGCTACCACGGTCATCACCAGCGGAACGGCGCCATTTGCAGGCGTTTATCGTCCTGAGGGAAACCTGCAGTTACTTTCGGGACTCAATTCTCAGGGAACCTGGAAGTTGGAAGTGAGTGATGATGCGAGCGGGGATGTCGGCACCCTTAACAGTTGGTCGTTGTTGATCCGAACCCCACAGAATCCCAGTTTTTCAGTGATCGATAACGGTACTTTGCTCAGTTTGGGACAAACTTTTGGTTTGGGAATCTTAACGCAGGATGAGGCGCCTCCTGTCCGAACAATCACTGTTAGAAACGACGGCGTACTGCCGGTGGCTGTGAGTGGCATCCAACTGCCGACAGGATTCCGCCTGGTTGGCTCTCCCAAGGGTGTCATCCTCGTGGGTGACAGTGCGTCGATTTCCCTGCAAACCGACACTTCCCTGGTCGGACACCATCGGGGCTCCAGCGCGCTCGATATTGGCGGACAGGGAGCTGGAATTGCAGATTTTGGATTTGCTGTAGCAGGAAGCGTTGTTCCCAAGGGTGCAAATCCCTGGAAGAATTTTGTCGACGCGGTTGATGTGGATGCTGATGGCGGCGTCACTCCGGTCGATGCTCTGCTGGTGATTAACCAACTTAACCTGGCGGGATCAGGTCCGCTGGTGGGCAATCCCCCGACCTTTGGAAAGCCGCGTTTCCTAGACGTAAATGGCGATCGGAAACTATCCCCGATCGATGCACTCTATGTGATCAATCGGATTAATGCTCCGACGTCGGGGGGAGGTGAAGGAGAGCGAACATTCGCCATTGCGGACATATTCACCAGCAGTTATCCAATGGTTTTGGGGCCGTTGCCGGATCAATTACCTCTTCTCCAGGCCTTAGAACGGGAATTTCAGGTCAGGGTGCCCCGGCAAGACGCACCCATGCTCTTGCCGAATGAGCGCCCATGGTTTGAAAACCAGGAATCAGAGTCGCTTCGAGCGGTACAGAAGCGCAGAGTGCACTCGGAGGCCCTGTCCCAACTGGCAGCCCAAAAATGGATTCCTTTTACGATTGAGTTGGAAACGGTGCTCGAGGACGTGGCGAGGTCCCATCCGATTCAAGAATTGGAGTAGACACTTTCTGTTCACAAGAGAGAAAGTGTTGGCACTCCCATTTCGCATCTTTAGTTCGCCTCCCCCGGCGAAGTCCCCCGCCCGACTCCAAAGAAAACATCGTATCGAGGGAGACGGTCAGAGTTGCCGTCGGAGGGGCGAGTTGGACTTTGTGGCAGGCTGGGACCCTGCCCGGGGGTGAAAATTTGCGCTACTTGCTGATCGTTGCGGTGGTCGGCTTGGTCGCGTTCATGGCGAGGGCGAAACGGATACGATAGGCAAAAGGCGAAATAGGGGAGAGGTACACTAAGGATCATTGGGTTAGCTGTCGCACATCGAGTGGGGTGCCGAGGACAGAATGGAAGGTCCTCGGTTAGGCGTGGATTCGACCCCCCGCAAAGATTTCCAGAATTCTTGCTGCGGGGGACTTGAAAGTGCCAATTGACTTTTATACAATTGTGCACATATGCCGTGTTTCTCCCGGCGGAGAGTTCGCGGCGAAGCTCTTTGGCATCCTGGTTGTCATGCAGGTCTGAGGAAGTCCCGCGCGCGTAAATACGCAACGCCCGCACACCTTCGCACGGCCTTCCGGGGAGGCGAGTGCGCTCCAAGTTATGAAAGCGAAGGAGATCTCGCCACATAATACTTCAACGTGATTTGACGTAAGTCGGGCGACGAAGCATCGGTCGGCCAAGCGATGAATGTCCAGTCTAACAGTGGCTGTATCAAGAACTGACCCTATGGATCATGCCGAGAATCAAAGTATCGCGAGAAACTCTTTGTGTTCCAAAGACTTGTGGCGATGCCTTGATCCCTTGGAAGACAGAACAAGGACCTCGAAAAGCTGTATCAGATCGGCATTTTGGGGACGACCGCAAATGCCAAACGCTGGCCAAGTCCGGACGACTTGCGTCGAAAGGATTCGACGTCTCGCGCGCAGGCGGATGGCATGAAGGGCCGGAATGGATGAATCAGGATTGGTGGAAATGTATCGATGTATGAATCAATAAGTGTTTCGCAACTTGAGTATTATCAATGAGTTGCGAGGGATTGGGAATCAAAACCCACGCGAAAAAAGTTGCCCCTGAATCGTGAATCAGAGGGCCACCTCCGGGGGGGCGGGTGATTCAGGCAGAGATCGGGACGAGGGGACTTAAATGTCCTTGCTCCCACGGAGAACCGTGGGAATAAGGGCTGAATGGCAAGATGGGCAAAGGCGTGCCGCCGGAAAGCGGGACTTCAGCTTGTAACCCCGCGGTAACAAACGAGATAAAACACTTGGCAAGAGTCGCCACTAAGGGGAAACTTATTCTTGGGGGGAAACACTTGTCGGGGTAAGGCCGTCTTACTTTCGGCAGCCGGGGTATTGGCAATTAGGGGTTCGTTGAAAAAGGGGTCTGGCTCGGAGCCACGAGATGAGTTTGCCCTTAATAACGGGTCGCGGCGACGTGCCTGCCCCCTTTTTCAATTCAATCAGGGGTTCGTACCAACATCGAGGTGGGTTTATGAAACGGGCATTGGCGAGCGTCGGGTTCTTTCTGGCAATTCTCCTTCTCGCGGTGATCGCCACTCCGGCCTTTGGGCAGGGGGTGCTGATCATCCATCACTGGCCGCATCCGGTCCCGCTGCCGCGGCCCATTCCGCGGCCGACTCCGCCGCCGGTCTCGTACAAAATTAAGGAACTGTCGTATCAGGCCAAGATCAAGGACCAGGTCGCCCAGGTGCAAGTTTCGCAGTCGTTTGTGAACACCGGCTCCGCCCAGATGGAGGTCAGCTTTGTCTTTCCGCTGCCGTATGAGGGGGCGATTGACCGGATGACCTTCATGGTCGACGGCAAGGAATTCGACGCCAAGCTGCTGCCGGCGAAGGAAGCCCGCACCATTTATGAAGGGTACGTCCGCCGCAACCAGGACCCCGCCCTGCTGGAGTGGGTCGGCTACGGCATGTTCCAGACGAGCGTTTTCCCGGTTCCTGCTGGTGCGGAGCGGAAAGTGACCCTCAAGTTCAGCCAGCTTCTCCGAAAGAGCGGCCAGCTTACGGACCTCGTAATTCCGCTCTCAACGGCCAAGTACAGCTCCACGCCGGTCGAGAAAATCTCCATCGACGCCTCGATTGAAACGACTGCCGAGATGAAGAGCGTCTACAGTCCGTCGCATGCGATCAACGTGCAGCGGCCGGACGGCAAGCACGCGATTGTGAAGTACGAAGTAACGAACCAGATTCCGACAACGGACTTCCGGCTGCTCTTCGATACCAACGACGGCTCGCTCGGGGCGAGCGTCATCAGCTATCGGCCCGAAGGGAATGAGGATGGCTTCTTCCTGCTCCTCGCCAGTCCCGAAGTAAAGGCGATGAACAGTGACCGGCCGGCGAAGACTCTCATCTTTGTCGTGGACCGTTCCGGCTCGATGAGCGGCAAGAAGATTGAGCAGGCGAAGGATGCCCTCAAGTTTGTTCTCAACAATCTTCGCACGGGAGACATGTTCAACATCGTCGCCTACGACAGCGCGGTGGAATCGTTTAAACCCGAGTTGCAAAAGTATGACGACGAGACTCGCAAGTCGGCTCTGGCGTTTGTCGACGGCATTTATGCCGGCGGCAGCACGAATATCGACGGGGCGATGACGACGGCTTTGGCCATGATCAAGGACGACACGCGGCCGAATTACGTCCTGTTCCTCACCGACGGTCTGCCGACCGCTGGTGAGACGAATGAAGCTAAAATCGCCCAGAACGCCAAGCAAAACAACAAGGTCCGGAGCCGGATCGTCAGCTTCGGCGTCGGTTACGACGTCAACAGCCGCCTGTTGGACCGGATTGCCCGGGACAACTACGGCCAAAGCGACTACGTCCGGCCCGATGAGAACATCGAGTCCTCCGTCGGCCGTCTCAGCAGCAAAATGAGCAGCCCGGTGATGACGCACGTCGGCGTCAAAGTAGATGTGGACGCCGCGACCGACAGCGGTGCTCCCTCCATCAACCGGATGTACCCCAAGGAAGTCTATGACATTTTTGCCGGCGACCAACTGGTCATCGTCGGCCGCTACAAGAAGGGGGGCGGCGCGAAAGTAACGATCAATGGCAAGGTTGGCAGCGAAGAGAAGAAGTTCGACTTCCCCGCCACGCTGATCGACAAGAGCAACGATCAGTCCTTCGCCTTTGTGGAAAAGTTGTGGGCGATGCGGCGGATTGGCGAAATCATCGACGAGATGGATCTGAAGGGGAAGAACGACGAACTCGTGAAAGAACTCGTGGGCCTCTCGATCAAGCATGGCATTCTGACGTCTTACACCTCGTTCCTGGCGGATGAAAACTCCCGGCCATCGCAACTGGCGTCGTCCAACTTTTCCTCCAATGTGGAGACGGCCAAGCGAAATCTCGACCGGCTCGAACAGGCGGAAGGGAAAGACGGCGTTGCCCAGCGCGGCGCGAAGTTTGACCTCCAATCGGCCGAGCGGGCTCAGTCAGGCGGTGGTGCCGGCTTTGGCGGAGGCAAGCCAGGTGCTCCTGGCGGTGCCTTTGCTCCAATGGCCGGGAAGGGTGGCCGGCTCGGCGGTGGCGGCTATAACGGCGCCAAGTTCCGGGACATCGACAGCGATAAGGAAGTCGCCGCTGGAGACTCGGTGCAGAACGTCGGCAACGAAACGCTCTACAAGCGAGGCCGCACGCTCTATGCCGCCAACGCCCAGGAAGTCGACCCCGACAAGGACGACGCCAAGATCAAGAAGATCAAGCGGTTCAGCGACGAGTACTTCGAACTGGTCAAAGCCAACACGAGCGAAGAGAACGCCCTGATGGCCCGGCAGCAAGAAGGCGACGAGCTGATCGTCAAGCTCCGCGGCCAGGTCTACCGGATTGATTAGCCGTCCCTGGCGTTAAAGTTCCCCTATCGATTCACCCGGAGGCAGGTTTGCTCCGGGTGAATTTGTTTGTTCACTCGTCGCCCGGAAGAATGACCTTCAATTCGTCCAAGTCTTCGTTGAACCTGCCGGAGATTCCTACGAGGGGACGCCCATCGCTTTTCATCGGCGGCAGTTTGCCACCTCCTGGGCAGCCGTACCAATCGGTGGAATACTTATCCGACGAGTCGAGCTTCCCGTTTTCCAGCC
>JBJXFF010000093.1:0-101209 GCA_046153945.1 Pirellulaceae bacterium
TCGTCACGATCAAAACCTCCTAACACCATAACCTTCTCCCGCGGCCTCGGGCCGCTGCTTGTGAGAAGGTCCTTACTCCACCTATTTAAGCTCTGCTAGCGGCCAAGATTCCGGGAAAGAGCACAGCAATCGCCTCGTGCTCGCCGGCGTGCAGCGCGTTCTTGTGCGCAATCTTGCCGATATAGAGCGGGTTCCTGAGCATCTGGTGCAGGTTGCCGCGATCAAACTTGAGACCGCCTTTGGCGTTGCCCGCTCGCGTCTTCCAGGTCTTCGTCGTCCAGCCCTTACGGGCCAGTTCCGCGACCACCGGCATTAGCGATCCCTTCGATAGATACAGCTCGAAGATGTGCCGCACGCGAGCCGCCTCCGTGGCGTTGACCACGAGTTTCGGGCTGGGGCCAGAGCGGTCAACGTCGTAGCCAAGGATGGGCGCGCCGCCGGTCCATTTGCCCTTACGTTTCTGGGCGGCGAGCTTGTCGCGAATGCGTTCGCCGATGATCTCGCGCTCGAACTGGGCGAACGACAGGAGGACGTTAAGCACCAGCCGGCCCATCGACGTGGCCGTGTTAAATTGCTGCGTCACTGAGACGAAGGCGACCTTCTGCTTGTCGAATACCTCCATGATGCGGGCAAAGTCGAGCAGCGATCGGCTCAGGCGGTCCACTTTGTAGACGACCACGCAATCGATCTTGCCGGCCTGGATGTCCGCCATGAGCCGCTTCATCGCGGGCCGCTCGAGGTTGCCGCCGGTAAAGCCACCATCGTCGTAGCGGTCCGGCAGGCAGCCCCAGCCCTCATGTTGTTGGCTGGCGATATAGGCTTCACCCGCCTCGCGTTGGGCGTCGAGCGAATTGAATTCCTGGTTAAGACCTTCTTCGGTGCTCTTGCGGGTGTAGATCGCGCACCGCACGAGCACGGGTCGTGGCTTGACGTTGGGTTTCTGGGTCATGGCTTGGCCTCCATACCGAAGAACCGGAAGCCGTTGCAGTGCGAACCCGTGATCTTCTTGGCGAGGGCGGTGAGCGACGGATAGCGCTCGCCCTCGTATTCGAAGGCATCTGGCGTCACGATCACGCGGATCACTCGGCCTTTGTACTTGCGGACGAGAACGCCACCGGGGGCCGGAAGCCGTGGGTCGGACGCTGTGGGGACGAAGAGCTTGGTCTTAGCGTCCTCCTTGGCCCTTGGCGGAACGATCCGCACGTCGGCATCGTTGGCAAGTTCCGCCGCCCGCTGCCTGGCTCGGTCGCTGAGCTCGCCTTCCGCCAATGCCTGAATCCGCCACGCGATCTTGCGGATCATGTGTGGCTTGCTGTGCGCCCGCGTTGCTTCGCCGTAAACCTCGGCGTAACGCTGGCGCAGCTCCTTCACCGTCTTTTGGTGAAGGTCGGCAATTTGCTGCTGAATGCTCGTTTGCATTCCGGCACCTCTCTGGTTTGTGGTTGGTGTTAACCCCCGGTACGACGAGACACACTGAGCCTCGTCTGCACCGGAACCTCAAGGTGGGCGGCGGAGAATTCCAGGATTTTCGCGGGCGCGTGAGCTGCTTCCTGACGGAGAAAACGCAGGACGCCAAGCACGAGAATGGCCGCGAACTCGTCGCGGCGCTGTTCGGGCGTCAGATTGGGCTGCGGATCAGATGGCGGATCGGGCCAAGATTCGGACATGATGCAACAGAAATCAAGGAGTAGAGCGTGCGACGCGAAACTGCGTCGCCCCCTTGGTTATGTATGCCGAGTGAGAGACCATCTGTCCGCGGATCAGCTGGGCCGATCCGGCAGTTACTGGAAGCGGGGCGATCCACTACGATTTAGCTATCCGGCGGACCACCCGTTCGCCGCGGAGTTCGAGGAGCGGATGACCGCCCTCGTCCGCGAGTACAAGGGCGACGGCGAGTATCTTTCGGTCCATCATCCGGATACACCGGGAGCTTTGGACGACGCTCCCGATGCAACCGCGTTGATGCTGATGGGTGGAGCAGTCGGGGACATCCTTTTCGTCTGAAAAACACCTGGAGTTCGGTTATGGGATACGAGAAGGTCGCTGCGAATCTGGGGATCGTGCACAAACAAATCGCGGACCTGAAGATCAAGCTGGACCCCAACGCCCAAATCGTTCAGCAACTGAGTCTCGTTCGCGAATACTTGGCGGAGAAAGATCTGCTTTCAGTCGACGAGCACGACAAGAAGTGGAAGGACCGTTTCCTCGAGTTTTACAAGGCACAACTAGCCGTCGGCATATTGAGCGAGGCCATCGCGGAACTGGTGACGAACCAGAAAGAACCGCTCGCCAAATACCTGAAGGTCGTCTTAGCCGGCAATCTTACCCAAGGCGGTCCGGCGGGCGGCCAACCAAGAGACTGGTTCTACGAGCTATGGCTTGCGAGCATCTTGTCTAAGGCGGGCTTCACCGTCCGATTGCAAGAACCCGACCTTGTCGTTGAAGGCAACGGACTGAGCCAGGAAATTGGCATCGCGTGTAAGTATCCTTCCAGCGACAAAGGGATTCACGATCACCTCAGCAAAGGCTTGTCGCAACTGAAGAAGCACGGCTTGTCCGGCTTCATTGCACTCGGTATCGACCAGATTGTCGTCGAAAAAGCCAACCTGAAGAAATTCGTTGACTTCAATCAAGGCGACAAGCATCCGATCGACGTGCTCCAGGCACATGCGAACAGTGAGGCCCACACGTTGGTCAAGGAGCGCCCAACCAAGTATCCCAGTGAAGATCCGGTAGACGCATTGCTGGTCACACTGTCCTTAGCCGGACATTACGGACAACCTCCACAACTCGTTGCGCCGACAGTGTTCTCAATTCACTGTCCGAAACAGCACCAGCTCAGAAAGGACATGGAAGTCATCGTGGCTGCCCTTGAGAAGCTCCAAGGCAGGTGAATAGATGCCGCGCAAAAAAGACCCGCTTCAAAAACAGATCGACGACCCCACCGAGCAGATTGAGGGTACGCGGCGCTGCATCCAGAGCATTTACGGAAGCGAGAATCCTCAAAAGTCGTCGTAGATCGTCGCAAGGTCCGAGCGTTTTCTCAGATATCGCATTTCAGCGGGTCCGTCATGCCAGGGCGAATCGCATTTGTCGGTGAAAGCAATTAATGAGACGGGAATCTGCTCATGCATCAGCCTTATGGCGGTGTAGAAGCCCGTTCGGGGTTGCTTGTCCCCAAGGCAGGGCATTGGAATGACTAAATCAGGATACAAAAGATCGAACCCGTGCTGTTTGTAAAACTCGATTGCGGTCGCTAGCCGTCGTTCGGGTTCGTGAGGGGTTCCCACCACGACATCGGCGTTCATACGTCGAACGACAGGCACACGCTCCGTTCGACCCTTGCGCCTCTTCTCGTCCCGCACCAGATTGTTGAGCCAGTAGTGAATCTTCCGACCCACCAAGGGCGACGATTCAAAGAGGTTGAACCGGACGACGATATCGTGCTGGTCGATGAGTTCCGTGCAGTCCTTCGTAAACGGAGCGTTACCAACGAGGATGATTCGCTTGCCCGCGAAGTTCGCACGAACGTGTGCTTGAAAGTCCATCTGATTCTCCGATCAATTATGACCCGACGAGCGAGTTAGTGTAGACTTCTGCTCGAAATGCTCACCTTCCGTGAGCGTCTCTCAAAAGCTGTCCCCGCCTTCCGCGGCAAGAGAGAATCGGCGATGTCGAGCCAACTGACGTTCCTGGCCTCCGCGTGTAACATTTCGTGTCCGCCTCTCTCACCGAGCCGGAAAGTACCTCCCGCTTGTGCTAAGAGAGGCTGACAACGAATTAACCCGAATCGGGTTATGGCGAGAGACAAACAGAGACATTTGGCCGAGATGGGCCAAACCGGGTTGCTAACTCGGACCGACGTGCGCCACGCGGGCGGACCGGGAGAGACAACGCGATGCCCCGCCCGACCGCAAACCCTTGCCAGAACTGGCGGTAGAAACGAAAAAAGCCGAGACGCTTGGCCTCGGCTTTTGCCGTTAACCCATCGTCGCGGCTTTTCGCGGTGACGGGATCAAGTTGCGGGGGCCGGATTTGAACCGACGACCTCGAGGTTATGAGCCTCGCGAGCTACCGGGCTGCTCCACCCCGCGTCATTAGAGTGAATTTTCGACCACTGGCCTTGCGACCATTTTTTGGGGCGAATATTGGATTGTACCGGGATAGGGCGGGGAGTCGAGGGGTGGGGATGGGTGCGGAGACCTTGCTTTCGAGAGAATCGGAGGTCCCAGACGTCATAACCGGCATACGAAGAAACTGATTCCGCCCAGCGAACACTTCTTGCTTGGCGCTACTCCTTGGGACTGATAGACTTGCATTAGTTGTGAGAGAGTGTTGGGGCACCAAGGCGGGCGAAGGAATTCGCCTTAGGAACGGCCTGATGTCGAATCATGATCCGTATCGCCAGAATCCCCCTCCGGGTGGCTATCCGCAGCAGCCTCCGTATCCTCCTCAGCCGATTCCTCTGCCGCCGCAGTTTCCGGGGGCACCACAATATGGTCAGCCGGCGGCTCCGCAGTTTCCCCAGCAATACGGCTATCCGCAGCAGCAGCCGGCGTACTATCCCCAGCAGCCCCAGCCGGTAGCCTATCAACCGCAGCCGATTCCCGTTCAGCCCATCCCGCTCAGCCCCGTGGCAGCGCCGGCTCAAGCGGAACCAATTCCCCTTTCCGCCTGGCAAACGCCGCAACCGGCAAGACCTGTTGCTCCGGTTCCGATTCCAGCAGCGCCGCAGCCTGCAGCCGCGCCGGTACGTCCCGCTGGTCCCCGGCCTGTGCTGGCCACACCTGAAAACAAAGCAGCGGCCGCAGTTGCTTCCGCTCCCCGCCCGATACCGGCGAATCGCCCGGTCATTGCTCCGGTGAAGTCGGGGTCCGATGGCAAAGTCACCGTGCAGCCGCAGCGCCCCGAGGATCAGCCCCCTCCCGACGATACGACCAAGATTGTCAAAGGCGCGCCGCCGTGGATGGTGAGCATGATCGTGCATGCGGTCATTTTGCTCATCATGGGTTTGATTATCGTGGTCAAACCACCTAAGGAGATCATTGAGCTCATCTCGCCGCCAGATATCTTCGCTGAGAAACTCGGTGAGCAAGTTCTTGAGGATGAGTTGCAGTCTCCGGACTCTATGGAACTTGAAGTCGTCGATTCGGCCCTCTCCATCAGCGAGAAGCCCCCGGTCGATGATCCGTTCGCGGCTCCGCCGATTATTGATGTCAATATTCCCGATGCCAATTCGGCGACTAGTGACGTTCAAGCACCAGCCATTGGTTTGGCATTGACTGGCCGTCAGGAAGGTTCCAAGAAGTCGCTGCTGGCGGCTTATGGCGGCACCGCAACGACAGAGGCTTCGGTACGTGATGGGCTGCTCTGGCTCAAAAAACAGCAAAAGGAAGATGGGACTTGGAGCCTGATGGGACCCTATTCCAACGGTGGCTATGCCGAGAATCGAGTCGCCGCCACAGCGATGGCCCTGCTCGCGTTCCAAGGTGCCGGACACACGCACCAAGGGAAAGGCGAATTTCAGCCTGTGGTGGCCAAGGCTTGGAAAGCCCTGCTGGCGATGCAAAATGCAGATGGCGAATTCCAAGGGGAAGCGGCATATAACCAAAAAACTTACGGTCAGGCTCAGGCCTCCATTGCCGTTTGCGAAGCTTACGGCATGACCAAGGACAAGAGCTTTCAGGGGCCGGCTCAGAAGGCGGTCAACTATGCACTCTTCTCGCAGTCGCCGCAGGGGGGCTGGCGATACAGCCCCAAGGAAGATGCCGATACTTCCGTCACCGGCTGGTACGTGATGGCTCTGCAGAGCGCGATGATGGCGGGGCTCGACGTTCCGAGCCCAACCTTCGACAAGATTAACGGCTTTTTGGACAGCGTGGGCTCTGAGAACCAGAGCAAGTACGCCTACATGCCGGGGCAAGATTACCGCCTCTCCATGACCGCAGAAGGGCTCCTTTGCCGCGAGTACTTGGGATGGAAGCATAACGACGAGCGGCTGCGGTCGGGGGTGAATTACCTGCTCGCCAACCCCATCGATTACAACAGCTCGGAGAGCCATCAAAACGTCTACTACTGGTATTACGCCACGCAGACCCTGCACCACATGGATGGAGACGACTGGGACAAATGGAACAAGGTGATGCGGCAAGCGGTCCCCACGCATCAGATCAAAAGCGGGGCAGAAAAAGGGAGTTGGGCCCCCAGCGCCGGCGACTCCCACGGGGCTGGCGCCGGTGGCCGGCTTTATACCACCTGTCTGTCAATCTACATGCTGGAGGTCTATTATCGGCATTTGCCGATTTACAAGTACCGTTTGAAGTAATCCCCTGAATTTCTCGATTTTTCTCCCCTTTTCTTGTTGGACAAACGCTTGACCTCAGCCACGGAGGGCCGAACAATCGGTAGTTGGTAATTCGCAATCAGCGGGCTCCTGCACACGCCACCTGACATTCACCTTTGCTCGCTTATTTGGGATGGTAACCTATGTGGCGGATACCCCGGCTGGCCGTCGGCACCGTTCAGTCCCAGGCCCGATGCGAGCCCCTCTCCTGGGCGATTTTGACTGCACTTTCCCAAGCTGGCCTTGGGGTGCAGACCTTCGGATCGCAAGCCACCTTCACTAGCCATGATGCTTCCCGCGTCCTCACCGGCCGCCCGCGTCGTCAACTTGATAGCTGGGTGATGGACGGCGAGCAAATAGTGACTGCCTTCGAAAAGGGGATGAATGATTGCCATTTGGGGCTGATAGAGGGATCGTTCGCAGCACCTTCCGGTCAGGCAGAGATTGGTGGCTCGTTGAATCGCGCTTGCGACCGGCTCAGTTGCCCGCGCGTTGCCGCCATCGACTTGTCGCTGCTCGACGGCTGTAGAATTCCTGCGCGGCCCGAGCATCTGGACGGGATTCTGCTATCCCGGGCGAAGAGCAGCGAACAGGCTCTCGGTGTTCAGGTCACCCTGGAATCCCTGTGGGGAGTTCCCGTTCTAGGCTGGCTGGAAGAGTCCGAGCCAATTGATGCTCTTCTCGACTATCTGCCGGCGTCGCAAGCTCCCGCCCGCAGTATCTGCTTGTCACTGGCCGAGTCGCTCCGCAAGTCGCTTCGTTTCGATGCCTTGCTCGAACTTGCGGAGCGGGTCAGCTCTTTGCCGGCGATGTGTCAGGAGGACGAGCAGATTTGGAACCCGCGGCGTAAGACGACCGTCGCCATTGCTTTGGATGAAGCGTTTACGAATTACTTTCCAGAAACTTTAGAGCAACTCGAATCGGCCGGCGTGAAGCTCTGCGACTTTTCGCCCCTCAAGGGTGAAGCGATTCCCGAGGGGACCGATGTGGTCTACCTCGGCGGCGGAGCGTCCGACCGGCTCTGGCCGAAGCTGGCGGCGAATCATTGCCTGGCCCAATCTCTCCGCTGCTTTGCCGGCCGAGGCGGAAGTGTTTACGCCGAGGGAACAGGCCTGGCCTACCTCTGCCGACAGGTGCGCTTGCTGGACGGAACCACGCAACCCATGGCCGGCCTGCTGCCGGCAACGGCCCGCCAGATTTCCCGACAGCCGCAGTTTGAGCCGCTGGAGATTGAATTCGGCGCACCCTCCTGGCTCTTCGACTGCGAATCTTCGCTCCGCGGCTACAGGGACAATTCCTGGCAAATCGATCCGACCGGCCCCATGCTCACCTTCGCCCGCGGCGAGCAGCACCGCTGCGACGTCCTAGGCCGCGGCAACGTCATCGGCAGCCGGCTGGCGGTCCATTTCTCTTCGCAGCGCTCCCTGCTGCGGCGACTCGGCGCTCCCACTCCCCTGCGGCACTTCGTGCCTGCAATGGTGGAACGGAAGGGCTAGATGCTACTCTGCTTCGGCTAGCGAAAATGGCCGAATGCTCGCTGCCTCCGGAGGATCGCACGTTGTCGGCCACAAAAGTGATTCGAGCACTTTCGCGGAATTAGCCCACTCGAACCGAGACAGATCCGCTGCAAGGTCTTCGGAAAGGAAAGCGTCGCTGATTGCATTGCATAGAGCCGGAATATCCGCGCCGTCGGCCACGAATACACTCTCTCCCCCAACTTCGATGGAAGTCGGATTGTCGGGAGGCACGACGACCTTGGCTCCGCAAGCCAGGGCCTCAATCGTCGGAAGGCCAAACCCCTCGGCTGCGGACCAATTGACCACAACATCGGCCGTGGAATAGGCCCGGCGAACCTCCGCGTCAGGCACATGGCCAAGATAGATCGCGTTCCCTTCTCGCCGCGGCTGGCCCCTTCCCAAGAAGACGGCATACGCGTTGAGTCGAGCCACCGCTTGCTGGATGTCGGCAAATCGCTTACGCGGATCTTGCGTGCTGACGGCAGCCACCAGCAGACCGTCGTCGGGGATGCCAAGTTCGCGGCGAAATTTGGGGTCGGGATCAGGAAAGAATGTCTTCCGGTCATAGCCCCATTCGACAACGTCGATGTGAACTTGCTTACGAGCCAGTGACTGGAACAACTCCTCGACGTCCGCAGCCACATGCCGCGAGGCTGTGACAAATCGCCCGTGGGATGCCACGGGACTGAAGGCAAGCTCCGAGATGTTGCTCAAAAACGCTTGCGTGAATTCGCGCGGGTAATGCTGGGAATGATGGAGCGGAATCAGATCGTGAATCACAATGACCGTTCGCTCGGGGGGCGTGAACTCAGGAGGCATGGCGGGCAGGACTCCTCCGGCAAAGCTGAGATACGCATCTGCCGCGGTGCAGAGAGGCTGATGCTTGGTGCGCCAGCCGCGAAACTCGTGGCGAACGCTCGCGGGTATCAGGCGGCGCAGCATGCGTTCCATCGATTTGAGCCCCAGCCGCTGGCCCATGTCGGCCTGTCGAAACGACCGTGCCGCGCGGCGGAGAAGCTTGCGCAGTGAGCTTCGATCCACCTCTTTCGGATCACCCCAGCCTTCGCCGATGCGACATAAATCAAACTCGATGCGACTCGGTTCAAAGTCGCTCTGCCAGCGTGTGATCTCCTGTAGTCCCTGGGGGATCTTTCTGACGAGCAGGATCTCCCAGCCCCGCTCGGCGGCAGCGGCGGCTAAATACGGCGTTGTTTCCCGGATGACTCGCTGAATGCCGGTCGTTTTTTGATGCCAAAGCGCGGTCATATCGATTGCCAAGACCGGGCGGGCGTTTTGCGAAGATGAATTACGCATTGCGTTCATGCAGCACGCTCCCAGGTTTTCGATGTGGCAGCCGCAACCGATTGTTCGACTGTCGCGCGAATCAGCGCGACACCCAGTTTGCGCTGGTCCGCCAATCCAGAATCGGCAGGCACAAATGGGTCGCACTCCCAGGAAAGTACCGCGTTTTCCTCCGCGGGGCCCATCTCCGCGGGAATAATCACTTCGACGATGCCGCCAGTCTCTGTGACGCACTCAGCCCCAATGTGTCGGCCGTCGAGAAAGAGGCGAGGCCGCCTTGCCAACCAGCCTCCCGTCGGCCGGGCATCCAGGCGAACGCAACAATCGGGCCAGACCTTCGGCAACATAATCGCGGCTTGGGGTGCCGACCAACAATACGATTCTCCCTGCCAGACTTCTGGCGGGAAGAAATTGATGCCGCAATCTGGCAGCGATTCTGCATTCACGGACGATGGCACTTCCGCGAAAATCGGCAGATCGCGCGGGGTCTCAGCACGAAACCATACCGAGCCGATATCGGCACAGCACTCGCGCAAGTGCAGATATTGATCCAGGAGAGGCTGGCAATCGGCGATCGCCCGGCGGCGATGAGTCAGATGGAGCATCGTCAGGAAGCGGAGAGATGCACCCCAGGCCCGCCAGCGAGCCTTCCACTCCTGGCCGCGCCAAGCAAACAGCGCGGCGAAGAGCTTCGGCCCCGCCAGGGGCGCCAATTTGCTGACGGATTTGAAATCCAAACCGAGCAGTGCTCGCAGCAATTTCTGCCACACTTGCCGCGCCCGAGTTGGATCGACTATCCCTGGCCCGCCGCGCGGTGCGGGGCAACCAAAGTAGTTCGCGGCGAGCTTTGGCTCGGCTGCCCAAAATCGACAGGCCCCCAGGCGGCCGATCGCCATTGCACTTAACAGTTCGCGCGGCCCGTCGGTATCAAAGTGCTCCAAAGCAACATCGGGGAATTCCTCGAGCTGATGTCCCGATTCGACCAGCCGAATCGCCAGGGCCGTTTCCGCAAAGCGAAAATACTCCTCCGTGAATCGGCCCAGAGAATTGAACGTCTCCCGGCGAATTGCAAAACCTCGCAGACCGACGGCCCGCCACAAACCAAGTCCGCGCATCGCGCTGCTTTCGCGATTACACAACTCGGCGTCGACTGCGGCGAAACGAGAGCGAATTCCATGCACCGAACCGAGTACGGCCGCATCGCAATCGGGGTCGAGCAGACGGTGGCACAGCGCAGCCGCCGCTCCTGCACATGGAACGACGTGCGACTCCGAAAACACCAGCCAATCGGCCGTGGCGGCTTTCGCCCCCGCGTTATAAAGTAGGGCCTCGTTGGCGCTCGGTTCGCGGACCAGATGGTCGCCGGGACCTAGCAACTTTGCCGCCTGTCGGGCCAGTTTTGGCCTGCCGGAATCGACCACCACAATTTCAAAAGGGACGGTCTCGGTTTTCTGGCCAAGCCATCCCTGGATCGCCTTCAGGGCAACGCCCCGATCATCGTGCAGTGGCACGATCACCGAAAACAGCGGCTTCACGTTTTGGGGGATGGATTCTGGGGACATGATGGCTGAGCGACCTGGCAAGCCTGTCGTGCTAGCACCTGCTCGACGGGATTGTCTTGAGCGGGCCATCGTATCCCCTCGATTCGCTTGGAGCAATCTCAAGATGGGCTGACCTGAGGCCAGCGCTCGGTGGCGACGAAATGCGCAGCGAAGGGCCGCGGAGCGGCGAAGCAGTATGGTCCCATGCGGGCCGTGGGACCAAGTGTGTGACGAGCAGTGCTAACTAGCGGTTGAACAAAAACGCCGGGTTGTTGATGAGCGCCCAGGCTAGATCCTGGGTGCCGATGGCGCGGGCGTTTTTCAGTTGCTCCGCTTCGCGCTGGACCGTCTGCGTGAGGCGGACCAGTTCGCTATCCTGGCCGCGGAAGACGTCGCTGATGACTTTCTTCTGCGCGTCGTTCCGCTTGTCGGCGGGAACGCCGAGAGCTGCCGCGAGTTCCGCCGGCAGGTTCGGTCCAGTAAGTGGCCGGCTGCCCGTGGCGACGCTGAGGCGGAACTTGCCGAGCGAGTGCATTCCATCCTGGAATTGCTGCGAAAGGGTGATGGTTAGTAGCGTGCCCCCTTCATGCTTCACGTCGGCCTTCGTCTCGAAGAGCGCCGCATGGGGTTTGCCAAGTTGCGGCGAAACTGCCCAGCCGGTCGCATCGTTCCCATCTATCGCACCGGCAACGCCGTACATCTCCTGGCTGAAATCGGCCGAGGCGTTTTGCAACTCAACGGCAGCAGCTTTCGCCGGGTCGGCCTTGGGAGCAGCCGTCACTTTGAATTCGCTGACGACGAAGTTTCCATTCGGCGGACGGCCTGGGCCACCGGCCGGTAGAGCCGCGTCATTCAAGGCTTCGAGACGAATCCCCGTGATGCCGGCAACATCGGTCCCGGCAACAATGGTGTAAACATCCTTGCCAGTCGGTCCGCCAACCGAAATCGACTTGTCATCGTTTTTCTTGAAGGTCGCGCCAACCATCGACTTCATTTCGCTCGGGTCGAGCACCGTCCAGACCACCGGCTTGCCGGCGGTCAGTTCCCAGGCGGCCTGTTTGGCCGGCATTGTTTTTTCATATTCGGCCAGTGCCGAAACTGCCTTGTCATGTTCCGCGGCTGAGCCCTTGAGAGCGTTGAGGCCAAGCTGGATTTCCTGCGGCGTTGGATTGCGGGCCAGGAAGCGGACAAAAACCTCTTGGATGAGCTTGCTGTCGTCCTTTTCCGTGGCGACAAGCTGATTCAGCTCGCTGGCGGGATCGGCGATGGCGTTGGCCACGGTTGGTCCGTTGATGAGCTTCATGATCGGGCCGAGAACCATGCCGCTGGAACGCTCGCATTCGCAGGCGCTTTCGCGAACCGGCTTGCCGAAATCGTCCAGGAAGGCATCCGACACTCCGGAGTCCGGCAACTCAGACGCCCGCATTCCGGCGGGGAGACCGGGGAAGCGTTCTATCGAGCCGGTCGCCAGGTGGACAGCGTCATACAGCACTTCCGCCGGCAGACGGCGGGGCATGGCGCGGGAGTAGTTGAGGGTATCGTCTTCGTTCCACTTGTTGGACTTCACAGAAAGCTGATAAACGCGCGACTTGCAGATTGTCTTCAGCATGTGCTGAGCATCAAAGCCGCTGGCGATGAAGTCCTTGGTCAAGGCATCCAGCAGTTCCGGATTGCTGGCGGGATTGCCGGCCCGGATATCATCGATGGGCTCAATGATGCCGGGGCCAAACAGATAGCCCCAAAGCCGATTCACGTAGCTCTTGGAAAAATACTGATTGTCCTTGCTGGTGATCCACGCAGCGAGTTGCTCGCGGCGATTGGTCGTGGCGGGTGCCAATTCTTGTTGGTACGGGAAGGTCGGCGGAGCAACCTGGCTGGTACGGAGATGTTTCACTTCGCCCGCTCCACTGTCGTAGACGACTTCCACCAGCGGAACCGCTCCCTCCACGGCGCTGCCGCCGATGGTCTGGCCGGCGTAGTTGGGGTCCCCCTTGCGGCCGACCTGGGCGAAGAAGGCCGACATGCTGTAGTACTGGTCCTGCGTCCAGCGCTCGAACGGATGGTCGTGGCACTTGTTGCAGTTGAACCGAACCGCCAGGAAGAGGTGCGTGGTGTTCTCCATCAGCGTCTCGGGGTCGCGAATCACTTTGTAATACGCGGCGGGCGGATTCTCGAGGTTGCTGCCGCTGGCGGTCAAAACTTCAGCGGCGAACTTGTCGTACGGCTTGTTGGCGGAGATGCTCTCCTTGATCCAGTTACGCAGCGCGATGGAGCCTTCTTCCCCCAGGAACTTGCGGTTGACCTGCAACAGGTCGGCCCATTTGTTAGTCCAGTGCTCGACGTATTCCTTGTTGCCGACCAGCGAATCGACGAGGGCGTCACGCTTTGCCTTGGAGTCGCGCGGATCGAGCATAAAGGCCTTCACCTGCGAGGAGGTCGGCGGCAGGCCGGTGAGGTCGATGTAAGCGCGGCGGATGAACTCGTCATCGGTGCAGAGCTCCGACGGAATGATCTTTACCTGCTGCAGCTTTTTGTAGACGAGGCCGTCGATGTAGTTGTTTTGCGGCTGCTCGACCCAGGCAAAGCCGCTCCGGTCGCCCATGCAGATGATGGTGGTGGCGGCGTAGGCACCTTCGTAACGGACAAGCACCGGGGCTTCGCCGCGGCGGAGCGTGGTGAGCACGCCACTGGTATTGGCTTCGATGACCTCAATGTTGCCGCTTTCAATGAACGCTTCTCGAGTCACGTCCCGAACTTCGCCGTTGGCAAAAGTCGCCATGACGGTGATTTGCTGCTTCATGCCGGGCAGGGGGACGATGGGGTTGAGCGGCAGAACTTCGATCTTGGTGACGCGGGGAGCGGTCAGGTCTAGCTTGACACCCTGGGAAATCCATTCGCGGACCAGCTCGTAATAAGGATGACCAAGATCGGTTCGGACGCCGCCGACGTGCGGGATGCTGCCGGTCGCCTTGAGCAGCATCAGGCTTTGGTCCGGTGCCGCGCGGTTGAACCGGCGAGCGCCAATGTCATCGGTCAATGCACGATGATCATAAATCGCGTCGTAACCACGGAGCGAAAGCTTAAAGCCGGCTTTGCCGTCCTTAGC
The DNA here is from genome assembly GCA_046153945.1 of Pirellulaceae bacterium. Taxonomy (GTDB): domain Bacteria; phylum Planctomycetota; class Planctomycetia; order Pirellulales; family Pirellulaceae; genus SXOA01. The sequence goes on from JBJXFF010000093.1 coordinate 13,810, forward strand.
GCCGTGGCAAGTTCCCGCGTTGCAACTCATCCGGGCGAGCAGCGGCTGGACATCGCGAACAAAGCTCACGGGGTGCGGCGCTTTCACGCCACTGACGGTCACTGGGACCTTTGCGGTCTGATTGCCATAGGTGTAGTTAATCTCATCGGCCCCATCTTCAGCCGCCCGCACCTGGCCATCCGCGGAAACGTTCGCGGCCTTGCCGGAGTGCGTCATCTTGACCATCCGGGTCAAGTCGACCGATTCTCCGCTGCTCAGTTTGCCGGTAACGAGCAGCTGGCGGTAATCAAACCGGTGCTTGAGATCCACGGCAGCCGGGAGCACCTCCATGCTGACGACGTTCAGTCCAGCAGGGAGTTGCTCCTGGCCACGCGCCGTCAGCGCCATAAGCGCCAAAGCGAAAGGGATGCTGACGAGCCAGCAGAGGATGCAGAGAGGCTTATTGAGTTTCATGGTAAATTCCGTTTCAAATTCTGTCGCGTTTGAAAGTCTGCCGTCTAATCCAACATCTGCCGTCTTACTTCGCCGCCACCGCCGGTTTGATCTCCACCGGCGTGAATTTCTTTAGCAGCTTACCGTCCGTCGCACTCAAGAGCCGCACGTCGCCGTCAAAGCCGGCGGCGACGATCGTGGAGCCGTCCTGATTGAAATCGACCGTGTAAATGCCCCCTTCGGGCACTTCTGATTTCCACACAACCGCTCCGTCAGCCGCATTGTAAACCCAGATATGTCCCACGCCGTCGTGGCTGCTGCCGGCGACGATTTTGCTGCCGTCGCGGCTGAAGCGGACGCCGTAAACGCGGCCTGGCATGGCGGCATATTCGCGGATCAGGTTGGCGTTGTCGCCAATTACGCGAACCTGGGTCCGAATCATTTTGAAAACCTTGGGCGACCCGTCGGAGCCGCCGCAGAGGAATTCGTCCTTCGTCGAATGCCGGTCGAGGCAAATCAGCCCTCCCTTGAGAGCCCCGGGCGTGATGCTCGTGATGTTGTCAACAAACCGCTGCGTCCCCACTTCCACCAGCTTCATGGACATGTCACGGCTGACCGAAACGAGGTGGTCGGAATTTGCGGAGAAAGCCGTGTCGAGCACCCAGTCATTGTGGGCCCCGCTGAAGAGGACCTGCTTGCTGGTTTCGACATCGAAAGCGTGCGTGGTGTTGTCCGGGCAGCCGTAGGAGACCATTTTGCCATTGGGAGACCATGCTGCTCCGTAGCAAGTGTCGTAGCCGACCATCAGCGAGAGTTTGAGGGTCTTTTTCTCCAAGTCCCAAATCTGCACTTCGCCAAAACGGCCCGGGGAGCCGCCAGTGACCGCCAGGAATTTTCCATCGGGCGAAAAGGCGGCTGATTCGATTCGCTCCGACTGGCCAACCAAACGAGCGACGAGGCCGCTGCCGTCTGGCTTGTGGAGCAAAACTTCGTGATAGCCGCCTACGGCGAGCAGATCACCCTTGGGGCTGTATTCAACGCAACGGAGAACCGGAGCGGCCACATAGAGCGGCGGATGTTCAGCGTCGTACTGCTGCTTGGTGGACATCGGCGTGTCGTCCTTGGCTCCTTGCTCGATCCACTTCGTGATCAGAGCAATTTCATCCGCCGAGAGAGGCGGAGCGTCTTTGGGCATTTCCGCCTTGCCATCTTTCGGAGTGATCTGAGCAATCAAGTTGCTCTTTGCCGGCTGGCCAGGGACGATGGCGGCACTGGTGCTCTCGCCCCCTTTCAGCATGCCTGCAAACTCGGTCATGACGTACTCGCCGCCGCGCTTGGCCGGCTGATGGCAGCCGGTGCAATTCTTCGTGCGGAAGATGGGAGCCACTTGCTTGAAAAAGCTGATCGGCCCATCCGCCGGTTTGGCCGGCTTGGCCTCATCGGCCAGCAAAGCCGAAACAAGCGAGGCCCAGCAGGCAGCAACAACAGCCAGCGGTCGGAAGAGTTTCATGGCGATCTTCCCATTCTTCCTGGACCTGCGTGAACAGGCTGGAATATAAGAGGGGTTTTCGAGGTGGGACACGGCCAAAGCCGCTTCTAGCTAGGCGGGACCATCCGGTGAGACACAAACCCGCGGAAAACCACAGGTTGCGCCCTCCCCAAGGACGTATCTCCTATGATATCCGAGGGGCCACAAGGTAGCAACCATTTTGACGGCTTTAGGGGATGCAGTAGACTGGCGTAACCAGCCCAAGAACTCCCATGAAAATCGTTCTCGCCAACCTTGATCTCCCCGCTCATCAGCAGGCTATTATTAGCCTGCTGGATATGTACTGTCGCGACGAGTTCGGCTCCGGCAAGCCATTGCCGGACGACACGAAAAGCGGGCTGATTGAAGGGCTAAAACAGGCGAAAGGTATTTGTTTTCTGGCGGAAACTGGCTCCCCAACGGACAAAAGTGAATTCATCGGCCTCGCTCTCTGCTTGCCGAGCTTTTCTTCTTTTCGTGCTCGCCCCATCATCAATGTCCACGACATCGCCGTGGCCCCCCTCTATCGTGGGAAGGGTGTTGGTCAGGCGCTGCTAAGGGCGGTCGAAGCAGAAGCCTGCCGGCGCGGTTGTTGCAAGGTGACTTTGGAGGTTCGCGACGATAACACTGCCGCCAAGGCATCCTACCGGCGGGTTGGATTCAACCCTACCAGTCCGGAAACCCTGTTTTGGGCTCGAGAATTGGGATAAGAACCCGAGTTGCTCTTGCCGCGACTGTTAATTGCCGGCAAATTACCCGCGAATTGAGTCAACGCGACCCCCTTTCTTGCTTGCTGCCGGACCGAATCGGCTGTAGATTGACCCCGTTCTTTTAACTTTCTTCTTGACGGGTGTTCCCATGAAGATGACGGTTGCCGCCAGCGATGGCGAGCTGGTGCGAGTGGCGTTATCGGGTCCGGTAACGCAGCGAGAGTTGGCCCCCATGTCCGAGCCCTTGCAGGATCTGCTTGGCCCAAGTGCTTACAGCAAGCGGGTGATGCTCGACCTCAACGAGGTTTCTTATTTGGACTCCAGCGGCGTCGGGTGGTTGCTTAGTTGCCATAAAAAGATGCGGCAGGGAGGCGGAAGGATGGTGGTGCATTCGTACTCACCGATCGTCTCCAACGTCTTTCGCGTGCTGAAACTGGAGCGAGTTTTGGATCTGGCGGAAAACGCCATGGCCGCGGAGAAAACCGCCCTGGAGGCCAGCGCATGAGTTCCGCCGAAGCAATTGACTTTCAAGCCGTTCCGCTGGCCGAACTGGAACCGTCGCAAGCGGTCAGCCATTTGGTCGAGCAAGCTGCCGAATTGAAGGCCAGTGACATTTTCCTCCTGAGCGATGAAACCGGCTTGCGAGTCGCCGTTCGTCGCATGGGCCATTTGGAAACTCTGGCGGAAGTTTCCCGCGAGCAAGGGCGCTACCTCATATCGTACCTCAAGGCCCAAGCTGGCATCGACATTGCCGAACGCCGCCGTCCGCAGGAGGGGCGCTGGATATTTGACCGCGCCGCCGGAAGGATCGATCTCCGCATCAATATTATTCCGACGCTGCATGGCGAAGATCTGGCAGCGCGAATTCTGGACCGTAAGCAGGGCCTCCGCTCGCTCGATTCGCTGGGCTTCACGCGCGGCGACTTGCAAAAGCTCACGTCGTTGCTATCGAGCCCCAGCGGCCTCATACTGGTCACCGGTCCGACCGGCACCGGCAAGACGACCACGCTTTATGCCTGCCTCCAGCACCTGAATAACGGCACGCGGAAAATCAATACGCTTGAGGACCCCGTTGAATACCAGCTTGCTGGCATTCGCCAGTCGCAAGTGACGCCGAAACTTGCGGTTGATTTTCCCGAGATGCTCCGCAACGTTCTCCGTCAAGCTCCGGACGTCATCATGATTGGTGAAATCCGGGACGAAGAAACCGCTGCCACGGCGGTTCGGGCCGCCAACAGTGGTCACTTGGTGCTGGCGACGTTGCATGCTCCCGTCGCCGCAGGCGCGGTGCAAAGCATGCGAGCTCTCAACAGCAATCCTTATTTCCTGGCGAGCAGTCTCCTCGGCGTCGTCGCCCAGCGGCTGGTTCGCAAGCTCTGCCAGAACTGCCGCACCGCGTATGACATCAGCGAATCCCCCGATACTTTTGCGGAAGTCCAGGGGCTGCTGGAGCCGGGCCTCGGCACTTTCATCTACGGCCCGAGCGGCTGCGACAAGTGCCGCAATCAGGGCTATGACGGGCAGGTGGGCGTCTTTGAGGTGATGACCTTCAACCGCGAATTGCGGCAGATGGTGCTTCATGGCAAACCCACTGAAGACCTCCAAAAGCAGGCCATCGCCAGCGGCATGATCGAATTCCGCCGGGCGGCGATGCTGAAAATCGCCCAGGGCCTGACCAGCACGGAAGAGGTCCTCCGCGAATTGCCGGCTGAGTATTTGGGGCTGGAGATGTAGAGCCGTGATTTGGATTTGCTTTGCTGACAGAACCACCGAAAGACGAGCCCTAGCGTTCTTGCTTGGTCGCTTCTCCGGGCGCGTGCTGAAGACAGGAGAGCATCTGGTTCCCCAAGCGGCAATAAATGCGCTCACGGAACGGAAGATACCATTTCTCATTCTGGGGAACGGCGATGCCCCGTCATGATGAAGATGCAACTCCCTGGGTGGACCGCTTGACCATCGGTCAGGTGCTGCATAAAACGGCCAGTCGGCACGGAAAGCGGGACGCCCTCGTCTTTCCCCACTCGGAGACTTTTCGATCGTGGACCCAGTTCGCGGACGATGTGAATGTCGCGGCTCGCGGACTTCTTGCGATGGGAATTCAGAAAGGGGAGCATGTTGCCATCTGGGCGACCAATGTGCCCGAATGGGTGACTCTGCAATACGCCGCCGCTTCCATCGGCGCGGTCCTCGTCAACATCAACCCCGCTTATCGTCCCCACGAACTGAAGTACGTCCTTAAACAAAGTGATTGCGTTGCTTTGTTCCTCGTCGATAAGTTCAAGACTTCCGACTACCTCGCCATGCTGGCTGAAGTCTGTCCAGAAATCGCGACAGCAAAACAAGGCGAGGTTCGGGCGGCTGAATATCCAAAGCTTCGGCGAATTATCTCCGTAAAAGGAGAGCCGCCGGCTGGACTCCTCACCTGGCAGCAGATGGTGGAACTTGGCAAGAGCGTGCCCCAATCCCGAGTGGACGAAATCGCGGCGACGCTAGAGCCGAATGAGCCGATCAACATTCAGTACACCTCGGGAACCACCGGCTTTCCCAAGGCGGCCATGCTCAGCCATCGCAACTTGCTGCTCAATGCGTATTACATCGGCCTTTGTCAGGACTTCACCCCAGAGGACCGGCTCTGCATCCCGGTGCCGTTTTACCACTGCTTCGGTTGCGTGCTGGGGACCTTGGCTTGCGGCGTCTTCGGCATGGCGATGATCGTCCCGGCGGAATATTTCCAGCCGACAGCTACGCTGGACGCGATTGAAAAGTACAAAGCGACGGCGCTCTACGGCGTCCCCACGATGTACATCGCTCAGCTTCAAGACCCGTCGTTTGCCGGGCGCGACTTCTCGTCCCTCCGAACCGGCATCATGAGCGGTGCTCCTTGCCCCATCGAAATCATGCGGCAAGTGGTGGATAAGTTCCACGCCGAGCAAATCACCATCGCCTACGGCCAGACGGAGGCCTCCCCCGTCATCACGCAGACCCGCTGCGACGATCCCATCGAGCTTCGTGTTGAAACCGTCGGCCGGCCTCTGCCGAAGGTCGAGGCTAAAATTGTCGATACGAACACCGGCAAAGAGCTTCCCGACAACCAGCAAGGGGAATTTTGCACCCGCGGCCACCTCGTCATGCTCGGCTACTACGGCAACCCCGAAGCCACCGCTGCCGCCATCGATAAAGAGGGGTGGCTCCACACCGGCGACCTTGCCGTCCGCCTCCCCAATGGGTATTTCAAAATCACGGGCCGACTTAAAGACATGGTCATCCGCGGCGGCGAGAACATCTATCCCCGCGAGGTCGAGGAATTCCTCTTCACCCACCCCGCCGTCGAACAAGCCGCCGTCTTCGGCATCCCCGACCCCAAGTACGGCGAAGAACTCGCCGCCTGGATCAAACTCAAAGCCGGCTGCACCGCGACGGCGGACGAACTCCGCGCCTTCTGCAAGAGCCAGCTAGCCCACTTCAAAGTCCCCCGCCACGTTAAATTCGTGGACGCCTTCCCGCAGACCGTCACCGGCAAGATCCAAAAATTCAAGATGCGGGACCTGATGAAGGAAGAGTTGGGACTGGCGGAACAGAAGACGGCGTGAACGGGAGGCGTGCGGCGGCCTACCGCAACGACTCCAGCGGGCGGAGTCGCATGGCGAGCAGGGAGGGGATGAGGCCGCCGAAGAGTCCCATGAGGAGCGTGACGAGCAGGCCAAGGCTGATGGTGTCGCCGCTGACGAGGAGTTCCAGAACGACGGTCTTGCTGCTTTGGCCGCCGCTAACGACGCTGGTCGCTTTCAGGCCGTGAACCAAGCACCCCAGCAAGCAGCCGAGGGTGCCGCCGAGGAGGGCCAACGTGAGCGATTCCAGCAGGAACGTGCAGAGCACTTCCAGTCGGCTGAAGCCGAGGATGCGGAGGACGCCGATGTCTTTGCTCCGCTGGCTGACGGCGGCGAACATAGTGTTCATGACGCCGAACACGCCGCCGATGGAAAGGATGGCGGTGATCACGATGGTCGCCCCGAGGAACTGTCGGTTGGTGGCTGCCAGAGACTCGAAGTATTCCGTTTCGGTGTAGGCCTGTAGGGCGGAGAGCTTGTAGTCGTCGTTGAAGAACTCCTTGAGCTTCAGGGCTTCGGTGGGCCCCCCTGTCCGAACGACGAGCGTGGAGTAGTTCTCTTCGCCGAACGATTTGCCGATGCGGTCCCGCTTGGCCCAAATCTCGCTGTCGAACGTGGAGCCGGTCGCCTTGATGATGCCGACGATGGCCATCCGCTCCTCGCCGAGCATGAAGCTGTCCCCCACGTCGAGCCGCTGCTTGTTTTTCGCGGCCGCAAGAGTCTCCTTGGTGCGGTCCAGGCCCAGTTCCCGGGCGATCCCTTCCCCGACGACCGCCTGCACCAGGTTTTGCTCGCCGGCTGCTCCCGCCAGCACTCCTTCCTGGCTGAACCAAACTCCGGACGCGAGCGTCAGATTGTGGACCCGGGCGCTCATTTCCGGATCGTCGACGCCGCGAATCTGCACGATCCGCCGGAGCGGCCGGCCGGGAGCGGGGTTTTCGACGAGCTGGTTGCAAGAGATGTAGGCCTCGCGGCTGGAGAATGGCTGATTGGTGGCTTCATCCCGCAGGATGCCCGGCTGCAGTTCGATTTGTCCGACGTCCGCCCGTCCGAGGTTGCTGAATGCTTCGTCGGTCGAGCCTTCGGACATCAGCATTACGTTTCCCGGCTGGCCGCTTTGCTCGGTGAGGTGGAACATGCCGTTGACGAACGCCAGCATGCCGGTCATGAGGGCAATGACCAGTGTGAAGGCGAGGCCGGTCATCAGCGTCGTCAGCCAGCGAACAGTGAGGTTGCGAAGATTGTAGCGCAGCGGAACCCGGCCGATGATGGCGAGGAGCACCACCAGGGCCAGCCCGACAAGGAGGGGAATCAGGTTGTTGTAGGAAACGGACATGGGAATATGAATCCTCTCCCTCTGGGAGAGGGCCGGGGTGAGGGTCTTCGGCTTATGCCACTTTGGAAAACACTTCCGACACTTTCACGCGGCAGGCTTGCCAGGCGGGGACGATCGCCCCAAGGATGGCAGCCGCACTCCCGACGGCGGGGCCCCACCACCAGGCGGCGAGCGGAATGTCGAACTTGGGAAAAAAGGCGATGGGAAAGTTGATGCCGCCGAAAATCAAATTGACCACGCAGTAAGTTCCGCCGGAGCTGATCAGTCCCGAGCCACCTCCGAGCAATAGCGATTCCCCCACCACGAGAATCAGAATCTGATAGGGCCGAAACCCGAGCACTTTCATCACCGCCAGCTCCATCCGCCGCTCGCGGACGCCGATGCTAATTGCGTTGGCGATGATTAGCGAGAGCGAGGCAAGAGCCGCCGGCCCCAGAATCCACCGCATCCCCCAAATAATATCCCGAAAGCCGGCGAGGAACGCGGCAATGGCGTTCGACGAGACTTCGCACTTCACGGGAGGGGTGCGGTAATCGGGGGAGCCTTCGATTTGCTCTGCGACCCGGGCATAGGCTTCTGGATTGTCCACTTTCAGCCAGACCAGGTTGAGCGTCTTATCCGCAAGCGGGTGTTCTTGGCCGTTATGAGTGCTGGGGTAAACATCGAGGGCGGCATTGAGATATTCGCAGTCGATGGCTGTCGACTTGGCATAGCGGGCGGTCGTAAAAGTACCGACGATTTCGAATTCCAGGTTAATGCCAGAGTAATTAATGCCGTAGAGAGTGATTTTGTCGCCGACCTTGCGATCGATCTGTTTGAGGATGTCTTCCCCCATGATGATCGAAGCGCGGTTGTCCTTCATCTTCTGGATTGCCGCTTCCAGGTTGCGGAATTCCTCGGCGGAGAGAGACTCCTTATCCAGGCCGTCCATCATCGTCGTAATTTTCTCCGGTTGCATCGCGAAAGCGAACATCCGCAGATTTGGATCGCGGCGGGCCGGGTCCATGCTGCCGCCGAAGAACTGCCAGGTCATCGAGTCGGTCGGGTGAACGTCCTTCTGCTCCTTAGCCGCCCCATCCCGCAGGGAATCGGAATAGGCCCGCGGCATCTGGCTGGGAAGCTGCCACTTCTCCGTGATGATCGCTTTGACGTTCTGCTTCTTCTCGCTCGTCTGATCGGCCAGGAATTGCAGGATGGACCAGACCAGAGTCACCACCAGCACCAGGGCAATCGTCCCCAGCGATGTGAGACTCGTACGCAACATATTGCGTCGGACGTTTTTGAGGATGAGAAGGAAGAATTTCATCGGCTATGGTTTCGCGGGCTTCTCGGCCTTCACTCCTCGCAGCACGACATCGTCCCAGTCGCTGGTGTCGTCGAAGGTGCCGAGGCCGATTTGGCCCCAGGAGAAGGAGGTGTCCTTCGCGGTCATCACGGGCTTTTCCATGTTGTCGAAGTAGATCTCGATGGTCCCCTCCTTCACTCGGCGCACGATTTTGACGTTGTGCCACTGGTCGTCCCAGTCGGTCCCCTTGGTCGAGGTGAGGGAGATCTTCGTCCGCGGAGCGTCCTTGACGATGAAAATCTGGTTGGCGTGGTCGTCCGCCTGCTTGCCCAAGTGGACGTAGTAAAAATGGGCCGGGTCCTGGTAGCCGAAGACCAGAACGGCGTCCCGGTGGCCGTAATCGGGATGGGTGCTCAGGACCTTGGCCGTCAGGACGAAATCCCCGGCAATCACATCCTTGAGGAGCGCGACGTTCGTCGGGCTCCGGTGCGGCGGCTTATAGGTCGTCTCTTTATCGTGCTGGCTGAAGACGTTCCCCTTGTCGGTCTTCTTGAGCTTCCACTGCTTGGCGTCGAAGGGTTGCCAGTGGGAGGCGTCCTTTTCGAAGTCTTCTTGGAAGAGGATGGGGAGGTCGTCAGCGGCATGAGCGGTTAGCGAAGCGGCACCGAGCAGCAATAACCCGAGAAACAACAACCGGTTATTTAACATTTGAAAAGCTCCGACTTTACCGCCTAGTCATAGCGTCGATGCCACTCGGCAGAATAAGCAAGCAAAGGCATGTACTTATTTTGAAGTTCTTCAAACTCTTGACGCGTGTACGATAATGGCTCAAGCCTCAGCTTCTCGCGAACGAATCTCAATACGCTCCATTCGCGCTCACTCGGTACTAGCCCATTACTATCATGCCTTTCTACCGTAGAGTGCCAGTGCTGCGACGAATAGGCGAGAAGGGTCAACTCGAGGTCGAAATAGAGATATGACAGCCCAAAAAACCCCCTGCATAGGCCAAATCTAAGGAAGCTGCGAAACGAATCACCGACAACCATTGGCAGTTCGCCGCTGCATGCTGGAGCCACGGCATAGACGGGGCATGTTTCATCGATGCGACCGTCGCGTACCAAAATGACAAAGTGAAAGCCGTCGACCCCTGTATCGCTCAGAACCGCACAATTGATCGGATCGATAATATAAGAGCCAGGGCCAGAGTTCTCCATGCCAATGAATGACGAACCCAGAATGTTGAGCCCGGTTACCCATTCATCGCCTCGGCATGGAAATTTCGTCAGTATTTCCTCTTCCAGCGCGAGCAGTTCGTCGTGCAAGGGTAAGTCGACAACGAACGTTTGTCTTGGCATAGGTGAATCGTCCATCGCATTACGATTTACTTTTTCTCCAGCCACCAAATCTGTCCGAAAGCATCCGTAAGATAGACCTCCCCGGCGTCATCCCGACCCACGGCGATGTAGGGCATCGTTTCAGACTGGATGCTCCGGTTGGCGGTTGCTTTGCCCGTTTTGGGGTCGTACTTGAGAGCCCAGACTTTGCCGGAAACGTAGTCGGCATAGATGTAGTGCCCCTCGAGTTCCGGGACCCGTTTGCCGTGGTAGACTTCGCCGCCGGTGATCGACTTGCCGACGGTGTGGTTGTATTCCCAGATCGGCTCGATCAGGTCTTTGCGCGGCTCGGAGCCTTTGGGGCCGAACTTGTGCAGACCTTCGCGGAGGTTCCAGCCGTAGTTGCCACCTTTGACGATGATGTCGATTTCCTCCCAGATGTCCTGGCCGACGTCGGCGCACCAGAACGTGCCGTCCTTTTTGTCGAACGAGATGCACCAGGGATTGCGGACACCGTAGGCCCAGATTTCCGGTTTGGCACCTTCATTGTCGACGAACGGGTTGTCCTTGGGAACGGCGTAGGCTTTCCCTTCGTCGTGATGGTCGATATCGATGCGGAGGATTTTGCCGAGCAGCGTGCTGAGCTTCTGGCCGTTCCCTTTCGGGTCGTTGGCGAAGCCGCCGTCACCCAGGGCGATGTAGAGGAACCCGTCCGGGCCAAAAACGATGCTGCCGCCGTTGTGGTTCCAGAAGGGCTGCGGGATTCTCAGCAGCTCTTGCTCCGAAGCCGGGTCGGCTTTGTCGGGGTCGTCCTTGCTGACGAGGAAGCGGGAGATGACCGAGAGATGAGGCCCCTTGGTGGAGGTGTAATAGACGAAGAACTGGCCGTTCTCCTTGTACTTGGGATGAAATGCGAGGCCGAGGAAGCCTTCTTCGTTCTCCGTTTTCTTGTAGACGACTCGGTCGGTGATATCGAGGAATTCCTTGACTTCACTCGCGCTCTGGTCACTGGGAAGGATGCTAATTTTCCCTTCCTGCGTGACCACAAAAATGCGCCCCGTGCCGTCACGAGCGGTGGTGAAGACCGTAGGAAGAGTGATTTTCAGGTTCGGAAACGCCCGAACCACCTTGGCGGCCGCGGGGGATTCGTCGACCTTTTGGGCGAAGAGAGGAGAGGCCAGCAGGGCAATTGCAATGGTCAGCGGTATCAAGCGGGTGAGCATGGGGGCCTTTTTTGGTGACAGGATAATGGGGGACAGAATAATAAGAGAAGAGAATGGCAAACACAGAGCGAAGAAATCCATGTGCATCCGTGTTTCATCCTTAGCTCATTCCTTCTCCTCGGCTTTTGCTTTCTTTTCAGTTTTGGCTGTTTTGGAGTCCTGAGTCTTGGGTTCTTTCTTCTCAACTTTGCCGACAGTGATCGTGATTTTCTTGGCATTCACCGAGCCGTCTTTGGTTTCGTACCCCTCGGCTTCGATGAGGGAACCGGCTGGGGCAAGGGCGTAGTCCTTGCTGTCGACTTCGATGGCTAGTTCCTTGGCCAGTTTGGCCGTGATCTTCTTTTTGCCGGCGAGCAGCGTCAACGTGTTGTCCTTCACCAGCTTGATGTTGGCCGTCACGATTGCCGGCACGTCCTTGGATTCCTGAAGAATGCCGGCCTCGTAGCCGTCGTTAGCCGAGTAAACGGTGACCTTGGCAACCTCTCCCTCCACGGTGTTCATCTTCAGCGGGCCTTCCACACGCACCAGCATCCCCGGCTTGAGATCGACTAGCGTCAATTTCCCTTGCACCGTGATGCCGACTTCCCGGTCGGGCAGGACGTTGAAAGTCCGCAAGTTGTTCGTCCCATCCTTGAGCATGATCTTGCCGGGCGCGATGGCCGTGATTTTCCCTTTGGTTTTCACCTTCTTGGGAAAGTCGGCATTCGCCGGCGGCAGGGAGCAAGTCAAAATCGCCAGCACCAGGAGCACGAGAGTGGTCGGACGCATTAGGTTCTCCACCTTTGGTTTCATGTGGAAATCGCGGAAACCAAACTGTAACCCACCCGTCGTTTGTTTGCCACCAACCTAAGCACCAGGCGAGCGATGAAAGTGCACATGCTTCCAGGCGCCGTTGATCTTCTGCCAGACGCGGGTCTCCTCCATCCGCCCGGTTTGCGGCGCTCCATTGCCATCCAGCGACTGCGTCAGCCGCACGTAGCTGAGAACCGCCCCGTCATGTCCAAGCAGTCGCACATGAGGCTGGGCCATGCTGACACATTTGGCCGGCTTTTGCGGCGTGCCGGGCAGGTCGAAGTAGTACTTGTGAAACGCCATCCCCGCCACGACTTGTCCGCGAGCCTCCGGCTCAAAGCAGGTGATGGAGGGATCGCACAGGGTCTCGTAGGCCTTCCAGTCGCCGCCGACGATAGCTTCGAGCAGCTTTTGATTGAGGGCGAGAAGTTCCAGGACAAGCTCGTTCATGGTCTATTCCGAGGGTGAAGGTCTGATGCGGTCGTAAATGCAGTAGCGGTGCGGATGCTCATTCTTAGTATCCGCGGCATGCACCGTTTCCTCAACCCGTCGCCACTCGGCTTCGTCGTAGATGGGGAAAAATGTATCCCCTGCGACGTCCGCTTCGACATGCGTGACATAGAGCCGGTCTGCCCGCGGCAAGGCAAGTTCGTAAATCTGGGCTCCGCCGATGACGAAGACTTCGGGGTCGCCGGCAGCCAGCGTGAGCGCGCCTTCGAGCGACTGCGTGAATATCAACTTTCCGTAGTTCAGTGGCATATCACTGCCGCCGGCGCGCTCGGCTTTGGAACTGTGCCCTCTGGATCCAGGCTCCTGAGTCCGGCTGATCACGAGCGAGGTGCGGCCCGGCAACAGCCGTGGAAGCGACTCAAACGTCTTTCGCCCCATGATCAGATGGTGCCCCATCGTCAGCGACTTAAACCGTTTCAAGTCAGCGGACAGCCGCCAGGGGAGAGTGTCGTCACGGCCAATGACCCGGTTCCGGGCCATGGCGACGATGATGGAGAGCCTCATATCGCCACCGGCGCTTTGATGTGCGGGTGCGGGTCGTAGTTTTCCAGCGTGAAGTCCTCAAACCGGAAATCGAGCAGCGACTTGACCGCCGGGTTGATCTTCATCGTCGGCAGCGGGCGGGGTTGGCGGCTGAGTTGGAGGTGGGTCTGCTCGAGATGGTTGTTATAAAGGTGGGCGTCGCCGAAGGTGTGGATGAATTCGCCGGGCTGGAGGTCCGTGACTTGGGCGACCATTAGCGTGAGGAGTGCATAAGAAGCAATGTTGAACGGGACCCCCAGGAACACGTCGGCGCTCCGCTGATACATCTGGCAGGAGAGCCGGCCTTGGGCGACATAGAACTGGAAGAGCAGATGGCACGGGGGCAAAGCCATTTGATCCACGTCGGCCACGTTCCAGGCACTGACGATGAGGCGGCGGGAATCGGGCGTTTTGCGGATGCGTTCGACGACGCCCGCAATCTGATCGATCTGCCGGCCGTCTGGCGTTTGCCAGCTTCGCCACTGTTTGCCGTAGACCGGGCCGAGCTCGCCGTGCTCGTCCTCCCACTCATCCCAAATGGTGACGCCATGTTCTTTGAGATAGCGGGTGTTCGTTTCCCCTCGCAAAAACCAGAGCAATTCGTGAATGATCGACCGTGTATGCAGCTTCTTCGTCGTCACCAGTGGAAAGCCGGCAGCCAGATCGAACCGCATCTGGTAGCCGAACACGCTCCGGGTGCCGGTGCCGGTCCGGTCCGACTTTTCGGCTCCGTGGTTGAGGATGTGCTGGAGTAGGTCGAGGTACTGACGCATGAGTTTCTTGTAGCGGAGTAAGGCAATGGAGACAAGGTGTTGGGACTTGGCGATTGAGGGAGGAAATTGGAAATCTCAAATCTCAAACAAACTTCAAAGTAGAAATCGGAATGAACAAACGACGGCCGAACATCAGTCCGTCCTCTTTCCATATTCTCGCATTCACATTTCCCATTTGTTTGAGATTTGAGATTTCCAATTTTGCCCTCTCTTGTTTACGTGAAAAGTCTCATCTGTCCTCCCGGCAGTCGTGGTGGCTTGAACTGCGAGCAGTCGAGCGGCGTCCAAGGCTTATCAAGACCGAACTTCTTGGCGAACAGGTCGAAGCTGGCTTTGACTCCGTCCGCGTATGGTCCCTCTCCGCGCATCCGCTCCCCCCAGTTGGTCACGTAGAGCTTGCCCCCGCGCACACCGCGGATCAGACCCTCCACTTTTTCCGCTTGCAGCGGGCGGTGCGTCCGGAGCCAGTCGAGGAACATCGGCGACACCGCTAGCGGCAGCCGGAGCATGACGTAGCCAGCCCCCGTCGCCCCCGCTTCTGCAACTGCCTCCATAATTTGCGGCAATTCGTGGTCGGTGAGTCCGGGGATGAGCGGCGCGATCATCGCACGAACGGGGACACCCGCGGAAGAGAGTTCGCGGATCGCTCGCAGCTTGGCCTGCGGCGTGGCGGTGCGAGGCTCCATCGTCCGGGCGAGGTCGGCGTCGAGCGTGGTGATGCTGATTGCCGCAGCGAACAGATTCCGCTGAGCCAGCGGAGCGAGAATGTCGAGATCCCGCAGGAGCAAGGAGTTTTTCGTGATCAGCGTCACCGGCTGGCGGGCTTCCAGCATCACTTCCAGGATGCCGCGGGTCAGCTTGAATTTCCGCTCCGCCGGCTGGTAGCAATCGGTAACACCGGACAGGGTGATCGACTCCGGCTGCCACTTGGGATGGTTGAGTTCTTTCCGCAGCAACTCCACGGCATCGTGCTTCACCAGGATTTTGCTCTCAAAATCGAGCCCCGCGTTCATCCCCAGCGTTTCATGCGTCGGCCGGGCATAGCAGTAAACACACCCATGCTCGCAGCCGCGGTACGGGTTGATGCTATAGCGGAACGGCACATCGGGGCTTTCATTTTCGCGGATCAGCGTCTTGGAATGGTCCGGCAAAAAGGCCGTCTTCACCTTTCGCTCGTCCGCCAGCAGCTCATCGTCCGCCGCGAGCTGCTCGTAGTCGATCTGGGAATGCACCGACTCAAACCGGTTCGGCGGACTCGTCGTCGCTCCGCGGCCGGTAAAGAGGGACTTCGGATGTGGGCTTTCTTGCTTCACCATGGCATTCTCACTTTCGTAGCACGAAGCCATTGCTTCGTGCGACATTCTCCGGCATGCGGACGAAGCAATGGCTTCGTCCTACTCATAAGGGTTCTCGAATCGCTTGCATCCCCCCGATAGTACTGTGTGATTCATGGATTCATAGCTGTTTTTTCACTGACTTACGACGACATGAATCATCCTAAGTTGTTAGCTATTCGGATATTCCAGTGATCCATGTCGCCGTAAGTCCGATTCACGGTTCAAATTCTGATTCATCACCCCGAGCCAGCGAGCCACAAGCGTCAGCGCGTGGAGTCCTCGCGGACGCCAGCCCAATCTCAACTCCACGCGCTGACGCTTGTGGCTCGCTTACTCCACTCCCCCGCATTATACACTACTGTCCAGTTGTTTATGGAACCTTGCCGAAAAATTTTCCGGAATTCTGGAAAGCCAAAGACCGGGGCCCTCCGTCTTAAGCGTCACCGACTCGCCATCGGAATAACCGTAGCCGCGTAAGACTCCCGTCCCTCCGATATGGCACCCGGAGCGAGTTATCTGCTTAGCCGCCTCGCCCACGAGGCGATTCCGGGTGGCGACCGAGCCAGTGCTGACTACCGCTAAAGACTGCCCACGTCCAATCCCCGCGTGGGCGCGGGGGCTAAGCTGAGCAACTTGCCCCTGCCGCTGCTTCCGCTCCGGAAATTCGGGCAGGTAGTGTCGTCCCTCGCTTGCAACCTCAGGGGGACGGGAGTCATTGGCGAGCAGAGTCTGTACAGCAGGCAATGTCAATCTCGCCGATGACGGAAGACTCCGGATGGTAAATGTTGCACGGCGAGCTAAAGCACTTACCGGCGTTTTTGCGTGTAGAATATTGCCCAAAGGGTCTAAGCCTTCCCAACGACGGCAAACCGGCAAAAGTTTGCAAACAGGTCCTGCTGCGAGAACGTCTCCTCACGGAGTTTGGCGGAGCTACTCTGATGGCGAGAATCTACATCGAAACAACGATTGTGAGCTTTTACCACAACGTTCGTACGGAGCCGGAGATGCTCGCCCGGCAGAACTGGACCAGGCGATGGCTGGATGGCGCGCTGGCCGGGAACGACGAACTTGTATCGAGTCTCGCGGTGCAAGCGGAGCTTGAGGCAGGCGAATATCCGAAACAGGCCGAGATGTTGACATTGCTTGCCAGGTTCGCTCTCCTGGACTTGAACGAAGCTGTCGCCGAGGCGGTCGATGCCTACATCGCACATCGGGTCATGCCGGCGAATCCCGCCGGGGACGCTCTGCATCTTGCGGCTGCATCATTCCATCGCTGCGATTTTCTGGTCACCTGGAACTGCCGGCATATTGCCAATGCCAACAAATTCGGGCACATCCGCCGCGTCAATGGTATACTTGGATTGGGCAATCCAGCGCTGGTTACACCCCTGGAACTTCTTGGGGAGGACTCACTTGATGAATAGTTACAGCGAAGTTCGACGGGTTCGGCAGCAAATGTCCCAGGCTGTTTCGCACGACGTTCGCGCACTGATTGCCGAAATCAACAAAGGCCGGTCGGCGGCGGCGGCTCGAATCATTGACCCCGGCACCAAGGCGGAACAAAGTGATGCGCGCGAAGCTGCCGATATTGCATGTTCAACCGGCGAATCTTCTTCGGCGTCCCGGTGATCGCCGCCGATGGGAACACTCGGGCGCTAGTGTCGTCCCTCGCTCGCAACCTCAGGGGGACGGGAGTCATTGGCGAGCGGATTCTCTTCAGCAGGCAATGTCGGACTCGCCAATGACTCCCGACACCGACTTCCCAAACGCCAATTAGACTTGTGATTTGACGGCGCATTTTGCGCCCGTTATTATTCGGACGGTGTCTGTATAAACAATGGTTATGCCGGAGTGTTCGTCAATTGGCTGAGCTTCCCGATTCCATCTATGCTGAGGTTGAGCGACTCAGTTCTGAAGGCAACGAATTCGCCGACGCGGATGAGTTCCAGCAAGCACTATCGCGCTTTCAAGCGGCATGGCAACTGTTGCCCGAGCCACGCACCAGTTGGTCAGCGGGGCTGTGGCTGCTCGTATCGGTTGGCGACATGTGGTTTCAGTTGCGGCGATTTCCGGAAGGCCGCGAGGCGCTCATGACAGCGATGAAGTACTACAGCGAAGCTCCCGGCAATCCATTCATTCGGTTACGTCTCGGGCAGTGCATGTTTGAGCTAGGGGAGAATCACGAAGCAGCTAATTGGCTCGCGGGCGCATTCATCAATGAGGGCATGAAATTGTTCGGCAGTGAAGACCCAAAGTACGTTCTGTTCATCAAGTCGCAGCTCCAAGCTCCCCCTGGCGGCTGGCCCAAGGGCTGGTGAACCCGGACATAACCAATCGTTGCATCTGACCGCGGCGGCATTACGCTTTTTCGAGATTCATCGTCTCGCCAGACGCCGAGGCAGGTGAACAGTATCGTTAAGGCACTACTGCTTTGGCCCCTCAATTTTCCCAAACGCCTCGAACTGTCCCTCAATCACCTCCGCCGTCGGCAGTCCGCCGTGCACCCAGAGGCCGTACCGGAGCGCGAGGGGCTTGTCTTTGTCGATGATGCGGGGCTCGGCGAAGGTGGTGGTGGCTCCCATCCAGCCGTCGTCCCGGACGTGGTAAGGGTTGGGGTGGCTTGGGTTCGCGGGGTGATCCATGAGCGTGATCCCTTCGAGGACTCCTCCTGGCATTGGGCCGGAGTAATCGACCCATTTCGCCGGCTTCCAGAAGATTTCTTTTTCGTTGACGCCGCCGGCTGAGCTCCGCATCGTGCCGCCGCCGTCGTGGACGCCGATGGTTTTTGCCATCCGAACCGCGATGGGGCCGAACGAAGTTTTTCCCAGCGTCACCCGCTTGTCAGCCGTGAACTTGAGGTCGATGACGAGAAGCCATTCCCCCTTGGCCTGCGGCCGAAAGCGGAGCGTCCGCGTCTCCGTGAGCAGCGTCTTGCCGTGATCGTCGTTCCAGACATTCTCGGCCTGGATCAGGGCTTCTTCCTCCGTGTCTTCATAGTGGACTTTCTTCTGCACGATTCGCCCCTTGCCGGTGTCCGCCCAGAAGGAGATGCCGTCCACGTCGTTGTGGGCGACCCAGACCGAGTTGTGGTGGCTATGCCCAACGGGATCACGCGGATGCCCCATCCGAGTCAATGACTTGCCGCTCGGCCCGATGATCGGATAGAGAAACGGCCGGCGGTCTTGCGGGCTGAAGTGGTAGCGGGAGATCTCCTGGCCGTCACGTTCAATGGAGGCTTCGTCGTGCGGCAGCGGGAGGACCTGCATCCGGGGGACGGGTTTGGCGGAGGGGAGGGGAACCTGGGCGTAGGTCCCCTGCGCACATGCGACTAGCAGCAGGGAGGCGAGCGAAATAGAACGCATGGTTTGCTTAGCCCCCGCGCCCACGCGGGGAATGCGGGTAATAATGCCAATTAACGTCGATTATTCCGGTATCATAACATTCCGCCTCGTGGGCGAGGCGGCTAAGCTTCGTTGAGGCTAAGCTATGAAACAGTCGCTTCCCATTATTGCCTATCACATTGTGTTCGGCGCTTATGGGTTCTGGCTTCCGAACGACCCGCGGGGCTCGTGGTCGAAATATGTCTGGTCCAATCGATTGCAAGCATTTGGTCCGGCCACGAAAGACCCAACTCGCCATCCAAATCCCAGCTTGCTGCATGACGCGTCTGCGCGGGAACTTGCCAAGCAGGAACTCAAATACCCACCCGTAGTTTTCACCGGCCAACAGGCGCTCGCCGTAGCCACGGGATTCCGCGAAATCATCAGCAAGCTCCGGATGGTCGTCTATGCGACAGCCATCATGCCGGACCACGTCCACGTCGTCGTGGCTCAGCAGAATATGTTCGCGGAGAAGATAGCCGGGCATTTGAAGAGATCCGCTTCACGACAACTGCGAAGATCGAATCTGCATCCGCTTGCGCAGTTCATGAAGAAAGACGGCAGCTTGCCGACACCCTGGGAAGAAGATGGCTGGAAGGTTTTTCTGCACACCCATGACGACGTTGTGGGGGCAGTGCAATACGTTAACGACAATCCCGAAGAAGCCAGCCTCAAACGGCAAAACTGGTCTTTCGTCACGCCCTACCAAGCTTAGCCCCCGCGCCCACGCGGGGAATGCGGGTGATAATGCCAAATGACACCGGTTCTCCCGTTGCCGCGTTTCTCCGCCTCGTGGGCGAGGCGGCTAAGCTTGGCCCCCGCGCCCCCGCGCGGGTTGAACGCGAGGTTGCCACCGAGAGACCTCCGCCATCACCGCGACTTTGGCTTCTTGAGCTCCCGTGGATCGACGAACCGCGCGGGAGAGATGTCATTATCGGGCTGGGCCGCATCCGGGGAAGACGCTGATGCGGGCGGATCACTGGCGGGAAAGGATTCCTTAGAGGCTTCATCCACCTTGTCGCTGCTGCCGGCAAGCGGCGTCGGCTTTCCGGACACAGTTTTGCCGATCGGCCGAGCCTTTGGCTCTTCCTTGACGTCTCTAAGGGCTGGGGGCTGAGACTTCGATGATGATGTGCGGGCCATAGCGGCTTCTCCTGAGTAAGAACTTCGTTATCCGAAGTCATCGAGAGAGCAAACGATGAGCCAGTGACCTCTTGGAATCGAAAGGATGGCGCATGTAATCAAATTGACGGCATAAGCGCGCGACTACTTAAGCCGAAAGGAGGGTGGCGGTGGCCATCCGATGTTCCTAAACGATTTTCTGTATTGGACTTAGGTCAAAGTAGATCGAGTTACAAATTCTTGGGCACCGTCGTTGCAACAACTATCAATCGGAACTCGACGCTTTGTAAAGGATCGCCACAATGGAACTGAACCACGTCATGCTCGCCGCCGGTTACGCGATGCTCATGCTCTCGTATGCCTTGATCGCCAGTCCCTACAAGGCGATCCACCCGTTCTAATTGCTAAGCTCTCTCAGGGGCGTTCAATCCGCTGCGGCGCTTCACCTGGCCGGCCGCGGGAGACGTCACTTGCGGCGGATCGACTCGAATCGCTCCGCCGTTACCAGTACCACCGGTGTTTCCTGCCGCAGCCGTTGCGGTCCTTTCTCGGGCGAATTGTTCGTCAATGGCAGCCCGGAAGTGAACGAGCTCTAGATTGGACTCATCATTGGTTTCCCAGACTTTCAGCACCACTTCCGCCGTCGCGGTGTTTCCAGTCGCCAGCAGCGTCACGCAAAGCCACCGTAGGCAAAACCTCTCGCGGCAGCCGCCGCGATAGGCGGTTTCCAAGAAGGTCTTGGCAGCACTCCAGTTGGCCTCGACCGCCGCACAAGCACCCTGAACGGCCGTCCGCCAGGTTTCTTTCCCAGGTAGGTCGGACGAGAGCTTGCTGACCGCCAGTAATGCCTCATCCCGCCGGCCATGTTTCACATGCAGTTCCACCATCTGACGGCCAATGCGGAGCGACTCGGGATAGGCCATCCAGGCTTCGCTCAAAAGGGCGAGCGCTGCGTCATCTTTGCCTTCGAGTTGCAGCAGCACGCTGTTGCAAACGGCAGCCACTTCGCGAATGTCTCGCAGGTGCCAGATTTCCGGCTCCACCTGGCCGTGGCGATAGGCGACTTCATACGAGCGGGCCGCCAACTCCGGCTGGCCGAGCGATTGCAAATAGCCGCCAAGGGCACAGAGCAATTGTGCGTCGAGTGAAAAAGACTCCAAGGCTTCCATGCAAAGGGACGTCTGTGCCGCGCGATTCTGCGACGGGGGATCGACCTCGCTCCGACTCTCTGAGCCTCGGACCGGAACCTTTTCCAGGCAGGTCAACAAGCCGTAATACGCCTCCAGCATTTCCGCCGAAGCTGGCTCGGCGGATTCCTTGGCCCTTTGATAGTGCCCCAGAGCAGCTTCGTGCTGGCCCAGGGTCTGGCACGCTTCGCCCAGGCAATTGTGCAAATCGGCCGTCGGCCCGCGCTCGGCAATCTGCAAATCGGCGAGTCGAATGTTTCGCTCGGCTTTGGCGGCCTTAATTACTTGATCGTGATCCCGGGCACTGCGATTGAGGGTGAGCGGCAAGTGCTCGAGTTTCATTCCGAAAGAAAACGCCGAACGGGTGAGCGATTCGCGCACGCGTCCGTGGAAAATGAGCCCGGGCCGATTCGGATGGAGCCGCACGCAGGCAATCTGCTCGCCAGAAATGCAGGCTTCCTGCCCAGGAAGCGCGACTCGCAGCAGATAGGCCGTCGCCAGGTCCGCATGCTCATTTACAAACTCCCGCACCAACCGCGCTTCTTCTTTTTCCAGTCGTTCGCCGGCGTCCATCCAGAGAACCCAGTCCCCCGAAACATGCGTTAGACAAGCGTTCCGCGCGGCGGCAAAACTGTCGTCCCAAGCTCGACGATGCAACTTCGCCCCCAGCCGTTCGGCGATCATGGGCGTTTCATCGGTCGAGCCGGTGTCCAGCACAACAATTTCGTCCGCCAGGTTGCGAATGCTGACGAGCGTTTCCGCCAGGGCCTCGGCGGCATTGCGGGCGATGATGGCGATGGATAAACGGCGTCGTTGGCCGGACTGGTCGGACATAATTCGCCCTCCTGGCGAAACCTGTGAATCTGCGCGCGAAGGATCGGTGGCGCGGAAGTTTAGCCAGAGTGGGAACTTGCGGAAAGACGAACTTCTTCCTCCGATGAGCCGCTCTCCAGCGGAATTTCGTTCACTTTCGCGGTGGTGGGTCCGTGGTGTAGACTGAATTGCGAGGGGACCGCGTGTCGCTAGCTCCTTATGGGCTAACGGTTTGCGCCCGGTGAGTACAATTCACCCCCCCATTCGTTCTAGGTCTGGAGCATGAAAGCGGCAGTATGGCCGAAACGACTGGAATAGACCCTGTCGTCCTGATCCAGACTTACCAGGCTGGAATTTGGCGGTATTTGCGCGCCTTGGGTTGCGACAGTGCCCAGGCGGAGGACATTACTCAGGAAACCTTCCTGAGCGTCCTACAAAAGCCGTTTCAGGATCTGGGACCGTCGGCGACCTTGGGTTATTTGCGAAAGGTGGCCTTCAACCTGTTCATCTCGGCCAAACGCCGGGCGGGAAAGGTGACGGCCGTGGAGAATGTGGAGCAACTGGACCGGACCTGGACGAATTGGGCAGGCAGCGATAACGGCGAGGCTTTGATTGACGCCCTGAAGGACTGTTTGCAAGGGATCAGCAAGCGGGCGAGAATGGCGTTGGAATTGCGGTTTCGCGAGGACTGCTCGCGGGAAGCGATTGCGGCAGCCCTGGAAATTACCGAACATGGAGCCAAGAACTTGATGCAGCGGGCCAAACAACAGCTCCGCGAGTGCATTGAAAGTAAGTTGAAATGACACCTGACCGCGACGATCCGATTCTCGACGCAATGCTGGAGGAAGTCCTCGGCGGCCGCACGCCGCCCGACCTTTCCGCCCGCATTATGCAGTCGCTCGCGATCCGCGGCGGTGCTTCCCCCATCCAGCGGCCGGAAGTGAATGGCTATGTGGAACCTGCTGCTCCCCCGCTGCCGCTCCGCGCAGTGGTGCCTCCGGCGATTTCTGCTGCGTCTGCCCATAGCTCTAATGGGTCGTCGAATGGCCATGTGCAACTGGCGGTGAATTCGATTTCCGCGTCGCGCGCCGGCAAGCATTCCCGCTCTGCCTGGCCGACGGTTGCCGCCGTTTCGCTGGTGGTTGTGCTCGGCGTGGGTCTGGGTGTGATTGGAGTTATTGCCGGTCGCAATCCGAACGTCGCCAAGAATGGGCCGAAGGAAAAGGAAAATGACAAGTCGATTGTTAAGAAGACCCCCACGGTTCCCGGCAAGGTGCAGGGGACAAAGCCGAAGGTGGATGCGCCGCTGATCGCCAAAACTCCGGACAAGGAGTTTACTCCTGCTCCGCACATCACGGTTCCCGCGCCGGAAGATACGAACGTCAAGCCTGTTCCTTCATCCGGCTTCCCCGAGCGAAATTATGCGGTGAAGGCCTCTCCCGATTCGGAAGTTGCCTCTTTTGTCAGCGCCGAATTGCATCGCTCCTGGACCGAGAACAGCGTCAACCCCGCTCCCCAAGCCGCGGATGGAGAGTGGTGCCGCCGCGTTTTTGTTCGCATGTTGGGGCGCATTCCCTCGGGGGCTGAGACGCTGGCGTTCCTCAACGACAATTCCAAGGACAAACGGCAGAAGCTGGTTGATAAATTGCTGACGGACGACAATTATGTCGAACAGTACGCTCAGTACTGGGCCGGTGTATGGGCCAATGTCCTCATCGGTCGGACCGCGGGATCGCAGGAAGGTGTGGACCGGGAAGCCTTTGAGCAGTATCTCCGCCATTCGCTGGCCGAGAATAAGCCGTATGACAAGCTGGTCTATGAACTCCTTACCGCGACCGGCACCGCCAAGCTTGGAGCAGAGGATTCCAACGGGGCGGTCAACTTTGTGTTGGCCGGGCTCAACGAAAATGCCACGCTCGTTACGGCTCGGACTTGCCGAGTCTTCCTCGGACAGTCACTCCAGTGTGCCCAGTGTCATCAGCATCCGTCACAAGACTGGTCGCAGCAACAGTACTGGTCACTGAATGCGTTCTTCCGTCAGGCTCAAATTGAGCAAACACCGACAGGGCCTCGCGTCGTTAATACCGACTTCTTTGACCGCAAGGGTGTGACGCAAGAAGGCGAAGTCTATTACCAACAGCCGAGCGGCCAGTTGAAAGCCGCCCTGCCGCAATTCATTGATGGCAAGCCGATTGAATCGAGCGGTCTGCTTGCGGAAGTGAATCGCCGCGAAGAACTGGCGAAGCTCATCGTCCGCTCCGACGATCTGCCGCGGGCTCTGGTGAATCGCCTCTGGTCCCATTTCTTCGGCTACGGCTTCACGAAGCCGATCGATGACATGGGGAAGACGAATGCCGCCACGCATCCGGAATTGCTCGATCGGCTCTCGAAAGAGTTCGTCGCCCGCAATTACGACCTGAAAGCCGCTATCCGCTGGATTGTGCTGAGCGATCCCTTCGGACGCTCCAGCGTGGTCCCCGTCGGCAGCATGGCGGATAGCCCGCAAGCTGGCACGTCGCCGCTCTTCAGCCACTACTACACCCGGCAGATGCAGGCGGAAGAAGTTTACAACTCGCTGCTCGCTGCCGCCAGCTTGCGAAGCAAAGCGGGGGAGAACGCCGATGTGCTTGCCCAGGCTCGCGTGGATTGGCTCGCCCAGTTCAACCGCAACATGGGAACCGATGATGCGATGGAAGAGAGCCACTTCAACGGCTCCGTGCGGCAGTCGCTGGAGATGATGAACGGCGAGCTGATACGCCAAACCGCCGGCAGCGGCAAAACGGGATTCCTTCCCGGCGTCATCAACAGCACCATGCCGATCAACGAAAAGATTGAGCACCTCTTCCTCGCTTCCCTCTCCCGCAAACCGACCGGCCGCGAACTCACCGCGATTCAGAAGATCCTGAGTAGCACCAAGGACAAGCCGGCAGCCGCATTGGAGGACATCTGGTGGGCGCTGCTGAACAGCAACGAGTTCATTCTGGACCACTAGTGGGGAAAATCCGAAATTCAAAGCTCGAAATTCGAAAGCAGATGGTGTTAGAATTCTGCTTTCGGATTAAATGCTTCGGATTCAGGAATTCCGCATGTTTTCCTTCTTGCTCGCCACAGCCCTTTGGTCCGGGGAGCCCCGACCCAACATCGTCGTACTGTTTGCCGACGACCTTCGGTACAACGCCATCGGTGCACTGGGCAACGACGAGGTCAAAACGCCTCATCTGGATGAATTGGCGCGCCGCGGGACAACATTTACGCACTGCTTCCAGATGGGATCGCTGAACCCGGCGGTTTGCATGCCAAGCCGGGCGATGCTGATGAGCGGCAGGACTCTGTTTCATGTTCCCGTGCAACTCACGGGGGTAAAGGCCTGGCCGCAATATTTGCGGGAGCAGGGCTACGCAACCTATGGCATTGGAAAGTGGCACAACGGCCCCGCCTCTTATGCCGCTGCGTTCGACGAAGGAGCCGCGGTCTTTTTCGGCGGCATGAGCGACCATTTCAAGCTGCCGATCTTTAATCACTCACCGGACGGAAAGTATCCCAAAACTCGCGAGAAAGCCGGCGACAGACACTCCAGCGAACTGTTCGCTGATGAAGCCATCCGCTTCCTAAAAACCTATAAGCGCGACCAGCCGTTCTTTCTCTACTGTGCATTTTGGGCTCCACACGACCCGCGGTCCGCTCCGCCGGAGTACGCCAAACTTTATGATCCGGCCAGGCTCGAGCTTCCCGCAAGTTTTCTGGCCGAGCATCCCTTCGACAATGGCGAACTCAAAGTGCGAGATGAGTTGCTGGCCGGATTCCCGCGGACGAAGGAGGAAATTCGACGGCACACTGCGGACTATTACGCAATGATCACCCATTTGGATGCCCAAATAGGGCGAATCTTGAAAACATTGGACGAAACCGGCCAGGCCAAGAATACCATCATCATCTTCACCGCCGACAACGGCCTGGCGCTCGGACGGCACGGCCTGATGGGAAAGCAAAACCTCTATGACCACAGCGTTCGCGTTCCGCTGCTGATGGCGGGACCAAGCATGCCTGTTGCGAAGAAGAGTGACGCGCTGTGCTACCTGCTCGACTTGTTCCCCACCACTTGCGACCTGGCCGCTTTGTCCATTCCGAAGGAAGTGGAAGGAAAGAGCCTGCGGCCCATCCTTGATGGGAAAGAGCCTGGCGTCCGAAGCGAAGTCTTTGGCGCTTACCGCGACTTCCAGCGAAGCATCCGCACCGACCACTGGAAGCTGATCCGATATCCGCAAGTCGACGTCACGCAACTCTTTGACTTGCAAAAAGATCCGGACGAGATTACGAATCTCGCTTCCAAACCCGAGCATGCGGAACGAGTTGCTTCCATGACCAAACAACTTGCGAAACTTCAAAAATCCCTCGACGACCCGCTGCCACTGACGGCAGGGCCAAAGAAGTAACTCGCAATTGCCCTCTCTCTTCCATTTCGGATTTCGACCTTCGAATTTCGGTTTTGAAATCCCGCCATGCCCGAGCTTCCCGATATCGTCACCTACCTGCACGCCCTCCGGGAACGGATTGCAGGAAAGACGCTACTGAAGATTCAGGTCCGAAGTCCCTTCCTGATCCGAACCGTAGAGCCGGATTTGATGGCCCTGGAGGAAAGGCAGGTGCGGGATGTTTCGCGGATTGGCAAGCGGATTGTCTGGCATTTTGACGAGGAACTGTTCCTGGTCTTTCATCTGATGATTGCCGGGCGGTTTCATTTGAAGAAAGCCGGCACGCTTCCCAAAGGGAAGAATGACCTGGCGGCGTTCGGCTTTGAGGGCTTCACGCTGATGCTGACGGAGGCGAGCCAGAAGAAACGGGCGTCGCTGCATGTGCTTCGGGGTCAGGAATCGCTAGATCAGCAGGACCGCGGAGGGATTGAACCACTGGAAACGTCGCTGCCAGAGTTCAAGAGCGCGCTCACGCGCGAGAATCACACGCTCAAGCGGGCGCTGACCGAACCGCGACTGTTCAGCGGGATTGGCAACGCCTATTCCGACGAGATCCTCCACGCGGCCCAACTCTCGCCGGTCACGCTCACTAGCCGGCTTGATGACGAGCAGATCGAGCGACTGTTTTCAGCGACGCAGAAGACGCTGCAAACCTGGACGGAGCGGCTGCTGGCGGAAGCCAAAGTGAAGTTCCCGGAGAGGGTGACCGCCTTTCGTCCCGAAATGGCCGTTCACGGCCGCTTCGGCCAGCCTTGTCCAACATGTGGCACGGCGGTGCAGCGGATTGTTCGAGCCGATAACGAAACCAACTACTGTCCTCGCTGCCAGACCGGGGGCAAACTCCTCGCCGATCGCTCGCTCTCGCGACTGCTCAAGGACGATTGGCCGAAGACTATTGAGGAGTGGGAAAGCGGGAAGGAAGGGTAGCCCATGGCAACTATGCGAGCAGGCGCTCCACGCTTTCCAGCAGCTTGTCCATGGCGAACGGCTTGCGGATATACTCATGGACCCCGAGCATTTCGGCATACGCCTTATGCCGGCTCCCTTCGTTCGCCGTGATCATGATGACTTTGACGGCGGTCCCGAGCGTCTTCAGCTTCTCCAGGACCAAAAAGCCGCTCCGTTTGGGCATCATCATGTCGAGGATGACGAGATCAGGCTCGTCCTTCTCAGCCATGGCCAGCCCCTGGTTGCCGTCGCGAGCAATCAGGACTTCATACCCCTTCTGCTTAAGGGCGAACTGCACGGTATCGATGATTTCCGCATCGTCATCGACGACCAGCACGCGGTGGGGCTTGTCGGCTGCATCTTTTTCCTTGGCCATGGTCGCTCCTATTGTGGTTGGCCGAGCTGCGTCAGGGCCATGCTCCTCCCGAGTTGTTTCTCCCCTCTAGCTTATAAGAGCCGCCCCGCCCAAGCAACGCGGGCGATCAGCCATCCTTGGCAAACAGAACCCCCTCGTCGTAGGCGGCAATCCCGAGCTCTTTGAAGAGGGCCAAGAGCGAAGCGTCCTTGGCGAAGGCCTGAGTCTCGATGACAGTGGCTCCATTCCGTTGCAGATCGAGCAGCGCCTCGGCGAGCAGGTAGGTCGTCATCCCCTCGGTGCGAGTTTCGGCAGTATCTTCTATCCGGACTATGCCGGCGGCCTGAACCCCCCAGGATTTGGAGAGGGGAACAATGTCCCAGAACGTGGTCGAGAGGAGTGCATCCTCGCTGTCCTTGAAACGAAGCTCGTAGCGCGTCCAATTGGCGTGCATCCAAACGCACGATTCCCACCAGTTATCGGGCGTAACATCATTAACAGCGGCCACTTCGCAGCGACGACGGAGCTGCATCAGCCGGCGATCAACGGGACAGCGAAAGTTGGCGAGCGAACGGCTGAGCAGGAGTCGGCGTTCGCGTTCGCGATAACCGGCATTTTGAAACAGGGCGGTTTGCTCTAAATCTGATGACAGCACCCCCGGCAAGCGGCTGCCGCCGTAGAGGCCGAGATAGAAGGGATTCACAGGAAACGCCGAGCCGCCAAAGATTTGGCGGACGCCGCTGCTCCGGAGATACTCCTCGCTGGCACGCAACAAGTCCGCCTGGATTTGCGCCCGCTGCTCATGGGGTGCGACCAAAAGCTGGCAGGTGGTGCCGAGCGATTTGTCGAGAGACGCCAGATCGTCGCTCCCCCCAAATCCGGCATGAACAAAGCCGACGGGCCGACCGTCATCAACCGCGACGATCAATCCTTGGCGGTCGAAGTACGGGCGGGAGAAAACCAATTCTTCCAGAACGCGCGGCGTGAGCCCCTGCATCCGCCCGTGGAGCGGCGGCTGGCTGCGCCAGATTTCGGCGAGTGCCGGCGGATCCCAGTTCTGGAAAGGGCGATAGCGGATCAAGGGATGGCCGGCACGAGAGGCGGGGGACGACAACTTCAATCTACGTAACTATGGCCCCGCGCGGTAGCCGAGTTACGGCAAGAAGGGGTCGGGAGGAGTTTTCGCGGCACAATTATTGGTTGTAAGTAACGTCCCTCGCGAAAACCCCTCCCGACCCCGTCCTTCAGTTTTACGAATCGAAGGCGACGAAAATCTCGCCACTTTCCACCTTCACCAGAAGCTTCCCATGCACCAACGACTTGCTGGTCTGGTGCTGTCCCGTGCTCACATCAAACTGCCAGCCGTGCCAGGGGCAGGTGATGATACAGCCCTGCAATTTGCCTTTGCCGAGTGGGCCACCCTGATGAGGGCAGATGCCGTCGAGGGCGTGAATCGTTCCGTCGACGTTGAATAGGGCGACAATCCTATCTCCCGCAACGCACTCTTTGGCGGTTCCCGGGGGAAGTTCGCTTTCAGCCGCGGCGGGATGCCAGGTGGTCATGGAGTTATCACTGCCAGCGGGATTAATGAACGTGGGCAGCTCTTCCGCCGCATGCGCTCAGAACCGCGCACGTGCTGCAAGCGCCGGTTCCGCAGCCGTTCTCCGCCTCGGCTGTTCCGCAGCCGGGTCCGCAGCCCTGTGCGAGGGTGTCGGTGAATTTGCGGAACTGGGCCTTGGCTTCGTAGGTTTCCGCCAGTTCGCTGGTCAACTCGGCGATTTCCGGGGATTCGCCACCGAGGAAATAGAAATACAAGGATTGGCCGTCAAACAGGTGCTCGACGTCCACAAGCACCGCCGGAATTCCTCGCTCCCTCAAGCGGCTTTCGCAGGCGGTGAAGGCCTCGCTTCGATTGCGGTCCAGCCGGGCCAACAGCAGGTCGTCTTCAATTGTAATGCGTCGGAGGAGCGTGCCGTGAAGCTCGTCGCGGGCAGCCACATCGAGCGGGGAAAGGACTTCACCCACTTCCAGACCCCGGCGGGTGCGGCAGACGACGCGCGTGCCGCGGGGAAACCGCTCAGCCGCTTCCGCGGCAAAGCGCCCCACATGCCCCAGCACGCCGAATCGCACAAAATGCTGCCCTAACACGCTGGCCCGCTTCCTACTAAAATAAGCTGCAAGATTGGACGCCATCTAAACACCTATCATGCAGGGATTTGCCTCCCTTGCAAGACAATTGCCGAGCCGCTTATGACTTTGAGCCTGAGTGACCCGCCCGTTCATCTCGATGCTGCACCTGCTGGCGACCTTCTCGATTGGCAAGACCTGGCCAGCCGTTCGCTGCGTGGCGAGACATTTTCCGAGCCCGAAGCGCTCGCCGTGCTTCGCGCGCCGGACGAAGAGTTGCTGGACATCCTGGCGGCCGCTTATCGCGTTCGCCGCAAGTTTTTCAGCAACACCGTGCAGCTCTATTTCCTGATGAATGCCAAGAGCGGCCTCTGTCCTGAGGACTGCCATTACTGCTCGCAGTCCAAGGTGAGCGAGGCGGAAATCCCCAAATACAACATCCTCAGCCGCGAGAAATTGCTGGACGGAGCCCGGCTGGCGGCGGAGCGGCAGTCGAAGACCTACTGCATCGTGATTTCCGCCCGGGGACCGAGCGAGCGGGAAATTCAGGCGGTGGAAAAGATCGTTCCTGAGATCAAATCCCGCTACGATCTGGAAATCTGCGCATGCCTCGGCCTCCTCACTCCCGACCAGGCCAATCGGCTGGCCGCTTGCGGCGTGAACAAGGTCAATCACAACCTGAATACCAGCCCGGAGTACTACGAGCAGATCTGCACGACCCACACCTACCAGGACCGCGTCGCCACGCTGGCCGCCTGTCGAAGTGCCGGTCTCGCCCTTTGCAGCGGCGGCATTATTGGCATGGGAGAGCAAGACGAAGACGTGGTGCGAATGGCCCTCGCTCTCCGTGAGCTGAAAGTAGAGTCCATTCCGCTCAACTTCTTGATCGACATCAGCGGCACCCCGCTGCAAAGAACGAAGAACCTCACCCCCCGCTACTGCCTCAAGGCACTCGCCATGTTCCGCCTGGTCAATCCCAGCAGCGAAATCCGCATTGCTGGTGGACGGGAACTGCACCTCGGGAGCATGCAATGCCTGGGCCTGTATGCGGCCAATAGCATCTTTGTCGGCGACTATCTAACGACCAAGGGCCAGGCACCTGAAGCTGACTACAAGATGATTGAGGAGATGGGATTTGTGATTACCAGGACGGAAGGAGTCGCCGATTCTTGATGAGTTACAGGGCAGGCTGGAAGCCTACCCCACTTTCTTGGCAACCTCGGCAAAGATGCTGTACATCACTCCCAGGAACTCTTCCGCTTCCGCCGGCGGCATTACCAGCGGCGGGCTGACGCGGATGACCTTTCCGGCAAGGGGGCCGAGAAGGTGGATCGCCCGGCCTTGGTCATCCCCCCGATAGCAAGCTTCCACGCAAGCTTTCGCCACTGCATCGGCGGGTGTGTTGCCGATAACTGCGCATTCGATGCCCCAAACGACTCCTTCCCCCCGGATGTGAGCAACGGTGGGAAGCTCAGTGAGCTTCAGCAGTCCTTTTTCGATGACTGCGGAGAGCTTTTTCGCCTGCCCCATTACGTCGGTCGTTTCATATTCATCAAGCGTGGCCAGGACGGCAGCACTGGCGAGAGGGTTGGCGCTCCAAGTGTCGCTCGCTTCGCCGTAGTGCATGTTGGCGAACAGATCTGCCCGGCCGACTGCGGCACTGACGGGGACACCGTTGCCGAGCCCCTTGCCGAGGACCACGATGTCCGGCTCCACGCCATATTCCGTGAAGGCGAACAGGGAGCCGGTCCGGCCAAAGTTGGCCTGCACCTCGTCGAAGATGAAGACAATGTCGTGCTCGCGGCAGAAGCGGGCCAGGAGCTGGATGTATTCCTTCTGCGGATGGAAGCTGCCGCCGCCGCCGAGGTAGGGCTCAGTGATCAGGGCACAAATTTTGTTGCCGTATTCGGCCCACAGCTTGTTCAGTTCGGCCTCGTACGGCTTGAGATCCAGAGGCTGTTTACGGCGGGCGACGTTGATGCATTCTTCCCGCGGAAAGCTGAGAAACTTGACCCGCGAATCGCGCTCGCTGTCCTGCTCGCTACCGGTGACAGCCCCGGCCAGTCCTTTCTTGCCGTGAAAACCATAACGCGTGCTCAGCAGCATCTGCTCCCCCGGCCGGCGGTCCATCGCGGCCCAGAGGGCCTTCTGAATCGCCTCGCTGCCGCTGGCAGCCCAGAGCACCTGCTCGCACCGCTTCCCCCCCGGCTGCTTCTGCATCAAGGCCACCAGCCGCTCGGTTGCTTGCGTTTCGACTTCGGTCACTGCGTTATAGCCGTTGAGCGTCACTGCCTCGCAGAATTCCCCCGCCGTCTTCAGCCCTCCGAGTTGCAAATACTCAGTCACCCTTTTCCACCAGCGGGTCGGGTTGTGCCCCAGGTTCATCACCAGCACTCCCGACGAAAAATCGGCAAGCTTCCGCCCCTCCGGCGTCCAGTGATACGACCCCGCCGACTTCGCCAGCACCGCCAGGCTCGGCGTAAACGTCCGGAGCGCATGCGGCTCCACCTTCGCCAGCCGCCGGCGGATTTCGTTAGAAGCAGCTTCACCGGGATGGGAAATCGGAGTGGGAATTTCGGCAGGCATGAGCGGAGAGGTTGAAGGTTAAAGGCGAGCGGGGGGCGTCAGCCCCCTGATTCTAACGACGACATGTGGGCTAGTAACTTTGGATGCCCCAGCATCCCTCGGGAAGAGGTTCACCCTCGGCCTAGACCAAATCCCATAATAACATTTTCACCGCGGTCCGCCGACGCGCCGAGCAGGCCCGCATGCCGATATGCCTTTAGAACCGATACCCGCCGCCGATGTTAATAAAGAAGTTCGGCGATTGGTCGTTGAGGCCCCAGCCGAAGCGTGCGCCGACTTCCCAGTCGGAGGTGATGAGATAGTGCGCTCCGGGGCTGATGAAGTGCTGGGTCGTTTCCCGCTGCCGTCCGTGGCTGAAGATGCCAAAGTACTCCAAGTGGGCTTTCCAGCGCTCTCCCAATGGAATCTTGATTACTGTGGAGGGGCACCAGACGTTGAAGCGATCTTCCTCCGCACTGCCGGTGGCGTACCGGAGGGCGGTATCCCAGACCCAGCCATTGGGAAGCGTCCAGCCGGCTGCGTAAGTGAGGGCCAGATGCGAATCGGTCGATTTGCCGCTGGTGGGGGTAAAGGCTTGCAAGATGACGGCTGATTGCGGAACCCAGCTATTCTGGTTCGTGAGTGCGGCTTTGAGCCCGTACGAGACCGTCGCTTCTTCTTCCAAACCAGGTTCGTCCTCAAGATCATCCGGAACATTGGCGGAAACCGGGTTGCCCGCCCCACCGACTTCGTAATTCGCTCCCATCCGCAATTCGAGCCAATCGGTCACTCCATAGCGCAGAACCAGTTCAGGAAAACTGTGCGTTTCGGGAACCCGGCGATTGTCCAGAAACGTGTACGCCGATTCGATAGCCCATCGCCGCAGCCCCACCGTCGTCGTAGCCGGTGTAAACGAGTCCCGGTCGGTCTCGATTTCGTCCTCTTCTTCTTCCGGCCCCTCCCCCTCACCATCCAGGCGAAAGTCGACTGGCTCCGGAATCAGGGGCTGGGGAATCTGACCCAACGCCACGGCCGGAGTGAGCAGAAGAAGTGCGCAGAGCGCGATGGCAATACGGGAATGCATGGAACAGCGCTCGAAGGAGGATGCGTATCCCTCCTTTCGACGATCTTGAGCGGACGCTGCAATTCTTGGCCCAGAGCCGGAATCAATTCTCACATTGACCATTGCTAGCGACGGCACGCTGCCACCTGCTGCCCGAAAGCGATAAGAGCTATATTGGCAGCGCGACCCATGCGTTTTCGGACGATCGTCCAATCCACCGCCGCGGAATTCGTCGCCGGCGTCTACTCTATCATCCTCTGATTCGGAGACTTACTCATGAACTCTCAACTTGCCGCGTGGGGATTCCTCCTCACACTCGTTCTTCCCGTCTTGCCGGTGCTGGCCCAAGGACCGGCCAAAAACCCCAATATCCTGGTGATCTGGGGAGACGACATCGGCACCTGGAACATCAGCCACAACAGCCGCGGCATGATGGGGTACAAGACGCCGAATATCGACCGCATCGCCAAAGAAGGGGTCTCCTTTACCGATTATTATGCCCAGCAGTCCTGCACCGCCGGCCGCGCCGCCTTCATCAGCGGCAGTGTTCCCGTGCGATCGGGCATGACCAAGGTTGGCCTGCCGGGCGCAGCTCAAGGTTGGCAAAAGACCGACTGCACGATGGCCACCGTCCTCAAGAGTCAGGGATATGCCACCGGCCAGTTCGGCAAGAACCACCAGGGGGACCGCGACGAACACCTCCCCACGATGCATGGCTTCGATGAATTCCTCGGCAGCCTCTATCATCTCAACGCTGAAGAGGAGCCGGAGAACCGGGACTACCCGAAGGACAAGAAACTGGCTAACGGAAAGACCTTTCTCGAAACCTTCGGCCCGCGCGGCATCCTGAAATGCAAGGCCGACGGCAAGTGGGGCCAGACCATCGAAAAGCTCGGCCCGCTCACCAAGAAGCGGATGGAGACCATCGACGACGAAACCGTTGCCGCCGCGAAAGACTTCATCACTCGGCAAGCCAAGGCGGGCAAGCCCTTCTTCTGCTGGTGGAATGGCACCAGGATGCATTTCCGCACGCACGTAAAACCAGAGCACCAGGGAATTTCCGGTCAAGACGAATACAGTGATGGCATGGTCGGGCACGACATGCATGTTGGCGAACTGCTCAAGTTGATCGATGACCTCGGCCTCGCCAACGACACAATCGTGCAGTATTCGACGGACAATGGTCCGCACTACAACACCTGGCCCGATGCCGGCACGACCCCCTTCCGCAGCGAAAAGAACTCCAACTGGGAAGGTGCCTACCGTGTCCCTTGCTTCATCAAATGGCCCGGCCATTTCCAGAAGGATGTGACGCTCAACGGCATTGTTGCACACGAGGATTGGCTCCCCACGTTTGCCGCCGCCGCTGGTGCGCCGGACATTACGGAAAAGCTCAAAGCAGGGACCGAGATTAACGGTCGCAAATACAAGAACCACATTGATGGCTACAACCAGCTTGACTACCTCAGCGGCAAGGCAAAAGAGTCTCCCCGCCACGAGTTCTGGTATGTAAATGACGACGGCCAGATCGTCGCCGCCCGCTACGATGACTGGAAAGCCGTCTTCCTGGAAAACCGCGGCCAGGCATTCGGTGTGTGGCGAGAGCCTTTCACCGAACTGCGTGTGCCGTTGCTGTTCAATCTGCGCCGCGACCCGTTTGAGAAGGCCCAGCACAATGCCAACACCTACAACGACTGGTTCCTCGACCGGCCGTTCGTCATCGTGCCGATCCAAGGACTGGCCGCAAAGTTCCTCATGACCATGAAGGAATACCCCCCCAGCCAGTCGCCTGGTTCCTTCAACCTCAGCAAGATTGAAGAGCAGCTTCGCAGCGCCACTGGCGGAAAGTAATCGTTTCATCAATCGGGCCGCACCGTTTACAACCGGTGCGGCCTTTTTCTAACCGCTATCACTACAGCTATGAAAACCGCCCGCTTTAGCTGCGTCCAGCACTTCTTCTCCATTGCGATGGTTGTCGCCATTGCGTTCATCGCAACGGCCGCTCGCGCGGCCGATCCACTCCCTTCCTGGAACGATGGCAAAACCAAGCAGTCCATCCTCGCCTTCGTCGAGAAAGTCACCAAGGAAGGCTCGCCGGACTTCGTGCCGGTTGCCGAGCGGATTGCCACGTTCGACAACGACGGGACTCTCTGGTGCGAGCAGCCGCTGCCGGTCCAGCTTTACTTCGCGCTCGACCGCGTGAAGACGCTCGCCCCGCAGCATCCGGAATGGAAAACCAAGGAACCCTTCGCCTCATTGCTCAAGGGGGATTTGAAGACCGCTTCCGCGGGCGGCGAACGAGCGATCCTCGAACTCTTCATGGCGACGCACGCGGGCATGACTACGACGGAATTTGAGCAGATCGTCAAGGACTGGCTCGCAACCGCGAAGCATCCCAAGACAGGCAGGCTCTACACCGAAATGACCTATCAGCCGATGCTCGAATTGCTCGCCTACCTGCGGGCCAACGGCTTTAAGACGTTTATCGTCTCCGGGGGTGGGATCGAGTTCATGCGTCCTTGGGCGGAGCAAGCATACGGCATTCCACCCGAGCAGATCGTGGGGAGCAGCATCAAGACCAAGTTTGAACTTCGCAACGGCAAGCCAGTGCTCGTGCGTCTGCCGGAGCTGAATTTTATCGACGATAAGGGGGGCAAGCCTGTCGGCATCAATCAGCACATTGGCCGTCGTCCCATTGCCGCCTTCGGAAATTCCGATGGCGACCGACAAATGCTGGAATACACGGGGGGCGGAAGCGGTCCGCGGTTTATGCTGCTCGTGCTGCATGACGATGCGGCCCGCGAATACTCTTATGGACCCGCGCGAGGCTTGCCCGACGTCAAGCTCGGTGCCTTTACACCGGCGCTCGATGAAGAAGCAAAGAAAGAGGGCTGGACAGTCGTCAGCATGAAAGACGATTGGAAGCAGATATTTGCGGAGAAGTCCTCGATCACCGCGATTGATATTTTGCTCGAGCCGGATGCCACGATGCTCAAGCATTGCCAGGCCAACAACGCCCGACTGCTTAAGGTCTTCCCGAAGGGTTTCGCGCTGGATGCGACCCACCGCCCGCACATCACCATGCTTCAGTGTTTCGTTCGCACCGCCGATTTGGAGCAGGTTTATGCCGCGGTCGAAAAGGAATTCGCTGCCGCCAACCCTAAAGCAATGAAGCTTGAGGCGTTTAAGTATTACTATGCCCCTTCCGGTGGGACAGGCGTCGCAGGCATCTGCGCGAAGCCAACTCCAGAGATGCTCAAGCTGCAAGCGGACATCATCGCTGCCGCAAAACCATTCATGTTGAAGACCGGTG
The DNA here is from genome assembly GCA_046153945.1 of Pirellulaceae bacterium. GTDB lineage: Bacteria > Planctomycetota > Planctomycetia > Pirellulales > Pirellulaceae > SXOA01. The sequence goes on from JBJXFF010000093.1 coordinate 50,545, forward strand.
CCATCGGCGCATTCACCGCTCCCCACGACAATCCCAAATTCGACGAAGCACTCATTGACTATGTATCATTATTCGTCCCCAAAATGTCCGGCAAGAACTTCAATCCGCACGTCAGCACCGGCGTCGCGCCCCAGGACTATCTCGACCAGATGCTCCTAGAGCCGTTTGAAAGCTTCACCTTCTCACCCGCGGGAGCGGCTGTTTATCAACTCGGCCCCTTTGGCACCGCGGCGAAGAAACTTAAGGAATTGGAATTGAAGCCCTGAGGTTCGTGACGCACTCCCGGCGTTCCCGCGATGGGAAGCGCCACCGCCAGTAAATGCGTAGCTGTAGGCTGGAAGCCTACCCCACTCTGTCGTTCACCCGCCCGGCGTAGAGCACTTCCACTTCCGCCTTCCCCGGCGTCATTAAAACGAGTCCGCCTTGGGGATGATCGATTTCGACGAGGCAGTTAGCCGTGCCGGCAGCGTGGCGGGCGAGGATGGCTTCCATGGCTTGGACGGCGGCGACGGTTTGGCGGTCGGCGGAGAGGTCGTTGTAGGGCAGCTTGCGGGCGGCAGCGAGACGGCTGGGCCGCTCACGTTGCGGGCCGCCGAATTCCACGCTGGCGACTTCGCGGACGAATCGCTCCAGAACTTCCACGCCGTAGCCCCGCTGGCTCCGCTCTCCCCACGGTTCCAGGAAGGTGCCGTTGTAGTGGTTGTTCATGTTGATTTTGCGGGTCAGCGGCGTGCGTCCTTCCACTGTGCATTCCACCCCCCGCTTGCGGCTGTGGCAGTTCCAAACGCCGTTGTCGAAGCGGAACTGCACCTCCTGGTCGACGTAGCCGGGGAAGTTGTCGGGAGTCACCCAGCTCGTGTGAATGTCGAACGCCGCTTGTCGTTTGTCTGCATATTCATAGATGAGCCGGAGCTGCGTTGAATCCCAGGTCGGCCCATCCCCAGGACCAACAATCCCCCGCTGCCCGGTGCAGGCCACGCTGACCAGCCGCCCGCCGAACGTGAAATCGATGAGCTTGATGTAATGCACGGCAACGTACGTCCCTGGGTTGCGGCCGGCAATCCACTCCGCGAACTGCCCAGTGGCGATGCTCTTGGGCTCCAGCAGCGTGCAATAGCCGGTGTTAACGTGCTGGAGCTCGCCGTCCGCCACGAGCGTGCGCAGCTTCTTGTGATCCGGGTCGAGGAGCTTGTGATAGACGACCTTAGCAAGGACGTTGTGCATGATGGCGAGCGCGGAAAGTTCATCCAGTTCCTGCAGCGTTAGCACCGACGGCTTCTCGATGAGGACATGCTTGCCCGCCAGAATCGCCCCCTTCGCCGCCGAAAAGTGCCGGTCATCGGGGGATGCCACGCAGACGAAATCGACGCCGCTTTTCAGGAGTTGGCCGATGGAGTCCGGCTCTTTGAAGCTCTCGAACTGGGCAATCTTGTCTCCAGCCGCTTTGCGGTAAGCCTCCGCCCGGCTGCCGGTGCGACTGGCGACGGCCGCAAGTTCCACTTCGCAGACGCCGAAGCTCTTGTCGTAGATTCCCCGTTGCAGATGTGCCTGCTCGAAGAACGGGCGGTAGGTTTCATCAAAAATCATCCCCATGCCGACCATGCCGGCGCGGAGGGAGGGGGAAGAAGGCATGTTTTGGAGCATCCGCGGATAGGGGCAAAGACGTCATTATACGGAGTGGTTATGCAATCGCGAGGCGCGTTGAAGACGTCGGTCATGAATCATGAGTCTGACTGCGAATTCTGTGCTGAGAGCGTATGATTCAACAGTAATGGCAACGTACAATCAAACGACCGTGACAATAAGATGTCCGCGCTGCGGCCAAACCTCAGAAATGGCGGTTGACCTCTATTTCGGTGACACTTCCAATTGCTCGAACCTGTCTTTAGGTAAGCCCTATCCTTTCCATCCTCAAACAGCAGTCCACAACCGAGGCTTTCCGCCTAATGGAAACACAGATGGCGAGGGCTACACCGAATGTCCGCTTTGCGATAAGGACTTCTTCGTCAAGGCGCTGATTCGTGACGGTATTTTGACTGGGATCGAATTCGATCCCAATATCGCTCCGCACAAAGCGTAATCGCAGTTTGGCCACCACCGAGCTTGTCTCGGTGGAAGCCATGATTTTGCACTAGCAGCGGTCGCCCGCGAAATCCCGCCCCCACTGACCTCGCGTCAGTGGAGCGCATGACTCCCCAGCGAAAGATCATTTGCTCCACCGACGCGAGGTCGGCGGGGGCAGTATTCAATTCACTCTCGGGTTTAGTGCATAATCAATTCACCATCGAGACAAGCTCAATGGGGTCTGTTGGCTCCATTGACCGCCCTCTTTCCCTGCTGAATACTCGTCTGCTGACCTTTCGCCGATGCACCGTCAGGGGGTCGGGAGTCTTTCGCGTCATAGTCTCTGCTAAATGGCAAGTCAGTGACGCGAAAGACTCCCGACCCCGAGCACCACTTGAACGCAGACCCACCTCTCCCCACCGGCACTCTCCGTCCGCTGTTCGCGCTGGCTTTGCCGGTGATGGCGGAGGAGTCGCTCAATTTGCTGGTGGGGTATACGGACTGGTGGCTGGCGGGGCATTTTTTGCCCGGGGAAGAGCCGAAGGCGGCGATGGGGCTCATGTCGTATGTTCTCTGGATTCTGCCGACGCTGTTTTCGCTGATTTCTATCGGGGCGATGGCCCTGGTCGCCCGGTTCGTCGGGGCGGGGATGCGGAAGGAGGCGAGCCATGTCGTTAACCAGGCGATGCTGCTGGGCGTGATTGCCGCGGGAGTCGGCATTTTCTTCTTTCTCGTCGGCGGTCAGTGGTTTGTCTCCGCCATGCAGCTTCGGCCGGAGGCGGCTGAACTGGCGCTGCGGTATATCCGGATCATGACGCCGGCGATTCCCGCCATCATGCTCGAGCAGATCGGCTCGGCGTGCCTGCGGGGCTCGGGAGATGCCGTCACCGGCTTGCTTGCCCGCGTGGTGCTCAATGTCGTCAACATGATCCTGGCGACGCTGCTGGTCACCGGGGCAGGGCCGTTTCCCAATCTCGGCTGGGATGGACTGGCGATTGGCACAGCGACCGGACACATGCTGGGAGGGCTGATCATCCTGGGGATGCTGCTCCGTGGCCGCAACGGAATGAAGCTCTCACTGGGTTGGCCAAGGCCGGACTGGGCAACTATCCGCCGCGTGCTCCGGATTGGCCTTCCCGGCGGGTGTGACGCTTCCGCCGTCGTTTTTTGCCACCTGGTCTATGTCTCGATCATCAACGCCCTGGGGACTGAAGCGTCAGCCGCTCATGGATTGGGGTTGCAGATCGAGGCCCTCGCCTACGCCCCCGGTTCGGCGTTCCACGTGGCAGCCGCCACCATGGCCGGCCAGGCTCTCGGCGCGGGTCAGCCGCAGCGAGCGGTGCGGTCGGTCGTGATCGCGGCGAATTGTGGGGTGGCAGTGATGTCGCTGGCCGGCCTGCTGTTCTTCTTCGCCGGCGAGCAACTGGCCCAATTCTTCATCGGCCACCCGTCGGGCCTCACCCTGCACGCCGGCGAGCTGCTCAAAATCGTCGCCTTCGGCTGCCCGGCGCTGGCGATTTTGAACGTCCTGACCGGCGGCCTTCGCGGCAGTGGAGATACCCGCGTGCCGCTCGCCATCACCTTCATCGGCCTCGTCGGCATCCGCATTCCGCTCGCCTGCTTCCTCGCCTGGGACCAGATACCACTCCCCTTCACCGGCACCACCCTTCCCGGCCTGGGCCTCGGCGTCGGCGGCGCCTGGCTCGCCATGGTCACCGATGCGACAGTCCGCAGCCTGCTCGCCATGCTGAGATTCTGGCAGGGAGGGTGGAAGGAAGTTGCAGTGTAGGAGAAAGAAAACAGAAATCCGAAATACGAAGCACGAAATTCGAAACGAGGAGGGGTACAGGATTCTTGTTTAGGATTTCGTGCTTCGGATTTTGAATTTGGACTTTCTCCTGCTGACTATTCACCCCTCCCAGCCTAGAATTGAAAGATGCTTCCCCCCAAGCCCGAGCGGCCTGAAATCGTTGATCGGTCGCCCAATTCCTGGCTTTCCATCGCCCTGGTGGCGGGCTTTGGCATCCTGATGGCCGCGGTTATCAGCGTTCTAACGCTGGGCTATTTTCTCTGGATTTTCCTGCTCGGCTTTGGCATCTTTGCCTTCATCGCCTTGCAGTATCTGATTTGGGGATACTGGTTTGAGCGGATCTACCGCAGCAATTTGCCGCCAGAGGACGATTTTCCGCCCGAAGGGCATTAGTCCGAAGCTATCTCACATGGCGTGGTGGTGGCTGGGTTCCGGCTACACCACAACTTGTGGTCGCAGGCTCTTGACGAGATTAGTGGACAAGTGTATCATTATGGCTCGCGTGGCGGAGCAGCGCGAACAACCAAAACGTTCGCGTTGTGACGCAAGAAAAGTAGGCCGCCAGTCCTCTGGCGAGCCCCGAGAGTGGATGTATTGGCCCAAGAGACGTGGAGCGGCCGGAAATATTGCGGCCGCGCCTGTTTGGGGTAGGGGGGGTGTTGATTTACCCCGGGGGGATCGATTTTCCTAACATGATGAATCATCAGGGATTATGAAAAACGGAGGGCTGAGTATTTCAACACATCTTTACTAGAACGCACTCAGCAGCGGGAGTCGGGAAGCCGGCCAAAGCCGGGGACTCCAGCGGACTGATCGAGTGAATCAGAAATCAGACCATGAATCAAACTTACGGCGACATGAATCTACGAAACATATGTATACATAGCGACTTGCGGCGGGATGAATCGTCGTAAGTCTACGAAAAAATGGCGCGAATCACATGAATCAGAGAGTACTAGTGGGGGGGATGCCAGGCCGCTGGGCGCGCTGCTCGGCGCGGGTCTCCCGACCCCGCCGAAAGGCCGACCGCAGGTCTCCTTCGGCGCGGGAGACCTACGGTCGGGTGTCGGGGCGGGGTCGGGAGACCCTCGCCCAGCAACGTGTCATTTCCGAGAATTTTTTTCAGGGCTAGTAACGGTCCCCTGGCCGCGAGCCATCCGGTTACAATCAAAGTTGTCCGCTTGGGGCAAATGGATTCTTTGGCAAGAAGGGGTTCCCCATGACTCTTGCTTCTCTCCTCTTATTGAGTGCGGCATTGGCGGCACCGGCTGCTGGTCCGGATGTTTCCGCGGCCAGCACCAAGCTCGATGAAGTCATTGCCGACGGTTGGCGGCAGCATTCCTTGCAGCCCGCCCCGCTTTGCGACGATGCCACTTTCCTCCGCCGCATCTGGCTGGATCTGGCGGGCCGAATTCCGCCAGCGGCCGAGACCAAGAAGTTTTTAGAGGAGAAAAACTCCTCCAAGCGGCAGGAGGCAGTGGAGAAGCTGCTGGCCTCTCCGGAGTTCGCCAATCACTGGGGGCGGGTTTGGGCGGAGTATTTCACCGATCAACGGCCTTTCGACCAGGACGAATACAGCGGTCGTGTGCTGCAGAACTACTTCCGCGACTCCTTCCTGGCCGGCAAGTCGTACAAGCAGGTGGCTGCCGAGCTGCTTCGCGGCGATGGCCCGAGCGATGCCAGCGGGCCGGCCAACTTTCTGCTCCGGTACGACGTTCAGCCGGAGCAACTGGCGGGGGTGGTGAGCAAGAAGTTTTTGGGAGCGACGATTCAGTGTGCCCAGTGCCACGATCACCCGCATGTCCACTGGAAACAGGACGAATTTTGGGGCCTCGCCGCCTACTTTGCCCGGTTGAGGAAAATGGAACCGACGGAAGAGCCCAATGGGGACAACTTCTCGCTCGTTATCGAGCGGACCCGCGGCGAATTGCAAGTTCCCGACCCCAAGGCCCAGCCGGATGCCGAAGGAAATCGCCCTAAGAAGACCATCTACCCCCGGCTCCCCGGCGAAGGGACGACGGACACATCCGACGAACGGCGGGCCGCACTTATTTCCTGGCTGACAAGCGAGCAGAATCCTTACTTCGCCCGACACGCCACCAATCGCGTTTGGAAGCAACTTTTTGGCACCGAACTTGTCAATTCACTCGATTCACTCGCGCCGCAAGCCAAGACATCCTCCAGTCCCATTCTGGAATTGCTCGCAGGCGACTTTGCTCAAAATGGCCACGACGTAAAGAGGCTGGTTCGAGTCATTGTGCTGAGCAACGCCTATCAGCGGAGCGCGGGGCCGGCGAAGGAAGTCGGCGGTGCGCTCGCTGCCGCAACGCCACCGACCGGCGGCATCAAGAAAGATGGCAAGCCCGATGAAAAACCGGCTGACGGCAAGAATGCCCCGGCATCTTCCCCGACCGTCGTCGATCCGGAGCATCTGCAAACAAAGCTCTACGCCCGCTTTCCCATCCGCCCGCTGACGGCGGACCAGCTTTACCTCTCGATCGCCCAGTCCACGGGCTATCGGGGCGCGGATGAAGCCCAGGCAAAGCTGGCGGAGATGACGAAAGAGGATTTCACGACCGACGTTGCCCAGGAGAGTCTTTCGGCGGAAGCACTGGCCATCCGCCGATCCTTGGCGGTGCTTAACGGGGACCACGTCCGAGCCGCTTGCGACCAGGCAGTGACGACCGCTCAGGCCCTGCATGGCGAAGTCGCCGGACCCAAACATATCGAGCATCTGTTCCTCGCTACACTTTCCCGCAAGCCAACCGGAGCCGAGATGGACGCCATGCTCGACCTGGCGGGAGCGAGCGAGGGGAGCGAAGGGCTGACCGACGTCACCTGGGTGCTGCTCAATTCCGCGGAGTTCAATACGAATCACTAGAATCAATCTCAGAAGGGATGGCCACGAAAAACGCAAAAAGTCACAAAAAAATTCAATCACCAACCCGATCCTTTTTGTGCTTCTTTGTGTTTTTTGTGGCAATTCTGCCTTCCGCAAAAGGACAGTGTTATGCCAGCGATTTCTCCCCGTCGTGAATTCCTCGTCACCAGCCTCGCCGGTGCAGCCGCTCTGGCCTTCTCCCCTTGGGCCGCTCATGCCCGAGCCGCGGAGGAAAAAAAAGCCGGCGGCAAATCGGCCAAGGCTTGCATTCTGTTATTCCTTGATGGCGGGCCAAGCCACATCGACACTTTTGATCCGAAGCCGGGCGCACCCACCGGCGGCTCGTTCACGGCTATAGATACCAAGATTGCCGGCGTCAAGCTTTCACAGCATCTGCCGAAGCTTGCCGCGGTGAGCGACAAGCTGGCCATCATTCGTTCGCTAACGTCCAAGGAAGGAGACCACGACCGGGCGCAAGTGCTGCTCCACACCGGCTATTCGCCAACGCCGGCACTCGTTTATCCCGCTCTCGGCTCCGTCGTCGCTCGGGAGAAGCAGGACGAGAGCGTCATCGCCCCCGGCTATGTCTCCGTCGGTGACACTCTCGGCAGCGGCTATCTTGGCCCAGAGTTTGGACCGTACGTCGTCTCCGATCCGGTGAATCCCGGCCAAAACCTCGCCCTCCCTGAAGGATTTGCGGCGGAACGGCTCGCCAAACGGATGAAGGCCCTCGAAGCCTTCAACGGAGGCTTCGCCAAAAAGACCGCCAGCAGCAGACCGCTCGATTTCACGCGACTCTCCGTCAAAGCCAACCGGATGCGGGAAAGCGCGGCTCTTAAGTCGTTCGACCCCGCGACCGAAGAAGGGCAACTCTGGCAGGCCTACGGCGGCGAAGTGGCGGATGGCTCGCTGGCCCGCTCCCTGATACTAGCCCGCCGGATGGTGGAAAACGGCGTCCGTTTCGTCGAGGTCCGCCTTGGCGGTTGGGACACGCATGGCGACAACTTCAATCAAGTGCAGGCCCTCTCCGCGCAGCTCGACGCCGGCCTCGGCACGCTCATCAAAGACTTGTCGGACCGCGGCCTGCTGGAGAGCACGCTCGTTCTCTGTGTCGGCGAATTTGGCCGCACGCCGCAAATCAACGGCGACAACGGCCGCGACCATCACTCGGACGTGTTCAGCGCCGTCATCGCCGGCGGCGGCACCCGCGGCGGCCGCGTCATCGGCTCTTCCGACGATGCCGGTGCGCAAGTTAAGGAGCGCCCCGTCACGATCCCCGACCTGCATGCGACGCTGCTCCACGCCTGCGGAATCGACCCCGCTCGGGAATACCACACTCCCGATGGCCGGCCCATCAAGCTAACGAGTGGCGGGAAGGTGGTGCAGGAACTGTTTAGCTGAATATAATCTACTTGTACTCTTTCAACTCTTCCACATCGCGCCAAAACTGCTGCCACGCCGACTGATCTTCCTCGCGAAGTCGCGCCACAAAGGCGGGGTCGCGAAATGGAGCGAGATCGGGATCTACAACAGACTGCTGAAGTAAGGCGACAGCCAGTTTGTGCTGATTTGCATCCTGGCCGACAAGTTGCTGGCGACATTGCTCCAACTCGGCCTGGAGCCAGGTAAGTGCATCGCGACAGAGTGCTCCCTTGTCTTCGTCCGTCAACTCGGCGGCATCAATGCCCTTGCCGGAGGCGGCAAGGGAAGCCGTGCAGGCGGCGTTATAACGCGCGTTGACGGCGAGCGAAATGGCGGTGTCGGCGGCAAAAGCAGCTTTGAAAAAGCGGGCGGCGGCGGCGTATCGCTTTCTGTGCAACATGCAAAGCTCGCCGAGCGCAAACTGCTCTTTGGCGTCCACGGGCGCAACTTCGCCGCTCAGAATTGCCGGGAGCTTCTGGTCGAGCGCGATCCGTCGCTCGGCTTCCTGGATCCACTCCGCCGAAGGATGCGACCAATTCGCTTCGCGCGAGCCGATCTCGTGGCCGCGCTTCATCGCTTCCAAACCTTCCGCCAGAATGGCTTGCTGCGTGAGCGTGTGCCCCAGGTTGCACCAGGCCATCGCGTGCCGTGGATTGATGGCCAGTGCCTTACGGAAGGAGACGACTGCGTCGTCCAGCTTCTGCTGGTTGCGCTGCACCGTTCCCAGGTTATTCCAGGCTGCGCCGTGACTTGGATCGATCTCCAGTGCCTGACGATAGGCGAAGACGGCTTCATCCAGCCGCTCGTGGGCTTGCAGCCACGCACCCAAATTAATGTAAGAGGAGGAGTCGTTCGGTGCCACCTGGATGGCCTTCCGGTAACTGGCGTAAGCCTCGTCGGTCCTATCCAGAGCCTCCAGGACCAGCCCCAAATTGTTGTAGGCCGCCGCATAATTGGGATCGAGCTCGGTGGCGCGGCGATAGCAATCGCGGGCCTCTGCCAGCTTCTGTTGGTTGTGAAACACCACTCCCAGGTTGTAGTGGGCAACGGCCGCATTCGGACGAACGGCCAGCGCCGCCCGGAACGCCCCTGCCTGCTCCGCGGTGTCGTTGCTGGCCACTCCCAGTTCGAAGGCGAGCCAGAAATCGCGCGGATGATAGACCAGCGCGCTGCGGAGCAGGCTCGTTGTGTTGCCGCGGATCAACCGCAGCCGCTGCGCGAGCCCGGCAATGAGCAGCGGCGACTCTTGCCTCAGGTCAACTTCGCTGGCCAGCGTCTGGAGTCTGGCTGCGTCATTCCAGGCATCGAGCTGCCGAAATCGATCCCGCCAAGGATTCGGATCCACGCGGCGAGCGACGGCAAACAGATGCTCGCGGAGTCGGTCGTCCGGTGTGGTGAGCGCCCAGTAATCGAAGGCGACGATGAGCGGGACGCGGATGGGGGATTTTTCCACACGCGCGGCTAGCAGCTCCTCGCTATCTCCGCCGTCATAGCCGGATTTCCTCAGAAGTTCGGACATCTGCTCTGCGGTCGAGCGCAGGCTGATCTTGCCGTTAATCAAGGCCGAAGACTCTAGACGTATTCGGTCGAGCTCGAAGGCCAGTTGTCGGTCCTGTTCGTCTTTCAGAAACTGGTCACCCATCGTTTTCAAGCGGGTCTGCACGCTGGAAGAGAGCATGTCCCGGCTGGATGCGGCGAGCGTTTCAGCCCGCTTCCACGGTGCCTGGGCGGAGGCGAGCAGGGATTGCCAATGATGCAGCTCGCTGAGAAGGAGCGCCGCCTGACGCGGATCCTTTAACCGGCTGTGAAAGTCCTTCCTCAGCCGTTCGGCTTCGTCCAGCAATTCCGCCACGTCGTGATTGAGGCGATCCTGCTTTTCGGTGAAGGCGGCTGACCGCTGGGACTCTTCTTGCCGGCGGCGTGCCTGGTCGTTCGCGTACCATAACCCGGCGCTCACGGCCCCGAGCAGGAGCACGGCGACCGCAGCCGCGAGAAACATGGCGAGTTTGCGGCGTTTCCGCTCTTCGCCCGTCTTCACTCCCGCTTCGGCCTGTGCGACGAGCGATTCTTGCAGCCGCTGCTGAACGGACGCCAGATAGTCCGCCACGCGCTGCGCCACCATGCCAGCCTGCCGGGGACGGCCATCTGGTTCGGCCGCCAGGCAATCCTCAGCGAGAGCAATCAATGCGGCGTCCGCGCCGGATCCCGCCAGCCGCTTTTGGGCATCAGCCAGGTCGGCTGTCGTGGCTCGGCGATAGACCTCCTGTTTGTCGCGCCCGACGTAAGGGGGCCTGCCGGTAAGGATTTCGCAGAGGATCGCCCCCAGCGAGAACACATCGCACCGCTCGTCGAGCCTTGCCAACTCGCCGCGGGCCTGCTCGGGGGGCATGTAAGCCGGAGTTCCCAGAATCTGCCCTTCGTGAGTCCTGTGGTCCTGGTCGGTGTCGGCGAAAGGCAGAAGCGTCTCCGCCTCTTCGGCCGCACTGTCCAGCATGCTTCCCTCCGAGCCGGCACGCGTTGGAACCTGCGGCCGCGTTCCACTTCCCAGCCGTTTGGCCAGTCCCCAGTCCATGACCTGCACTTCGCCGAACGCGCCGACCATCACGTTGGGCGGCTTGAGGTCGCGATGAATCACCCCTTGAGAATGTGCATAGGCGATGGTCTGCGTGATTTGTTCGAATAACTTGAGGAAGCGCGGCAAGTCAGGGCGGTCGGCATGGCGTGCCTTCAGCAACTCCCACAACGTGCGGCCGTCAATGAGTTTCATGCTGAAGAACGGTCGGCCATCCGCCAGCCGCCCCGTCTCATGCACCGGCGGAATGCCTGGATGCTGCAACTGTCCCGTGATGCGGCTTTCCTCCAGCAGCCGTTCTTCGCTGGCAGCATCGCCGACGTGCCGCATCACTTTGACCGCCAGCGGCCGCTGAATGTCCAAGTCGATCGCCCGGAGCACGACTCCCATTCCGCCGCGGCCAATTTCCCCGACGACTCGATAACGGGGGGGGAGTTGCCAAGAATTGACGTCTTGGGGATCTGCGGAACTGGGCGGGTGATGCACAAACGGCGTGGTGACCGCCAATTCGGGATGAACGTCGTCCTCGCTAGGATTGGTGGCGGCGGCGGGCGCGGGCAGAGGCTCTTTCATGCGACACCCGCTCGGCTACAAGCTCCGCAGAAACTGCACGAGGTCCTTCACTTCATCGGCGGAAAAGGTTGCTTCAACCGGGTGCTTGCGCCGCGAAAATACTTCGTCGAGCGTCTTCGCCGACCCATCATGAAAGAACGGGCCGCGGTGGGACAAGCCTCGGAGGCTGGGAGGATTGAAGCGGACGTTTCCTTCCTTGTCCTTGAGGCCGACGTCGTAAGTGTCGGGCGTGGTGTAGTTCGGCGGAGCATGGCAGCGGGCGCAGTCTTGCTGCTCAAAGACTTTCTGGCCGCGAGCGATGGCCACCTTGTCCTGGGTGCCGCGGAGAGCATCGACCGACGGGGGGAGTTCCAACGTGCCGATATAGGCAGCGATTGACTGGACCGGCTCTTCCTGCGGCGGATCATCCGCCTGCATGGTTTTTTCGAGGCTGCTCTTGATTTGCGTGGCGAAGTCCTTCACTTTGCCGTTCCAGGCATAGGGGGCGGTGTCCTTCTGGCCGAGCAAGGAGAGAACTCGCTTTGGTGCTCCGAAGGAGAGATCGCTGAGGTTGTCGTTGAGTTGCCCGTTGGCATGTCCGAGCGTGTGACAACTGTTGCAGCTCATCCAGCCGTCGTGAGAGAGCGTGGCATCGTGGAAGAGGAGTTCCCCCTTTTGCACCTGCGTCAGGTCGGGCTGCTTGCCGAGCGAGATGGTAGCGGCCACTTCGCGGTCCGCAATGCTGACGACGGAGAGGGAGTCGTCGTACATGTTGGCGACCCACGCCAGCTTGCCATCTGGAGCAATCTTCACCGCCACCGGCCGCCGTCCAACGGGGACGCGGTAAAGGCTGAAATCGTCCTCCTTGCCGAGCGTGACGTGGTTGATGCCGGACAGAGTGACGACGACGGTGCCCGAGGTCGACATGTCGAGGCCGCCGGGATCGCCGGAGCCCTTCCCCGGTTCACCGAGCGGATGCATGTGGGCACCGTGGTACAGCTCTTTGCCGCCGGCCAGAGCGGATTCTACCTTGAGCCAGCGGAGGTCGTTGGACATTAGCATGCCCCAATGAACGTCGTTCTGAATTGTGTGAGCCAGGTCATTGAGCATCTGGTGGGCAACGACGATCTTCTTGCCATCATGGCTTACGCCAAGGCCACGAATGTTGTGCCCGGGAAACTCCTTGGAAACTTGCTGCGACAGATCCGCAGGATCAAAAAACGCCAGACGGCCGGCAAAGGCATCCGCCACGGCCAGCTTGTTCTCCTTCGTCAGGAGTGTTTGCTCGTGCGGGGCGAAGGAGAGATCAACTTGCTTGGCCATGACCAGCGGCTGATCCCCGTCGTCCTTGATGTCGATGGCGGAGAGGCGGCGGGACCAGAGAGAAGCAACGAAGCACCGTTTGCCGTCGGCCGCGGCAATCACGCTCACAGGATAAGGACTTACCGGCAACCGTTGAAGACCTTTTAACTGGTCAACTCCTTCGATCTTCAGCAAGATGACTTCATTAGCCGCTTCATCAGTGGCGAGGAGCAGATTGCGCTCGGGCAGAATCGCCAGGCTGGACAACTTTTTGCCCACCGCAATTTCGGCGACGACCTTCTTTTCCAGGGCATTAATAACAGAGATCGTGCCACTCTGTTGGTTGGCGGCATACAACATTGTGCCATCGGACGAAAACTGCAGGGCCACCGGCCGACGGAGCATTGTGCGGCTCATCAGTGGCTCGGATGCCTGAGTTTGTGCCGCCAACAGTATGGCGATAAAGGAAATGCCAAGGCGGAATTGCATCAGTCCACCAGGGAAATTAGGCGGGAGTTATGGGCGGGAAGGACACATATAGTCTGGCATAATGAAGCACAGGGAACAAGAGAAAAGAGTCGATTCCTCTCTATTCGGAGTTAATCTGGTCGAGTTGATCCAGCAGAGCTTTGACGCTGGGGCGGTCGGTCAAGTTTTGGCCAACATAGGCGAAGCGAACCTCTCCTTTCTTATCCAAGATGTAAGTCGCCGGTTTGGAAAGGTCGGCACGAATGCCGAGCGAGTCGACAGCAGTCAGGTCAACATCCAGGAGGAGCGGGAACGGTGCATCCGCGGCTGACTTCTTGTCTCCCTGCACGCGCGAGGCGAATTGATCGAGCGCTCCCTCATCTGATTTGCGAGCCACGGGGAACACGACCAGCACTTCCGCCTTCCGCTGCTTGAACTTGCCGTAATTGGCAATCAGCCGCGAGGTCTGCGTGGAACAGAACGTGCAGATGTTGCCGACCGACTTGCCATTCTTTTGGGTTTCGCTCCCAACTAAGCCACGAGTGACAACTAAGACCAGGTTCGACTTGTCGCGATAGGAGGTAAGGTGCACCTTATTACCGGCCGAGTCCAAGAAGGAAAGCTCACCAAGTTCGGCCGATTTTGGCTCGCTGTTCGTCTTCGCGTCGTCCTTAAACTTAATGAACGGCCCGGCATCGCCGGGTAGAGTCGGAGGCCCGCAACCTTCCAAGGATAACGCCAGACCTACAAGTATTACCAGGATTTGAGAACGCAGAATCATGCGTCCCATTCTACGAAGCGGCAAATCAATTTGGTCCAGAAAAACCTGCAAAGTGAGCAGGGAACCAAGAAAAGAAGGCCGCCGCGCGGGCCTAACTGCGCGGCGGCCTGGCGATCGGGGAGGGACGAATGAGTAGCCATAAAACAATAGCATACAAAACGCATGGACTATCTGGCGAGCGCGAAGAGTCGATGAGCGACGGACGTGTAAGTCGTTGTAACCAAAATGTTTAGCACTGTGAACTAAGAACTTAAAATTGCGACATGTCCCGCAACTTCCACGACAATCGCACACGCCTCATCTGCGGGTTCTTCCAACCGAACTTCGAGACGCAGTCCAAAGCTCTGGATGTTCGTAAGCGTCACCGTGGCATCAGGGCCATCCGTCACTTCTGCCGCGAGATCGGGAATGTCGTCCAGTGGCGGGCAAAAGGCGACGTGTGTCACCGCCACGCGTTGACCAACCGCAAACGGAGTGCGGAGCAGCACCATGACTCTTTCCACCTCTCCATCACGGCAGCGAGTGATTTGCTGAAAGATTTCGCCGAGCAAAGTACCTCGCAGGCTATCAACCTCGACTAACTCGGTCCGTCTCGCAGTTACGACTTGGCTCCGTCCTGCAATCGGACGGTTGTGGGCGGCGTAGGAGGTCCACCACCAGACTGCTTCGCTGGTGAAGAATGCCAGCCATGTCAGCATCAAAGCCCAATTGGGCGTTGCCGGGAGCGACAATACGCTGAGCAACACGAACATCCCGATTCCAGGCAGCACCGGCGCAATCAGATCCAAAGATGACTGCCGGTTCCCGCGAGCGCGCCATGCCAGTCTCCAGCCAGTCTTCAGCATCAACCCAAGGCCAGCGACGCCCATTAGTGAAAGACCACTCAGCGGTTGCACGAGTGCACCCGCGATGCGCCGCACCAAAAGCACCAGTACAACGGCGCCAAATGCAGTTAGCGCACTCGTTAAGAACGCAGTAACAAAATCCCTGCGCAGTGGCGGCCAAGCAATACTCGCAAAGCTGGCAGTTTCCATCCGTGACTCCTGACTCCTACTCTTTCTCCAATACCGTCCGCTTCACCTCCCCGATTTTCTTCACGCTTAACCACCCGCGGAGCAGGTATCCACTCGTAGCCAGATTCGCTTCCGTCGGCTCCGACGAGGAGTTCACCTTTTCGTCTCCTCCCGAGGGATGAGCATCGTACTTTTGCATCAGCGTTCCATTCCAATCTCTTGGTCGGCGGCGCATGATCTCCAACTCGTAGTCAATGATTGGCAGGCTGTGCTTTTTGGCCAGGCCGCGGAGGCCGTCATTGTATTTCGCACTCGCTTCTGGCTGGCCGAAGTACGGCGGAATGGTGGACAAAATGCAAATGGAGCCCGTTTCCAGGATCGTGCTGACCGCTGTTTCCACGTCCTTGATGTAATCCTCGGTCATTCGACCTTGCGCGACGTCATTCGTGCCGATCATGAGCACTACCATTTGCGGCTGGTACTTTTTGAGCAGCTCGGCCAAGGGAGGAAGTTTTTGCTTCCCCCCTTTCAGCAATTCGTCGGCACGCATCCCTCCCGCAGCAGTATGCGAACGGCCCCCATCCGGGTGATCGAAACCCGCTAAAAACCAGCCGTCTGTGTCGTCGCCCGCGCCGCTGTGCATCCATTTCAGCAGGGCCTTATCTTCGTCGCTCTGTCCTTTACCGAACCGAGCCCACTGGCCATAGGGATTGGCATACGTGATGGAATCTCCCACATGCAATACCACCCCCGGCCGCCCTTTGAACCTCGCCGCCACTTTACTCATTGCCGAAACGTAGTCCCAATCCTGCTTGAGCGGAGCCGGATCGGCAGCCAGCAAGTGTGCTGGGAAGAGCAGTATTAGCAACAGGAATAGAGTCCGAAACATTCGAGGGCCTTCCAATAATGCGGGCCTATCCCTTCACTCCCACCGGATCAAAGTACGTCGGCTCTCCGCCGGGCCGCCATTTGATATTGCATCCGATGCTGGGTGTCTGTTTTTCCAGCGGAGGCTTGTCCGCCAAAGCAGCATCGAGAGCAGCTCGCAGGTCTTCGCCTGTCACTGGTTTACCATTCCCCGGCCGGCTGGAATCGAGTTGGCCGCGATAGACGAGCTTTCGCTGTTTGTCGAACAGGAAGAAGTCCGGCGTGCAGGCGGCTCCGCAGGCTTTCGCCACCTCCTGTGTTTCGTCGTAAAGATAGGGAAACGGATAGCTTCGCTCCTCCGCTTCATGGACCATCCGTTCCGGCGAGTCTTCCGGGTGAGCAGCAGCGTCGTTGCTGTTGATGCCGATCATCGCCACTCCCTTGGGCATGTAGTCGAGGCCGATGCGGGCGAGTTCCAAGGCGATGTGCTTCACGAACGGACAATGATTGCACATAAAGACCACGAGATACGCCTTGGCATCCTCGAAGTCCGACAGTCCCACCGAACGCCCGTCCACGTTAATCAGCGAAAAGTCCGGAGCCTTCGTGGCCAGCGGCTTCATCGTGCTTGCGGTTTTGACCATGACCGATCCGAGATTCTCAAGAAGGGTAAGTTGCCAACGAATAATCCCTGCATCTTAGCCCGCTGCCGATTATTCCTCCAGGGGCGCGACGGTTGGCTGGATTGCGGGAATATTCCCCCGCGCGGCAGTCTCTTATTCGTAGAACAAAAACCATTGGTTTCGAGGAAATCGTCGCATGACTCAAGACCCCAAGCCGTATCCGCCGCCGAAGCCGTATCCCGACCCCGGCCACCCCGCGCCCCCGTCGCGTTCGATGGCACCCTGCCTCATTGGGTGCGGTGTCATGGGGCTGGCGGTGCTGCTCATCTGTGGCGGGACGATTTGGTACGTGACCGCCAACTTCAAGAACATTGCCACAAACCTGGCCGCTTCGGCAGCGAAACAATCCGTCGATGCCTCCGAGATGCGCGCGGAAGACAAGAAGGAACTCCACGCTCAAATCGATCGAGTGGCGGAGGGATTCAAGAAAGACAAGATCAATGGCCAGGAGCTGGGAAAAATCATGGAGGGGCTGACCAAGTCCCCGCTGTTCGTCGTGCTCATCGTTTACGGCGTCACTCACGAATATATCAACCGTCCCGACCAAAATGCCGACGTGAAGGCGGAGGCCGAGCGGACGCTCCAGCGGATCGCCCGTGGCACCGCGGAAGGAAAAATCAAAGGAGAGGATCTGGAGAAGCCGTTCTCCGCCATTTCCCAGAACCCCAGCCAGCCGATGCAACCGGGACAGCCTCCGCAACCCAAGCAACAGCTCAGCGACGAGGACCTGAAAAAGTTCCTGGCGGACCTAAAGACGCTCGCCGACGAGAAGGAGATTCCCGATGAGCCCTATGAGCTGGACGTGGGAAAGGAAGTAAAGCGGATCGTGGACAAAGCCGTGCCAGGAAAGCTGTAATCTCCACTAATGCACCAACAAGAAATCCTTGCTATTGAGCAGCGCCCACATCAAGTCCTCAGCGGCTTCGTTTTTCTTGTCGCCATAGGAGGCGAGGAACTCGACGCCGAGCTTGAGTTCGGCTGGACTGGGGCTGCGAGCGATGGACCAGAGGTAAAGCTCGGCGACGAGCTGATCGTCGGGGAGTTTCTGAGCGAAAAGCAGGGCTGGACGGGCGGCTGGATTTTGCACACGGCCGAGGATGCTGTTGCCGTTGAGGAAATGCAGCGCTTGCAGCATATTGGAGGTGTTGTCCCGCTCGCATTCGCAGGCTTCCATCCGCTGCGGCTTGCCGAAGAGGCTCAGGAAGTCGCTCGTCACGTTCGCATCCGGCAACTGGGCCGCCCGGAAGCCGCCCGGAGCCCCGCCGATATTCTCGGGGACGCCGCTGGCTTGCACCAGGCAATCGAGGAGCGCTTCCGCCGGCACGCGGCGGGGAATGCTGTGCGAGAAATTGAGCTGATCGTTCTTGTTCGACGGCGTGGGGACGCTCGTTCGCTGATACGTCTGAGAAGTAACGATCCGCCGCATCAAATGCCGTACGTCGAACTTATGCTCGACAAAGTCTTTGGTTAAAGCTTCGAGCAGAGCCGGATTGATGGGCGGGTTGGTGCTGCGGATGTCGTCCACCGGTTCGATGATGCCGCGGTGGTAGAAATAGCTCCAGATGCGATTGACAATGCCGCGGGCGAAGAAGGGATTCTCCGGCGCGGTGAGCCATTTCGCATACGCTTCGCGGCGATCGCTGTTGGCCGCCAGTTCGGGAACGGGGCCACCCAGGAATTTTGGCGTCTGGGCCTGTCCGGAGCGAGGATTGGTAGCGAAGCCGCCCGCCAGGTTCACTTGCACCAGTTTGGCGTTGCCGATCCCCGGCAGCCGCGGGTCGGGTCGGACGCTGACCTGGCTGAAGAAGCTGCCGACGCCGTAGTAGTCGGCCTGCGTCCAGTTCTCCAGCGGATGGGTGTGACAGCGGGCGCAGAGCATCCGCACCCCGCAGAAGACCTGCGTCGTGCGCTCCACCGTCTCGTTGGTGTCCTTACTGACCGCAAAAAACGCACTCGCCGGATCATCCGCCGCTCCGCCGCGCGCGGTCAGAATCTTCCGGCAGAATTCGTCCAGCGGCATGTTCGATGAGACAGCGTTACGAAGGAATTCGCGGAATAGGAAGACGCCAGGCGAACTGACCGCGTTGCGGCTGTTCTGAAGCAGGTCTCCCCACTTCAGCGACCAGTGATCGACAAACTCCGCGCGCTCCAGTAGCAGGTCAACTGTCTTCTCACGTTTCTGCGGATCGGCATTCGCGACAAAGGCCTTGATTTCCTCCGGCTTGGGCTGCACGCCGATGAGATCGAGGTAGACGCGGCGGAGGAATTCTTCGTCGCCAGCCAAAGCAGACGGCACGATCTTCAGCCGATTGAGTTTTTCGACGATCGGCTTATCGACCAGGTTTTCGGGAACAGGGGACGGAGTGAAATTCGATTCGGTGCTGAGCACGATAACACCGGTAGCAGCGAAGGTCCGCTCATACCGGACCATAATGGCGGTTTCTCCCGAGTCCCCCGCCAGGACCATTCCCTCGACATCGACGTCGGCATACTGGTTATTGTTGGCGGTGAAAATCCCCATGCGGGTTACATCCGCCGTGGAGCCATCCGTGTACGTCGCGATGAGTTGCAGGCGGTGCTTCTGTCCTGGCCGCAGCACGAGCTTTTCGGGAATCAGTTTGACGCCGATCACTCGATTTGGGTCGGCGAGGTCGCTGGGCGTTCCTTGCTTGACCCACGAGACGAGAATATCGTTTGCCAGGCTCTCCTTTTTGAACCGCACTCCCCCTTCATGCGGCATGTCTCCACGGGCCTTGGCGACAACCAGACTCGCCTCGGGAACGCCGAGGTTGACCCGGCGGCCAAAAAACTCCTTGCTGATGGACGCATAATCCAGTTCCGGGTCCGCGCCTCGGAGCGAAAGCTTGAAGCCGTTCTTGCCGAGCGAATAGCCGTGGCAGGCACCCATGTTGCAGCCGGATTTGGAAAGGACGGGCATCACTTCATGCCGAAAGCTTAGCGGCGGCTCGGCGGGGGGAAGCGTGACCTTGATCGGCACATTCAGCGTTTGGCCGGCGACAACCGCGGTGAGATTCGTCTGGCCGCTGGCAACAGGGCGGATCAGTCCCTTGTCGTCGATGACCGCGATTTTAGGATCCGCGATGGTGAGTTGAGCCGACGTCCGGAGATCCAGAGAATAGCCGTCAGCAGTGCTTCCCAAGAGTTGAAGCGATTGAACCTGGCGGTGCTGGCGAAACTCCATGGCGGCGGGATAAGCGACGATGGGGCCTGCCGGGGGCGGATCGTCGGCTGCGAATAGCGGCGATGTCAAAGCGAAGGCAAACAACACTAGCCAGACGCGCAAGCGAGGGAAAAGGACGTTGTGGCGTTGCAGAACGCAAATCCCTCGCTTGCGCGTCGGGCTAGTGATTTGCTGACTGTTCATTAGGTTCATGATGTCCTTATCCTATCACTACGGTGCAGGCGTCACATTCAGGGTCAGATCCACATCCCGGCTGCGGATGCGAATGGCGGGTTGCTTGGGGTCGGCGGCGGTGGCGAAGAGGGTCAGGCCCTTCGTCTCCCCCGGCTTTGTATTTATCGGGACGGCGACCATGATTGCGAAGTCGACCGCGTCGGCTTTGATTGTGACCGGCGGTGCACTTACTCCCGCCGGTAACCCGGCGAGCGTCACAATGACTTCACCAGTGAGTCCTTCGCGGCGTTCGATCTTGCCATCCACCTTCACCATCACCGCAGCCGCCTTGTCGAGCTTGGCTTCGAGTTTCGCATTGGCGATTTGCACGGCAAGTTGATGCTTCACGTTGAACCGGCGGACGGGAGTGAACGAAGTGGCGAGCACCTTCTGCTTGTCAGCCGCCAGTAGCTCTGCCTGAATCGTGGCGTCATAGTAAGTCCGCGGCAGTTCGGCCGGAATGAGCAGCGAGATTGCACCGTCTACATTTGCTGCCGGAACTTCGACGGCTGCTTCCGCCCGCAATGCCTTGTTCGCATCGGGCTGGCCGTTGGTGAGCGGCGGTGGTTGGTTGGTGAGTAGCGTCAACCGCACTACCGAGTCGGTCATGGGGCGGAAGAATTTCACGGGAAGGGCCAGCTTCTGTCCCGGCAATAGCGCTGCGTCCGCAGGAAGATCGCGAAAATCGACAGCAAACGTGGAAGCAGCAGCAGTTGTCGGGGCGAGGGCAATCTCCGAGGCCAGCCACGGCTGCAGAAGTTCGAGTGGATGGCCTTTTATCCAAACGGGCCGCTCTTCGCCCATGGCCGCCTTGCCTTTCCAGGAAGCCAGCAGCACGTCGGCAGCGGCGTCGGTCCGCTGAAGAGTAACAAGCGTGCCGTCGCTATCTGCGGGAATCTGAATTGCCGCCGCCGCGACACCTGCGGGCAATGCCCCGGTTACGATATCAATCGACCCCTGATAGCCGTCCCGCTCCGCAAAGACCGGCACGACAAACCGCCCCCCCGTCGGCAGAGAAACTCGCTGCGTCGTCATCGTCAACCGGAATTCGTTCTTCACGATGGCCTGACTAATTTGCTCCGCCGTCAACCGATAAAGACCTCTTGGTCCGCCGCGTGCGGTCGCATCCACAACGCCTGCCATGACAATGTTTACTCCCTCGGGAATCGCATATTCCAGATTCGGATCTGTCGTTCCCGTGCCATCTTCCGTGCGTGCGAGCAGATCTCCCTTCTCATTGCGAACAACCAGCGCAACATCCAGTGGGGAGCCCAGTCTTTCAGCAAAGACCTCCATGCGGAGCTTGCTGCCGGGAGTGACCGGGATTTGATAGCGATCCTCTTCCTGCGGCGCCAGCAGCTTGCCGCTCACGCCCACCGCACCAGCCGGCAACACCTGCGGTGCGGCAGCTGGAGGAAGTTCGACGACTTCGGCAAAGTTGCTGACTGTCGCATACGGCCGCGGGCCACTCCAAATCGGTCCCGCTGGCAAAGTGAGCGGTTGAATGCCCGCTGCGGCGACGGCGGGAAGATCGAGGCGAGGAATCGGCGTCGCGCCGAGGAGTTCCAGGCCAATCGGCTGACCCTTCGTCACCGCAACTGGAAAGACCTGATCGACATAGGCCCACTCGCCGATTTTGAGGCGAAAATGGCTCGGTCCAGGCGGAGCATACTCCAAATCATGCAGAGCCACCGTGTATTGGCCATCCTCCGGAAGCACCGCTTCCAGCCGTGTGTCGCCGGCGAGAGACGGCTGGTTCCACGACCAGGCGATTTGCTTCTTCTTGGCGTTATACAGGTGCAACACCGGCCGAAGTTTGCTGCCGAAGCGCTGGGCCTCGACTTCAATTTGAATCTTCTGCCCGGCTTTGCCGTTGAGCTTCATCTCGCTTACGGCGCTTCCACCAACCGAACCATGAAGGGCAATCGGAAGCTGCGCGACGTCGGGCCCAAATACCACCTGCGGCAGCTTATCGACGCCGATGACCAGCGGCAGGCTCACTCCACCTGCAGCGGCCACGCGCACCTGATAATAGCCAGGTTGAATTTCTCCTTCCGGAGTGACATTAAATGTCGCTGCGTTGTTCGTTCCACCGGGTTGCAACTCCTGCTTCGCAGCGAAGGGAAGGAGCAGTTTAGGGGCAGTGCCGAATTCGTCCCCAGAGACGACAAGCTGCGTCATGCCGCCCAGTTGCAGGCCGCGGATGTTGAGGTTCGCAAGTGTTGGTTCGGCGGATGAGACGATGTTCGCGCACAGCGTCCCCAGGTTGGCAAGGAAAACGACGTGAAGAAGAGATCGAAGTCGCATAGGATTGACCCCACCGAGCATGCCTCGGTGGTGAACTGATTTTGCACTAGAACGAAAGTCACCTGGAATTCTGCCCCCGCCGACCTCGCGTCGGTGGAGCAAGTGATTCCTTCCAGTCATGCGTTCCACCGGCACAAGGCCGGCGGGGACGAACGACGAATCTGCGTCAAAGCTAGTGCAAAATCACGGCTCCACCGAGACAAGCTCGGCGGTGGCCAGGGTAGGCGGGCTAAAACAACTGCTTGATCGGCTCGGCTTCCACCAGGCGGACGGGGCGTTCGCCGGGGCCGGGCATCATCGTAGTATCCAGGTTAATTCCCATCCCGTGGTAAATCGAGGCAAGAACCTGAGGCGGGGAGATGGGATTGTCGCTGGGGCGGGCGCCGAGTTTGTCCGTGGCTCCAATGACCTGGCCGCCGCGAATGTTGCCGCCGGCGAGGAAGTTCGTCCAAGCGTCCGGATAATGGTCGCGGCCGCCGCGGGGATTGATCCGGGGAGTGCGGCCGAATTCGCTGATGACGGCGACGACCGTCTCGGCCAGTAGGCCCCGCTGGTCCAAATCCTCGATCAGGGCGGTGTAGGCCCAGTCGAACTGCGGACAGAGATGCCGTTCGTAATCGAGGTAAGTGTTGTTGAGACTGCCGCCGTCAGCATGCATGTCCCAGCAGGAGAGATTGAAGACCGTGTCAAAGTGGTTGACCGTGGCGTACCGCACGCCGGACTCCACCAAACGGCGGGCCATCAGGCAGCTTTGGCCGAATGTGTTGCGGCCATAGCGGTCACGGAGTTTGTCGGGCTCCTTCGTGAGATCAAGCGCCTCTTTCGCTTTCGGCGAAGTCAGTAGACGGAAGGCGCGCTGGTAGGCACTATCGTGGCTCTGCGTGGTGCGAGTCTCGGTCCGCCGCTGAAGTTCGTCCACCTGATCGAGCAGCTTTTTGCGAGCATCGAGTCGGAATTGCGAGAGCCCCTTGGGAACTTCCAAGTCGGCGACTTTGAAATCGGGAAGAGCCGGGTCGGCATTGAGAAAGAACGGCTCATGAGCGCTGCCGAGATAGCCGGATTGTTGACCGTGCAGCGGTCCCGCTCCGGTATTGCCGATCGGGTCGGGCATGATCACGTTGGCGGGCAATTCGCTCTTCTGGCCGAAGACCCGCGAAATCACACTCCCCACATGCGGCTTGACGGCGTCGGCACCGAAATCGTGGCCGGTCATCATCCACCGCTGGCCGTTTTCGTGCGTGCTGCCGGTGTTGTAATTGAGGCTACGGATCAGCGAGACCTTGTCCATGATCCGGGCCATAAGCGGGAAGTGCTCGCAGATTTGGACTCCCGGCACCTTCGTCGCGATGGGAGAAAACTTGCCCCGCACCTCAGCCGGCGCATCCGGCTTCATATCCCACGTATCCAGGTGTCCGGGCGAGCCGACAAGGAAGATCGTAATACAGTTCTTGATCTTCGCCTGGCTCTCCACCACCGCTCCGCGAGCTTGCAAGTTCATCAGCGCCGGCAGCGTCATCCCTGCCAGACCCGCCGAACCCGCTTGCAAAAAGCTGCGGCGACTCACGCCGTGGCACAGGGGGACTTTTTCGTTGCCGATGTTGAGCATGGGTACTTCCTGTAGTTAGGAAGGAATGGGAGCCACCGATTGAACACGGATGAAACACGGAAATTCAGAGAAACCTCGCCCGAATCCGTGTTTTGTCCGTGTTCAATCCGTGGCGAACTTCCTTCTTAAACCGTGTACGTCACCTTGTTCGAAATCTCCACAAACTTGCTGTTCACGAACTGCCCGTCTGGCTGCTTGATGTAGTTCACGTACTTCCACGATTGCAGCACGATTTCATACATCCCCGGCTCCGCGGTCGGATGCTCGTAACTCGTCACCGCTCGGGCTGCCGGTGTGGCGACTACCTTGCCGTTGTGCTTCACCTCGAACTGCAAGCGGAGCCCCCAATCACCGGCAACATCGCCCCGAATCACCTTCCGTCCCTCCAGGCGAATCTCCGCCTTGGGCATCACGTCGTACTTTTGTTCCATCGCGGTAGCTCCTGCTCAAGTCAATTTGCAGACAGTTCCCCATACTACCCATAAACGGGCGTCAATGGAATCTGATTGTCGTGTTTCTGGTCGGCAACTACTTCCACGGGTTCCCCTCCACCGTCGCATTCCGCTCATCGACGACGATCCGTTCCGGGCGGGGACCGGCGTAGACCCAGAGCATTTCCATGGTGCTGCTGGAGTCGTTGATGAAGTAGTGGACGCGGCCGCGTGGTTGTATGGCGGTGGCACAATCTTGCATCGAGTAGCGGCGGCCTTCCACGTTGCAGGTCGCTCGGCCACTAATGATGCAGATCGATTCGTCGAAGTCGTGATAATGGGCCGGCAGCCGGCCGCCGGGGTGGAACAGCCCGTAGCCGCCGCTCATCTCGATGCCGGGGATCAGCTCCTCGTTGAAGTAGTCGATGAACTCGGTGTTCGGGCCGGCTGCTCCCCGCTCGGCGGTGGCGAAGCGGTTGATTCGTTCGCCGCCGGGGACCCCGTTTTGAATGGCGGGCATCGTCCGCCGCGAGAAGAACTTGTCCACGAGTGTGCGGCTGGGGGTGTCCGTCGGCATGGCGATGTGAAAAACGGCGGGTTCGGTCGTCGACGCGTTTCTCGCCTGATGAGCCAGTCCCGGCGGAATGACGACGTTGTCCATTTTCTGGAGGGCATAGCTGCGCCCTTCCACTTCCACCACCGCGGAGCCGGAGAGGAGCGTGATCGACTCGCTAAAGGTGTGCAGGTGATAGGGAAGCATCGCCCCCGGAGCAAACGTGACCAGGCCCGTCGTGAGCTTGCGGGCCTGGTTGTGGCTGCCGACGAGACATTCGAAGACGACGCCGCGAGCAATCTCCACCTTGGGCCCGCTACCGACGGAAGACATGACCTCGGACCGATCGGGCCGCATCGATTCCGGCGGGCGGGCTTGCGGAACGGCTGGACTGGGAGCCTTTTCGAGTGTCGGAGCAAACGACGCCTGCACTGGCCGGTCCCTACCGACGGTGGCGAGCGAGGATTTGAGCGTGCGAAAAAGAAGCCCGGCATCAAGTCCAAGGCCAATCATTTTGAAACCCTGCTTCTGCCGCTCAAGCAGGTTCTCGTTGCTCGTGGCAATCAGGCCGCAGTTTTTCCCCGCGCCGCGAATGGTGTCCTTGCACCGCAGAATCTGCTCGGCAACGCCTGGCCCTTCCCATTGCCCCCGATAGCCGGCCGTGGAAGAAAAATCGGCGGGGCCAAAGTAAAACAGTTCGACGCCCTCGACCTGGACCATTGCAGAAACTTGCTTCGCCGCCCGAACCGTCTCAATAATTGGCACGACCAAAACGTGCTCGTTGGCCTCGGAAGTGTGTTCCACCATGCACTGCCCCCAGCATGTCGCCCGCTCGCCGCCAATGCCGCGAAGCCCTTCCTCCGGATACCGGGCAAAAGCAACCGCTTGCTTGAGCTGCTCCACGGTCTCCACCCAGGGAACGACAATGCCGTCAGCACCAATGTCCAGCGCTCGCTTGATGAGGCCGCCGTTGAGTTCGGCGATCCGGACGAGTGCCACCGTTTCGCTCCGAGCCGTCGCCCGCAAGTGCTCGACAATCTCCTTCCAGTCGAGGTGCCCATGCTCAGCATCGATGACCACCCAGTCCATCCCCAAAGCAACCGCCATCTCCGTGATGCTCGGCGACTCCAGCGTGACCCAGAGGCCAAACACCGGCTTGTCGGCAGCGAGCTTGCGACGGAGGGCTTGAATGGCGGCTGTCTTCATAACTATGTTTCGTGCAGTGGGCTCGATTGGTGCGGACTTGGGAAGGATTGATTATCATTGGGGCTGGCGATTCCCACAATGCGAATCCGGGGTCGGGAGTCTTTGGCGTCACAAGTAATCCACACGATCAAAACTATGCCGCCAAAGACTCCCGACCCCCTGACGTCGCGCCTCGTGCTTACCCTGATATGCCTCATGGCCGCGCCGGTGATTTGCCGCGCCGACGAGGGCACCGACTTCTTCGAGAAGAAAATCCGCCCGCTGCTGGTGACGCACTGCTACGAATGTCACTCATCAGACTCCAAAAAGCTCGGCGGCAATCTCTTGCTCGATCACAAAGATGGATGGATAAAAGGAGGGGACACCAGTTCGGCAATTGACCCCGGTAATCCGGAAAAGAGTCTCCTCCTCACTGCAGTCAAATACGAAGACGACGGGCTGAAAATGCCGCCGAAGGGGAAGCTCCCCGCGGCCGCGATTGCCGATCTGGAAGCCTGGATCAAGATGGGTGCCCCCGACCCGCGACTCGAGAAACCGAAAACGAAGCCAGTCGCGTCTTGGGAAGAAGTGTTTCGCTCGCGCAGTCATTGGTGGAGCCTGCAATCGGTTAAGAAGTCCGCAGTGCCGACGCCGAAGAACGCAGCCTGGTCCGAGCATCCCGTGGATCGGTTCGTTCTGGCGAAGCTCGACGAAAGGGGACTCGCCCCCGCGAATCGAGCGGAACCCCGTACGCTCATCCGGCGACTTTCGCTTGTATTGACGGGGTTGCCTCCCACGCCGGATCAAGTCGTTGCATTCGTCCAGGAATATGAGGAGACAACGAAAAGCGCGATACCACAAGCGGCTGTCGAGAAGGTGATTGAGAAGCTTGTCGATTCGCTTATGGCGTCCCCCCATTTTGGCGAACGCTGGGCGCGGCATTGGCAAGATGTGGTCCGGTTCTCCGAGACGCATGGGAACGAGTGGAACTACGAGGTGCATCATGCCTGGCGATATCGGGACTATTTGATCCGGGCCTTCAATAACGACCTTCCCTACGACCAGTTCATCCGGGAGCACATCGCCGGCGACCTATTGCCGCCGCGATGGAACAAGGAGGAGCAGATCAACGAGGCGGTCATCGGCACCGGCTTCTATCGGTTCGGCGAGGTCAATCACGACGACTGCATCAGTTTGCGGTCCATCGGGTACGACTTGCTCGATAACCAGATCGACACTCTTACCAAAGCCTTCCAGGCGACGACCGTGGCCTGCGCCCGCTGTCACGATCACAAACTCGACGCCATTTCGACGCAGGATTATTACGCCCTGCTTGGCATCCTCCGCAGTTCGCGCCTCGTAAGCCAAACGATTGACGCGCCGGAGACGAACGGAGCCCTGACGCAGCAACTGACTTCGCTTAAGACCGAGATTCGCAAAGAACTCGCTGCCGCCTGGATGCAGGATGCCAAGGAAATCAGCCGTTATTTGCTGGCGGCGCAGGCTAAGCGAGCCAATCGTCCAGATGCGGCCGAACTTGCCAAAGGACTTGATCCTCAGCGGCTGGAGAAATGGGTTGCAGCTCTCGCCATCGAAAAAGCTCCGCAGGAAGACGGACTCGAGCCCTGGCGAATCGTGGCGGCGAGTGGAGCGGCGGAGGGTGATGCGTTCAAGGAACAGTGGCGAAAGCTCGTGGATAAGTACATGGTGGAAGACAAGCGGCGGACGGAGTTTAATCAGAAGGATATTGTCTCGTTTGCTGACTTTCGCACCGGCGAAGCACCCGGTTGGCAAGTCGGCGGACAAGCTCTGCGTCATGGACCAGGGAAGTGCGGTGACTTCATGCTGCATGCAGATGGCGGCGCGCTCGTGAAGGCGATACTTCCGGCCGGCTCGTTCAGCGGAGCACTTTCCGAAAAACTCAACGGCACGCTCCGTTCGCCGGTCATTCCTCCCGGCAAAAAGAACATCAGCTTTCAGGTGATGGGGCAGCGGAGCAGTGCGGTGCGGCTGGTGTCGAATAGCTGTCAGCTCAATTACAAGAACTACCGGGCGCTGATTTCGGCAAACCCGTTTCCACAATTGGAATGGATCACTTTCCAGCCGCCGGAGGATCGCGAGAGCCTGCGGACGTATGCCGAACTGATGACGATGCTCGACAATCCCAAGTTCCCGGATCAGCTTAGTGCGCTCGGCGGCGACAAGGACAACTACCGGCTGCCGTGGGAGAAGGCAGCGGAGAATCCGCGGAGCTGGTTCGGCGTGACTCGCGTCGTTTTACATGACGGCGAGTTGCCGAAGGCGGAGCTAAGCCATTTGCGTCCGCTGCTGGCGGCGAATGAGCCGGCGTCGCTCGTCGATGTAGCTGCACACTATGCAGCGGTTGTCGAAACGGTCCTTAGGAATTGGAGTGAAGACAAAGCGACCGACGACGACGTTCGTTGGCTCGACATGCTCCTTCGCCGCGGTCTCGTCCGCAATCAAACGGCCCTTTCCCCGCGGCTGGAAGAGCTGACCAAACAGTATCGACAAGTCGAAAGCCAGCTTGCTGTCCCGCGCATCGCGGCCGGCATTGCCGAAAGTGGCTCGCCTTATAATCAACCGGTATTTGTCCGAGGCGACTGTGAGCGGATGGGAGAAGCGGCTCCGCGGCGGTATCTGGAAGTGCTGGCCAAATCGACGATGC
Organism: Pirellulaceae bacterium; assembly: GCA_046153945.1. Taxonomy (GTDB): domain Bacteria; phylum Planctomycetota; class Planctomycetia; order Pirellulales; family Pirellulaceae; genus SXOA01. The sequence goes on from JBJXFF010000093.1 coordinate 79,143, forward strand.
CGTTTCAGGCCGCCGGCAGTGGGCGATTGGAACTGGCACAGCGGATTGCGAGCGCCGAGAATCCACTGACCGCGCGGGTCATGGTCAACCGAGTCTGGCATCATCTGTTTGGAACCGGCATTGTTCGCACGGTCGATGACTTCGGCCATGTCGGCGATCTGCCTTCACACCCAGAGCTGCTCGACTTTCTGGCCACGGAGTTCGTCGACGACGGCTGGTCGGTGAAGCGGCTGATTCGCAGGCTGGTGCTCAGTCGCACCTTTCAACTGGCGAGCGCTCCCACCGCAGCCGCCAAGGAAAAGGACCCGCAGAACCGGCTCCTTTCGCACTATCCCGCGCGGCGGATGGAGGCGGAGGCGATTCGGGACAGCATCCTGGCAACCTCCGGCCGGCTCGACCTCAAGCTGTTCGGCATGAGCGTCCAGCCGTTCCGTGAGAAGGAGTACGTCGACCGCCGGCTCTTTCCCGGTCCGCTGGACGGCAACGGGCGGCGGAGCATCTACATCAAGAACAACCTGATGGAAGGGCCGAAATTCTTGGAGGCCTTCAACTTCCCCGGCGGCAAAGTGACCCAAGGCCGCCGCGACGTGACCAACGTCCCCGCCCAGGCCCTGGCCTTGCTTAACGACCCCTTCGTCCTGCAGCAAGCCGACCTTTGGGCTGCGAAGCTAATCGCGGAGCCACATAACTCGTCCGGTGAGAGAATCGCAGCGATGTTCGAGACTTCGCTATCCCGCCCGCCGACCGACGAAGAGCGGCAGCGGTTCGAAGCGATGGCCAGCGAACTCGCCACGCTAAATCAGGTTCCCACGGAAGAAATTCTGAAGCGCCAGGTGGTGTGGAAAGACATCGCCCACGCGATGTTCAACTTGAAGGAATTTATCTACATCCCGTAGTAGCCAGCACACTCCGTGTGCTGGCATGTCCGCTCAGGGAGGATTCCTCATCGTCCGAGTTTCTTCGCCTGCCTGCGTTTCCGCACTTTTTGGATCATTTGTCCTGCACGAGTAAACTTGCTACGTCCCAGTTCTTTCATGTCCTGATAAATATCGGAAAAGTGCTTTTTACAAAATCGCATCACCCCACGATGGAGCTTCTTGTATCGCTTCTCTTCTGGGGGTGTTAATTCTCTTTTCCACCGTTTTTCAAACAACCTTCGTCGTTCGTTGTTCTTTTCCTCAAAGGAGCGACGAACAGAGATTGGGATCGCGCTATAGTCTGACTTATTCATTTGCGCTCCCCAATACTCGTTACTTTGTCGCCACCTTCAGCACCCGCCCCTCTTCCCGATACGGCGGCTCCGTCGTCCAGAAGATTGCATTCACCAGCAGCTTGCGGAACTGCGGGTTCTTGAAGTCATCGGGGTGGCCGAAGGATGTGTAGAAGACGCGGGCCTTCTTCGGACCGGCGGTGTTGGTGTACGCGACCGGCTCGGGCTCTTTCTCCGGTACGCTGCCGATGAGAAGCGGCGTCGTGGAGGAGGCGAGCGGCCGAACGAGATAGAGCGAGCCGTTCCCTTTCAGCTCTTCGATATTCACGCCGCGGAGAATCGCGTGGTCCTTCGCTCCCTCGGCCAAGGCAACGGCCGTTTTCGGCCCGTCGCCATGGTGGTTGGTGTAGTGTCCCCCCAGAATCTGAGCGTCAAATTCCGGCCAGGCTTCGAGGCCGCTGGCGAGGGCCGCCTTCTGAGCCGACTCGTCCCGCAGGCAGAAGGCGTGGCTCGCGGTCCGAATGCCGACGATCGGCTTGCCGGCAGCGACGTGGGCGCGGATGGCATCGAGCTGATCCTTCGGTGGCAGGCGGCGGCGGGTGCTGACGAGCAGGACGTCGGCTTTCTTCAGAGCTTCCACAATGCCAGGAAAGCGGTTCTTGTCCTTGGCGTCGGCATTGATGATCGTCACCTTAAAGCCGAGCGGCTCCAGCTCATTTTTGGCGAACTCGGGGAGCGTCACTTCGGTTTTGTATTCGTCGTCGCCGATCAGGATCACGATGTTCCGCCGGTCGTGCGAATAGCGGAACGGCTGGCCGCCGACGAAGTCGACGCTGGTGATGGTGGGGCAGACGAATTTTTCGATGTGCTGGATGATTAACTCGGTCCCGGCGAAGTGACTGACGAACGGCTCGCGGGCCGGGTTGTACATGGTGTCGGTCATGTCCCGCATCAGAACCACGTTCTTGCCGTTCCTGGCCATCTGCCGCAGGCCGAACGGGCGGCCGAGGACGCACATGTTGGTATGCACGCCGCAGAGGACCACATTCTTAATGCCGCGGCTCTCCAGCAGGTTCCAGATTTCCACGCCGCTGTCGCTGATGGCGTCTTTGTCCTCGATGGTCAAGAGATCGACCTGGCTCTTCCACGGAGACTTCGGGTTCCGTCCCTTGGCGGCGAGCTGCTCGTGCCAGATGCGGTGCTCCTCCAAATCGTCGTCCTCACCCCCGTCGGTCTGGTCGATGGGATACGTTCCTTTGTCTTCCTCGGGAATATGCCGGCACCATTCGTCAATCTGAGCGGGCAGGTTCTTCGCCTTGGGAGCGGCCTGGGCCATTTTGCGGCCGGGATGATCCTTGTACGGCTCCATGCAACTGCTGGGGGCGTGAATGACGAAGATCCCCTTCTGCCGAGCCGCCTTGAGCACTTCGTTGAGCCGCGGGGCCATCTCGGTCTCGCGGCGGACGGCATTCAGGCAATGGTGAGCGTCCCACATGTCGCAGACGATGATGGCCGTCTCAGCGGGCGACCATTTCTCCTCGCTTGCCGCCGGCCAGTAGATGCCACCCTGTTTTTGCACTCGCTGCTGCTTGTGAACGGTCAGTCCCTCAGCAGCTTGAGTCGCGAGCGGCAATAATCCCATCATGGCAGCCAGGGAAAGGAGGAAATATCGCATGATAGGTTCTCCGCGGAAGAGGCGGGGTGGAATGGGCATGGAGGAACGTGACTCTGAGCTTACCAAGAGGCAGAGAAGGATTCTATGTAGGTGCTCTTCCCCCTCACCACCCATGCAGATTCACCACCACCGGACACGCCAGTTTGATGACGCTCATGGTGTCGAGCGGGTTCCGGAGATGGGACGACAGAGGTCGTCTCTCGGGTGCGAGTAAATACCAATCAGGACTACTCGTCCAGTTTCGATTTAGCCGCGGCCTTTTTGGCTTCCGCTTCGGCGCGGTGCTTTCGGGCATTGGCGGCTCGTTTTTGCCGCTTGGCTTCTTTCTTCGCCGCGTCCGCCTGAGCTGCGGCGGCTTGCTCTTGCATGATCATCTGCTGCTGAATGGCCTGCTGCATGATCAGCGGCGAGGTTTGCACGCGACTGCCGTTACCGGAGTTTCCAGAGCGACTAGAACTGCCGCGCATTCCCCGGAGCATCATGATTTGCAGGGGAGTCAGTCCGCTTTGTCCCACAGTTCCACCATTGGCACCTTGCGGCACCATACCCCCGCCAATTCCGGGAACGCCCATCCCTGGCATTCCCATTCCGGGCAAACCGACTCCCGGAATTGCGACACCGGGAAGACCTTGTCCTTGTCCTCCCAACTCTTGACCTTGAACTTGACCACCGAAGCCGAGAGCCTGTCCCCCTTGGCCTTGTTGGCCAGTCAGGTCGAATCCACCGACCCCGCGTTGAGCTCCGACGGCTTGTCCTTCGGCGGCTTGCCCTACTTCAAACTGTCCAAACGCGAGTTGTCCCAAAAGACAACCGGACAGGATTGCCGCAGCAGTGAAGGAAGTTTTCATGGTCGGTTGGAGTGTAATTGGCCGTAGCCGGCGGTGTAAAATGATAACGGCCATTCCGGGCCTGGATGTCTCCATTAGTTAACAATGGGCAATCTGGGAATAAAATACAACAAAAAAGCAATGGAAAGCCGCAAAAAAGCCAAAGTTAAATACCCTCTCGTTGGGGGGCGTGGCCGATTTGCCCTACGTCTCTCTATCAAGGGAACCACAAAAAAACGGCTCAGGACCGCAGTCCTGGCCGCTTCAATAGTACCAGAGGGGGGACTTGAACCCCCACACTCTTGCGAGTACTGGATTTTGAATCCAGCGCGTCTGCCATTCCGCCACTCTGGCACTTAGCCCATTCTTCCGCCCGATTACCGAGCGAACACACGATTATCGTCACGGGGGATAAGTATTCAAGTGCCTGCCGAGAATCTTCCCTAGTCCAACGCGGGCACCTTCGCGGTCTATCAAGGGACAAACACCGACCTCGTCTGGTTCATGCCCGCACCACAAACCTGCGGATTAAAAGAGCGTGTAAATGAACGGCGCGAGTCCGCCGCTGCCTAGGACCATGATGGTTCCCAGCGTGAGGAACACGAGCAGGATGGGGATCAGCCACCACTTCTTGTTCTCAAGGACGAACGAGACCAATTCGGAAGTGAGAGAGCGGCGGCCTTCTTCGGCGGCTTGTTCAAAGGAGCGATTATCTGGGGACATTAAAACCTCGTGGAGCGTTAGAACTGCTGGAAGTAGCTGGCGGGGGTGCGGCGATACTTTTTGGGTTGCCAATAGGTTGCGGCCTGGCGATTGAGCCGCCAGTCGAGCGGGCGGCGGCCGAGGAGGCCGAACAAAACCGCGAGTGGGGTAAAGATTCCGAAATAGATGACGGCAACGAGCACTTCTCCCAGGACCATGCCGATGGGAGATGTGAGTATCGACAGAAACAAGAAGGGGAACTTGTGCAACTCGGGTTTCGCGATGGCGAGAGTTGCGGCGAGAGCGCCAATAACGGCGGCGAGGGCGACGATTGTCAAGTTGCCGCTGTCCCAAAGGAGCGGCGTTCCGCTCCAGAGCCACCTGATCACGCTGGTTTCTGTCGTCACGCACCACGCCCCCAGTGGCAGCAGCGGAGCGGCGGCGAGGCCGAACTGACGCAGTTGTTTGCGATCCGGTCGCCAGTTGATTTCGAGTAGTGCCATCAAGGTATTCCTTTAGTCAAGCTGGAACTGGGCCAGGTGCTGCTTGCGCGAATTAGCGTCGAGCTTGGTCTGCTGTTCTTTCAGAACGACGCTGCGACCCAGGACCAGCACGTCAATATCGGTCGCCTCAAAGCAGCGATAGGCGTCGCTTGGCGTGCAAACAATCGGCTCGCCGCGGACATTAAAGCTGGTATTCACGAGCACCGGGCAATCGGTCCGCTGGTGAAAGGCGGTCATCAGTTGATGCAGCAGCGGATTCCGCTGGCTGTCGACGGTCTGAATGCGAGCCGAGTAATCGACATGGGTCACGGCGGGAATTGTCGAGCGAAGATAATTCAGCCTCTCGATACCGAAGGCTCCTTCTTCCTCAGCAGGTACGGGCAAGCGATGCTCCTCCCGAACCGGCGCGACGAGGAGCATGTAGGGGCTGTCTTGATACGGCCGCATTTCGAAGTAACGATCGACATGTTCCCGGAGGACAAGGGGTGCGAAGGGACGGAACGACTCGCGGAACTTGATTTTCAAGTTCATGACCGACTGCATCTTGGGGCTGCGAGCATCCCCCAAAATGCTGCGTGCCCCGAGCGCCCGCGGACCGAATTCCATTCGCCCTTGGAACCAGGCGACGACTTTTTCTTCCGCCAAGAGACCGGCGACGGTCTCGCAGAGTTGCTCCTCGGTTGCATAGGTGGTGTACTTCGCCCTCACGCCGTCGAGCATCTCCGCAATCTCATCGTCGGAGAAACTCGGCCCCAGAAAGGCTCCCTGCATCGAGTCCTGCGGCAGCGGCTGGCGGGGTTTGCCCAGGAGTTGGTGCCAGATGAAGAGAGCCGTGCCGAGCGCCCCGCCGGCGTCGCCGGCAGCGGGTTGAATCCAGATGTTTTCGAAGGGGCCATCCTGCAGGATCCGTCCGTTGCCGACGCAGTTGAGCGCCACGCCGCCGGCCAGGACCAGATTTTTCAGTCCCGTTGTGCGATGCAAGTGCCGCGCGGAGCGGAGCATGACTTCTTCCGTCACCGCCTGCACGCTGGCGGCCAGATCCATTTCTCGCTGCGTCAGCAGCGATTCCGGCTGACGGGGAGGACCGCCGAAGAGGGCGTGGAACTTCGGCCCGGTCATCGTTAGACCCTGGCAGTAATTGAAGTAGGACATGTCGAGCCGAAAGCTGCCGTCCTCTTTTAAGTCCATCAGGTTCTGGAGAATCAGGTCCTTGTAAACGGGCCGGCCGTACGGCGCGAGTCCCATCACCTTGTACTCGCCGCTGTTGACCTTGAAGCCGGTGTAGTAAGTGAAAGCCGAATAGAGGAGGCCGAGTGAATGGGGGAACCGCAGCTCGTGCGTGAGTTCGATGGAATTTCCCCGGCCAACGCCGCAACAACTGGTGGACCATTCGCCGACACCGTCGAGTGTGAGAATGGCCGCTTCTTCATAGGGCGAAGGAAAAAAGGCACTGGCCGCGTGCGATTCGTGATGATCGAGAAAGACGTAAGGATGGCGATAACGACCGGACAGTTCCCGGTCCAACTCCCGCGGCAAGTGGAGCTTCTGCCGCAGCCACAGCGGAACCATCTGCCGGAACGAACGGTAGCCGCTAGGGGCAAAGGAGAGGTAGGTCTCCAGCAAGCGATCGAATTTGGAGAGGGGCTTTTCATAGAATCCGACGTGATCGAGATCCTCGATTTTTAGCCCTGCTTCGCGGAGGCAATATTCCACGGCTTTGGCTGGAAAATGCTCATCCTGCTTGCGGCGGGTGAACCGCTCCTCTTGAGCCGCCGCCACAATGCGGCCATCAACCACCAGGGCCGCGGCGGAATCGTGATAATAGGCGGAGATTCCGAGGATGGCAGTCATGGCAGGACGTTGTTAGCGGTGAGTGCTGGATTGCGAGGGCCGCGTGGCGGTGTGTGTGCGGCCGGTGCGGCCGGAAGCAGCAATCGGATCCAACTGCGGCTGAATGGCCTGGGCAAACAGGCGGTTACCGAGTTCGGTGCAATGTGAGTCGGTGGGAAATCGCCAAGGTTGATCGCGATGGGGGCCGGCTTCGTGACGGGTGAAGGGCTCCGAGACGTCGATAAATGGCACGTCGAGTTCGTGGCAGACTTGAGCGAGAGCACCGTAATGCTGCGGCGCGCCGATAACCGCGAATGGGATGCTTCGTTCACGACAGAGGTTGCTCATCTTGCTGTACATCTCCTTGAGGACGACGAGCCGGTCCTGCGTCCAATAGTCATCGAGGAACGGCTGATAGTCACCAGTGGGACGCCACTGCGTTTTGCCCGCGATCTCCGTCGGCAGGGGAGGATGAGTTGGCGTCTTGCGCATCGCCTGCCGAAAGCGCTGAAAATAGAAGTAGACGTGATTCCAAGCCAAGGAATGATTCTGGAGCCAGGCGGCGGCGTTGAAGTCGGCGGGAGTCGGCACGGGAATATTGGCAATGTTGACCTTCCCGTCTTCGAGCAGTGCGTAGGGTCGTTCCCGCTCTCGCAGGACATTTTCAAACATGTCGTTGACGCAGAACATCACCGCGACAGCTTCCGGACGTTCACCATTTTCGAGCAGCTCTTTGAGCAGCAAATATTCTTGCACTGCCGAATAGCCGGACTGTCCCAGATTGCGATAGCGCACACCGAGGCTATTGTGGTTGAGGCGATCGACGTAGGTCTCTCCCTGTGCGACTCCCCAGCCCCAGGTGAAAGAGTCTCCCAAGACCCAGACGGTTGCCGGCTCCTGTTCGCCGATTTTGGACTGAGTTCCTTCAACTCCACGGCGAAAGCCATCGCTGCCGTGCTCGATGACGACATCAAAATTCGTGGTGGCAAATCGGCAGGCAACATCGGGCTTTCCCCGCCAGCCAAGAACCGGATCGTGCTGGTAATAAGTGCCGAGAACCGTGGCGGTTTGAGGTTTGCTGCCGGTAATTCGCAGGCCAATTTCGAGAGTCGCGGCACAAAGGCCAAGGGAAATCATCACGAGCAGCCCCCTGGCAAGCCAGAGGCGGCTGCCGCGCAGCGAGCTTGAACGTGTTTTCTTGACGGTCGACCGATCCATGGCCAACAGCTTCCTACGAAAGAGCGAAGAGGGCTTGGAAGTTTAAGAAAGACGGCTAGCAGGGTCAACGTCGAATTGGTCCTGGAAGCAGCAAGCTAGCAGTGGCCCTACCTGCCAATACAGTACAAACTTTTCTTCCCCCGGATGTAGATTCGCTGCTCGCTGACGGCTGGGGACGCGACGGTTTCGTCGTCGAGTTTGTTTTCCACCAGTTTGTCGAAGCGGGGGTTCGCCGAAATGACAGTGCATAGGCCATCTATGCTGAGGAAATAAATGCGACCATCCGCGGCGAGAGGGGAAGCCTTGTAGCCTCCTTTGAGCCGCTGTTTCCATTGCAAGTGACCAGTGGGGACATCAATGCAGCGGGCAATACCGTCGTCCCCGACGGTGAAAAGCAAGTCGTTCCAAATGACCGGGCAACAGGTGTCCGGCGAGCCTTCGTCATATTGCCACGCGATGTCTCGCGGCGAAAGTTCGCCGGCCTTACTTGGTCGGACAGCGACGAGCGGCTTTTTGAGGCCGCGAACGGCGAAGATCGCTTCCCCGTTGGTCGTGGGACTGTTCACGGTGCGTCCGCCGACGAGCCCCGGCAGAAACCAAAGCTGCTTGCCACTAGCCGGATCGTAGGAATCGAGTTGGTTTCCTCCCATGACGACAAGCTGTTCTTGTTTGCCGAGGGTTGCGAGCAGGGGCGTTGTGTAGGCATCGCACTCTTCCGCCTTTGCCAGCGTGTTGCGAGAGACCTTCCACCGCAGCTTGCCGGTGAGCAGGTCGTGGGAAACGAGGTAGCTTTCCACGGGCTTGTCTTGTAAATCGGCCAGCGAATCATGAAGACAGACCGAGATAACCTGATTCTTGAACAGGACCGGGCTGTTGGCATGGCCATACCAGCATGTGTAGGTGCCGTGGTCATCCTGCAGGTTACGTTTCCAAAGCTGGTTGCCGCCAAAGTCATAGGCGGCGAGGTCGCCGTTGCAAAAGTGAGCGACGACCGACGTGCCGTCGGTCACCGGCGAGGGGCTGGCGACGCTGTAGTACTGATGAACCTTCAGCTTGCTCCTTCGCGGCCCTACACGGCTATCTTCGCCGGATCCCACTTCCCTTTGCCAGACAACCCTCCCATCTGACTTGGCAAGCTTAACCAACAGCAGCTTGTCATCGGCGGATAGGCAGGTGACGAAAATAGTCTCGCCCCAAACGGCTGGCGTACTTGTACCCGTTCCCGGCAGAGGCACTTTCCAAAGGATTCCCTTCTGCTCATTCCAGGAGATAGGCAGGTCCTTTTCGCCGCTCACTCCCGTTCCCGCTGGTCCGCGCCACTGGGGCCAGTCTTCTGCGTGGACCAGAGATGCGGCAGCCAATCCGCAGGCAACGGAAATTATGGTTGCTGGCAACAACGACTTGGCAGGATAAAGTTGCATCTTCGAAAACGAATTGTGGAAGTTGTTCGGCGACTTCAGAGCGCTTATTATCCGGTTCTATCGGTGGCATGATAGTCGGCACGAGTCTCCAATTTGACTTATCCAAAGTCGAGGATTGTCCCCATGTCTCATTTCGTTCCCCTTCTGGCCCGCAACGAAGCGATAAACAAATGGCTGGCTGATAACCCGCTCATCTTGGCGGCAATTTTCGGAGTGCTGGGAGCCGCGCTCTTGATCATCGGCGTTTTGAATCTCGTGACGGGACAAGCGACAGGAAAGTGGGGCTCGCGTCATTCGGGAGGGATGGCCTTGTTTCTCGGTGGCATTCGAGTGTTGGGAGGAATTGTCTGCCTCGGCGTATCGCTGTATGGACTCGTCAAAGCGATGTTTTGAGGCATGGGACTGGGCAAATCCTCGACATTGTCCGATAGCGCCGTCTTTACAACGTCGTTACCGGATAGGCTCTCTGCCGCGACTAGAATACCGGGGTTGTCCCATCCGGTAACCACTTCTCGCATTGCGGAGAACTCTCATGCGCCGCCGACTCTTCTTGACCTCGCTTGCCTTGCCAATCCTTTTGGCAACTGCATCAACTCCCATCGTGGCGGCTGACGCCAAGCCCAGCGAACTTGATCTCAAGACTGAGCGGGTCATTATCTTCAAGGACGGCTATTGCCTGTTTATCAAGAAGGCAACCTTCACAACGGACAAGAATGGCGAAGCCTTCACCGATGACGTGCCCGATGCCGCCGTATTGGGCTCGTTCTGGGCAGTTCCGGAAGAAGGGAGACTTGTTAGCATGCAGGCGGGCTGGAAAACGACGGAAGAGATGAAGGACAAGGAAACGACCTGCAAGGAAACCATCGAAATCCTGCTGGCGAACAAGGGAAAGCAGGCGAAAATCGAACTGCACGACAAGACGATCTTCTCGGGGATCATTCGCGAAGTGCTTGTCGACAAAACTCCGACCGTCCTTGAACAGCCTCAACTGGATGCGCTCGACATTCGGGCACTTTCCTCATCGGCCGCCCCCACCAGCGTTCGCCGCCGCCCGATTCGTCCCGAGGTTTTAGAGAGCCACACGCTCACCACCATCAGCGGGGCGAACTTTGTTTTGCGAACCGATGACGGCGACGTCTTCCTCAACGCGGGGAACATTCGCTCCATCAACATCAAGGACATGAAGACGACGCTGGCCAAGAGTATGAAAACCACCCGTCGGGCCAAACGGCTGATTTTTAAGTTTCCGGAAGGGGAGAAAAAACAGACTCTCTCGGTGATGTATTTCCGCCCCGGCATCCGCTGGATTCCGACGTATCGTGTGGATTTGCGGAAGAAAGAAGAGAAGAAGATGGCCCAGGTCTCGCTCCAAGCCGAGATTCTCAATGAGGCTGAAGACTTGCACGATGTGCCGGTTGATATCGTCGTCGGCGTGCCGAATTTTCGCTTCAAGGGGACGCCGAGCCCGCTGATATTGGAAGCGACGCTCCGCAATGTGTTGGCGGAGTCCGACCCCGTCATCATGGGTCAGGTGATGGCCAACAATAGCTTCAGCAATGCAGCGTACAGCCAGCGGAGCGGTGAATTCCGCCGAACTGCCGCCCAGGCGAACGCCGCCGCGGAAGGTGGCATCGTCAATCTGCCGGGCGAATTGACTGCTGCCGGTGCGCAGGATTTGTTTGTCTACAAGCTGCCCAAGATCAACCTCGACAAAGGTGACCGCTCGGCCGTTTCCATCTTCACCACTGAGGCACCGTACCGAGACATTTATACCTGGGATGTGCATGTCGCCCGGAACGACGTCGAGGCGGCTCCCAGCGGCGCGGGCATTTCGTCGCCGTTGACGTTGAGTAAGAACGAAGTCTGGCATCAGGTGGTCATCACCAACAATACGAACCTTCCTTGGACCACCGGCGCGGCCATGATCACCGAAGGCCAGCAGCCGCTCGCCCAGGAGTTGCTCACCTACACTCCCCCCAAAGACGAGTGCCGTGTGCCAGTGACTATTTCTATCGACACCCGCGGCGCGTTCAACGAAAGGGAAGTCGGCCGCGAACTGAAGGCTCTGCACTGGAGCGGCTACGACTACGCCCGGATTGAGAAAGAAGCGAATGTCCACCTCTGCAACAACAAGAAGGTGGATATCGAAGCCGAAATCACCCTCCGCGTCGGCGGAAAGGTGACCAAAGCAGAGAAAGAAGGGGAAATAGTCCTGTCCGCCTTCCGGAACGAAGACTGGCAGAACTATCAGGGGCACCCCGCCGTCAACAATAGTTCGACAGTGACCTGGAAGGTGAAGCTCAAGCCAGGAGAGACGATTGAGCCGAAAGTGACCTACCACTACTTTACCCGGCAATAGAGCGCTTAGTGACGAAATTTAAGCGATTCGCTGGTCTGCTTGCCCTGTGGTTGGGCAAGCGGACATTTTTTTTGGGGGATTTTCAAGTTCCGGAGGTCGAGGCTGCCTACAGTGTTCTGTGTCGATAAAACATTGCTGTGTATAGGTTTGTGTCACCGATTGCGAGACGCAATCAAGCCGTTATTGCATCCTTTGGGCGTCAATTCGGGCGCAAGCAGAATTCTGCCAATACTTTGCCCAAGAATTAAGCGAACGCCCCTGTTTGTTCGTTGACATCGGGCATGGCTCCATTTAGCATGGAATCGTCCATTTTTTCTTTCCTCTCCCGGCGCGCGAAATGCCGCCCGCCGTGAACCGAAGGGGCTTGTTTGGCCAGTCCATCGCGCAGTGGAGTATTCAATAAGGCGACGGATCGCCGCGTTGACCGGTTTACCGAAAGCGTCAGCTTTGACTACCGCCTCTATGCGCACGATGTGCAGGGCTCGATTGCCCATGCCCAGATGTTGGCCAAAGTGGGGCTCTTGAGCGAGGTCGAATGCCGGCGGATTTGCCAGACCCTGACCGACATTCGAGACGAAATTGCCGCGGGCAACTTTGAGTTGCGGATTGAACTCGAAGACATTCACATGCACATCGAGCAGGCGCTCATCGACCGCTTGGGAGACGTCGGACGCAAACTCCACACCGGCCGCAGCCGAAATGACCAGGTTTCGACCGACCTGCGGCTCTGGGTGCGGGATGCATTGGACCGCATTGATGGCCGGTTGATTGATTTGCAGAAGAGCTTCGTCAGCCGCTGCGACGGGGACTATGACGTTATTCTTCCCGGCTATACCCACCTGCAACGTGCCCAGCCTGTGCTGGCCCCGCATTACTGGTTGGCGTACTGCGAAAAGCTGGAGCGGGACCGAGGGCGAATCCGCGATTGCCGCCGCCGCCTGAATTCTTCGAGTCTGGGTGCCGCCGCGCTTGCGGGAACATCGCTTCCCATCGACCGACATGACGTGGCCCAGCGACTCGGATTTGACGAAGTGGCCGCCAACAGCCTGGATGTCTCCAGCGACCGGGATTTTGTGCTGGAGTCCGCATTTGCCCTCTCACTGATTGCTGCCCACCTCAGCACCTGGGCCGAAGAGTGGATTTTGTGGAGCACGGCCGAATTCAACTTCCTGAAGCTGCCGCAGGAGTTCTGCACCGGCTCATCGATCATGCCGCAGAAGATCAACCCGGACGTATTGGAATTGACCCGCGGCAAGTCGGCCCGAGTCATCGGCAATTTGCAGGCCCTCCTGGTTCTGATCAAGGGACTGCCGCTCGCCTACAACCGCGATTTGCAGGAAGACAAGGAAGCGATTTTCGATTCCTTTGACACCGTAGAGCTTTGTCTGGAACTGGCCGCTCCGCTGGTCGCTGGCGCCAGTCTGAATCGCGAGGGGATTGCCGCCAAGCTGGATCGGGGGCATCTCGATGCCACGACGCTCATGGAATACCTCATCCGTCGCGGCATGCCGCAGCGGACCGCCCACCATTTAATTGGCGACCTCGTTCGCAAAGCGACCGAAAAGGGAGTTCGCCTCGCCGATCTGCCGCTGGCTGATTTTCAGGCGGCTGAGCCGAGTCTCGACAAGACGGTTTATGATTGTTTGGGGGTGGACAAGGCTGTCGCCGCCTTTCAGAGCTACGGCTCCACCGCCCCCGCGGAAGTTCGCAAGCAGATTGAGATTTGGAAGAAGAAGCTGACGTAAACCACCACGACCCACATCACTGACGCCCGCGCGAGTTATCCCATGTCAACATCCACGCACCCCTGGCCGTTCGCCTTCAAGGTTTTCGCTGCCGCCTGCGCGCTGGGAATCGTCGCGCTCACGCTCTCCGCCCAGGACCCACCGGCTGGCAAAGCCGGGGGCGATGATCCATTTGACAGGAAGGCCGGTGGGAAGGGACCCAAGGAAGGACCGGAAACCAAGACATCCTTCGATCGCGCTCGCATTGAGGGAATGATTCGGCAGGATCCGCTCGTCCTACGGCACATGCGGGAGTCCAATCCAACGACTCCGGAACAGCTCATCGGCGCTGCGGAAATCTCGCTCAATCTTCAATCATTTGCGGAGTGCAAGGCGTTCCTGAAAAAGTTCCTGGAAGCCAAGCCCGATGATGCCACCATGGCCGGCATCGCCGCCCGCCGCGGTTCGGAAATACTCTTCCGGCTCAGCCGCCAGAAGGAAGTGCAGCCGGAAGGGAAACAGGTCGCGATGGCGGTGCTGACAGGTGCCGACAAAGTGGCGAAGGACCCCGCCCGCATCACGGCGCTCATCAACCAACTGGGCGATGTCGACGCCGGCAAACGGGCGATTGCCGCCAATGACCTGGCACAAGCCGGCGTGAATGCCGTCGTGCCGTTGATTGCCGCTCTCGGTGATCCGGCCCGCGCCAAGGACCTGCCCGCTCTGCAAAACCAGCTCGTTCGCTTAAAGATTGTCTCGGAAGGTCCGCTGCTGGCCGCGATTGATTCTCCTGACGAGTCCCAGAAAATCAATGTGATCAAAACGCTCGGATATCTCCCGTCGAAGCAAGCCGTTCCGTATCTGGTCCGCCCCGCGGTGGACTCCAAGAGTTCTGCCGGGCTTCGCGCGGCTGCTGAGGAAGCGCTGAAGAGAATTGTGGATACCGTCCCGACTGTGGCGGAGGCGGAACGGTTCATGGATCGCCGGCTCAAGGCATTCCTGGCTGCCGCGGATGTGCTATCGCAAGATCTGGAGGACGTTGTCGAAATCTGGAAGTGGGATGCCGCTTCTAATGGGCCAGTGCCGCTCGTCCTGCCGAAGAGCGATGCCAATCTGATGCTGGCGACGCGACTGGCGGAGGATCTTTACGCTATCTCCCCCAAGGACAAATACCTACGCCTGCGGGTAATGACGCGGCTGGAACTCGACAAGATTTTGACCGGCCTGGATCAGCCGCTCCCCCGCGGAGCCAACAACGCGTTTGAAATGGCGTCTGTGGCCGGCGAAGATGCCATGAACGAACTTCTCAGTGAAGCGGTCAAGCAGAACCGCCTTCCCGCTGCGATTGCGGCTTCCGAAGTGCTCGGGGAGATTGGCCATGCACGTCTGCTTCAGGCTCCCACGGGACAAGAGTCGCCGCTTGCCAATTTGCTGATGCATCCGGATCATCGCCTCCGCTTTGCCGCGGCGATGGCGATTGTGAAGCTCAATCCCACTGCCTCCTTTCCCGGAGCCAGCCGGTTGACGGATACGCTGGCCTATTATGCTTCTACATCGGGCTCGCGGCGCGTGTTGATCGGGCATCCACGAGCCGATGAGGGACAAACGCTTGTCGGCTTCATGAACGAATTCGATTACGAAGCGGAAGCGGCGTACACCGGCAAAGGCTTGATGCCGTTTGCGGTGAACAGTCCGGACTATGACTTCATTCTCATCAGCGATGCCATTGAAGCGCCGCAGGTTACGGAGCTCGTGCAGTCGCTGAGGAAGGATTTCCGCACCGCCCGGCTCCCGATTGGCGTGATGGCTCGAGGCGAGCGGCTGGATAGGATTGAGGAAGCTTTTGAGGACGATTCGCTAACTACCGTCTTCCCGCGGATTCACGACGGTGAAATGGCCGGCTTTGAAGTTTCCCGCCTGGTGGCGCTAGCCGGTCGCAACTTGATGCAACCGGACGAGCGGATGGATCAGGCCGCAGCGGCTCTCGATGCTCTGGCCTTTCTGGCAACTCGCCCAGAGCCCCAGCCGATCTACGATCTGGTCCGGCATGAGACGTCCATCATCAAGGCTCTCACCGCGCCGGGACTCTCCGCCGAAGCGGCCAAAGTACTCGGCCTGCTTGGCACTCCCAAGTGCCAGTCCGCCCTGGTGGACTTTATCAGCCAGAATGCCAGGCCCATTGAAGACCGCAAAGCCGCCGCGGTCGCCTTCGACGAAGCCGTCGCCCGTCGCGGCATCCAACTCACCAAAGCACAAATCCTGTCACAGTACGACAAGTACAACGGCAGTGAAACGCTCAACAAAGAAACCCAAGCTGTCCTCGGCCACGTGCTGGATACGCTGGAGTCCAAGAAACAAAAGTAACCTCTCAGAAATCGGGCGCGGCTAAGGACGTGCTTCCCCATTTCCATGTCCGCAAATAACAAAACCACCACGCTCGGCCCTCCCATCCCCAGCCTCATCGGCGATAGCCCCGCCATGGAGGCCGTCTATCGGCTGACTCGCAAGGTTGCGGCGACCAATTCCAGTGTGCTGCTCTTCGGCGAGGCGGGGACGGGCAAAGAACTGATTGCCACCGCCATCCATCAGCTTTCCAACCGCAAGGACAATCCGTTTATCCGCATCAACTGCGGAGCTCTCTCCGAAACTCTGCTCGAAAGCGAACTGTTCGGCCATGTCAAAGGCTCGTTCACGGATGCCGTAAAGAACCGCACCGGCCGTTTCGAAGCCGCTCACACCGGCACTATCTTTCTCGACGAAATCAACAGCACCTCGCTCCTCTTCCAGGTCAAGCTGCTGCGGGTGATCCAGCAGCGGGAGTTTGAGCGGGTCGGCGACACCAACACCCTCCGCGTCGACTGCCGCGTCATTGCCGCCAGCAACAAGAGCCTTTGGGAGGAGGTGGATTCCGGTCGTTTTCGCGAAGACCTTTACTGGCGGCTCAACGTGGTGCCAATTATCATTCCGCCACTGCGGATGCGGCGGGAGGACATTCCGCCGCTCATCACTCATTTCCTCAAGTACTACGGCGAAGAGAACGAAAAGGAACTTTCGCGCATTCACCCGCAAGCGATGCAGGCTTTGCAGGATTACCACTGGCCCGGCAATGTCCGCGAACTGCAGAATTACATGGAGCGGGCCATCGTCTTGGCGGATGGCGATGAACTGACGACGGACTTACTCCCCGATGCTGTGCTTGGGAAAGGGGACCGCCGCACCGGCCGCATCCGCGGCGTCGATCTGGAATCGCTCATCTTTGAAGTGGTTCAGCAAGGGGTCGCCATCGCCCCGGCGGACGAAACGAACCTCCACGAGAAAGTCGTCAACCGGGTCGAACGGGAGCTGATTTTTCAGGTGCTGCAATCCTGCAACAACATCCAGACCAAAGCCGCCACGCGCCTGGGGATCAATCGCAACACGCTTCGGACCAAGCTGCAGGATTATGGGTTTGAGGCGAAGGAAGAAGTCTGAGTCCGCAGTGGGGTCAAGGCCCTGAACTAATGACGCGGCTCAGGATCAGCAGGAAGACGATCTGGATGATGCCAAGCAAGATCGCCGCAAACTGAAAAAGCTCGCTTTCCGGGAACAATCCCTCTGTACTGCCGCGAAGCGCCGTTAGGAAGGCATGGAAAATGGCCGCGACGAAAAGCAGCACGACGAACCCCAGCGCCTTGCCGCCGCGGTATGTTACACCCGTCGCATCGGCGGTCAGGAGCATCGCGAAACCGAGACATCCCGCCGAAGCGAACCAAAAGGTGGGCGGAGCGAGCCGGTGGAGAACCAATGCCACCACCGAGCTGTCTCCCAATAGAATCTTGAGCACATGCAGAATCAGGCAGGTCAATGCCAGCCCGGCGGAAAACCAAAGCCACCGCCGAACACCGGTCGAGATCGGTGCCGTGGCGGCGGCTGTCGCGCCCGCAGAGAGCAGGAGCAACCCCAACACGGCCACAATCCACTGCCGTGAGACGGAGACATCCGCGTAATCGGGTACCCAGGGGGCGGCGAGGAACAAGGCGATTCCCACCGCGCACAGCAGCAACCCAAGGATGAAGCGCCACCGCTGGACGTTCGCCATCGTTGATGTCCCTTCCGGTTCTTACGAAGATAGAGGGCCGGCCGCATTATAGTCGCTGGCGAGACAGGCTAGTGCCCTGGCCGCACCGCTTTCCCAGGCCGCACAGTTTGCTGCCCCCGGCTGGGAACGTGCAGCCGGCGGCCAAAACAGCCGATTCAAAACAAGGCCGCCTCCTCTTCCCGCCGGTTCCCGCGGACGGTTCCGTCCTGGTTTGTCTTCGCATGACCACTTCCCTCCATCGTCCCCACGCGATGCCTGCTGCGCAGCCCGCTGTCAAAGACGCTGCGCAGCCCGCTGTCAAAGACGCTGCGCCGCGGCAAGGCACGTCGTTGCCGAAGCAGCCGGCGGGGCAGGTCGGCGGCTGGGAGTTGCACTCGCTGGTGGGTAAGGGACATTGGGCCAGAGTCTATGCCGCCAGGACGCCCGGAGCCACCAGTGCCGACTACGCTGTCAAAGTCCCGAGGCCGTTGCCCCCAACATCCGCGCCGGAGTGCACCCAAGCCATCGCCATGCTCCAGCGCGAGGCGCTGATCGGGACCACCGTTTCGCACCCCCATCTCGCCCCGGTTCTGGACTGGCAACTGCGCGGCGAGCCCTTTCTCGTGATGCCCCTGCTTAAAGGCTGCACTTTGCGAACATTACTCCAGCATCGCCGTCGGGAACACGGCTGTTTGCTGGGAGGAGGGAAGTTCCTGCCGCAGTCGGTCTGGCTCGCGCGACAGGTTGCCTCAGCATTGTCGGCACTCCACTGGGCCGGCTGGCTGCATGGGGATGTGAAGCCGGAGAACGTGCTGGTATCTCCAAATGGTCATGGCACGCTGATTGACCTGGGACTGGCGAGAAAACTCGGCTCGCGGGAATGCCAGGGAGGAGAAGTGCTGGCGGGGACGCTGGCCTATGTTTCTCCGGAATCGTTCCTGCAGTCCGCAACGCTCACCGCGGAGTGCGACATCTACAGCCTCGGTGTGCTGCTCTATGAATTGCTTACCGGCCAGCCGCTGTTCGAGGAGGCCGACCCGACTCGGCTTGCCCTGCTGCACTTGCGGCAAGCTCCCGCCGACATCCGCGAAGCGGCTCTCGACGTGCCGCCGGTTCTGGCCCGGCTCGTAATGCAAATGCTGGCCAAGGAACCGCTGCGGCGGCCGACAGCCGGCGAGGTTGTAGAGCGGCTCACGCGGTTGGAAATTGAGTTGCTGGGAACCACGTGACCGCTACTTGCCCGGCGACTTGGCGGCCGGAGCCGGCGGCAGAGCGGGAGCCGGCGCTGCCGGAGGGAGCACCGCTTCGATCTGCACCGCCTTCTTTCCCTTCATGGCTCCCGGCGAGGCATGGAATTTGGTCATCCCTTGCACGGCCACCTCCAACGGTTGGCGGATGTCTCGGTCGGTGGTGATGATGTCGCCGACCCGCAGGCCGAGCAGGTCGTCGGTGCTGATCGTGGATTCCGCCAGCGTGACCACGATGTCCACCACCGAGCGGTCGATGCGCCGACTGATCTGCTGGGCGGATTCCGCCGTGGAATTCCCTCTGCCGTACGTGGCCCAGTTGTTAGTGCTGAGCTTGCCGCTGATCCGCTCAATCGAGTTGAACGGAATGCACATGTTCATCATCCCCCGGATTTCCCCAAGGGCCAGCTCAAAGCTGATGAGAATGACCACTTCGTTCGGCGGCACGATCTGCACGAGCTGCGGGTTGCTCTCGACTCGCTCGACGGAGAGCTTGAGCGGCAAGACATTCTCCCAAGAATGTCGCAACTCATTAAGGAACAATTGCGTGATGCGGGACATCAGTCGCAGCTCAATTTCCGTCAGTGGTCGGCGGGAAATGGTCCCGGTCTCCTTGCCCCCCCCCAGCAGCCGGTCGATGATCGGATAAAGGATGGAGGGATTGATGTCGAGAATCAAATTTCCTTCCAGCGGCTCCGCTCGCAGGAGATTGAAGCAGGTGGGGTTTTCCAGGCTGAAAATGAATTCGCTATACGTGAGCTGATCGACGCTGGTCAGCTTGACCTCGACGATGCTGCGGAGCAGGGCGGAAAGCTCCGCACCAAAGTTGCGGCCGAAGCCCTCGTGCAACGATTGCAGGGCCCGCATCTGTTCCTTGCCCACGCGCTCCGGCCGCTTGAAATCGTACGGCAGCACCCGTTCGCGGAGCCGGGCCGGTCCCTTGGCCGCCTGCTTCCTCGCAGCCGTGCGGGCGCTCCCCTCCTCCATATTAGTGAGGAGACTCTCGACTTCAGCCTGGCTTAGTACTTCTTCGACCATGGGGAAAGCGGGGGGCTGGGGGCTGGGGGCTAGAAAATTTCCGCCTTTATTTCGTCATTCGGATTTCGGATTTCAGACTTCTACTCCCTCACTTGTCCCTCTCCAAAAACCACATACTTATACGTCGTCAATTCCTTCAGCCCGCAGGGGCCGCGGGCGTGGAATTTGTCGGTGCTGATGCCGATTTCCGCCCCCAGGCCAAGTTGAAAGCCGTCGTTGAAGCGGGTGCTGGCGTTGACGATGACCGCGGCGCTATCGACTTGGGCGGTGAACTGCCGGGCGGCGGCGAGGTCGCTCGTCACGATGGCGTCGGTATGTTTGGAGCCAAAACGGTTGATGTGGTCGATGGCTTCGCCGAGAGAGTCCACAACTTTCACCGAAATGATCGGGGCCAGAAACTCCGTGGCATAGTCGGCATCGGTCGCCGGTTTGGCGGCTGAAATGAGCTTGCGGGTCGCTTCGTCGCCGCGGATTTCGACTTCGCGGGCAGTCAGTTCCTTCCCCACGAGCGGCAGGAATTTACCGGCGACATCGGCATGGACGAGCAGCGATTCGCAGGCGTTGCAAACGCCGTAGCGGTGGCATTTGGAGTTGATGACAATGCTCTCCGCCATCTTCAGGTCCGCGATTTTGTCCACATAGACATGGCAGTTCCCCGTGAAGTGCTTAATGACCGGCATCTTCGCTTCCGCAGCGACGCGGCGAATCAGGCTCTCGCCGCCGCGAGGAATGGCGACATCGATGTACTCCGGCAGCGAGAGGAAATGGCCGACGGCATCCCGGTCGGCTGTTTCCACGAGGTGAATGGCGTCCATGGGAAGGCCGTGCTTCTTCCCCACTTCCTGCAGGATTTGCACCACGGCCCTGCTGCTATGAGCCGCTTCCTTGCCGCCGCGAAGGATAACGGCATTGCCGCTCTTCACGCAAATGGCCGCCGCGTCCGCCGTTACGTTGGGGCGGGATTCGTAGATGAAAAAGACCACTCCCAGTGGCACACGAGTTTTCAGGACCTGTAAGCCATTTGGGCGGATGGACGATTCGATCACTTCCCCCACCGGATCTGGCAAGGCCGCCACGGCTTCCAGGCCGATGGCGATTTCCTCAATGCGGCTCGTCGTCAATTTCAGGCGGTCGATGGAGGCGTCCGTGAGTCCGTAAGCCGGAGCAGCCGCCACGTCCTTCTCATTGGCGGTCAGCAATTCCTTGGTTCGGGCGCGAATGACCTGAGCCGACTCCTTGAGCCAGGCATTTTTTCGCTCCCCCGAAACCTGCGCCAGCTCCGCGGCTCCACGCTTGGCGCGCACCGCCGCCTCGCGGCAGTAGACGGACAAACTGGTTTCGGCGGCAGCGGTCATGGCTCAAGGTGCGAAAAATCGGCAGATTCTCGGGACTCTGGGGAGTATCGGGCAATTCGGAAAATGGGTCAACGTCGGACTAAAAGACCAGACAATCGCTGGCCATTAGGAGTGAATTATAAGGTGATTTCAGTTTTGCATTTTGCCTCTAAAGTATTGTTATCACACAACTTGTGTTGAAATCAGTGAAAAAGGTTATAAGCGAGGTTCGAATCTCTGCTCGATGCCTCTGCCAGAGCGCGATAAGGCATTTTTCAAATGCATCGACCGGTCCGCAGACGCTCTAAGTCTTTTTGAAATCATGGGTTACACGCCTTTCATATCTAACCGGACCAAAAAAGCGATAAGCCGCTGATAAGCCGCCACCGCTCCTGATCCATCCGCCAACAAGGATGCGTTTCCTGTGTCGGAGTTCGCACAGAACTTCCTGTTTCAGCTCTGCGCGCAAAGCCCTTCCAAGTACGATGCGCGGAATTATACTTTTATTCAGTATACAGAAGAATCTTTTTCGATAAAGGGCAGAGACCGTCACTGGCCCGACGCGCAAGCGAGGGAACTCCGCGCGGCACCCATAAAAATGGTTATTTCCCTTGCCATATTGAACACCCTCGCTTGCGCGTCGGGCTAGTGGCCCCAGGGCATACCTTGAGGTCCGAGGCTCGCGAGACGACAATTTGACGAACGTTTCTCGGCCCGTCCCCATGTTCCATGGCGTGAACCTCATGGCTCGCAAGACATCCACAAAATCGGTAAAAGTCACCAAGAAGGCCGCCCCCAAACGGGCCAGCGCGAAGCCGGTGAAACTCCTCTCCGGCGGCAACCCTCAAATTGCGAAAGCCTATGGCGATGCCCCGGTGCAGGCCTTCATCGCGGCCATGCCGGGCTGGAAACGCGACGTCGG
>JBJXFF010000095.1:0-22826 GCA_046153945.1 Pirellulaceae bacterium
GAGCTCGCCTACCGCATGCAAATCGCCGCCCCCGACGCCATCGACATCACCAAGGAGCCCGAGCACATCCACAAGCTCTACGGCATCGGCGACAAGCGCTGCGACCACTTTGCCAAGCAGTGCCTCATGGCCCGCCGCCTCGTCGAGCGGGGCGTCCGCTTCGTGCAAATCTACTCCGGCGGCATGGAGAACGAACGGAGCTGGGACGGCCACTCCAACATCAAGGACAACCACAGCCAGTTCGCCGGCGAGACCGACACCCCCATCGGCGGCCTCCTCGCCGACCTGCGGCAGCGGGGGCTGCTCGACAGCACGCTGGTCATCTGGGGGGGCGAATTCGGCCGCCTCCCCATCGTCCAGACCGGCGGCACCGGCCGCGACCACAACCCCCACGCCTTCACCTTCTGGCTGGCCGGCGGCGGAGCCAAGGGGGGGACCCTCTACGGCGCGACCGACGAAATCGGCCACAAAGCGGTCGAAAACCGGGTCCACGTCAACGACCTCCACGCCACCATCCTCCACCTCCTCGGCCTCGACCACCTCAAACTCACCTACCGCCTGAACGGCCGCGACTTCCGGCTGACCGACGTGGCGGGGAGGGTGGTGAAGGAAGTGGTGGGGTAGAGAGTATTCATGTTTCGCCAGCAGCTTTGTTTTTGAAGACCGCCGGGTTAGTCCAGGCGAAGGGTCGTCGAGCGCCGAGAGAAAAGTGAACTGCTGAATGGCCCGTGCACCGAATATTACCGGTTAGGATTCGCAAGGAAAGCGCTGGGAGCGAGCGGAAGGCCCCGGGAATTTGATTGACGCACTACTTGGCGTCCCGTACGATGCGAGTGTCTAAACGGAATCAACGGTCTGCATTACAGGGAGTTCCCAGTGCATTCTAGCTGTCCCCACTGCCACAACACCGATCCGGGCACAAAGGTTTACAAGTGCGACAAATGTGGCAAGATATTTTGCCAGCTGTGCGAGGGTTACGCATGTGTCTCAAATGGCTGTCCAACCTGCCGGGAAGGTACAGAGATGAGGGAGCTTGGGACAATTCAGAACCGATTGGGTGCTGGGAAGTCCATATCGCCACAAGAACGCTAATTCGAATCGTCAGCCGATTCCGTATTTTCGTCCCCAAAGGTGTGTGGGCATCAGATCAGGCGGATACAGGAATCGCAGCAATATTGGAGAATCACATATGCACTGGAACTCAGAAGGGAACGCAGTATCGGCTTCTGCGGGACGGTGCCCAGTCTGCGGTCGGAGCGGCGACTACGATCTCAAAGTTCGATTTTTTGGCGGACCCGCACGCTCGTTGGATCGCCGACTCGAATTGATTTACGCAAGCTGCTGTCACGAGTGTCCAGACGGATTGAATCACAGGATCGCCTGGTACGAAGGTGATCGACTCGTGTTTCGGCAGGATGCCGTAGGTTTCCTTCTCAGCACCGGGACCGATCTTGGAAGCGAAATGGCAAGTCGGATTTGACCCATTGAACAGACTCAGAGGAAGAGAGCAATGGCAAGACTTTACGGAAGAGCGGTTCGACGAGACGGTTCCCGAATTAACGGGACGGCCACAATCAGCACGTCCTGGAACAACAACAAAGCGTATCCGCAAAATGGGCAGTATTCGTTGGAACTCGGGAGCAACCCTCGCCAAACGATTACTGTCTACGTTGACGGAAACTACTATGGAGAGATCAGCGTTGACGGAGACCAGCCGTACGACATCGAGTTGTGACTTCTGTGTCCTACTGCGCCACCGCTGTTTCTCTGTAGGGCGGCAATTCAACCCAAATATCGCCCCGGCGGGACGAGCCCGCCGGTAGCAGTGTTTTTTTGTCGGCACTTTATGGTTGCCAAACGCGCGCTCCGGCGAGGCAAGCTCGCCGGGGGCGAAGACGGCCTGTTGGAGTCCCGGCTTTAGCCGGTCCTGAATGGCCGAAGAACCGCCTGAAGGCGGGACTCCAACGTGGGGACTCGCAGCCGACTTTTTTCCCGCCACCGGCGGGCTTGCCCCGCCGGAGCGATGTTTGGCAACCAGAACGGCAGCTCATAACGTCTCCCTTACTCGCCACCGCCCGGCTTGTCCGGGCGGAGCGATGTTTGCGATTTGACCGCGCCGCTATCGTACTCTCCGAACGTCCCGATGAAGGCACCGAATTGAAAGACAGGGCGCATCCCGTGCACAAAGGCCAGATTGTTGAGAAAGCCGAGCGCGACGTCGATTGGAGCGACGTCAATCGGGCAGCCAAGTGCCAGATGGACGTGGTCGGGAAGGATTCCTGCCCGCGACAGCAGATACCCCTTGGCCCGGCTGGCACCGAGAATCATATCGTGAATCCCGCGAAGCGTTTCTTCACGGACCTCCATCCACCGTTCCCGGTGCACGAGCACGATGTGCAAGTTATGCCAGAACAGCCCCTGCGACGTGCGCTGCGGCTGCGAAAGATCGACATCGTCATTTTCGATTTGAAACCTCCGCAGCCGCTCGTCGATGCGAGGATCGGCCATGGGATGATGGTCCACCTGCTGAGCGACGTAATTCTCCACGACGGTACGCGTGACTTTCCCAAAGCTGCGGAGGGCGTAATTGCCGTGCAGCGTTTTGGGCCACCGGTCGCGGACGGCATGCTGCAAACGTCCCTTCACACGCTGGACGATGAGCACCGGCGTCACCTGCGGCTGTGTGCTGATCGCGAACTGGCTGACTTCGGGGGACTCGAACCGGTGCCCCAGGAGACGAATGCCATCAGGCTCCAGTGCCGCTGCCAGCGCGGAGAACCAATCGTCGCTTTTGGGCGGAGATCGCCAGAAAACGGTGAGTCCCCATTGCAAGGGACAGGAGAAAGTGGAGTTCTCGCGCGTGTAAAGAGGTTTTGGGGTGGTCATCGCGGAATCCCAAATATGGCTCCGGCGGGACGAGCCCGCCGGTAGCCGTGATTGTACGTTGCGGTTCTTCTGGTTGCCAAACATCGCTCCGGCGGGGCGAGCCCGCCGGTGGCGTGGATTGTAATTGCGGTTTTTCTGGTTCTCAAACCTGCGCTCCGCCGAGGCAAGCTCGGCGGGGGCGAAGACCATCATTGGTTGCCGCTCCTTTCCCCCTGCTGGGCTGCTTCGCGTTCGAGCCGCCGCTTCTTCCGTTCGGCTCGCTCCTCGCGCTCCTCCTTGGCGATCATCAAGCGTTCGCGCTCTTGCCAGGCGGCTTCGGCGGCCTCTTTTTTGGCTTCCTGGCGGGCGGCTTCCTTGTCGCGGAACTGGTCTTCGAGGGCGTCGGTCTGGAAGCGGTATTCGAGCTCCAGGCGTTTGTCTTCCAGCCGCTCGCGTAAATCCGCTTCCTTGTCGACGATGACCCGCGGCTCGTAGGAGCTCTTGCGGTGCTCCATCAGGCGGACTGCCGCCCGCCAACTTTTGCGGCTGGCGGCGATGAGGCAGAGGAGGGGATCGCCGGCGGCGACATCTTCGGCCCGCTGAAGGAGGGCGGCCAGTTCCGGGTCCTCCTTGGCCGCTTTGCTGACGGTGGTCGGATCGATATCGAGCCGGGCCGCCGCCTGCCGGCGTGAGAGGCCGACCGAGAGGAGGCGGCAGAATTCCTCGACGGTTTCGGGCGTGAGAACCCGCGGCCCGCGCCGCCGAATCAGCGGCGGGATTTTGGGAAGTTCCGGCAAAACTTCCTCGGCAAGCGTGGGGGCAATCTGCCGGCCGCTCGGCGAAAAAATCTCGACCATCCCGCTTTCCGCTGTCCGCTCTCCGCTTTCTGGCGCCAGCTTTCCACTTTCCGCCGTCAGCTTTCCACTGTTGAATTGGGCCCCCCCCAATTCATCACCCCCCACGGGATGAAAACAGGGGTCTGTGATGAATTGGCGCTCCTCTAATTCATCACCCGGGGGGCGGTCCCCCACCCGAATGAGGCCCCCGCCCGATTGTGTCTCGGCGCTGGAAATATCGTTTGAGTCTCCGTGCGTTTCACTTCCCATTTTCCTCTGACCACGTGCGCCTGCTAGTTCTGTGAGCATGGCTGTTCTCCTGAAAAAAGCGTGAAAAACCGAAGAAAATGAACATCTGCTCCAATACTGTTCAAATGATACGTACCGAGGTTGGCACCGTCAATAGACTCGGGTCATATGTTTCAATATTTCTTGATGTAGTGTTGGAATGTATGCTGGCATTCTTTATGACCCGCCACCGGCGGGCTTGCCCCGCCGGAGCGATGTTTGGAAACCAGAAAGACGCTGCAAGTGCGCTCCCTACGCCACCACCCGGCTTGTCCGGGCGGAGCGGTGTTTGCTCGCCGCGCCGGCGATAACCCACATCTCGCCCCGGCGGGACGAGCCCGCCGGTAGCGGTGATTTTTTGGCGCCGCTTTCTGGTTGCCAAACCTGCGCTCCGGCGAGGCAAGCTCGCCGGGGGCGAAAACGTCCGGGCGCACCGCCGCAGAGACACCGCATCGGGCGCTCGGGACACAGCGTTCCGGCGCGCTGATTTCCGGCCTGGAATATCCTTCGTCCTGCCGCCGCCGCGCTGATGGCTCGCGAGGGGACTCGCGGCGTACTTTTCTTGCCTATGGCGGGGCTTTTTCATGCGCGGTTAGAATGGGTGTGTGTCCGAGCGCCGTCGCACGCCCGATGCCTTGATCGCAGCCGTGGGCGTGCTGTGCCTGGCCCTGGCAACACTGGGGGTTTACGTGGGGGGATACTTTGCCCTGAGCGTGCTGCGCGGCCCTCCCAGTCACGACATCCTGGTTCGCGACTTCCCTCACCGCTGGCAGGCCGAAGTCTATGCACCGCTCGTGAAGATCGAGTCGCTGGTGCGCGGCCACATTGAACCTTCCTGGATGGCCGAGCCGTGAGCTATGGGGCGCAGAGACCCTGACACCAGACGAGGCTGCCTACTTTGCGGACCCCGGCAAGACTCGGGGCTGGATGGAATCGCGTGGATCGGGGAGCGGGGGCTCGGGGAGCATTTCCACGATCACGTAGGCGGCAAAGGCGAGCAGCAGGACGAGCAGGATGAGTCCCCCCACGATCTGTTTCAAAACGCTACCGGCAGTAACCGGTGCAGGAGGGGACGAGGTCGCTCGTGCTACGGGGACGGGCACAGCCGGTGCGCCGCGAATCTGCGCCTGGCAGGAGGGGCAGGTTCCGTTTCCCCTGGGCATGACTCGCATGCCACAGCCGGGACAGACGACGAAGGGGGAATCACTCGTGGACATGACCACAAACTAGATTGTCGCCGCCCAACAGTCAAGGAAATGCAAGAGTGGCCTACGAAGTTTCTTGCGTTGAGCCTTCGCCGCGAGGTGCATTCCGGCAGCGCTCTCGACAGGTTCTCGGATTGATCTCCGAGAACCTGGAGTGGTTTGGCGAAGGGCGCTTAGCGGGCGCGTGTCGCTTCGGGCTGGGCAATCGAGGGCTCGACATCTTGGAAAGATGCCTTTTTTGAGGGAGCCGACTGAACAGGCTGGTGGATGTGGGGGCTCGGGGGGAGGTATTCCACGTCGTTGCTGTATTGCGCGGGGACGGGCCGCGAGCGGGCGGCCAGCTTGAGCTGCTCGTTTTCGATGGCCAGCTTGGCCATTTCGTGAACGAGGGCGAGCTTGCTCTCCGCTGCTTCGGCTTGGGCTTTCAGGCGGGAATTCTCGGCGACCAGCGTCAGCAATTCCTTGGTGAGTTCGGCCTGCTGGGCGAGGGCCTCGACTTTGCCTTCCAGCTTGGCCTTCTCCACCATCGACATGGCGAGAGTTTCGATCAGGCCCGACTTTTCTGCGTCAAACGCTTCGCGAGCGTCCAGCACGGCTTCGAGCGCGGCGCTTTTGGCGGTGAGTTCGACGATCCTCTCCCAAGAGAGCCCCTCGCATTCATCTTCTTCGCAGATGATTTCGCAGGTATTCTCGCAGCAGGGGGCGGCTACAGCGCATTCCTTGCCGCAGCACGGTTCATCGTTGCTGCAGGTGGCGATCGTTTGACCGCTGGCCGTTTTGCGGATGACAAACAACTGGGGACGGACCGTGGATTGGCAAACGCCAGCGGCAACGCCGGCCTTGCAGGCCTGCGGGCAATCCGAGCAGATATCGATATCAAAATCGAAATCGACGCCGATCTGCTCAACTTCCTGGTGAGTGGTGTTCTTGAAGAGCCGGCCGAGGTAGGGGATCTGGCTCAGCACGGGAACTGCCTTCCCCTGGGCAACGCAGGCGCGACATTTGGGGGAGGGGTCCTCGGCACGCCCGGTCGTGGGGAATGCCGCAGCGGCAATGATTGCCAGCACGCCGAACGCCACCGGCAAAAGTCGCAAAGTCTTCGTCATGTTCATAGGTCATCCTTGAAATCAAGAAACGCGGGTTTCGAAGCGGAGCAAGGTATAGCCGCCGGGGAGATTTGGGACAAGGCGAAGTGGGAGCTAGCATCTTGCCGGAACGCCTATTCGTTCACGAAAGAGCAGGCAAGAGACAGGCTAATATCAGCCAGCTTACGCTGGCCGCTCGCCGTGGGTCTCGAATGCCAGCGGCTCGTCGGCGAGCGGGTCGACGATGCGGATGGAGACGTCCCCCGCGAGAAGATGGTCGATGACCTGGCCGACGACCTGGGCCCGCCAGCCAGTGGCGAGAGCGGGGAGTTCGCCGTCTTCAAAGCCGCCGAGGCCGAGGCGGTAGGCAATGAGGTCCCGCACGTCCTGAGCGGTTCCCACCAGGCTGGCGGCGACAGAGGCTTTGCGGCAGATGCTCCCCAGAGCCGTGCTGAGAAATTGGCCGAGCAGATTGAGCTGCGGGCGGGAGTTCCGCCGTTCGGAATGGGGGAGGTCGTCGTCGGCCAGTTCCAGGCTCTGTTCAATCACGGAACCAATCTTGGTGAGGTGCCGCTGCAGGCCGCCGTGCTCCATGCCGCGGAGGGAGCGAATCCGCTTTGGGTCGGCCGTTTGCCGTTTGGCGAGTTCGATGAGCAGGTCGTCTCGCAGGATGCGCCGCGGCGGACAATTCCGCTGTTCCGCTTCGGCGTCTCGCCAGATCCACAAATCGCGGACGACCGCCAGCGTGCGGCGGGACATGCCGGCCAAGCCGCCGACGCGCCTCCATTTTTCCGTGCTCGCTTCCTGCACTTCCATCATCTCCTGCCACGATGTCAGTTCCTCCGCCAGCCACGTAAGCCGGCCGAGTTTGTCGAGTTCGCCGTAAAGCACATCGCGAATGGCTTCCAAATCCAGCACGTCGAGGAGGGCGTATTCCAGTTGTCGCTGCGAGAGAGGCCGTTTCCGCCAATCGGTGCGAGTTTCGTCTTTGGAAAGAGACTTGCCGAGGAGCTTGTAGGCGAGGTTGCCGTAGGAGGCTGGGTATTCAATGCCGATCAGCCCAGCCGCCAATTGCACATCAAACCAGCCGCTGGGTCGCTGACCGGCCCCCTTGAGGCAGAAGCGAAACTCCTCGCGGCCGGCGTGGACCAGTGTTTCCTTCCCTGGGGCGGCGAGCAGATTCCAAAACGGCGAGAGGTCGTTCACCGCCAGCGGATCGATAATCGCCAGCCGGCCCTGAGCGGCGACCTGGATCAGACATAGATCGGGCTGATAGCTGTCTTCGGAGACGAACTCCGTGTCGAAGGCGATGACCTTCGACCCTGCGATTGCCTGGCAAAAACCCCGCAAATCCTGGTCAGAAATGATGTTGTCGTACTGCACGCAGGGCCTGAAAATCCGTTCGCTATTTGGCTTAGAAATCCGCCATGACAACAAAGCTTAGTATACAAAGCGGCTCCGTGCCAGTTGCTAACACTAACCCGACTCGCCAGCGAGGGTGAGACGCATTGCACCGCAGCAAAGTCCAATACCCTCGCTTGCGCGTCGGGCTGGTGTTGGATCTCCTGCCGGTAGCATGTTGTGAGCCCCTGAGACATAATCGAATGCCCTCCCAGCAAATCCGAACCGACTTCTCATGACTCAGCCCGATATTGAATCTGAACGGGGTGATCGGCCCCACGTTCCCGCGGGAAGCCTCGAAGCGGGAGTGCTGATTGGAGACTTTCGGATCGAACGCCGGCTGGGGGCGGGTGGGATGGGAATCGTCTACCAGGCCCGCCAGATTTCGCTCGACCGGCCGGTCGCTCTCAAGGTCCTCGGCCAGGCCCTGAGCCGCGGAACCGATGTGACGCGCTTTCAGCGTGAAGCGCAAGCGGCTGCTCGGCTGCGGCATCCGTCGATTGCCCAGGTCTATTACATCGGCCAGGACCGTCATATCTGCTATATGGCGATGGAACTGGTGAACGGCATCTCGCTCCGGCGGGTGCTCGATCGATTGGGGACATCCACCACGGCGGACACTGGCCTAGACTCCGCTGTTCAGGAAGACCTGGAAGGGGAGCCGGAGGCGACAGCGATTCGGTTTGACTTGCCGACGCAGGATTTGCGGGAGCGGCCTGCGAAGACGGATGACACTTCGGCCCAAGCCCGCCAGCCCCTTCCGGATACGCGGGACTCCAACCCCTACCTATCTCCTAAAGCGCGCGAGCTGCGCACTAGCCAGGCGCATGTCCGCCGCTGCGCCGAGATTGTTCGTGATGCTGCTCAGGCGCTGGCACATGCTCACGATCAAGGAGTTGTCCACCGTGATATCAAGCCAGACAATTTGCTGCTCGATCGGAAAGGGAAAGTGCATCTGATCGACTTCGGCGTGGCTCGCTTTTTTGAAGATCAGGCGGTGACCTATACCGGGCAACTTGTGGGAACGCCGCTCTACATGAGCCCCGAACAAGTCACCGGACGCGGAGCCATCGATGCGCGAACCGATATCTATTCTCTGGGGCTGGTTCTTTATGAACTGCTAACACTTCGTCCCCCCGTGGAAGCGACGAATCGGGAGAATCTGCTGCGGAACATCGTCACCAAGCCGCTATCGCCGGTCGTGTGGCGCAATGCCGCGGTTCCTGAGGCGTTGTCACGCATTATCCATCGGGCGACGCAAAAAGATCCCGACCAGCGCTATGCCACCGCCACCGAGTTGGCGACGGACCTCGATCGCCATCTTTCCGGCAAGGCGGTCACCGCGCCGCAGTATCACTTTCGGCTCGACGAACGAGAGATTACTGCCGCCCGGCCAGGCCGGATTGTGTTTGCGGCATTCGCCCTTTGTTTGGTCGCGCTGGGAATATCGCTGTCGATTGCCAGCGTGGGACTCATGATGGGGGTCATGCTCCTGGGGCTCGAAGGCTCCCTTGTGGGCGCTACCGTGCTGGGGATACAGGGGATCGCTGCTGTTGTGATCCTTGTGGCAGGCATCTTTGTCAGTCGCGGCTTGTTGGCGGCACATGCCTGGGCGAGGTGGATCGGAGTTGTGCTGTTTGCCTTGCTCTGCGTCGGCTCAGCCTTTGGAATGGCAACATTGGCGATTAGTTCCTTTGCCATGTCAGCCGAGGTCGATTCGATATTTCAGAAAGCCGAGGCAGAACAGAGAGCCAAAGCGGCCGAGGAGGGGGAAGAGGGAGGCGAAACGGTGATCTTTCCTGCGCGCAATTTCGTCTATGGAATGCTCGCCTTGTACGCGCTGCCGCTTCTGGTTGGTTTGCTGCTGGGTGTGACCGGAATTTGGTCGCTAGTCACTCGCCAAGCGAGCGAGTGGTTCGGATTCGCGGTGCAAATCCGAACTGAGCACCGCTTTATGAAGGAACAATATCAATAGCAATCTGCCCCCAATTCCCCCAATGTCTCGTCGGCACGGGCGAACAGTTCTCATGGCCCATGATTTGCGTGTTTCGTGCCCGGTAATCGCCCCGGGCTGCCAAAAAGGCTCCATGTCGAGGTCCGCGCGGAGGAAATCCCCCCCGCCAACCTCAATTGACCCGTTTTGCCAATCGCTATAAACTTATACGGCTGATTATCTTACGCATTTTTCGAGGGCCCCCGCAGGAGGCGGCGCGGGCCGCGCTTGCTGAGTCGCTTCGCCGCGTCTCTGGCACCCAAATTCATCACGACTTAGGTGAGCATCTTCAATGGATCTCTTGGAACAGGCCTGGGAAGGAGTCGGAAACTTCTTCGGCGGCATCATGCACGGGTTCGAGCGGGGGGTGACTGCCGTGTTCGGCTCGTCGAATGCCCGTTTTGTCCGCCGTTTGCAGGCCCGGGTGGAGCAGATCAACCAGCTTGAGCCGCGCTACCAGGCGATGTCCGACGAAGAGCTTCGCCAGCAGACCAAGAAATTCAAGGAACGCCTGAAAGCGGGCGAAACGCTGGACGACATCCTGGAGGAAGCTTTTGCCGTCGCCCGCGAAGGGGGCCGCCGCTACCTCGGCATGCGGCACTTCGACGTGCAGCTCATCGGCGGCATGGTTTTGCATAGCGGCAACATTGCGGAAATGGTGACCGGAGAAGGAAAAACACTCGTCGCCACGCTCCCCGCGTACTTGAATGCCCTCTCGGGCAAAGGCGTGCATGTCGTCACCGTCAACGATTATCTCGCCCGCCGCGATATGGAATGGATGGGTCCGCTGCACATCGGCCTCGGCTTAACGGTCGGTGCCATTCAAAGTGACATGGACCCCGATGAGCGCCAGGCGGCGTACGCCTGCGACATCACCTACGGCACCAACAACGAATTCGGCTTTGATTACCTGCGCGACAACATGCGCCCTGCCGCTCGCGGAGACAACCGCTACCCCAAGCACCGCCAGCAGTCCCAGGGGAAGCTCTGTTTCGCCATTATTGACGAAGTCGACAATATCCTCATCGACGAAGCCCGCACGCCGCTGATTATCTCCGGCCCCGCGCACGAGAACGTTCACAAATATGCCGATGCGGACCGCATCGCCCGCACGCTGACCAAGGAAAAACATTACGTCGTCAACGAGAAAGACCATTCCGTCAATCTCACCGACGACGGAGTCCGCGAAGCGGAGCGGTTGGCGGGCGTGGAGAGCTTCTACACAGCCGGCAACATGGATTGGCCCCATTTGCTGGACAATGCTCTCAAGGCCAACTATCTCTACCAGCGGGACGTGAAATACGTCGTCAAGGACGACAAGATCATCATCGTGGACGAGTTCACCGGCCGCCTCATGGATGGCCGCCAGTGGAGCGATGGCTTGCACCAGGCGGTCGAAGCGAAAGAAGGGGTGAAGATCAAGGAAGAGACGCAAACACTCGCCACCATCACCCTGCAAAACTTCTTTAAGCTCTACGAAAAAATCTGCGGTATGACCGGCACGGCCATGACCGAGGCGGGCGAGTTTTACAAGATTTACGGCCTCGACGTCATCGCCATTCCGACCAACCGCAAGATGCAGCGGATTGAGCATCACGATGCCATCTATCGGACCGAGCGCGAGAAGTTCATTGCGGTCGCCGACGAGATCGAGCAGACGCATAAGTACGACGTTCTGATCATGAACAGTGGGGACGACCTGCAAGGGACCATCCTCAAGGAAACCGACGACACCATCGAGTTCCAAGCCCACGAAAGCAAACAACGGGATGTCATTGAGCGGAGCAAGATCAAACGGATCGATCGCAAAGGTCGCCCCGTTTTGGTCGGCACCGTCTCCATCGAAAAGAGCGAACGCCTGTCGTCGCTCCTCGACAAGCGGGGAATCAAGCACGAAGTGCTCAACGCCAAGCACCACAAGCGGGAAGCGGAAATTGTGGCGCAGGCCGGCCGCTTGAACGCCGTGACCATCGCCACCAATATGGCCGGTCGCGGTACGGACATCGTCCTCGGCGGCAATCCCGAGACGATGGCCTGGGCCATTTTGCAGGACAAATATCCAACGCGGCTCGACGTTCCTCCCGCCGAGTGGGACAACCTGGTTCGTGAAATTGACGAACGGGAAAAAATGAAAGAGATGGGGAAGGTCGTCAAAGAACTGGGTGGCCTTCATGTCATCGGCACTGAGCGGCACGAGGCCCGCCGTATCGACTTGCAGCTTCGCGGACGCTGCGGCCGGCAAGGTGATCCCGGCTCCAGTCGCTTCTTCCTGTCGCTGGAAGACGACTTGATGCGCATCTTCGCCGGCCCGTGGGTGAAGATGATCCTGGACAAGCTCGGCATGCAGGAAGGGGAACGGATCGAAAGCCGGATGGTGACGCGGCGGATTGAAGCAGCTCAGAAGAAGGTGGAAGAGCGGCACTTTGAGGCCCGCAAGAACCTGCTGGAATACGACGAAGTCATGGACATGCAGCGGAAGCGGGTTTACGGCTTCCGGCAGCAGATCCTGGATGGCCGCAACTGCCGCGAAGTCATTTTGGAGATGGTCCGCAAGCAGATTGACAAAAATCTGACCGAATTCATGCAAAAAGATTTTGGGACCGCCAGCTTTGCCGCCTTCGCCAGCCACCGGCTGACGTGCGAACTGGAAGCGAAGGATTTTCGCGGCATGGTCTTCAGCGAAGCCGATGCTTATGCGAAGGAGCGAGCCGAGCGGAATGCAGAAACCGTTGTACAAGACTCGCTGGATGAGAATCTTCCGGGGGACGAAGGGGACGAAGACGCACAGGCGGACTGGAACTGGGACGCGATGGCCAAATTGGCTGAAACGAGATGGGGCATCAAAGTTTCCGAACGCGACCTGAAGAGAATTGGCCGAGACAATGTTGGCGAATACCTGCTCGATATGGCTCGCAAGGCGATCCAGGCAGTCGATCTATCGGAAGGCAAGGTTTACCTCGAGGACGATTTCCAGCATCGCTTTGCCGCGAACTGGGTGCTCAATAAGTTCGGCATTGAACTCAAACTCGAGGAAGTCGCATCGCTAGAGGCCGCCGGACTGAAAAAATTCGTCACGGAAAAGGCGGAAGCGGCGTATGACGCCAAAGAGGCCGAATATCCCGCGATGGCTGGTTTGTATCGCTATCTCACCGCGAGCGGCGGAAAGAATTTGCGACTGGATGGCGAAGGGTTGATGGGTTGGGCCCGCCAGCGATTCGAAGTGGAACTCAATCCGAACGATCTGATGGGGAAGACTCGCGACGAACTGTTCGCCGTCCTCGCCCAGCACAGCCGCCAAACGGCTAACAAGGCCGATGGAGCCATCGCGGAAGTTCAAAAGAAAGTCGAAAGCGTTTTTAGCGGAGCCGATCCCAAGCGGTCCCTGCGGGTGAACGACGCCAGCCGCGGCACGCTGGAATCGCTTTCCCAGTGGGCCAAGTCGGAACTCCATTTGGAACTCCCGGTTGAGGAGTTGGAGGAGTTCAACCGCGAAGAACTCGAAACAAAGCTGCTGGGAGGGGTCGAGGACCGCTATCGCCCCGAGATGCGGCGGATGGAGCGCTCGCTGCTCCTGCAAATTGTGGACAACACCTGGAAAGACCATCTCTACGTGATGGAGAAGCTGCGGAGTTCCGTCGGACTCGTCGGCTATGCCCAGGTGGATCCGAAGGTCGAGTACAAGAAGGAAGGGATGAAGCTCTTCGAGCAGATGTGGCAATCCATCGACCGCGAAGCCACCGATTTGGTCTTCAAGATGGAACGGCTGGACGAGGACTTCGTCGGCTCGACCTGGGTCGAGACGAGCGCCACGCACGCCGCTCCTCCCGGCGCTACCGACGATTACGATCAGACTCAGGACGAGAACATGAACGCTGGCCAAGCGGACGTTAAGCCCGAGCCGATCAAGAACCGGGGTCCCCGCGTCGGCCGCAATGACCCCTGCCCCTGCGGCAGCGGGAAGACGTACAAGCAGTGCTGCATGCGGCTGGCTGGGCGGCAAGACGGAGTTTAGATTATCGTCGCCATTCGCTCCGCGAAAGGCTGTACTTTCGCGGAGCGAAAGACGACACTGTGCGAAAAGGACTCGCCGGAATGGGATACCTGCTCAACCTCGTGTATCTGGCGGCTATCCTCGTCGCTTCGCCGTACCTGCTGTATTCCGCCATTCGCCACGGCAAATATCGCGGGGGGTGGCGGGAGAAATTCCTCGGCAGCGTGCCGTCGCGCACGGGCAAGAATAGGTGCATCTGGCTGCATGCCGTTAGCGTGGGAGAGGTCAATCTACTCGCTCCGCTGATCGCGCGATGGGAATCATTTTATCCCGACTGGGAATGCGTCATCTCCACGACGACTCTGGCGGGGTTTTCACTTGCTCGAAAACGCTATGCTCCCCGCACGGTCTTTTATTGCCCGCTGGACTTCACCTGGAGCGTCCGCCGCGCCATTCGCCACATCCGTCCAGAGTTGCTCGTGCTCGCAGAATTGGAACTCTGGCCCAACCTAGTCTCCGCGGCCAAACAAGCCGGCGTGAAGGTCGCCATCATCAACGGCCGGCTAGGGGACAAGAGTTTGCAAGGGTATCAGCGCATCAGGTTCATCACCGACAAGATCATGGAGCAGATCGACCTTGTCGCCGCCCAGAATGAAGAAAATGCCCAGCGTTTCCGCCGCTTGGGGGCGAGCCCCGCGGCCGTCTCCGTAACTGGCTCGATCAAATTCGATGGCGCACTCACTGACCGGCGGAATTCCGCCACTAAACGACTGGCCTCGCTGGCGGGTATTGAAGAGTCCGACCAGGTCTTTCTGGCGGGAAGCACTCAGGAACCGGAGGAGGCATTGGCCGTCAGTGTGTTTTCCAAGCTGGTCATCAAACATCCGAGCCTGCGATTGATTCTCGTCCCGCGCCACGCGGAGCGGTTCGAGGATGTCGCCCGGATGCTGGAAAAGGGCGGCCTTCCTTGGCAACGCCGCTCAGCATTAGAGAGTGAAGGAGCGAATCATCAGGCCCGCATCTTGCTGGTCGATGTCATCGGTGAACTGGGCGCCTGGTGGGGAACCGCAGCCGTCGCGTTCGTCGGCGGGAGCCTCGGAAAACGTGGTGGCCAGAACATGATTGAGCCAGCCGCCTATGGGGCTGCCGTTTCGTTCGGGCCGAATACCTGGAATTTTCGCGACGTTGTCTCGATGCTGCTGGCCCGCGATGCGGCGGTCGTCGTTAAGAACGAAGAGGAGATGAAAGAATTCGTCCGGCGCTGTCTGGAGAATTCGGATTACGCCCAGGCATTGGGGGAAAGAGCACGAACCCTCGTCTTAGAGCAACTCGGCGCCACGGAGCGGACCGTGGAACTGCTCAGCAAATTGGTCGATTCGCGGCCCATTGCACGTCGGGCTGCTTAATACTCCGGCAGCGGCTCGTTGCCGTTGATCGTGGTCATGGCCCGCAATTCGTGCCCCTCGGTGTCCTCTCGCAGAAAGCGAACTTCTCCCGTGCTGAACAGCACGTTGACGCCGCCACGGTGATTTCCCCCCACGTCGGTGCCGATTTCCAGGCTCTGCGAACTTTCAGTCAAGTCGCTGGGCTCCGTCCACACTACCTTCGTGGCAGTCGCTTCCAAAACGTAGATCGTCTGTCGATGGTCGTCGTTGATGTCCTTGCGGCTGACGGTGGTCGTGCCGGGGAAGGCGGTTCCTTTGCCGACGACGACGAGATAGCTGGTCTCGTTTGCATTCTCGGGAAATTCCGGCTTGTCCGCGGGGCAGCGAAACACCGCGGGCATTTTGTCGGCCACTAGTTTGTTTCCGGGTGAGTCCCAGGACTGCTTGAAGTTGTACTCGCCGTAGAGTTCCGTTTCTTCCTCGCCGAGAAAAGGCAGGATGAGAACCCGCCAGCTATGGAGGCGATTCCCCTCCTTGTCCTCCACATAGGCTGGGGGGAGGGAGCCATATTTGTTCTCGTAGGCCAGCAATGCCGCACCGATCTTTCGCAAATTGGCCGCGCATTGCCGGCGATGGGCGCCTGCCCGCGAATACTCCAGCACCGGCTGGAAGAGAATGGTGACCAAGGCGCAGACCGCCACCGTGGCCCCGACGCCGACGAGCAACATGAAAAGGAACCGGTTGCGAGGGCTGACCTGCGGCATGCCCGGATATGCGGAAGCGGGAATCGCCGCGGCCGCCGGACCAGCCGGCCGGGGAGCAGCGAACCGAGGGACCACGATCGTCCGCCCGCAGCTGATGCAGGGACCGCTGTGTCCTGCGAACTCGTCATCAACGAGCGTCAATTCACCGCAGTGGGGGCAGGCGAAGGGAAGAGGCATGGGGAATCGCAGATTTCAGATTGCAGATTTCAGATTGGCGGCGCTGAAATCTTTGACGATTTGGACGTATTGGCGGGCGAGGGATTCGATTTTCTTCAGGTCGCCGGCGGCAACGACTTTGGGATCGACCAGCGAACTGCCGATGCCGAGGGCGCAGGCGCCGCAGCGGAGGAACTCCGCGGCTGTTTCCAAGTTGACGCCGCCGGTGGGCATCAGGCGGACGTGCGGCAGCGGACCGTGCAGGGCTTTCAAGTATTTGGGGCCGGTAATCTCCGAGGGGAAAATCTTGACGATGTCGGCTCCGGCTTGCCAGGCGGTGACGACCTCCGTCGGGGTCAACCCACCGGGCATGACGGGCTTGCTGTAACGCTTACAAAGCTCGATGACCTCCACATTCACGGCCGGCGAGACGATAAACTCCGCCCCGGCCAGCAGGGCCGCCCGACAGGTTTCCGTGTCCAACACCGTTCCCGCCCCGAGCAAGATGCGGCTGCCGACGCGGTCGGCCACTTTTTCCAGGACGCGGATCGCCCGCGGCACGGTGAAGGTGACTTCCATCACTTCGACGCCGCCGGCCAGCAAACTTTCCGCGACATCGACCAGTAAGTCGCCGTTATCGGCTCGTATGACTGCGACGATCTTGTGATCGAGCACCCGCTGCAAAGACTTGAGTCCAGACATATTCCACCCAAGGGCATTTGTAGTTTCCCGCGGCTAGCGGGTTTTCACTTCAAAGGCCGATTCTAGCGGACGATGCCCTTGGGCGGCTATGGCTTGGCCGCTAGGGCTTGGAAGGTGCTGCGGGAAGGGCAGCCGGTGCCGGAACGCGGACAGGGATTCGCTTCTGCACGGTGCCGATTCCACTGGGACCTTGCACATCCACAATCAGCACGTAGTCCCCGGGCTCCGTCGGGAGCTGCAGGTTCAATTCCGCTTCTCCCTTGTCATTCGCCGGGAGATTCGGCTCCCAGAGAAGTTGAGGGGACTTCGCTCGATTGTCCCGGTCGGTAAGGGAATCCGATTTTAAGTCCGCGGGTTTCTGCGGATCTAGAGCTTTGTCTCCCTTTTTGAGTTCAAACATATCCTTGGCACGTTCCGACCGGTTGGCAATTCCGGATTTGGATTCCTTGGGCTTGGGTTCGCCGGCCTTTGGTTCGCCGGGCCTGGCGGCACTCGACTCCGGCTTCAGAGCTGGAGTTGGAGCTTCACCCGGTTTTCCTTCTCCCAGCGGCTGTTCTGCGTCTGGCTTTCCCCCTCCGCGACCACCCGGGCCGCCAGGGGCAGGAGCCTGGTTCTCGGAAGGATTTTGGGCCGTTGGAGCAGGACTATTGGCAGGTACAACGACAGTCGGGCCGATCCCCGGTCCAGTGGAATTCTCTTTGAACTTTTCCATCGTCGTTTCGGCAGTAATTTCGGCGTATCCAGCCACACCTTTCGTGGCAGGAGCGTCGAAAGCCGTTGGTGCCGGCTCCGTTGACGCCCTGGAAGCAGGGGCCATCAGTTTCATCGCATGCGGGAAGCCCTTTCGGCCCGGCCGTTGATCCTCGTTCTGCATTCCCGCGATCTCGAGGGCAGCGAACTTGCCTTTGATCAGCCAGATGCTCCCCACGACAAAGCTGCCGGCGACAACCGCCATCGCCGGAACCCAGATTTTGGCCTGAGCCGGACGGTGCATCACGGCGAGGATTCCAAACAGCAGCAGCGCCCCAGTCGCGATGAGAAGCACTGCCCGCCCAACCATCTGCCGGAAGCTGATCGTGGCAAACTGGGCGGCCGCCTCATCCGCGCGAACCGCGTCTTGAATGAGCGATTCATTGGAGCCGAGCAAAACTTCCCGCGGCACGACCGGCTGTTCTGCCAGTCGGTCGTCCGAAAATGCCAACGAACTCATCCCAAGAGTACCGACCTCCGCGCGATCATCCCCTGGCAATTGTGTCATGTCGTCCTGCGCGGGGCGCGGACCACTTCCGGACAACTTCTCCCCTCCGCTTGGTCCCGCAATCGCGGCAGGTGAGGGACCGGAGGGAATTCCGTTTGGCTTGGCAGGGCTTTCTTCAGCCTTCTTGAGTTTGGTTTCCTCTTTCTGAGCATCCCTCTTCAAATCCTCTCTTTCCAGGATTTCCTTCTTCTCGTCGCCAATCTTGCCCCCTTCTTTGGCCATTTCATCTTTCGTCGGCGAGCCTCTGCCGCCGCCAAATCCACCACCACCGCCGAGTGCAGCAGGGGCAGGCGACCGGCCGCGGCTAGCCGAAGCTTCCACTTTGCCGGCGGCGAATCTCTGTTTGATGCCTGAATCCATGTCGGCGTTGGCGTCATTGAGTTTCATGATGCGGACGGCAAAAAAGGATTGGGGCACTTCTTTCCCATTCCGGTCGGTCACACTCATTTTGAGTTGCAACTCTTCCTGCGGAGCAAAGTCGGCCCCCATCTGCTGCAACGCGGCTACCTCGACATTCAAGCCGCGGCGACTCTCCCGCAGCACCGATTGCCGAAAGACTAGCTTGGGGGGCTGACTGCTTTGGTCGAAGAGCGTTACATCCATTTCGCCATCGGCCTCCGGCGGAAGGTGCAGGCTTAATAACGTGGGAGACGTCTGTTCCTCGGGCGATACGCTGCGCTCCGTCGCCAATTTGCCGCCAGGTTCCTTGGCAGGTGCCAACTCCGACGCAACTCCACCGCTGCGGCTATCTTGGGCGTCGAATTTAGCTGTCCGGGAATTATCCGGTATAGTCCCGTCATACTGCTGGGTGACAACGGTCGAATTTGCTTTGCTGATCACGGCCAACAGTCTCTTTTGGGAAAGTTCCGCCGGTATCTGCACGGTGACCGCATCGCCTTGCATTTGCACGGTTTCCTTTTCCCTCACGCCGGCAGCGCGGTCCCTTTGTTCGCTGTACGAATAATTCTTGTCCTGTCCAGCGAGTTGCTCATTGAGGCTCTTCTTCGCCAGTTCTCCGCTCTCTTCAGGCGGACCTCCTCCTTTTCGGCTCGGGTCGGCAACGCCATTCTTGGCGAAGTCCTTCCCTTTTTCTTTCTCACTCTTGGCAGCAGCGAAGGGTGCACCGCCTGGTGAAGCTGCTGATTTTGGCGAGGGTGCTGGTAGTGGTGCCTCGGGGGAAGCTTCCGCGGGCACCGGTGTCGTCGAGGCATTTCCCGCCAACGGAGTGGGTGGAAAGGCACCAGCACTTGCCATTTCCCGCTTCTCTTTCATTTCAGCCTGCTTCTTCGCATCGTTCTGTGTGATTCCCTTGTCTTCGGATTTCGCCATCGCCAGCGCATCCATGCTGCGCAGCATTTGCAGTTGTCGATTGCTGTCCGCCATAACGGTCCGGCGGAAGTTGGAACCTGACACCTCGGTTCCCACCACAATCTGCTCCATTTCCTGCCACG
This sequence comes from Pirellulaceae bacterium, assembly GCA_046153945.1. Lineage (GTDB taxonomy): Bacteria > Planctomycetota > Planctomycetia > Pirellulales > Pirellulaceae > SXOA01. The sequence goes on from JBJXFF010000095.1 coordinate 19,381, forward strand.
TACCCGCCCGGCGGTCCACGCCGACCAGCCGATAGTCTCCCGCGGGGGCATTCTCCGGTAGCTGAAACGTTCCGGAGACGTTGCCGGCTTCGGGCCGAGATTGAATTTCCGTGGGCTGGATTTCGCTGCCGTCGTCCGCCACCAATCTCCACTCCTCGGCCGCCACGGCAGGTTGATTGGAGAAGGTTCGCCAGGAATGAACCCGGAAACGAACGGTCTCTCCTCCCTGGTAGGCATCCTTTTCGAGTTGCACATCCGTTGTCACCGGCTCTTCCCTGACAGCGAGCGGGACAACGACCTTGCGCGATTCCGCGCCGAGTTGCCGGCGAGTATGGAATCGCTCTTCGTTGGCTTCTACTCGGTCCTCGATCTGCTTTTCGCTTTGAGCCAGCACTTCCAAGCGACAGCCGGGCTGAATTGCCGAGCCGGGGAGGCTGAGTTGAGCCTCGCCATCTTTGTCGGTTTGAACGACATCCCGCAGGGTGACGTCCCCGTTCACAGAGACGAGCTGATAGCTCAATTGAGTGCTCGCGGGCTCCCCCCGGCGCGTCTTGGCAACTACTTTCAGGTTCTGCGTCAGTCCGCTTTGCAAAGAATTAGGCCCCAGGACCGTGGCGACGACCTGATCGTCGGATAACGAGGAGCCCTGCTTCGCGGGAGCATACAATCCGTAGCCGATCAAGGTGATCAGCGCCGTCGCCGCCAATCCCGCCAGCCAGTTGGCAGCTCGATAGGAAGGTGTGCGAAATGATTTGCGGCTCAAATGACCGGACTTGGACTTGAATGGAGACTCGCCTGGTCCGGAGTGTTTTTTTGCCGCGGGCTGAACCTTGCGTCCTTCATCGGGCACAGAGAGAGTGACCGAAGCATCTTCTACCTTGGCCGCCGATGCCACCAAATCTGCCTGCAAACGAACTTCCGCATAGAGCCGGGCCGCAGCCGGGTCCGACTTGATCTGTTTGTGCAAAGTGGCCACCTCCTCGGCCGACAGCAGGCCGTAGCAGAGGTCCCACATTTGCTCGCGGAGTGTTTCGTTTTCGTTCATCGGTGAACCTTCTTCGGACATCGCTCATTCTGGGTGCCACGTCCACAGCTTTGTGTGGGCGTGCGAATTCCACGCTACTCTCGTTCACGCCCACGCAAAGCCGTGGGCGTGCCACCCTTCGTCCTTCGTCTCTCTCTATTCCGCCAACACTTCTCTCAATTTGCTCAAGGCCAGTCGCATTCTCGTCTTCACCGTTCCGGAGGGGACGCCGATTGCTTCGGCAATCTCCTCGTAAGTCATCTCGCCATTTTGCCGCAGCAGGAATACTTCCTGCTCCTCGGGACGAAGCTGTGAGAGCGCCTGCCGCAAGCGGCTGAGGCGTTCATCCTGCTCGACGAGCAGGTCCGGTCCGTCCTCTTGGCTGGCAATCATGGATTCGTCATCACCAATCGCCTGTCTCTTCCGCCGCCACGCCGTCTCGCGGATGTCCCGCCCGGTGTTCAGGGCGATGCGAAAGATCCAGGCCTTCAGGTTTTGTACTTCGACCAGCTTTTCATGGCTGCGCCAACATTTGATAAACGCTTCCTGCAAGGCATCCCGGGCATCCTCCATGTTCCCTACCAGGTAGAACAGCGTTCCGAGCAGTTCCGCCTGGTAAAGGGCAAAAGCATCCTCCAGCGCAGCCGCATCCCGGGCGCGCGGCTTAATCGCCGCGGCCTTGGGAGGGGCCTTACTTTCGGGTGCTGTCACGGGGGCCGTGCCTTCTCTAAAGGTTAGACGGAGCGGAAAGGCGGACAGATTGACGATGGCTAATGTTTTTAGCAGAAACGAGGTGTTTATTTGCCACCACGTACGCTGCCTTGCCATTTTACCTCAATTCTCAGGCTGCATAAACTCTTTGAAATAAACAGTTTATGTGCAATCCGGCAGTTTGTCTCGGAGGAGAACTGCACCCGGCGGACTACTTTTTTGTCCCCATCCCTGCGCGTTCTGCTCGCAGATTACGCTGTATGTCCGAAGGGACGATCCAAATGAACGAACTCGACCTATTTACCGCCGCCCTAGCCGTTACGAATTCGGCGGAGCGCAAAGCCTTTTTGGACCAGGAATGTGCGGGAAATCTCGCCTTGAGAGAACGACTGACAGAGTTAATTGAAGCACACCTTCAATCCCATCCGTTGCTCGACCATCCGCTGGGCGATCCGGCAATTGCCCAAACTGTTGAGGCGAAACAGCAAGATCGCCCTGCCGCCACGGAAGGGGGCAAGGTGATCGCCGGTAGATACAAGCTGTTGGAAGAGATCGGCGAAGGAGGAATGGGGACGGTCTGGGTGGCGGAGCAAATCGAGCCAGTTCGCCGCAAGGTGGCCCTCAAGCTCATCAAGGCGGGCATGGATTCTAAATCGGTCCTGGCCCGGTTCGAGGCGGAGCGGCAGGCGCTGGCCGTGATGGACCATCCCAACATCGCCAAGGTACTGGACGGCGGCCTGACCGAAACAGGCCTGCCCTACTTCGTGATGGAGTACGTCAAAGGTGTGCCGATCACCGAGTATTGCGACGCCACGCGGCTCAGCATCCCCGAGCGGCTCCACCTGTTCGTCCAGGTCTGCCAGGCCGTTCAGCACGCACACCAGAAGGGAATCATCCATCGCGACTTGAAACCTTCCAACATTCTTGTCGCTCCCTACGACGACCGTCCGGTCCCCAAGGTCATCGACTTCGGCCTAGCCAAGGCGATACACCAGTCGCTGACCGACAAGACCTTGCACACCGCTCACGAGACCGTGCTGGGTACGCCGCTTTACATGTCTCCCGAGCAGGCACAGCTCAATAACATTGATGTGGACACCCGCTCGGACATTTATTCGCTGGGGGTGCTGCTCTACGAGCTGTTGACCGGGACGACGCCGCTGGAGAAGCAGCGGTTCAAGGAAGCAGCCTGGGAGGAGATCAAGCGGATTATCCGCGAGGAAGAGCCGCCGCGGCCCAGCATGAGAATCAGCTCAACCGCCACGCTGCCGTCGCTCGCCGCCGGCCGGCAAACCGAACCAGCGAGGTTGACTAAACTTGTTCGCGGCGAGCTCGACTGGATCGTGATGAAGTCGCTGGAGAAAGACCGCACGCGCCGCTACGAGTCGGCCAACAGTTTCGCGGCGGACGTGGAGCGCTACCTCAGCGGGGAGCCGGTGCTGGCGGCGCCGCCGAGTTCTATTTATCGGTTGAAGAAATTCGCTCGGCGGCGCCGCGGCCCGTTGATGGCCGCGTCCGTCGTGGTTCTCGCACTGTTAGGTGGGGCGGCAACTGTGCTTGCCGTGCAATTCCGGGCCAACCGTGAATTGGCCGCGAAAAACCGCGAGTTGGCGGACCAGCAGTCGAAATTGGAAGCGCGGAACCGCGAGCTGGCCGACGAACAAGCCAAGGTGCTGGCCCGCGAGACTCAGGCGATCAACGCCGTGCGGCG
>JBJXFF010000100.1:0-16946 GCA_046153945.1 Pirellulaceae bacterium
CTTCAGAGGGCATCACGCAGAGGCGCGGAGCCCGCAGAGGCAAGAAGGAAACGCACTACGGTTACTGCGTAATGTGCTCAAGACGATCCGCCGAAACCCTTAGTGCACGGGCCTGGGCATGGCCAACCGCTTCTTCGCGGCTATGACCGTAGGCCATGACGCCGGGGAGTTCTGCAACTTCCGCGATCCATCGGCCATCTTCTTCTTGCTCGACGTCAATCTTCATGTCCGGTCACTCCGAGATTCTTTGGGCACACTCTCATTTTAGCATGCTGCCGCTGGTGACGAACCCAGAAACCATGGCCTACTTCCCCCCAATGCAATACAGCCGCTTGTCGGTCCGCAGATAAATCCTTCCGTCTGCCACGGCTGGACTGGCGTTGGTTCTGCTGTCGTCGTCTTCGAATTTGTTGTGGCTGAGCTGCTCGAATTTGGGGCCGGCGGCGAGGACGAAAGTGCCGGCGTGCTGGGAGACGATGTAGATTTTTCCGTCGGCGAGGATGGGAGAGGACCAGATGAGGCCGGAGCCGGGCTTGAAGCGTTCTTGATAGACTTTCGCGCCGGTGTCCGCCGCCTGGCATTGCATGGTGCCGCCGCCGTCTTCGGCCCAGTAGAGATGGCCGGCGTCGTAGATTGGCGAGCCAACGTTGGAACCCTTGTTTTGCCGCCAGAGAACGTGGGTTTTCGTCACGTCCCCCCGGCCGCCGGCCCGCACCGCCAGCGAAGTGGAGCCGCCGCCGATGGCGTAAACCACGTCGTCATGCGTCACCACGCTGGGGCAGACGTAGCGATGGACTCCTTCTGCCCGCCAGAGTTCCTCGCCGCTGTCGGGCTTCAGGCCGACGATCCAGTCCTGAATGCTGACGACCAGTTCCGGGCCTTCTTTCGTCTTGGCGATTTGCGGCGTGTTCCAGGAGGAGCCGATTCCCTTGGTCTTCCAGATTTCCTTGCCGGTCTTTTTGTCGAGGGCAATCAGCGAATTGCTCTCGATGCTGGCGTTGATGATGAGCTTGTCGCCGAGCACGACTGGCGAAGTCCCCGAACCCCAGCCGTTGATGCCGTCGCCGACGTTTGCGGTCCACAGCTCTTTGCCGTCGAGGTCAAAGCAAAAGACCCCCGACTTGCCGAAGAAGACGTAGAGCCGCTCGCCGTCGCTGGCGGGGGTGTTGCCGGCGTACCCTTGATAGGCCCCTTCGCCGGAATAGTTGTGCTCCGGGAGCTTGGGCTCGAAGGTTTTGTCCCACAGTTTTTCGCCCGTCTTGCGATTCAGGCAGAGCAAGTGCCGGCGGAGGTCTTTCTGGTCCCCTTCGTTGGGTTTGATGCCGTAGCCGGAGTAGGCGGTGACGAAAACCTTGTCCCCAACCACAATCGGGCTCGACGCACCGGGGCCGGGAAGGTCTACCTTCCACGAGATGTTCTCCGTGCTCGACCACTTCACCGGCAGCCCCTTCTCTTCGCTGGTCCCTTGCCCCGTCGGGCCGCGAAAGCCAGTCCAATCGGCAGCGGAGAGGAGAGCGGGCAGGAGCAGCAGGGGGATGGCAAGAACGATGTGGCGGAGCATGGGTGGGATTCCTCGTGGGATTGTTGTTCGCGGGTGAGATTGCATTCGACTACTTCGGCAGCAGGCGGACCTGCCGCAGGTCCATGACGGCCACGCCGGGCTTTTTCAGGGCCTTCACGCTCAGCATGCAGCGGCCGGCTTTCTCCAGATTCACCTCGCCGATCAGGCGGGGGACGAAGTTCTGAAAGCCGCCAGTTTCCTTTACAGTAAAGTTGAGTGTCTGCTCCCCGATGGCAACCTCCACCTCGCTCCCGCCACTGCCATTGCCGCAGCCGACGAGCATTTCGACATCGAACTTGCCGGGGGTTTTCACTTCGAACTCAAAACTTGCCCAATCATCCGGGCGGACCCAATATCCCAGCGTGTCCTTATGCGGCAGCGGCTCATAGCGGAGCATAACGCCGTGTACGTGGGCTGTGCGAGCCCGGATTGTGATGACCCCCTTGTTGTCCTGCGGATTGGGATGATAGTCGGGGTTAGCCGTCATCATCTGGGCGTCCACCGACTTCCGCCAGGCGTCCAGCTTTTCCGCCAGCTCCTTGACCTTCGCCGGCTCCTTGTCGGCCAGGTTCGTTCCTTCTCCTCGGTCGTTCTTAATGTTGAACAGTTCGAGGCGGCCATCCTCATAGAACTCAATCAGCTTGAAATCGCCAGCGCGGATGGCTCCTCCCGGCTTTGCGGTTTGATTCGAGTAATGAGGATAGTGCCAGTAGAAGGCGTCGCGGGAAACGTCGCCGGTTTGCTTGAGGATTGGAACGAGAGAGAGGCCGTCGAAACTCGGAGATTTAGTATCAGGGGGCTTACGCCCCCCGCTCGCCAGTTCCAGAATCGTCGGCAGATAATCGATGCTGCACACGGGCGATTCGCTGAGTGACCCTGCCTTCACGTTCCCCGGCCAGCGGACGATCAGCGGGACGCGAATTCCCCCTTCGTATAAGTGCCCCTTGCCGTCTCGCAGGGGCGAATTGATCGTGGCGGGCGAACTCATCCCCTCAATCGTCGCCAAGCCGCCGTTGTCCGAGGTGAAGAGAATGATCGTATTCTCGGCCAGCTTGAGCTCGCTCAGTTTTTTCAGAATCCGGCCAATGCCGTCGTCGGCACTCTCCAGCATGGCGGCATAGATCGGGTTGCTTTGCTGGCCGGGGCGATTTTTCCCGGCTTCGTATTTAGCCATGACGTCCGGCTTGGCCTGCAGCGGCGTATGGACGGCGTAATGCGGCAGATACAGGAAGAACGGGTGGTCCTTCTGCTGCTCGATGAATTTCACCGCCTGATCCGTGAGCAGGTCGGTCAGGTAGGCTCCGTCGGGAACACCCGCCAGCCATTCGTCGCCCCTATCGAAACCAGGCGGCGTCTGTTGTCCCTTGGGGAGCGGAAAGGGCATGAAGTAACCGGGAGGACTCCCCACGCCGCTTCCCGCAATGTTTACATCAAAGCCTTGTTCGCGGGGGCCAAAGCCCTTGCCCCCCAGATGCCATTTGCCGATGTGTGCCGTCGCATAGCCGGCGGCTTTCAGGTGTTCGGCCAGCGTCACTTCCTCCAGGGGCAGTTCCTCGCGAATTTTGGGACGACTCAGCATCTGGCCCGGCATGTCGGGCCTTCCCGGCAGCCAGTCGGTCAGGTGCAAGCGAGCCGGCCATTTGCCGGTCAGGATGCTGGCCCGCGTCGGCGAGCAGACGGGGCAGGCAGCATAAGCCTGCGTGAATCGCATCCCCTCCGTAGCCAGCCGGTCGATGTTCGGCGTCTTGTGATACGTGCTTCCGTAACAGCCCAGGTCCGCCCAGCCGAGGTCGTCCATCAGGATCAGGATGACATTGGGCCGAGCCCGGAGTTCTTCAGCAGTGGCCGATGTAGCATCTCCGAGCAGACCTAGTACCAGCGGAAAAACCATCAGGCTCGTCAAACGCGGGATCAACATGGGGGAGGCTCCAAGGACGGAATAATCCTTCCTCAGCAGTGTAACGTACTCCCAATCTTACTCGTACTCCTGCTCGTGCTCTTGCTCCTCTTTCCGCTGGCGATCGGAGAAGGACGAGGACGAGTAGGAGCATGAGTACGAGTATGAGTAGGAAGGGCATTAGGACATGCCCTTACCACGTCACATTCAGTCCGCCGTACATCCCAAATCCGGGGACCCCGAAGCCGTTGACTTCCTCGTAGAAGGTGTTCGTGAGGTTGTCGAGCCGGGCGAAGAGCTGCACTCGTTCTGTTGCCTGGTACGTTCCGCTCAGGTTGAGCACCGTGTACTGGGCGAGGGTCACGTTGTTCGTGTCGAGCCGCGTGCCGACGCAAATGGCGTAGAGGGTGAGTGACGAGCGCTCGTCCTGAGACAGCCGGGTGAGCGAGAGGAGCAACTTGTTGCGGGGGCGGCGGAGAAGCTCTGTTCCCGTGTCCAGGTTCAGCGTGTCGTCGAACGTGTAACTGGCGTTCATCGTCAGTTGCTGGGTGAGGAGGGAGGTGAGATTCAGCTCCACGCCGCTGGACCGGGCGCGGCCGACGTTTTCCAGCGAGAAGGTGTTGAAGTCAAAGACGATCAGGTCCTGGAAGTCGTTGCGGAAATAGGTCGCGTCAACGTACAGGGCGTCTCCCCAAATATTCTGGCGAGCGCCGATATCCCACCCCTTGCTGTGCTCGGGCCGCAAATTGGGATTGCCGAATGCGAACAGGTTCTCCGCCAAGGCCGGCTGACGAAAGCCGGTGCCGAGCGAGCCGTGGATTCCCGTCCCGGTCTCATCAATTCGGTAGAGGCTGGTGAACCGATACGTCTGAGCCGCACCGGACGCACTGGTGTCGTCCCAGCGGAGGCCGGCAGTATTGAACCAGTTCGGGCCGAGCTGAAAGGCATCCTGCAGCCAGACCCCCTTGATGTTCTGCGTCGCTGCCGGATTGAGCGAAGAGACCGCATCCTCCACCCGGTAGTTGGCGCCGCCGGAGACCGTGTTCGTCTCGGCCAGCAGAGCGCTCACCTGGTAATCGACTTCGCGCGTCTGGCCGTGAAACCTGGCGGGAGAAAAGAACCCAGGGTCGGTATCGTGCCTGCCGACGTCGTTGAGGCTGAAGCCGACCTTCTGCTGAATCAGGCCGTCCACCATCCAGTTCGTGAGCTGGACCCGGTTGGAAAAGTTTTTGGTCAGGTTCTTGCGAATCAAATTATCGATCGGCAGCGGGCCGGGAAATGGAACATCGTCAATCTCCGCCGCGGCATCGATATAGCGGAAGACGTAGTCCAAGTTCCAGGTGTCGCCGACGTTGTAACCGAAGCGGCCGGAGACTGTGCCATTGTTAAAGGAGTCGTGCTCGGTGTTTCCATTCCGCGCGCTGGCCGCGGAGATGCCGCCAGTGCTGCGGAAGGCGCCCGTAACCGAGTAGTAGGCCCGCTCATTGCCGCCGCTGGCATTCAGACTGGTCTGTCCGGTATTAAAACTTCCCCCCATGCCGGACGCCCGGATGGATAGGGGGCCCTGGCCGCGCTTGGTGATGATGTTCACTACGCCGCCGATGGCGTCGCTGCCATACACCATGCTCTGCGGGCCCCGGAGGACTTCGATCCGCTCGATGTTATCGACCGTGAGATTCGAGAAGTCGTACGAGCGGGATGCATTGCTGGAATCGTTCAGCGTGATGCCATCGAGGAGGACCTTGGTGTGCGCCGAGTTGCCGCCGCGCAGGAAGACGGATGTCACTCCCCCAGGGCCACCTTGGCGGACGACGTCCACGCCGAGTTGCCCGCGGAGGACTTCCGCCACGGTGTTCTGGCCCCCACGGCGAATTTGTTCCTCGTCGATGACGGTGATCGAACTGCCACTCTGACTGGCCGGTGTGGGGTTGCGATTGGGAGAGAGGACGGTGTCCCCTTCGAGCGGTTCGGCCGGAAAGTTGCCGATCCGTCCCGGAACGATGGTTGCGGGAAGTTCCGCAGCGGGCTCTTCCTCGGGCTCGGGCTGGTCGGTGAGCCGGGCCGAGGCGGGCTGCGCATAGGTCTGGATCGCGGTTTCGACGACCGGTTCCTCGCGCGGTTCTCCCTGTGCATCGTCCACAAGTTCCTGGGCGAGAAGAAAGGGCGCGAAATCAGATGCGAGAAAGAGAATTCCCGCGATAACCAACCTGGCAACAACGCGAATGGCGCACGCAAAGCCGCGTGCGCCCGAGTGGGCGCAATCCATGAAAACTCCTTTTCCCTCCCTCGGGGAAAGAATGGGGCGGTGGAGCTTTCGGACCAGATATCCTGGCTTGGGGTCGTTCTACTTGCCTGCCTTCCCGGCCCGCTTTGCAATCGCTGGCCAGTGGCTTTACGCGGCGTTCGTCACCCTTACAGTCGCGGGGCGGCGGGAGCTTTGCACTCCACTTCCCTGAAATCCAAAAGTTGTATGTTGGTTGCTAGCAGCGCGGCGCAAGTGCGCGGCGAGACAAACTTCCTATCCGATTACATCGGCTCTGCGGGTTGTGCGGATGATAGGGAATTACGAAAAAAGCCCAGCGCGGGAGCGCTGGGCCGGCGAAAGGTTGTTGAATTGGCGGAGCGATTAGTAATCGTTGGCTTGGATCGGAGTGTTTTGACCGAGAGGATAGGGGTGGCGAGTATCCGCGGGAGCAGAGTTGCCGTTCACCACGGGAGTCACGGAATCGGGATCCTCGGTGCGGCGACCATTGCTGCTCATCAAGCGGCAAAAGACAGCATACTGCACGGTATCGCTGATGAACTTCACCGAGCCATCCGCCATCGCAACGTTGAAGCCATTAGGATGAAAGCTGCCGGGGCGGGCGTGATAAGCGTCCAAAGGATAGGGTGTAGTGGTGTTAAGCTGCCTGTTGATTCCTGGAAAATTCGTGAAGGAAGCGACGGTCGGATCGAGCCAAATCACGCCGAAATAGAACTCGTGACGTTCGGTGGCGGGAACCGTCGAAATGTCCCTGCGCCAGGTGGTCAGGTTGTGGTTCTCGCAATACATGATGGTATTCGTCGTGCCATCTCCATTGTCGACATCCGCAATCGACGAATTCGGAGTGCGGTGGCCAAGAATGCTCGCTTGATCTGCGAACAAACCATTGGGTATGTAGTCGACTGGCACTCCAGCGCCGAGGTTATTTTCAGGTTCATAATTCATCCGCCCCGAGTTGCAGCCGTAGGACAACCCGTCTCGATTGGTATAGGGTGCGAGTATATCTGCGTGGTCGTCGGTAGTGCACTTGAGCAAAGGAAGATTGAGTGCGGGTAATACGGCAGGGTCGTTGAAATTCTGGCTATTTGCCGTCAATTGATCGATGAGCCGAGCGGCGTTGTTATCCATTGCGGGGATGAGGGCATTGACCCAACTGTAGATCTGCGCGTTGTTGGCGGTGGGGCGATATCGCGAAGCGGGAAGGTTCAGCCTCGACCCTTCATAGTCAATCGTCATCGCAGTTAACTGCCGCATGCTGGACGAACACTGCGCCCGGCGGGCCGTTTCGCGAGCGACCTGAATGGCAGGCAGCAGCAGGGCCATGAGCACCCCGATGATGGAAATGACCACGAGCAATTCAACTAGCGTAAAGCCTCTGTGTTTGCGGAGCGACATAAGCGCCTCCTGTCCCGTATGAAGGTTGTTCCGTATGGTCCGGCGAACGCCGGAACTCTGATGACCTATGCCCTAGTGTCCCACTTCCTCTCGCGATTGTCGAGAGATTTACGTGGATTTTTCGGGAAGAACGAGTATCCGCCGATTGGGGAGTCCTTTTTGCGACCTAAGCTTCCCCGTATGCTGCGCGCTTCCTTGACACCCTTCAGTCGGCTCTTTTGGCGGCGAGTTTTCGTCGCTCCGGTCTGTCTGTGCGCCGTGGCGGCACTGCATGCCTACCGCGTAAGTACCTACTGCCAAACACCTTGGAAGGGGGGGGGCTTTGGGATGTTCTCGACCGACCAGAGCGAGGAAACCCGGTTTCTCCGCTGCTGGAAGACTCCCGTAGGGTGCATGAGCGCATACGAAATGCACGCAGGAGCGCCCGTAGCCATTCCCAAACACCTTGCCCGCGAAGAATTGCGAGTCAAAGTAGCCCCCAACCCGGAACGGCTGACCAGGCTGGCAAGTTTGCTGGCGGAAGGCGAGAAAGCACCTGTCGTTGTCGAACTCTGGCAGAGCCGCTTTGACGCGGAGACCGGCAGACTGCTGGCGGAGAAGAAGGGCGAGGCGAAGGGAACGCCTGAACTCCCAGGGAGGACGCCATGAATGCTTTGGCACTCTCCCCGCTGCGAAGATGGAAGAATCTGGAAATGAAGCTGCCGGCACTTTTGCCGCTGCGCGTGATGCCGCTGCTCACGATCTTGCTGCTGCTTGTGAACACCGCCGACATCGGCTTGCTCTTCACGCCGCTGGTCGCGTGGTTCGCGCTCGGCGCTGCGCTCCCGCGGCTGCTGCGAACTCCGCTTTTCTGGTATGTGACCGCGACAATTCTCGGAACGGCAGTCTGGTTCACCTGGGAGTCGGCGGACAACCATCGTTACCTGTTCGTGTACTGGACTCTCGCGCTCTGCTCGGCCTTTTCACTCCCCCGCGGCGAACAACCCCTGGCGCTCGCCCTCACCAGCCGCTGGTTGCTCGGCTTGTGCATGCTGCTGGCCGTGGCTTGGAAGTGCGTCAGTGCCGATTATCTCAGCGGCTCGTTCTTTCATTACGAGTTGCTCGCGGATGAACGGTTCGCCCACCTCGCGTCCTGGACGAGCGGACTTTCCTTGGAGCAATTGGCGGAGAATCGCGGGCTGCGGGAATCGCTGACGAGTGGCGCTCTTGTCGGCAAGGAACTGAGCGAGGTGCAGTTTCATTCGAGCGATTCCGCTGCTGCTGTTGCCCAAGTACTCACCTGGTGGACCGTTGGCATTGAAGGATTGCTCGCGGCGTTCTTCTTGGGAGCGGCCATTTTGCTGCGTCGGCCGCGACTGGTGCTGGCCGCCAACCTGGCGCTGTTAGTGTTCGCTGCCACCACCTATGTCGTCGCTCCGGTCCGCGGCTTTGGCGGGATCTTAATGCTTCTCGGCATGGCCCAATGCGAACCGGACCAGAAGAAGTGCCGCTACGCCTTCCTGGCCGCCTTCATCCTGACGCAACTCTCCCCGCTGCCACTGATGGACCTGTTTGCGCTGTTGGCGTAATCGGCCGCATCGAGTCGACATCTTCACCGTCCTGCCCCATCGGCCTTGCCTCGGCGGCCATTCATGGACACCATGAAGAGTGAGACCAAGGCACAAGCCCCTAGGCTCCTCAATGACCCCTGACCCCTGACCCCTGTCCCCTGTCCCCTCCCCCATGTCCTCCTTCAGCACCGAGCCCGTCTTCGACAGCTACTGGGCGGTAGCGTTGATCACGCTCGGGTTGTCGACGCTCCTCTTCTTCGGGCCGCGGTTTGGCCATGTCACGCCGCTCAAGCGATTGACGCTCGTCGGCCTGCGGCTGCTCGTCATTCTGCTCGTCCTGCTGGCCTTGCTTCAGCCGACGAAGATCACGACGGTCAAGACGAAGCGGACCAGCGTGCTCCTTCTGCTCTTCGACGTCAGCCGCTCGATGCAGCTTCCCAGCGGCGGCAACAGCTCGGAAGGGAGCCGTTGGCAGGCGCAGAAGGAACTGCTCGAAAAGGCTCAGCCCAAATTTGCAACTCTAGCGGCCAGTTATGACTTGAAAGTCTCCTCGTTCGACTCGACGCTTCATCCCCTCGAGCAGGCCGGCGGCAAGTTCAAAATCCCCGAGAAACCGGAAGGAATGTCCTCCGATTACGGGACGCCCCTCTACGACGCGGTGCGCGGTGAACAAGGTCGCCGGCTGGCGGGAGTGATCCTGCTGGGTGACGGCCGGCACACCGCCTATGCTCCACAGGTCGAAGTCCAGGAAGCGGGCCGCAAGCTGCGCGACGACTTCGCCGCTCCGCTCTTCACCGTCCCCTTCGGCCCGGCTGCCGACGCGGCCTCCGCCCGCGATGTCGCGGTCGAGCGTCTCGACGAACAGTTCACGGTCTTCGTCAAAAATGAGCTGCAAGTGAAGGGGCTCATTCGGATCCGGGGCTTTGTGAAGACGAACATCCCGGTCGAATTGGAATTGGTCGATTCGATGGGGCAGAAGCAGGCGCTCGGCAAAAAGAGCATCCGGGCCGACGAAGACGGCCGGCAGGTGGAGGTGGCTTTCACCTTCACCCCCCAGCAGCCGGGGCACTATCGGCTCTATCTGAAAGCGGAAACCCAGCGCGGGGAGTTGGTCGAAAAGAACAACGAGCTATCCGCGTATCTGACCGTGTTGGAAGGGGGACTGCGCGTCCTCTATCTCGACGGCGAGAAGTGGCACGAGCAGCGGTTCTTGCGGCAGTCGCTGAATGCCTCGCCGGACATCGAACTCGACGACCGGATCATCGACCGCCGCAACAAGCAGAAGATTGACATCACCGAAGAAGTCCGCAAAGGGCGTTACGATGCCTTCATCCTTCGTGACCTCGACGCCCGTTTGCTGACAGCGGAGAGCTTGCAAATGCTGGCGGATCAAGTCAGCAAAGGGAAGGGACTGCTGATGCTTGGAGGACCGAAGAGTTTCGGCTTTGGTCATTATCAGGACACGCCGCTGGGTGCGGCCCTGCCGATTGAGTTCGATGAGCTGGAGGGGCGGCCGAATTTGGGGGCGGGCGAAGACCGCTTCTTTTTGAGCGGGCCGCTGCCGATGGTTCCTGCCAAGGGGACGCATCCGCTGACTCGCCTTGCTCCCGATGCCGAAAACGAGGCCGCCTGGAAAAAACTGCCGCCGCTCAAATGGGCTCACAAGTTCAAGGATGTCAAGGAAGGGACCGGCATTCGCATCCTGTTGGAAACCCCCAAGCAAGAGCCGCTTCTCGTTTCCGGCGAATTTGGCAGCGGGCGAGTGCTCGCCTTCGCGGGGGAGTCGACTTACCTCTGGCCGATGCACGGGTTTGAGAAGGAGCACAAACGGTTTTGGCGACAGGTCGTCCTTTGGCTGGTGAAGCGGGACGACCTGAACAAGGACGACGTCTGGGTCAAACTCGACCAGCGTCGATTCAACCCCGGCAGTCGCGTCATCATCACCACAGGTGCCCGGACCAGCACGGGAGATGTGGTCAGCGGCGCGACGGTCGAAACCATCATCTCGCTGCCGAACAAGAAGCCGCAGCCGCTCAAGCTCACTAAGGGCAAGGACGGCAACTTCACCGGCACCCTCGAAGTCACCCAGCCGGGCGACTACAGCGTGGAAACAGCCGCCACTGCCGGCGGCAAACCACTGGGAAAGGCCCGGGCGGAGTTCATGGTTTTCGACCGGGATGTGGAGCTCTCCAATCCGGCCGCCGACCCTGACCAGCTCGCATCTCTCGCCGCCTGGACCAAACAGGACGGCGGCAAGCTCGTCCAGCCCGAGCAGTTTTCGTCGCTCCTCGACGAACTCGCCGCCAAGCCGCCGGAGTTTGAAGAACGCCAAATCAAATGGAAGCTCGGCAGCACCCCCGCCGACGCCTGGCCGCTGTTCCTGCTCCTCACCTGCTTCCTCTCGGTCGAGTGGTTCCTGCGAAAGAAGTGGGGATTGGTTTAGGAGCTTGTTGAAAAGGGGGATTGGCTCGAGCCCTCGCGTCTGATGACTCGAACTCGGTTTTTACGGGGGGATGTCCTAGCGAGTGGTTCTGGGGGCCAATTATTGGTTCCTGACACCTTTCCGCTTCTCACCCCGTTTTGGTCAGGTCCACATCCAGGCCGATGACCCATCGACGTCCCTGAACACGCTGCATCCGGATCGTGGACCGTATTGTTTTCCGCGTGATTTCGGTTGTCGTACGTGTAAGTCGTCGTCTGGGATAGTGCGTCCGCCTCGGTCAGGAGGTTATTGGCGGCATCGTACGTGGAGAAAGTGACCAGCGCTAGAAAGCGTTTCCTGGCACCTTTTTTTCTCCTACTTTAGAGAATCGTGTTCAGAAGACTTAACATCTGGCTGCAGTGCCCGCATAAGCAACTCACCAAGTACATGAGCATCTCCGAGCGAAGCCCTAAGAGGCTCTGGATCAAGAAAGAAAAATACCCCGCTACGTGGGTTGAGTTTACTTCGTACAAATCTCACTACGCCTTCTTCTTCTTCGACACTGACAAGAACTGTTGAACGGGCGAACGCCTTCCACGATTTATATCCAAGCGGTCGCAAAACATACTTTTCAATTGCACTACCTAATGGTGCTGGGCACTGCTCCTTATAGGCCATCAATGCCCTAATCACTGCCGAGCCAATCGACTCGTAGTTCGTTGGCAACTCATGGACCGAAACTGGCACCGTTGCGGAACACAAACCCATAAACGTCTTGACTTGTGGCACGATATAGATCGTACCATTATTGAGATAGACTGACGTGCTGCGCACAAATCTCATGAATCACTCAGGAGGCGAGGAAAGTGGGGTTAGGCTCCAGTAGTAACCGCGATAACGCGTCTTGATTCCAGTTTTTCCGTGCGACACATGATGCGAATGTGGATTATCCGCGGCGGGTTTGCACTGTTCAAGGACGAGAGGGAGTTTTCGTTCCCAAAAGCATCGCTCGCTCTGGGAACTGACTCGTTGGGCTCGTGCTCATCGCCCCCCTTTAGGCTTGGTCCTGGCTGACGAGCCGATAGCAGTCCTCAAGGATTGAGCGGATTTTTCGGTTGGCCGAGCTGCTGCTGAATCGGGGCAGTTATGGAATCAATATTTCCCGAGCGGCCGTCAATAAATCTTTAAGAAAATTGCAAAACAGGGCTTGCCAGTGCCATGTGGATTGTATACACTTGTGATGTACTTGGGCGGCGGCTCCGGAAGCGGGGTTAGCTGCCAATCCGGGCTGGCGGGAAACCGGCGTTGTTCTTTGACAATTTATAAAAGTGTTGTGCGGAAGTGAGGGGGAAGGTGCGCGCGGAGTGAGAGTTTTCGGTGTTCAGTTTTCAGTGTTGGCAGCTCCTAAGACCTCGCCTTTGTTCGTAGCCACACGCGGCCTCGCGTGTACGCTTCGTGCGACCGCCCCGCTACCAGAAGCCAGCACGCGAGGCCGCGTGCGGATAGGTGGGTTAAATCCTTGCTGGATAAGGACTTGGGATGTTCCCGTGAATCGAAAACGGGGTGATTCGGGGGGTGATTCAGAGACTTACGTCCATTGCGTTTTTCTTAAGTCGCGTATCTGCCACGGTTTAAGAAAATATAAGTCGGCGCAACTTTTTGACGCGAAGTCCCTCTGAATCGTGAATCACGACAGCATAAATCGCTGCGAACACCTTGCGGGATAAGGCTTTGCGGTGACAATGCTGGCGGTCTAGCGGGGTTTGGATTCAGGGATGGTTACTTTCGCCCCTCGGCCACCAGTTTCTCCAGCGGGACAGTTTTTGCCGCGGTCCACATGGCGGCAAAACGCTCGGGTCCCAGGGCGATGCGGACCTCCTGAATGATCTGGTCATTGTTGGCCTTCTCCAGCGGCGGCAGGGGGGCGCCAAGAGATTCCCGCAGCGCTTCCGCTGCCGCGAAGAACCGCACGGCGGCTTCGCTGCTCCCTTGCCACTGAGCAGCCGCGGCAATGCTTTCCAGAGTGTAGGCCAGGCTGAGGCGGTCGCCGAGGTCGTGCTGGATATGGAGTGCCTCCCAGAGCATCGCCTCGCCGCTTTCAAACTCGCCGAGGCGATACGAGATTTCTCCCAGGTTGTTAAGGCAGACCGCCACTCCCATCTTGTTTTCCGTCTCACGCAGGATTGCCAGACTCTCCAGGTACAGCAATTTGGCCCCCGGCAAATTTCCCTGCCGGGAGGCAATCAGTCCCAGGCTGGTAAGCGATACGGCCACTCCCGCGCGATTGCCGAGCTGGCGACGAATGTCGAGGGCCTCTTGTTGAAAGTCTTTGGCTTTGTCGTAGTCGCCGGAAGACCACGCAATCGATCCCAAATTGCTGAGGGCCACCGACGTCAGGCGGCGGTCACCCAGCCGGCGCGAAAGTTCGAGAGCCTTGCCGAAAAAGTCCTTGGCCGCCGGATAATCTCCCTGGCTCGACAAGATGCTCCCCAGTGCGATGTAAGCATCCGGCAAGTGGCGCTCGTCGCCGGCTGCTTCCCACAGGCGCCGGGCCTCCTCATAGAGCTTGCGAGCCTCGAAGTATTTTCCCAGGTCTTCCGCCACGCACCCTGCGGCATAGCGGGCCAGAGCGCCGATGGAATCGGTGTGGGTACTGGCAAATGCGGTGAGCAGTCGGTCGAGCCAGCCGTCGGCTTCGCGGAGATGACCCGAGGAACACCAGAACCGCCACATCGCCCCCCCAATGCGCAGACCCAACTCGCCGCGCGTAGCGTCCTTCGGCTCCATGAGCGACCAGGCGAGCGCGGCGCAAATATTGGGATGCTCCTGCTCGAGTCGCTGCGTGAATTCTCCAGCCTTGGGCCCGCGCAGCTCGGGATCGGCCGCTTCCACCAGCGCGACCACCCAGGCGGCATGGCGACGGCCCAGTTCTTCCGCCTCACCGCTGGAAAGGAGCATCTCGCGGGCAAACACGCGGACGGTTTCCAGCATGTTCAATCGCCCGCCGTGGGCAGCACGCTCCACCCGCAGCAAGCTATTGTCCGCGAGCGAGGCAAGCCCATCGGTAATGTCACCACGCTCATCGGCAACCACTTGCTCCGCCGCATCCAGGGTGAAGCCTCCTGAGAACACAGCCAGACGGCGAAATAGTTGCCGCTCAGCCTGGGTCAGCAATTCGTAACTCCACTGGATTGCTTGCCGCAAGGTCTGCTGGCGCTCGGGCGCGTCGCTGCGCCGCGTGGAAAGCACCTGCAAGCTCTTCTGCAGCCGGGCCAGCAGATCCTGCGGTGCGAGGATTTTGCTGCGGGCGGCAGCAAGTTCAATTGCCAGCGGCAGGCCATCGAGCCGCACGCAAATTTCGGCGATGGCAGCGGCGGTCGCACTTGTTAACTCGAATCCTGGCAGCACTTCGCGGGCTCGCTCCACAAACAGGGAAACGGCGGAATAATCCGCCAGCTTCTCGGCACCAGGCAATTGCTTCAGGTCCGGGAGCGTCAGCAGCGAAACGGGAAACTCTTGTTCCCCCGCAATTCGCAGCGGCGCTCGGCTGGTAACCAGAACTTTGAGTCCAGACGCGTTCGTCAGTAATCGCGAGACGTGTTCATTCGCCGCCGGCAAATGCTCAAAGTTATCCAGTACCAGAAGAATCTGCCTTGAGGAGAGCCAATCCAGCAAATCCTCCACGACGGCGCGCTGCCCATAGGTCCGGCAGCCGACTGCTTGAGCGATCGCAGCCGGCACGAGCGCCGGATCGGTAAGCGGCGCGAGTTCCACGACGAACACGCCGTCCGCAAACTGCGGCAACAGTCCAGCAGCCGCATGGAGCGCCAATCGCGTTTTGCCGATTCCTCCCGGCCCGGTCAGCGTGAGTAGGCGAGTTGCCGCCAGGCGACTTTGCACCTGGGCAACTTCCTCGTCCCGCCCAATCAGCGAAGCCGAACTGGCGGAAAGGTTATTTGGCGCCGTTTGCTGCCGAACCATGCGCAGTTCTTCTTGCTCCCAGGCTCGCAAGTCCGCGGCGAAGTCCCGCCCATGTTCATATCGTCTTTCGGGATCTTTGGCGATCGCTTTATGACAGACTCGTTCCAGTTCGGCAGGAATGGAGTCATCGATTTCGCGCAGCGGCAGAAAGTCACCGCTCCGCACTTTCTGCAGCAGCTCGTCCAGGGTCGATCCGCTAAAGGGCCGCCGCCCGGCGAGCAGTTCATAGAGAATGATGCCGAGAGAAAACAGGTCGCTGCGGGCATCCACCGTTTCGCACCGCGCCTGTTCAGGGCTCATGTAAGCAGGCGTGCCGACGATAATCTTTGATTCCGCTCCGTCGCGCCTGGCGGCGAGGCCGAAATCCGCCAGATATACCCGCCCGGTGGTCCGCTCGATGAGAACATTGGCCGGCTTCACGTCGCGATGAATGAGGTTTCGCTCGTGGGCATGCTGCAGTGCTTCCGCCAAGGGAGCAACGATGGAAACCGCCTCGGCAGGGTCCATGCGGCCCGCTGGTCGGTCCTGGAGTTCCTGTTGCAGCGTCTTACCCGGTATGAACTTCGCCACGGCAAAGACCGAGCCATCCTCGGTGCGGCCCACATCGAAGATGGGGACGATGTGCGGGTGGTCGAGAGCGGCCAATGCCCGGGCTTCCGTCAGCCACGCTTCCCCATCAGCAATGCCGGGCAACCGGCTGGGAAAGAGAACCTTAATCGCCACCTGCCTCTGCAGCTCGTCATCCATTGCCAGCCAGACACGCCCGAACGATCCTTGTCCGAGCATCCGTTGGACTCGGTAGCGGCCGATGTGCTGGGGTACGCCTTCCGAATCGAGCGACTGCGCTCCCTGCAATGAACGGGTCGACTCAACTCCTGGCACCCGCGGGGTAAATTCGTGCCGCAGAGAAACAGTCTCTGTCGCGGAAGCGGCCTGCTCGCTGAGAGCGAGATTCGGCTGAGAATCCTCCGCGGGGTGACTGCTCATGGCAGCAACTCAGGTGGTTACACGGGTTCGTCAATCACGGGATTCGTCAGTGTGCCGATCTTCTCGATCTCGATGCTGCAGATGTCACCGTGCTTGAGAAAGACTTTGGGGTCGCGGGCCATGCCGACGCCGTGAGGGGTTCCGGTAAGGATGATGGTGCCGGGCAGAAGCGTGGTGCTCCCCGAGAGAAACTCGATGAGCGTCCGGACGTCGAAGATCATGTCCTCGGTGTTCCAGTCCTGCATCGCCACGCCGTTGAGAATGGTCTTGATTTGGAGGGCGTTGGGATTCGGAATTTCATCGGCGGTAACCAGGCACGGCCCGAGCGGAGCGAAGGTGTCGAACGTCTTGCCGCGGCACCATTGGCTGCCGCCAAAGTCTTTCTGCCAGTCACGGGCGCTAACATCGTTGGCGCAGGTGTAGCCCAAGACATATTTCAAAGCGTCGGCTTTGCTGACGTTTTTGCAGGTCTTGCCGATCACCACGCCCAGTTCGCACTCATAATCGACCTGGGTGCTCTTGAGCTTCGTCGGCAACTGAATGGGGTCGCCGGGATTTTGCACCGCGCCGGGGGACTTCATAAACAGAACCGGCCATTCCGGGATTTTCGCTTTGCCTTCCTCGGCATGCTTCCGATAGTTGAGGCCGATGCAAAGGATTGCCGTCGGCTGAACGGGGGCGAGCAATTTGGCAACTTGCGCCGCACGCGACGTGGACTTGTACTGCCCAAAGATGTCTCCCTCAATCTCCAGAGCCGAGCCGTCCGGCTGCTGAGACGCATAGTGAGTCACGCCTTGAGGATCCTGATAGCGAATGATTTTCATGGTGGAGCAAGTGCGCGGAGAGCCGAGGAGTTCGAACTAAACAGAAAAACCGGGCCGCTCCTTACG
>JBJXFF010000152.1:0-30640 GCA_046153945.1 Pirellulaceae bacterium
AGTTTCACTCCCTTTCGACCAAGGAAGTGATCCAGTGCGTGGAAGCAACGAAAGCCGGCGTGGGACCGGATGCGATTGTCGTCGCACCGATTGGGTTTGGGCTGGCTCACGCGCTGGAGATTGGCCGCGGAGCCATCGACAATGAAGCGGATGCTCTACTGGTGATGCCACCGGTCCATCCGTATCTGTGCGATGAGGGAATTCGCGATTACCTGACGACTCTGGCCAAAGAACTGCCGCTGCCGATGTTGGCCTATAAGAAAGGCCCGGCACCGAGTGATGCTTTGCTGTTGGAACTTTGTAAATCCGGAAAACTGGCCGGTGTGAAGTATGGCGAGAACAATCTGGACGCTGCCGCGAAGCTGATCAAATCAGTCGGCGATGCGGCAGTCGTCTCGTGCGGCATCGCCGAGCGGTACGCGGCCTATTTTCATTTGGCGGGAGCCATCGGCTACACCTCCGGAGCCGGGAATCTCTGTCCCCGGATCACGCTGGCCCTGCATGCGGCTCTTGTGCGCGGGGACTACACCGAAGCAAATCGCCTGCTCAACATCCTGCGCCCTATCGAAGACTATCGGGCCCGCGCCGGCGACTCGTTCAACATCAGCATGCTCAAAGCCGCCATGAAAGCCACCGGCCGCGACTTCGGCCCCGCCCGCTTGCCCCAACGGCCGATCACGGCAAATGAACAGCGGGAGATTGAGACGCTGGTGGAGCCGATTTTGGCTCAGGAAGGGAAGCTGGCCAAATGACTAAATTAAGCCAACACCCGCTTGCTCAAATCCCCCGCCACTTCCTGCACATACCGCGGGACGGCATAACCGGGGAGATGCTCCCGCATCTCGTCGATGAGTTCCAGTCCTTTGCAGACGGGAACTTCAAAATGGGCCGCACCCTTCACCCGGTCGAGCTGATGCAAGTAGTACGGCATCACGCGGAGGTCCACGAGTCTGCGAGACAACGCAATCAACGCCGACGCGGAATCGTTAATGCCGCGAAGGAGGACGGACTGGTTCAAAACGGGAATGCCGGCATCGACGAATCTTGCCAGCGCTTTGGCCACCGCATCGTCGATCTCATTGGCATGATTGGCATGCACCACCATGATCGGCGCGAGGCGAGTTCCACGAAGCCAACTCAACAACTCGTCGTTGACCCGTTGCGGGATCATGATGGGGAGCCGCGTGTGAACGCGCAGACGCTTGAGATGGGGAATGTCCGCGAGTCGCCCTGCAAGTTCGGCGAGATGCTCGTCCACCAGAGTCAGCGGATCGCCGCCGGAGAGAATGACTTCGTCCAGATTCTCGTCGCCGCGGATGATCTCCAGAGCCGGTTCCCACTCTTCCACCGAGCGGGGACCTTCCGAATAGGGGAAATGCCGGCGGAAGCAGTAGCGGCAGTGGATGGCACAGGCCCCCGTGGTGACGAGGAGCGCCCGCCGGTCGTACTTCTGGAGCAGGCCCGCGCTCTTAGCCGCTGCCAGATCCCCGACCGGGTCAGCCGTAAAGTCCTCCGGCGACTCAAGCTCCGCTCCCAGCGGCAGCACTTGGAGCAGAAGTGGATCGCGAGGGTCCCCCTTCTTCATCCGGGCAACATATTCGCGGGGTGCAAAGAGAGGGAAGGTGGCCGTCGCCCGCCGAGCCGGCTCCAGATAATCGTGCGGAAGTGCAAGCTCGCCAAGGAGTTGCGACTCGCTGCGGATCGCTCGTTTCAAGGCTTCTCGCCAAGAAAGGACGCCTGCGAGCCCTGGCCCGGAACCGGCGCGGACAGGATTGCCCATGGAAGCTACAATGGTCATTTTTCCACCGGCAAATCGGTTCGCCGCCTGTCCCAATGGGGCGGCTGGCGAACAATGAGGATAGGCATCCGCCTTTCCCTTTGAGAATAACCCACCCCATCCAACCAGCGAAGTAGGGACGACCCGTGGCGAGCTACAAGACCAGTGATTTCCGCAAAGGATTGAAAGTAACCATCAACAACGAGCCCTGGCTCATGGTGGAGATGAATTTCCGCAAGCCGGGCAAAGGGAACGCCCTTTACGAAGTCCGCCTGAAGAACCTCATCCGCGGCACCACGCTTGACCGGGTCTACAAAGGGGGCGACACGCTGGAAGCGGCTGACTGCGAGGAGACCGAGGTGCAATACCTCTACAAGCAGCAGGACACGTATGTGTTCATGGACAGCACGTCGTTTGAGCAGCATGAGATTCCCGCGGAGAAAGTCGACGAATCGGCGAAGTATCTGAAAGAAGGGATGCCCTGCACGCTGATGCTGTTCAACGGCCTCCCCATCAGCATCACCCCGCCAGCCCATGTGCAACTCAAGGTGGAATACTGCGAGCCGGGGGCCCGCGGCGACACGGCCACCAACGTCACCAAACCGGTCAAGCTGGAGACCGGGGCGGAAATCCAGGCCCCGCTGTTCATCACCATCGGCAACGTGATCAAGATTGACACGCGGACGGGGGAGTATATCGAGCGGGTCTCGACGTAGGGATCGCAGCGCACTTGGGTGGCACGCCCACGGCTCTGCGTGGGCGTGATGCCATTGGCTACGCACACGCCCACCCAAGGCGGTGGGCGTGGCACCCTTTTCATTCCGCCACTTCCTTCAACCCGCTGATGTTCGCTTTCACGCCAGCGTGAATGCAGAGCATGTTCGCGGAAATGACGGAGCCGAAGATGTTTTCCCGGTTCTCGAAGTAGTTGCCGGGATTGAACAGCGGCGGACGATGCCAGTAGAGTTTGTAGCCCAGGTCGCGGATTTGCTGGATGAGTGCCGCTGACTTCTCCTGACGGTCGTTCTCCACATAGAGAATGGGCTTGAACTTCTCGATGGTCGCTTTCGCCCCGCGGAGGACCACGAGTTCCATCCCTTCCACATCCGCTTTCAGAAAGTGGCAGGCGGGGAGATGGAGGCTGTCGATGGTGACGACCGGGACTTTCTCTCCCTGCTTGAACTCTCCGAGCGCCAGGCCGCCGAAATTGTTTTCCTGGCGGTAGTCGATGGGTGGCACGACGATCTCGCCGGCTGCGTCGCCGACCGCTCCGTGTTGGCAATGGACGTTGGTCAGTCCGGCCAAGGCGACATTAGCACAGAGCGTCTGAAACACGGTCTGCTGCGGCTCGAAGGCGTGGACCCGGCCGGCTTCGCCGACGAGCCGGGCAAGCGGTACGGTGTGGACGCCCATGTTGGCCCCCGCTTCAACGACGACCGAGCCAGGGCGGACGACTTGCTCGAAGAGTTCCACTTCGAGCTGCGAGAATTCGCCATAGAGTTCCAGCGAGCGGCCGATGTACTTGTCGTGCTTGTTGTAAAGCGTCAGCCCATGCCGCCCACGGATCAGCCGATTGATCTCGCCGTCCGCGGCGCGGTATTCCGCGGGCGACTTCATTCTGAGCCGCGGATTCTCGAACAGCAGCCGGCCGGCAATTTTGAGAAACACGGCTCCCCAGTCCCCCGGCTGATCCTGGCGGAAGAGACGCATGGAAGGATACCAGGGGGAATCCTCGCGCTTCAGGAACCAGCGCCAGTCGGGGACGTGGGTCAACGCGACCCAGACCGGCACGCCGAGCGCGCCGGCCAGATGGGCGACAGCCGTGTCGGACGTTATGACGAGGTCGAGGTTCTTCATCACGGCAGCCGTATCCATAAAGGGACCATTGGCCGCGTCGAGGTCGTCGCCGAGCGTCTGGATCTCCATCCGGCCGGAGACGCTGGCTAACTGTTCTGTGCCGAAGCCTCGTTGCAGGCTGATGAGCTTGACGCCCGAGATTTTGGCGAGCGGCGCGAAGGTCGCGAGCGGAATGCTGCGGAATCGGTCGGTATCCATGCTCGGATTCCCTTGCCAGGCGATGCCGATTTTGAACCCGCCGAGGGGAGCCAGTTTTTCCCACCATTTCTGAACCAGTTGCTCGTCGGCCTCCAGATAATGGGGCTCGTGCGGCAAGTCTCCGACGTCATGGTGGCCGAGGAGCGCTGGGAGGCTGAGCATGGGAGCCCAGACGTCGTAGTCGGGAAGTATCTCCCCTCGGATCGCCCAGCCATCCACGCCGGCGACGTTTTTCAGGAGCATCAGCAACGGCTTTTGCACAGCGGCGACAACCTGGCAGTCGTATTTCTGTTTGAGGAGCTTCGCGTAGCGGATGAACTGGATGGTGTCGCCGAGCCCTTGCTCGGCCAGCAGCAGAATCTTGCGTCCGTTGAGAGAACTACCATTCCACTGCAGTCCCGGCAGACTGGGAACGCCGAACTCTCCTCCCTTTTGCCGCCAGGAATATTCCTGCCAGCCTTGCTGAAACTCACCTCGCAGCAGCAAGATCATGCTCAGGTTTTTGTGCAGCTCCGCGTCATCGGGCTTGAGCTTCAGAACTTCGAGATATTCCTGCTCTGCTTCATCGAGTCGGCCGAGCCAAAGCTTGGCCGTGGCGAGCACTTTCTTTGCTTCCAGATCATTCGGAGCTAGTGTGAGCGCCCGCTGGACCGATTCGAGCCCCGCCCGCAATTGCCCATCCCAGAGCAGAGCCGTGGACCGGTTCATGAACGCGTTGGCGTACTTCCCGTCGTGCCGCAGAGCCGTGTCATACGCGGCAATGGCCTCCTTGTAGCGATGGAGCCGTCGCAGCGAGTTCCCCAGATTGTTCCAGGCAATCGCAAACATAGGCTGAATCGCCACCGCCCGCTGGTAAGCAGCGACGGACTCTTCCAGTTGCTGCCTATCGAAGAGAGCAATGCCCAGGTAGCACCAGGCGTTCGCATTGTTTGGCTCGGCAGCGAGGACCTGGCGGTAAGTTTTTTCCGCGGCGGCGAGGTCGCCGGACTGGTGGAGTCGCCAGCCTTGGCTGAGGTGTTCGGCTGAGGTCGTCATGACGGTAAGTATCCTGATAGCGGTCGATCGATGAGTAGGACGGCCTTCCCAGGCCGTCCCAAACATGGACGGGCTAGGAAGCCCGTCCTACGAGGACTACGGCACCGCTCCAAACCGGATGCTCGTCGGGTGCTCTGCCGTGCGGTGGATGCGGTGGGTGGCTTTGATGAAGTCCTCGGGCTTGGCGAGGTAGATGTTGGGAACGAATTTCTGCGGGTTGCGGTCGACGAGGGGGAACCAAGTGCTTTGGATTTGCACCATCAGGCGATGCCCCTTCTGGAAGCGGTGGAGCACGTCGAGCAACTCGATTCTGACTTGCTCCGGCTGGCCGGGGTTAAAGGGCTCCGGCTTCTCGAAGCTGTGGCGGTAACGACCGCGGAAGACTTCGCTCCGGAGCATCATTTGATAGCCCGGCTGATTGGCCGCGTCGGGGGAGTCGGGGAAGACGTCGATGAGTTTGACGATGAAGTCGGCGTCGGTGCCGGTGGTGCTGACCCAGAGCTCCACATCAAGCGGCCCGGCGACGGTCAATTCTTCCGTCATCGGCTCGGTTTGATAGACGAGCACGTCGGGACGGCGGGCGGCGAACCGCTGGTCGTCGGTCATATATTCGTTGGGCATCACCGCCGTGATTTTCTCGGTGGAGGGGACCGGCTTGGCAGGATCGCTGACGTATTCGTCGAACCGGGGGACAACGTACCGTTTCTCGTTGGGCTGCGGTTTCTTCGTCTCCAGGCGGCCGAATTCCCCCATGAACAGCTCCTGCATCTTCCGTCCCTTCGGCGGCCATGCGTCGAAGGTCCGCCAGGTGTTGCTGCCGGTTTCAAAGACGGTGGCTTCCGCCGGAGCCGGCAGCTTCTCTCCCTTGAGGTACTTTTCGAAGAAGGGGAACTCAATCTCCGCCCGGTAGAAGGCCGCGGTTTTGCTGCCGAAGTTGGCCGAACCGAGCTTGTCGCCGTCGCCGCCAGCCCAGCCGCCGTGGGCCCAGGGACCGACGACAAGGACATTGTTTACGCCGGGGTTCTGGGACTCAATCGCTTGGTACGACTTGAACGAGCCGTAGAGATCCTCGGCGTCGTACCAGCCGGTGACGACCATGACGGTGGGGGCGACGTTTTTCAGGTGGGGCATGATGGCCCGCTTCTTCCAGAATTCGTCCCGGTTGGGATGCTGCATCATCTCGTTCCAGAACGGAACGGCGTCCTTGATGAGCGTTTTGTTGACGTTGTCCATCGTGGCCGCTTCCAGAAAGAGCTTGTAGCCGTCGGGGGTCGGATACTGCACGGGCGGCGACTTGTCGGTCGTTGGCATCGGACGGGCGGCCGCGTTGTTCCCCAGCCAGCGATAAGCATGAGCCAGGAAGAAAGCCCCGTTGTGCAGAAAGTCGTCAAAATACCAGTCTCCCACTGGCGCCTGCGGCGAGACGGCGATGAGATTCGGATGGGCGTCGATCATCCCCGCCGACGCATAGAAGCCGGGATAGGAAATGCCGAACATCCCGACTTTGCCGTTATGCCCTGGCACGTTCTTCACCAGCCAGTCGATAGTGTCGAAAGCGTCGCTGCTCTCGTCCGTGTCGGTAGGCTTCTTCTTGTCGACAACGTGCGGCGTAACTTGCACAAACTCGCCGCCGGACTGGAACCGCCCCCGCACGTCCTGATTAACGAAGATGTATCCCGCCTTCACAAAATGGTCGCTCGGTCCAAGTCCAACGGGAAATTTGTCCGCTCCATAAGGCCCGCTGGAATACGGAGTTCGCTTGATGAGGATCGGGTACTTCTTGGACGTGTCCCTCGGAGCATAAATCGCCGTAAAGAGTTCCACCCCATCTCGCATCTTGATCTTCACCTCCTGCTTGCTGTAGTGCAGGCGGATATAACTCTCCCGCTCGACAGCAGCGGGGTCCTGGGCGAGAGAAATGCCGCTTGTACCGAAAAGGAATAGAACAAACGGGATGAGCCGAATCATGGTGTTCCTCGAAACGCGGCACTAAATTCGTGCGGCGTGGACTTTTGGCCTGGTCTTCCAGTTCTTATTGTGTCACAGAGAGGTTCCTTTATCGACCATCGCAGTGGGGGAAACCAGACGGCAAGCCCACAAGGCACCTTCGTCCGGCGATGTTTTTGGGCTTGCTTGATGAGTTGAGGCTGCTCCCACGAGCACTTTGCTTTCGCCGCGGAGGACCAGAACCTTTGCCCCTATGTCGGCACGTAACCGAATCTATTTCCGTCCCGGCTTGCTACCTGGTGGCTCTCCATTTGAGTCTGGCCCTCCTGGGGACGGGCCGCCGGTCGATTTCCCGCCAGTCGATTTTCCGCCTGTTGGCGGGCCGAAGGTGCTGGCTTCCCAGGGATAGAAGCCTCCCGGGGGGCTGGCCTTTTGGCGATAGTAGAGGTCCCGGAGGGCGTTTTTCATTTCGTCGGCGGTCTTGTTCTCCAGCGCCTCGCGCTGCTCAGGTTTAAGCGTGGCGACGAACTTTCGCAGTTCTTCGTCGCTGAGCCGCGGATAGCGTTTACTCTGCTGGACTTGCAGGATGAACTCCTGAGCGTATTGCCATTTCTGCTCATGACTGTCCGCCTCTTGCAACACTTCCTGGGCCTTAGGACTGAGGACGGAGAGCAGCATATCGAGTTCCTGATCCGTGGGGCTCGGGAGCAATTCCTTTCTCCCCAGCCGCCAGAGAATGCCGCGGACATGGCGGGCGATGCGCTCGTGTTCAGGAAGCGATTCCATAGCGGCTTTGAATTGCGCAGGTAGGCGCTGGCCAAATTCCTTCTGGTGATTAGTAACATACATTTCCAGCCAAACAGAGATGGCGTTCACATCCTGGCTGGAAAGCCCCACCGCGACCGCCTTGAGCCGCTGGGTCGCCTGCCGGACCTGCGCCTCTTTGATGGTGGCAATCCGTTGATCCGCCGCGGCGGAGAGGACCTCTGTCTGGTCCTTACTCCCCAGCAACTTGAGCCAGTCGTGATAGTTGGTAAGGACCTGCTTGAGGTGATCCGCGTGGGCATCTTGGTCGATTTCCATCGCCAGTTTCCGCAGCCGCTCCTGTTCTTCTGGAGAGAGGGCTTCAAACCGCTGCTTCTTTTCAGCAATGGCTCCCTTTTGCTCTGGCGTCATTTTACTGAGGCGATCTCGTCGCTGCTCGGCAGTTTCCGCCGTACGAGGGGCGGAAGCAGGAACCGATTCATCGTCGGCATCGGGGACAAACAGACCGTGCCTATCCAGCAACTTCAAGAATGCCACGCTCTCCGCGTGGCTGTATTCGCCAATGTGTTCGATGAGCGGCAGATCCTGCACCAGTTGCCGATCCGGCGCGGAAAGCAGCCAACTGCCGACGCTGTAAGCGACAAGGCCGCAAGCCACCGTGGCGGCCGCGACCGCCAGCCGAAAGAGCGTGATGAACCGCTGGCTGCTTTCCTTCTGCACATCGGTCGCTTCTTTGGCCTTCAGCGCGACCATGGCCACGGTTGTCCGCGTGAAGCCTTCGTCCGGCTCGCTGCGGGCCAGCAGGTCGAGCATGTCCCAGCTTTTTTGCATGTGCCGCAGCTTCTCGCGGTAGCGGGCGTCTTCCGCCAGGCGATGCTCCACCCGCGCGCGATGGTCCGGCGCGAGTTCCTCGTCCAGATAGGCAACCAGTTCTTCCTCCACCGGATCAATTTCCGGCAGGGTCGGCTCTTGATGGCTCATGATTCGTCCTCCAGTTCGGCATCCTTGCCTTCCGCATCATTGTCCAAACCCCCGGCAGTCGCACCGACAGCCGGCCGGATTCCATCATCCATGTAAGGAGCGAGAATCCTCTGCAAATTGACCCGGGCCCGGGAGAGGAGCGACTTCGTCGCCTGCACCGACATCTCCATGGCCGCTGCAATATCCTGGTAGCTCATTCCCTCAAACTTCGAGAGCAGGAGCGCCATCTTCTGCCGTTCGCCAAGCGATTCGAGCGCCTGTCGCACCACCTCCGCCGCCTCCGCCTTATCAATGATTCGAGCCGGCATCAGGCTGCTGGCCGCTTTCGCCATTTGATCCAGCCCGAATGACGACGTATCCGTGTTGGCCCGCTCGGGAACCCCCACTTCTTTCCGACGCGAACGGGAACGCAGCGAATTGCTGGCCACGTTGTTGGCGATCGTAAACAGCCAGGTGCAAAACTTTGCCTCCGGCTGATACCGCTCGCGGGCTTTGAAGACCCGCAGGAAGGTTTCCTGGGCCAAGTCTTCCGCTTGCTCCCGATTGCCGACCAAATGTTCCAAAACGGTGAGCAGCCGCCCCTGATAGCGGACGACGAGTTCCTCAAACGCCGCCGCATCCCCATCGCGCACCTTCAGCATCAGCCGCACATCGGGGTCGTGCAACTCGTATCGCAAAGGTTGGCTTGAAGAGAGGGACAAGTGTGGGCTGCCCGTGGGATAGTTCGCTATCTATTGTCCTGCGTCTGTTGAAAAAGGGGTCAGGCACGTCGAAGCGACCTTTCTTGAGCGGAAACACTCCTCAAGGACTCCGAGCCAGACCCCTTTTTCAACAGGCCACTAGCGACTTTTACTTAAGTCTATTCCGGCTAGTGAGATAGGGAAACGTCCCCCAACCAGCGAATCCTGTCCTTCCGCCCATTAAACCCCGGAAAACGGGCCAGGTTTCGGCGGCGAACGGTCGGTCGTCCATCATTAAGCAGGACGTAGCTAGCGCGGATATGATCCCACGAGATTTAGTGCCGCATCACGGACTTTGGTTGACCTGGAGAATCTGATCTGCCTTGATGTTTTTTAGGACTTCAGTTTTTCCGCTGGGCCAGCGAATGGTTAATTCTTCGATCTCTGTCGCATCCCCCAGGCCCCAATGAATGCGCGGATCGCTGGAAGAGAGGTAACTAGATGCGGGTGAAACCTCGGCGATCCAAGTTTGATTGCCGGTCTTGGCGGCCAGACGCGCGCCATGGGCGAAACGATTTGGTGCCTTCCCCCGCAAATCGAGTGTGATCCAGTGATTGTCCACTTTGGAACGGTTATGTAAGAGCATCAGTGGTCCTTCAAAATCCAGCCCCAGCAGATCGACCCGGCCGTCGTTATCGAAGTCGATGGCAGCCGACCCGCGGCCAACCATGGGGCGCAGCACTTTATTGTCCATCTGCGGAGCTACGTCGACAAAGGCTTCGCCCCGCTGATTGTGAAATAGATTCAGGGGCTGGCGAAACTGCACGCTGGCACCCACCGCTTCCGCAACTCTGTCGTAAACGTGTCCATTCACGAAGAAGATATCGACCCAGCCATCGTTATCAAAATCAACCCACTTGGTTCCAAACCCCAACCGATTCCTGGTGGCTTCGGCCAGGCCGGTGGGCACCGAGGCATCCCAGAATTGGTTGCCACCCTGGTTATGGTAGACCACGAAACCCGCATCCTGAAAATTGCTGATGGTGAGGTCCATTTTTCCATCGCGGTCATAGTCCCCCCAGTCTCCACCCATCGAAGCCGGAGATTGCCCGCGACCATCATAGGCCAGTCCCGAAGACTCACCGATATTCTCAAACTTCATGCCTCCGAGATTCAAAAGCATTTCGGAGGGGTAACCATCATTGCCGATGTAAAAATCCAATTTCCCATCCAGGTTGATGTCGCTGAACGCAACGACCAGACCCAATCCATGGGTGCTCGCCATTCCATTCTCGGCTGGGACGATCTTAAATCGGCCCTGACCGGTGTTTTGCCAGATTTCACCCTTCTCCGGGACATATTCCCGCGGCCGGCAACCAATCAAAACGCCCGGCTTGAGCTCGCAGTATTGTCTCACATCCGGGCCGAATTCCACGAGATTGAGAACCACCAGATCCAAGAGGTTGTCGTTATCCAAATCCATGAAACCGGCGCTCGAACCCCAATGGTTGTGATTGCTGGGATCAAGTCCGGCCTGTTCCGTGGCGTCTCGAAAGCTCAGGCCGCCGGCATTCTTGCAGAGCGAAAGGCAATGGAATCCGGTCAGCAGCACATCGAGTAATCCATCGTCGTCGTAATCCGCGACTGCGCAGCCGGTCCAGTCCCCTTTGATCTGGCCAAATCCACTGGCAGCGGTTTCGTTCTTAAACACCCCTTCCACATTGTGAAAAAAGATTGGATGCGGCACAGCCGCCACCAAGACGTCTTGCCATCCATCATTGTCCGCATCGAAGGCTGCGCACCCGCAGCCAAACGCCTCCTTGGCCCGCATGGGACGAGGCTGCATGGGAAAAGAGTAGTCCAGCCCGCGTTCGCGGGAAACATCCGCGAATAAGATCTGCGTCAGTTCCTGCCTGACCGGGAGGCTGCGAACCGTGGACGCAACGGGTTTTGCCGTGCCGTGGGGGCCGCATCCGCCGGAACATAACAGGCAGACGACGACGCATAACAGACTTCGCCAGGCGCGATTTGAGGATAGCTCCGCAGGGAACACCAAGAAACGATCCAAGTTTTCTTAACCCCCAAATTGGCGAGGCCCATCCACAAGAGATTTTTACGAATCCCAAGTCGTGATCAGTTCGCCGCGAAATCATCCTAATTGAAGCAAAAACTCCGCGAAAGAGTCCTGGGATGAAGTTGTGGACACGAAGCCGCAATCCTTGGCGTGTGGAAGAGAACCTTTCGGCTCGAATCCAGCGACGATCTCTCCATGGGCAGCTAGCGGACTCCCACAATGACTTCCGGAGGAAGGCCAGTTGCGGCGGTCAGTGCAGCGGCGGATTGGGCGAGCTCGCTGAGGATGTCGAGATGAGCTTGCCGGGCGGCGAGGAGGCTGGTGCGGGCGGTGACGATGCGGAGGAGGTCGATTTCGCCGGCTTTGAACTGAGCTTCGAGTTTGGTGAGCTCCTCGGGGAGTTCCTTGCCGCTGATTCCCGCATCAGCGGCGATTCTGCGGGCCCGTTCGTAGCGGTCGATGGCGGCCTGAGCTTCCAGCGATGCTCGGGCTTGCAGCTGCTGCCAAACCGATTGCCGCTGGTTAACTTCCGCGGCCCGTTGGCGAACAAGAGGCATGCCGGTGTTGAGAACGGGCAAATCGGATTGAGCCCGAATGCCCCAATGAACGGTTCCATTGTCGGTTTGCTGATAAAAGGGACCCACTTGCAGGTCGGGCACACGGTTGGCGTGGGCCAGGTTGAGATTGGCCCGCGAAGCGTCGAAATCGGAATGAGCCGCCAGAACGTCGGGGCGGTTTGCCGCCAGTTGCTCGGCAATCTGTGGCATGCCGACCGGCAGATTCTCATTGCCGATTTGGGTCGACGCCGCTGCTGATGTGGTTGGCGAAAACTGCAAGTCCGCCAGGCTGCCGCGAAGCTCTAGAGAGTGTTCCATCGGCAAATTCAGTTGCCGGCGCAGGTCCAAGA
Organism: Pirellulaceae bacterium; assembly: GCA_046153945.1. Lineage (GTDB taxonomy): Bacteria > Planctomycetota > Planctomycetia > Pirellulales > Pirellulaceae > SXOA01. Next base: position 12,222 of record JBJXFF010000152.1, read on the forward strand.
GCGCAGTTTGATAATTGGCCTCTCCCAGTTCAGCCCGTTGGCGAGAGGCTGCTTCATCCAGCCGCGCAATGGCGACATCGGACTTTGAGAGTGCGCCGGCGGCAAGTTGCTTTTCGGAGATGGTTAGCACTTCCCGGCTCAGAGCCGCGTTTTCTCGCAGCACGTCGCGGAGGCCTTGCCGATAGAGGGCCATGAAGTAGAGCCGCTCGGTCTGGGCGACGGCTTGCAACTCCGCTTGCACAATGTTCCACCGCGTGCCGTTGAGGACCGATTGAGCCGCTGCCTCGCGGTGCTGCCGCTGGTGGGCGAGTTGCAGGGTCTGAATCAGCAAAATGTAATGGGCGGTCGTTCCGGTGGAACCATCTCGCCGCTGGGGACTTGGAGCGACTTGCACCTGCACCCAGGGATTGAACGGATATGTTTCGGCAACGCCGAGAGCACCTTGGCTGACACCCTCCGCCTGCCTGGTGGCGATAAGGTCGGGATTTTGGCCCAGCGTGATGGCGGCGGCATCGCGCAACGAGAGCGATTCCCCGGCACCCAGCGGTAGAGTAAGTTGATTGCCTTGCTTGGGCTCAAGACTCTTTGACTCTGCCTCGGGAAGTTCTTCAACGTCGGGCGGCGCAGCGAGAAGGCTCGGCGGCTCAGGGGCTGGATCAAAGTAACTCGCCTGACTGACTGGGGATTTTGCATCTCCCGCGCGCGGCTCCGCCAACGACTGGCAACCGGCCAATGTCGCTAGCACGATCAGAGTTGCGAACCGCAATCGCCGCATGAAGCGTCCGTGCTTCTCAGGAAGAAAACGACTTTGCCGCTTAGTCGGTTTCGGCAAGCTGCGCAGAGATTAATCACATTAAATGCACGAGGGCTTGCTAGCACCCGCATTTTTCACGGGTCGGTTGGTGTCCGCACCCTCCCAAACCGCGCATAGATCGGCGGCAGGAGAAAGAGGTTGAGAAGTGTGGAGGTAACAAGGCCCCCGACGATGACAACAGCGAGCGGGTACTCAATTTCATGCCCCGGCTTGTTACCGGCGATCACTAGAGGAACCAAAGCCAGCCCAGTGGCGAGGGCAGTCATCAGGATCGGGATGAGACGTTCTTCCGCTCCGCGGAGGACCATTTCTGTGCTAAAGATTTCACCTTCTTCCAGTTCCAAATGACGGAAATGGCTGACAAGCATGATGCCGTTTCGCGCGGCGATGCCGAGGACCGTGACAAAGCCGACGAGCGAGCCGAGCGAAAGGGCGCCACCTTGCAGCGCCGCGGCAAACACGCCGCCAATCAGGGCGAAGGGAATGGTGAGAGTGACCAAAGCGGTCAACCGCCAGGATTGAAAATCCATGTGAAGCAGCAGCACGATGCCGAGAAACGCCAGGCCGCTGAGGGCAATCAGCCGCCAGCGCGAGGCTTTGAGGGCCGCGTACTCCCCCAAAAATTCCGGATGATAGCCGCGGTCGAAGGAAAGCTCCTTCACCTTCGCTTCAATTTCGCTCGCCACGCTGGAGAGGTCCCGGTCCTTGACATTGCAGGTAATATCAAGCCGGCGAGAGGCGGACTCACGCTTGATTTCGTTGGGAGCGGGGACGATCCGCAGGTCGGCCACGTCCCCCAGCGGCACATGGCCACCTTGCGGGAGGTCGATGAGCAGGCGGCTGAGGGAATCGATGTCAGTGCGAACTTCGGGGGCACCACGAACGACGACGTCAAAACTCATTTGATCCTGGTAGATTTCGCCAACTTTAGTTCCCTTGACCAAAGTCGCCACTGCCTGTCGCACTTGCCCGGGCGAAAGGCCGAGTCGGGCGATGGGACCGGGTTTGGGGCGAACTTGCAGTTGCGGCACCAAGACCTGGGCCTCGACTTTCAAGTTCTGCACCCCTTCGACCGTCCCTATGACGGCTTTAATTTCTTCCCCCTTCGTCCGGAGCACGGCGAGGTCCGGGCCGTAGACGCGGACCACGATTGAGGCTCCCGTTCCCGAGAGGACTTCCTTGATCCGCTCCTTGAGGTAGGTGAGCAAGTCGCGGTACAGCCCGGGATAGCCGTCGACCACCTTCTGGATTTTGGCGATGGTGGCGGGCATATCGACGTCCGGGTCCACGCTGATCCACAGCTCGGTGAAGTTCGGGCCGACGACTTCGTCCGCTACTTCGGCCCGCCCGATGTGGGAGCCAAAATTCTGCACGCCGTCGATTGCCCGCAGCTCCTTGCTGGCTTGAATCGTGACTCGCTGCATGGAATCAAGGGAAGCCCCTGGTTTTTGTACCCAGTGCATCAGAAAATCGGTCTCCTGAAAATTTGGCAGCAGTTCCCATCCCAACTGCGAGAAAACTAAAGCGGTGACGCAAAGCGCGACGGGAAGAAAGCCAATCGACAGCCACGGCCGGCCGATGATGGGGACCAACAGCGAGCGATAGAGCCGCTTGAGAAAGCCGCTGAGCGGGGCCTCTTTGCGGTGCTCTTGCGCGCTGGGGAGGAGCATCAGCGACAAGGCGGGCGTAACCGTCAGCGCGACGAGGAGCGAAGCGAGGATGGCGAGGATGTATGCCACCGCCAGCGGTCGGAAGAAAGAGCCGGCGATGCCGTCCAGAAAGATGATGGGGACGAAGACTAGCGTCACAATCAGGCTGGCGTAGACGACCGCGCTGCGGACTTCCAGCGAAGCGGCCAAAACCACCTGGTACGCCGGCAACGGATTTTCGAGCCGGCGATTGAGACGGAGCCGGCGCAGGATGTTCTCCACGTCGATGATGGCGTCGTCCACCACTTCACCCAGCGCGATGACGAGGCCGGCGATGACCATGGTGTTAAGGGTCCCTCCCCAATAATGCAGCACCAACGCGGCAGCGATAAGCGATAGGGGAATGGCCGTGATGCTAATCAGAGCCGTCCTCCAGTCGAACAGAAAGACGATCAGGATCAGCACCACCAAAATACAACCGATGGCCATCGCCTGCCCCAGGTTGTGAAGCGAACGCTCGATGAATGTGGCGGGGCGGAAAATGGCCGGGTCGTACTTGAGATCCTTGAGGCCGGGCTCCAGCCCCTTCATCGCCTCTTCTACCTGATGGGTCACTTCCAGTGTGTTTCCCCAGGGCTGCTTTTCCACAATCAGGAGCAGACCTGGGCCGTCGTTGATGACCGCATCGCCGATGGGTGGAGGAAAACCTTCCTGCACTTTGGCCACGTCCGCCAGGCGGAGCGGAGCGGAGCCGCGGAAATCGACCATCACCTCGCCGAGGTCATCGGCGCTTTCGATTCCGACAAGCTGCGCGACGGCGATGCGCTGATTTGGCGTGTCCACGAATCCGCCTCCGACGAGCGTAGTAGCGTCCATCGTCGCTCGCTCCACGGCTCCCAGCGTCACGCCATGCGCCCTCAGCCGTTCGGGTTCCACGATGACCTGAAACTGGCGGTCCCGCTGTCCCCAGATGGCGACGTTGGCGACGCCGGGGATTGCCATCAGGCGGGGCCGGATGGTCCACTTGGCGAGAATCGTCAGGTCCATCTGGCTGAGCTTGTCTTTGCCGTCCTTGTCCTTCTCCGACCAGACCCCAATCTTCAGCACGCGGCTGGTGGAGGAGAGCGGGGAGAGGATGACGGGGGGATGAGCGACCTTGGGGAGGCGCGGGGTCTCCGTGGCGAGGCGTTCTTGTACAAGTTGCCGAGCCCGAATGAGGTCGGTCCCTTCGCGAAAGATAAGGACCACGGACGAGAGGCCGAGGACCGATTTGGAACGGATGGTTTTGAGCCACGGCGTGCCGTTGAGGGCATTTTCCAGCGGCATGGTGACCAGGCTTTCGACCTGGTCGGTCGAGAGGCCGGGGGCTTCTGTCTGGATTTCCACAAGCGGCGGGGCGAACTCGGGAAAAACATCCAGCGGCGTGGTTTGCAGCGTCCGCAGGCCGAACACAATCAGCAAAACGGACAGCGCCAGAACAACAACCCGCAGCCGCAACGATGTGGAGACAAGCCAGGTCATGATGCATTACTTGGCAAAGCCGAACTCCGTGCCAAACAGTTCCACAACGCCGGCCGTGACCACTTTGGTTCCCGCCTTGGGGCCTTCTTTCAAGACGGCCGATTTGCCGGAGACATACTGCACCTGCACGCGGCGGCGGACGTAGGTGTGCTCGGCGGTTTGCTCATAGAGCCAGGTGCCGCCGTGGATGTCGTACATGATGGCGGACCAGGGGACGACGAGACTCTTTGTCTCTCCCTCGCGCGGCAGCTCCGCCGTGATTCGTTCACCGGGGCGATAGGTTCCTTCGGGATTTGGAATCTCGAAGTACAAGTCCACGGTTGTTGATAAGGGGACAGCGCTGGGGGGGGCGGCCACTTTCTTGGCGGCAACGCCGGGGCTGGTTGTTGAATCCGCCAGGCCGCGGATGGTGGCGGAGCCGGCTGCGTGAAGCTCGGCGGAATCGCCGGCGTAGATGGGGACGCGGACCCAGATGGGGTCGAGCTTCATCACTTCAAACAGCGGAGCGGCTGCGGCCACGACTTCGCCGGGGGCGACGTGGAGGGCGCGAATCATGCCCGCATGCGGAGCTTCTATCAAAATCGGCAGCAGTTGGTTCTGCGCTGCCCCGTCCAGGTTCAGCTCATCGAACAGTTTCTTGCGAGACTGCGCCGCCTCCACGGCCTTTTCGACAAGCTGCGTCTGGGCCTTGGCGTCATCCACCGCGCGGGCCGTTCCCGCCCCATCCCCCAGCAGGCGCTCTGCCCGGTCGAGGTTGATTTTCGCCGCCTCTTGCTGCACGAGTGCCTGGGCAAGTTGATTGGCGGCATCAATCTTCGCCGTGGCGATGGCGTTGCGGGACTCGGTGTAGCGAACCCTCTCAGCTGGCGTTAGGGCCTCCCGCTCCGGCGCGATGAGAGGCTGCAGCTTGAAGAGAGGTTGTTTCGCAGTGACGACGTCGCCGGGGCCGGGCGTGGCACTCTCTTTGGTCGGCGATTCAAGCGTCCCCGTGAATGGCGCGGAAATGATGAGCGAAGCTCCCGGCGGCAGCATGATTTCGCCGCCGTAGGTGCTGGCACGCGGCATCGGTTTTAGTTCTACCGGTGCAACGGCGAGCGCCAGATGCTTCTCCGCCTCTGCCGTCAGCTTGATCGTGTTCAGCTCCCCTTCGACGGCAATCTTAGCGACTTTGGCCGGCGGTTCCTTCTCTTTGCCGGCCTCCGCAGCCGCGGGAGGGCGGCAGCCGACGGCGAGCGGTGCAAATGCCAAGACTGTCGCCGCAAAAAGGCAAGTCACAGGCTGGAACGGCCAGAGTCTCATACCAAGCCAGCATACTTGGAACTTGCCGCGGTCGCCATGATTCACGAGTTTGTCATCACTTGTGCCCGGCCCTGACAAAGGTATCATCGGGAGTCGTAATCTGACGTACCGGTCCTCAGTTCCCAACTCCGTTTATGCCTCGCAAAATCATCATCCTGACGGAAGGACATACCGAACCTCACGCCGGCAAGACGGCAGCGAATGTGATCCGCTATCGGCGGCAGGACGTGGTCGCGCTTTTGGACGGTACGCAAAGAGGGAAGTCCAGCCAGGAGCTGCTGGGGGTCACTGGAGATGTCCCCATTGTGGGACACCTGGATGAAGCGCCGCAGGCGGATACTTTGCTCCTGGGCATTGCTCCTCCCGGCGGAAAAATTCCAACCAGCTGGCGGGCCATCATTTTGGACGCCATCAGCCGGCGGAAGATGGAAGTGATTTCCGGGCTGCACGATTTTCTCTCGGCGGACCCTGAGTTCTCCGCCGCCGCTGCCAAGAGCGGCGTGAAGCTGACGGACATTCGCAAAAATTCGGAGAAGTCGATTGCCCGCCGAGTCGGCCTCCGCCCCGATTGTCTCCGGGTGCATACCGTCGGCCACGATTGCAGCATCGGCAAGATGGTGGTCTCGGTTGAAGTGACCAACGGGCTCAAGAAGAAAGGCCAGGACGCCAAGTTCATCGCCACCGGACAAACCGGCATCATGATCGAAGGGGACGGCCTCCCCATCGACTGCATCGTCGCCGACTTCGTCAGCGGTTCCGCCGAAAAATTGGTGCTGGAGAATCAGCATCACGACATCCTGCTCGTTGAAGGGCAAGGGAGCCTCGTCCATCCCTCCTACAGCGGCGTCACTCTCAGCCTCTTGCACGGCTGTGCTCCGCAGGCGTTAATTCTGTGTTACGAAATCGGTCGCGACCGGGTGACCGGCGTGGAAAGCGTTGCCATTCCGCCACTTGCGAAAATTAAGAATATTTTCGAAGTGATGGCGAATATCCATCAGAGATGCGAAGTGATTGGAATCGGAGTCAACAGCCGGCGCGTAAGCGCTGCCGACGCGGCTCAAGAGCGCGAACGAATTCGCGCCGAATTTGGCCTTGCCGTCTGCGATGTTCTGCGCGACGGGCCGGAGGAATTGGTCGATGCGGTCATTAAGTTCAAGGAGCGTGGAGGATGGCAGGGGTAGGAGTCAGGAGACACGACTGATAGTGCATCGCGACTAACTTACTACTGACCCCTGTCTCCTGACACCTGACCCCTTCACAACGGAACACCTATGGCGCCACCACTCAAGTCCGTCCTCCCCGCCACCTGGGAAGTCCCAGCCGAGTTCCGTTCCCGCCTCGGCGAGAAGGCGGGACGGCAGCGGGCGATGATGGCGGATGGGCATTTGCTGCTGGTGCTGCACGCGCCTCCCAAAAAAGACGAGCCCGACCGCAAAGGACGGCTCTTCTGGCGGAAGCCGGATGGAACTTGGCTGTCGAACGAGCTGGGGGGAGGTTCGGCGGCTCTGGCCAAGCATCTGAATGAGTATGCGGAAATCATCGACAAAATGGACCGGCAGGAGGACGTTGCCTGGTCGGTCGATGAGTATTACCAGATTCTCGATGCGATGGGGCCGGTTCAGCGGAGCGCTCGAAACCTGCACGCCACCTTGCAAGAAGCCCGCAAGCTCCTCTCGGCCGACCGGGACCTCATCAACTTCCGCGACCGGGCCTACGACATCGAGCGGACGGCGGAACTGCTCTATAACGATGTGAAAAACGCTCTGGAGTTTGCCGTCGCCAAAAAGTCCGAAGAGCAGGCGGTCAATGCCCATCAAATGGCCCGGCAGTCCCACCGCCTCAACCTGCTGGTCGCCTTCTTCTTCCCCCTCGCCACGCTCGTCGCCATTTTTGGCTCCGAGATGAAGCACGGCCTGGACCAATACCTGCCAGAGCCGTTCTTCTTTTACACGGTCGTCGGCGTCGGCCTCGTGCTGGGTGGCCTTCTGGCGGGGTGGCTGGGGATTCTGAACTGGTATAAAAAACCCTAATCCCTGTCTCCTGACTCCTGTCCCCTCCCCCAGGCTGCCCCGACTCAACTATTTGCCGGCCTTCTCTCCGCTGGCTGGTTTTTCCGCTTTGTCGGCCTTGTCCGCCTTTTCTTTGTCGGCGGCATTCTGCATCAGCCGCCGAAGCTTCGCGAGCGGGTTTTCATCCCGGTCGGCGTTGATCTTACCCGCGTCAAAATACTCGTCCTTAAGGGCATCCACTTTCCAAGTGGCTTCGATGAACCACTCTTGGCCAGCCGGACCTACTGACTTGTTGACAACGCGAACCGGTACCCAAATATTTTTACTTTTGTTTATTTGGGACCACTTTGACTCGCCTTGGTTGAAGATTTTTGCAAATGAAGCCGGATTATTAGGGTCCGACTTTGCTTCCTTGTCACGTAGGCGCCACTCCACGTAAGTCGGCATGTAACCTTGCTTTTTATCGAATCTGATCTTTACACAGGCTCGCGCAGGTGAGTCCTTCCCGTCGATTCTCCATGTTCCAACTAGTAACGATTCTTTCGTGTATTCGTCGATCAAGGTCATCCGAGCAAAGAGGGCGTGCGTCTTGCCCAATGTTCCCTCCTGTGGATTAGCGTTAACGGCGGCCAAAACTGTCGCAGGACAGATCTCAGGAAACCTGTTTTGGCTGAAGGAAAGTCGCTTTTGCCTTTCGAGATAAGCTTCAAGTTCATTACCTGGAATCCGCGAATTGAGATCCAACGGTTCGAGAGGGGGATTTGGTCCCAGTCCGTAAAAACCTTCTTCGCCGACAATTAGCTTTCGTTCCCAAAACGAACTTGCGGGGCCATGACGAGGATCGTAGCTTCGTCCGTCGATAAAGGAATGATCCTTGCGGCGAGCCGCCGTTTTTTGAGCTCGAAACCAAACAAAGTCCAGCGAATGAATGTCCGTCCCATTAGTCTTGGTAATTGATCCACTCGCCAGTTCGCAGGAGTTCGCCGTTACCGCATCGCAGTTCAAAAAAAACTCATCCAAACAGCTTTGGGCATTCGCAGGAAGAGTTCGCGAGTTTTGGGCAAACATTTGCGATTGAATAGCGAAGGCGGAAACAAAAAACACTAGTTTTGAGAACTGGTGAAATAGCATGGTTCTAAGCCCATCGCAAAAAGGTTTCTAAGCTGGCACAAACTGATGTAAAGAAAACCTTTGTCACGGCATCTGCATCTGGACACATTGCTCACCCAATTGATAATTCCATTCGCCGTGCGGAATGTGAACTAAGTCAACGCACTGATCGTAGCCTCGGGTTGGATTATATTGGCAGGATGTGCTGCAAATGCAAATGTAAAAACATGTGACGAATGGCGAATTAGGCACCGACCAGTGGTACGCGGTTTCAAACGGACCAGCCGACCGCATGTTGTGATAAAAAGTTTCCACATTAGGTCCATCTAGGATTTCGAATGTCGATTGACAGACACCCATGACGCATTCTCCTCTCACCGCGCAGTCAGCACTATCTTCATCGGCCCCTCCACATGACCATAGACCATCAAAGACCCAACAATCTATCGGTGGAGGCATCTGTCCTACCGCACTGAATTGCAGTGCGCAAATACTCGTTAAGAAAATGGTAATTGATATTATGTGACGCGTCATAAAGTGAACCCTTTGTAAGAAGAACACGGGAACGTGGTAAACGCAAATCCCACTATGGGTTAGTGAATCGTACGGGAATCAACTTGGTCACCGTCGCGTCTCCCACCTTGATTCGGAGGTGAAAGTCGCTCTCCGGCACATGGGAAGCATCCGGTGGTAATTGGCACTCCAACCGTAAAGAAAATCGTTTGATGTCTGTTGCCTTGGCCAGCAACGGAAGTGATTTTCCCTGGCTGTCCAAGAGTTCTACGGTTGTTTACTCTAGATCCCCTTCGGCGAACGCATCCGTCTTTCCGATCAACATAAGTTCCAAGTCGCTCGGCGATTTAGTCTCGGCAACAAATACAACTTGCGGGCGGACGGAGAAACGGGCATCCTGACGAATCGGAATTTCGAGCCGGAGGCTTCGTCGCTTATCCTGTTTTCCATCCAGGTACTCCACTTCCACATGACAGCCCCATCCCGAGTTGTCGATATCTGATGATTGCTGGAGCACAAACGTCGTTTTGTCTTTCGTATTGCTCTGTTCCTTGACTTGGAATCCATCGCTCACCGAGCGCACGACGGATTTGCTCAAATCGACATGAGAAAATCCGGCGATCAAATCCACGGCGACGGAGCGTATGGAACCGGGTTTTTCGGCGGGCAATGGGCGCGTTGCGACAACGGAAATGGGCGAGACAACTTCCGCTCGGACGTTGAATTTCCAGAGGGCTTCCCCCTTCTCGTCCTTGCTCCCAGCACCCCGAATCGATACCTGTTGATACAGGGTCGGTTTGCCGAGGGAGGTCCGGATTCTAAACAAAAAACTCCCCGACTTGCCACTTTCGATCATCTGTTCGGGAATAATCCCGACGATGCACGAGCAAGTCGCAACCGCTTTTTTGGGAGTAAAGGGCTTCCCGGTGGTGTTTCGGACATTCACGCGAACATCATAGATCTCCCCGGCCTCCAGCTTGCCGACCTGGACCTCGTCAGGTTTGTCAGCCACCTCCACTTCCTTTTCCAGGTTGATTCGCTTGTAGGCATCTTCGCCTATGGCAATTGTGGGGAATGAGAGTGCTAAAAGCACACTCATGATCTTGACCATCACTAGGTTCAAGGAATTAAGGCGTCGGCGAGTCTTCATAGAAAATATCTCCGCGAATGCGTGAGCCGGAAATTTATCCGACCGCTTCTGAAATTGGAATAGTTGCCAAAACCATTCCGCGAAGATTTTCTAAGATTTCTTGAGTCTCTCCAAAAGTGCCGAGAAAACCTGCCTGAGAAGCTCGGTGCGGGAGTCGATGGCGAGCTTTTGCAGGATGATCGCCAGCTCGTTATGGGCAGTTTGCACCTCGACTCCCATCGCGAAAGCGAGTTCGTGCGTGTCGGTTTGCAACAGATAGCCCCAAAGAATTTCCCGTTGCCGCACGGAGAGCAATCGGTAAATCCGCGTCAAAACGTCTGTCCCGCCGCTACTTGCCGCAATTCTCTCAATCACTTTCGCGATCTCTGACTCCTGACTCCTGACTCCTGACTCCTGACTCCTGACTCCTGACTCCTGACTCCTGACTCCCGGCGCTTCCTTGGTTTTGCATTCTTTTCCCCATATTTCACGGCGATTCTCCCGGTTCGGACGGACTTGAACCTTGCAGACTGCGTTCCCCTATCTATGTAAATCGCAATCCAGGTTCAAAACCGGGCCGGAAAAATGACAAGATCGTTGTTTTTTCGGAAATGTCCGCTAAACAGCACGCTGGTCCTGGGAATCATCGCCGCGTTCCTCGACTCTCTTTAGCTTGCATTTCTCACACCAGCCCCACGCACAAGCGCGGGGCTTCCGCGCGGAACCGAGAAAATGACTGCCTCTCCGCGCCCAAGTCTCATTCCCCGCTTGCGAGTCGGCATGATGTGGAACCGCCTCCACCTTTTTCTCCTCTCCCGTTGGTCAGCCCCAGAATGGGTGCCGGCTCGTTGTGCGAAATCGCCAGGCCCAGTAACAGTTTGCCTGTTGCCGGCCATTTCTCCTGGGATGGATTCCTGGATGGGGAGCGGATTACAATGGCGAACCTGCCAGAACTTCCTCCCTCCTGCGGCGGAGCCCGCATTTACCCACCTTTTTATGGATACCGTCATGTCTCGCAAGTCCTTCGTTTGGTCCGCCGCCCTGGCCGGCTGCGTTTTTGCTGCCGGGGTCACTACGTTTTTATCGGTTCGGGCCGCCGCCCCCAGCCCGGCTAAGCCACAGCTTGATTTGGCGAAGGTGGAGGCCCAGAAGGGGGAATGGTCTCGCTGGCGGGGACCCAATGGCGACGGGATTTCGGCCGAGAAAGGGCTGCTCAAGGAGTGGCCCAAAGAAGGCCCGCCGCTCGCCTGGCATGCCAAGGGTTTCGGTGAAGGCTATTCGAGCGTGTCGGTGGCGGGAGGTAAGCTTTTCACGCTCGGCAAGAAGGGGGACCAGATTGAACTGATCGCCGCCAACATCAAGGACGGCAGCATTGTCTGGTCCACTCCGTTTGGCGGCGGTGCACTCCCCAATTGCACCCCAACCGTCGACGGCAATCTGGTCTATGGCGTCAGTCGCGACGGAGACCTGGGATGTTGCGACGCCAATACGGGCAAACTGCTCTGGAGTAAGAATTTCTCCAAAGACTTCGGTGGCAAGATGCACTCGAGCTGGGGATTCAGCGAATCGCCGCTGGTGGATGGCAAACTTTTGATTGTAACGCCGGGCGCGGATAAAGCACTGCTCGCGGCCCTCGACAAAAAGACCGGCAAAGTCATCTGGAAGACTGAAGCTTCGAGTGAACAACTCGGTCGCAATGGCGGAGATGGGGCGGCTTATGCCTCCATCGTCATCAGCCACGCCGCGGGGGTAAAGCAATACGTGACTCTCGTCGGACGCGGCCTCGTCGGTGTTGACGCCAGCAACGGCAAGCTCCTCTGGAATTATGGCCCCGTTGCCAACGGCACGGCGAACGTCCCCACGCCCATCATCAGCGGCGACTACGTCTTCGGCTCCAGCGGATACGGCCAAGGTTCCGCACTGGTAAAAATCGTAAAGAGCGGCGACAAGTTCGAAGCGGAAGAGGAGTATTTCCTGGAGGGGAACAAACTGCAGAACCACCACGGCGGCATGATCCGCCTGGGAGACCATATCTATCTCGGCCACGGACACAATGACGGCCACCCCGTCTGCATCGACATGGCGACCGGCAAAGATGCCTGGCGCGCGAACAAATCGCCGGGAGGGGCTTCGGCCGCCATCGCGTATGCCGACGGCCATTTGTACTTCCGCTATGAGAATGCCACGATGGCACTGATTGAGGCGAACCCCAAGGAATATAAGTTGAAAGGGACCTTCAAAATCAAGACGCAAAACGGCCAAAGCTGGCCCCATCCCGTGATTGCCGGCGGCAAGCTGTACCTGCGGGACCAGAATGACATGTTGTGCTACGACATTAAGGCGAAGTAGAAATCCGAAGCCCGAAATCCGAATGACGAATGACGAAGTGGTTGGAAATCTTGTAGACTGTTGAGTCGCCTTTCGTCCGCTTCGTCATTCGTCATTCGGGCTTCGTCATTATGTCCTTCAAGTCTCTCCTCGCTTCCGGCCAGCTTTGCCGCATCTTTTGCTCCGGGCGGATCATCCACCCCGTGGTTTTTGACGTCCACGGGATGTGCGGCGGGTTCCACGGCATTTGGATCGATCAGGAACATTGCGGCACTACCTATGAGCAGGTGGTGCTGGCTGCCGCCTGCTGCCGGGCGAATGGGATGGATAGCTTTGTCCGGATGGCGATGACGAACTACAGCATGGCGACCTCCTTTCTGGAGGCGGGGGCCGGCGGGCTGATGGCGGCTCGCATCGAGTCGGCGGCTCACGCGGAGGAGTTCATGCAGTGGGCCAAATTCGCTCCCCGCGGCAACCGGGGCCTCAACGGCAGCGGGTTCGACGCGATGTTCGGCGGCAAAACGCTGCCGCAACTCGCCGCGGACGCCAACCGAGACAACTTCGTCGCCATCCAGATCGAAACGCTTGGGGCGCTGGAGGAGTGCGACAAAATCGCGGCGATGGACGGCGTGGACCTGCTCTTCGTCGGCCCCAGCGACCTCGGCCAGGTCCTCGGCGTCATCAGCCAGTGGGAAAGCGAAAAACTGTGGGACGCCTACGCCCGCGTCGCCGCCGCTTGCAAAAAGCACGGCAAGAACTGGGGAACGATCGCCGTCAACCCAAAATTCGCCCAGCGAGCCTGCGACATGGGCTGCCGCATGCTGAGCTTCGGCATCGACGCGGTCATCTTGCGGCGGGGGATTGAGGCGACGAAGGGACAGTTCAAGGATCTGTTTGCGTAGTAGGTGAGTGGCGAACGACTTGATCTGTACTCAGCGCTCAAGTACTCAGTACTCAGTACTCAGTACTTGCTCCTCAACCGCAATCGCCCCTCCTGACTCCTGACACTTGATTCCTGACCTCTGACTCCTGCCCGGCCCCCCCTTAGTGGCAGCTGATTCGCATGATTCACACTTGCAAATCTTCACAACAACTAACTCTCTAGTTTTCATAACTTATTATCAATCATTGACTTGCGCCAAGAAGCCTGATTCACACCTGGCTGATTCACGCAAAACCCGACTCACGCTCCCCAGGCCGCAAAATCCCCGCCCCTCGGTTGTGGCAGGTCACGCAGTTGTGGAAGTGTCGAGTCCGAATAAACGACTCCTCTTCCATTCGTCATTCGTCATTCGGACTTCGTCATTCGGACTTCGCCATTCGGACTTCGCCATTTCCGAGTGGTGAATCCAATCCCCCCCGATTCATCACCCCCCTCGGTATGCAAAACGGGGGTCTGTGATGAATTGGCGCTCCCTCAATTCATCACCCCTACGAGTATCCCCCCTCAAAATAGTGCCTATCCGTTCACGCCTCTTCCATCGGTTTCAAATCTCAAATCTCACATTTCAAATCCTTTGGTTGCAGCCGGTCTCCCGACCGTGCCACTCGCCGACCGTCTTTCATTCGTCATTCGGGCTTCGTCATTTCCCTCCTTAGACCGGCGCGCACCGCCCCCACTGGAATTTGCCCGCATAATCACAATTGTACACATTTTATTGGCACTGGCAAGTCCCCTGACGCATTTTCTTGAAGATTTCTTGCCCAATGTAGGCCGCCAGTCCTCTGGCGAGCCCCGAGAGTTGACGAATTGATCGCAAGGACGTGGAGCGGCCAGCGCCGGTTGCAAAGGCGCAGATGAAGGCAATCCTTGCGTTGTTCGCCACACGCGGGGTACGAAGCGGCGGGAACGGGAGCGCGAATTGAAGTCACACTCCCGGAATACCCTCATCCGCGTCTTCGGGCATTTCATCCTCTTCTACCGCTTCGGCAGCTCTTGGCGAGCGAGGAATACTTAGCAATTCCTTTCCAATTCTTATTTCAATAACCGATTCTCTCCATCGCGCGTTCAGGTCCGGAAGTTGGACAGCCGACTTGCTTAATAAATCTTGAATTGGAAGGCGGACATACCTTTCGATAAATCGAGACATTGTTTCGCCCGCGACATCGTCCAAATGTCGCCATGCGTCCTCTCCAACATGAACTTCACCCCCTTGGGCGAGAAACGCTTGAACGAGAGTATCGAGTTTCGGATTCGGTGTGCTATCCATGCACACGAGGACGGGAATGTAACCGCTCTGTTTACAGTCGACGGGAAAGTCCAACTCCTCTTGCCAACGACCTTGGCCGGAAGCAGCGATTGTCACGCGAATTTTGAATTCGTAAGCCTTCAGGTCCAAAATACAGTCAACCTGCCGGCCCTTCTTGGAATCTGCGTGCCGCTTCACGGGGCTTTTTTTGGCGGGTGCCGGAGTTCCGCCGAGCGCGTAGGCGATTATGGGTTCAAAGAGATACCCTGTTTCTTGTCCCGCCCGGTTGTCAATGTCGAAGAACCACTTCCGCCAGAATAGAAATCCAGCCAGAGCCTCGCCGGTTAGCTTGCCGTACTGTAGCAATCCGCGGGGTCCCACTTGCTCCAATGTAGGAATTGGCTGCGTGCTCAAAATTCGTTCGTACTTCAATCTGGCCTTATGAAGCGTGCCAAGACAGGCAAAATAGGTATCCGCGTCGCTATTCGCTTCGATGAGTCGTTCAAAGAGTTTGTAAGGGTCGTGTCCCGTGACCCCCAGTTGTGAGAGGTCAGCGTCGGTAAAAAACGGATGGGGCGCAATTGGGAACTCGGGAAAAGCGTCTTGCAATTCAAGGTCCCAAACGATAGTTGCTAACAGATAGCTGCACACTTCGTCGGTCAACGCGACAGCTTGACCGCCGTTGCCGAGCGCTCTTGCCTTCTGCCAAATAGCCCGTTGCGATGCGGTCAAACCCATAATGTTCTTTGCTCTGTGATATTCGCGCAACCGACAAACCTCTGCCGCACTCGACGAGCAACGTCATCTAAGACAGGACTCATCCCCGTAGAAAGCGTTGGCACAAAGCTAAGTAAGGCTCCCCTCGACGAATTTCTTGTGGGTTGCCTTTCTAGGTCCAAGCGTAGGCTGCGTGCAATTACTTCAGCCAAATGAGGCGGAACAGCGTTACCGACCAGTTGAATTCGGTCTGCCTGAGTACCGTGAAAACGGAAAGTTTCTGGAAACGTCTGTAGTGTTGCACACTCTCGAATAGTGAGAACCCGGTCTTCCTCGGGGTGAAGAAAATCCCGAAGAGACCCGCCAGTAATCGCTTTGGACGGCTCATCGCCTTTTAGTCGACGCACCCCGGATGGAGCGCCACCACGTCGTTCGGTGGGAGTGCCATCCATGACACGCCGGTATGCACGCCGTCTATAACTATCGTGCCAAAGCTCCTCAGGCAGGTCTCGCATTCTTTGGCCTTTACTCAATAACTGAGCTCGCAGGAGGTCTTCTCCGGTTAGAGGAGCATAGGTGTGGTCAGGGTCATCTGTGGCCCGGTCGCGAAGTGTTGGAGGTGGTAATTTGGAAATGGCTTCACTTAGCGTAACGGCGGGAGCAGTCAGCCTACCATTTGCGAGATGAGCGCCGGGAGCACCGAATGCCGCGTGAGTAGGCTTTGGGACCGTCGGGTCCCATCCCCGACCCCCAATGGCGACCACTCGTTTGCGATGTTGAGGAACGCCGTAATTGGCGGCATTGACCTTTTGGAGATGTACACGATACCCGGCAGCGATAACAGGCTCCAATAATTCAAAAACGAATCGTCCGCCTGCACCCGTCAAAAATCCCTCTACATTTTCAAACACAAAAGCATCCGGGCGATGCTTAACAACCAAGTCGGCGTACACCGCGACTAGTGAATTTCGCGAATCATCATCTCGCCTCCGACCGGCGGATGAAAATCCCTGGCACGGCGGACCTCCAACAATTACACGCGCGGGAGAAAGCTGTAACGCGGAGTGAATTGCTTCTTTCCGAACATGGTTCCCTACATTTGCTCGATATGTAGCAACCGCCGGTTCCCAATTATCGATGGCGTTTACGACCGTGAAACCGGCACGTTCAAATCCAATTGAGAGACCTCCTGCGCCGCAAAACAAGTCAACTACGGACAGAGCATCGTCACTCTTGAGCATACGACCTTCCTGGATAGCGGAGGGGTGAAGCTAGCACCCATTCGTCGATTATGGGTATTTGCGGCACACAAACAAGTCCTCGCCTTTTGTGTAATTATCGTGGAAAAAGCCTGGTTCCGCACCCCGCTTCTTCCTAACCTTCTCAAGACGCTTATAGGGGTCGCCGATTCGCCGCATCTCCTTCACCACGCCTTCTCGATCATGCACGCGCCGTCCTATGCGACGGAAAATGCTTCTGCCTTGCGGCAGGATTGGCCGCGGATTCCCCTCCCCAAATCCCGCAAGCAGCTCGTCGCTTTCGCCGACCTGGCGCGGCAGATCGCCGCCCTCCTCGATCCGGAAACCCCCGTTCCCGGCGTCACGGCTGGCAAGGTGCGGCCGGAACTGAAGCTCTTGGGAGTCGCGGTCAAGGTCGGCGGTGGGCAGTTCCGCCGAGAAAGACTTCGCCATCGCCGCCGCTGGAAATCGTCGGCAAAGGAGGCATCACCATGCCCAGCACCGGCGACTCTCGACCCCAGCCGTATTACTCAAACCGCAGCAGCCCATACTTTTTCTTCCCACTCCGGACGACCATCACCGTTTCGCTGGCCAGGTCAGCGGAAGTAAGCTTCGTGTTCACGTCGGTTCGGGGCCGGTTATTGATGTACGCTCCCCCTTGCTCAATCGTGCGGCGGACGTCGGACTTGCTTTTGCCTAGGCCGGCTTCAATGAGAGCATCCGTAAGGGGCAGGCCGTCGCCAGACAAGCGATCTCGCGGTAGCGTCTTGCTCGGCACGTCTGCGAAGATGTCGGTGAGCTGGGCATCGCTGAGGTGCTCGATTTCCGCTCCGAAGAAGATCTCCGTTGCCTTGCGGGCGGCGGCGAGGCCGGCTTCGCCGTGGACGAGACGGGTGAGTTCCTCGGCGAGCCGTTTCTGGCTCTGGCGGAGGTGGGGCTCGGCGGTGCGGGACTGGTCGAGGGCTTCCACTTCCTCGCGGGCCAGCTCGGTGAGGAGCCGCAGGGCATTGCCGCAATCGGCGTCGGCGATGTTGAT
The DNA here is from genome assembly GCA_046153945.1 of Pirellulaceae bacterium. Taxonomy (GTDB): domain Bacteria; phylum Planctomycetota; class Planctomycetia; order Pirellulales; family Pirellulaceae; genus SXOA01. Next base: position 29,774 of record JBJXFF010000152.1, read on the forward strand.
CCAGTATTGATAGAAGGCGTACGGGCTGGTGCGGGCCGGCGAGAGGTAGACGGCTCCCTTCTCGGTCTTTCCCATTTTGGTGCCGTCGCTCTTGAGGAGCAGCGGGCAGGTGAGGCCGAAGAGCTGGCTGCCGTGCATGCGGCGGGCGAGGTCGATGCCGGCGGTGATGTTCCCCCACTGATCGCTGCCGCCGATTTGCAACTCGCAGCCGTGGGTGCGGCTGAGATGCACGAAGTCGTAGGCCTGCAGCAGCATGTAGCTGAATTCGGTGTAGCTGATGCCGCTCTCCCGCTCGATGCGGCTGGAGACGGAGTCCTTGGCGAGCATGACGTTGACGGGAAAATGCTTGCCGACGTCGCGGAGGAAATCGAGGTAGGAGAATTTTCCCATCCAATCGAAATTATTGAGCAGCTTCGCCCCGCTGGAGCCGCTGAAATCGAGAAACTGCTCAAGCTGTTTGCCGATTCCCTCGACGTTGGCCTGAAGCTGCTCGACCGACAGCAGGTTCCGCTCTTCGCTCTTGCCGCTGGGATCGCCGATCATTCCCGTCGCCCCGCCCACCAAAGCAATCGGCCGGTGTCCCGCTTTCTGAAACCGCCGCAGAATGAGCGCCGGCAGCAGCGAACCGACATGCAGGCTGTCCGACGTCGGATCAAACCCGCAGTAGAGCGTGCGGCTGCCGGAATCGAGCCAGCCGGGCAAGTGATCGGGCGCGGTGGACTGGTGGATGAGGCCGCGCCAGGTGAGGTCGGGGAGGATGGACATGGGGGGAGGGGGGCAGGGGGCAGGGGGCAGGGGGCAGGGGACAGGGGACAGGGGACAGGGGACAGGGGGCAGGGGACAGGGGACAGGGGACAGGGGACAGGG
>JBJXFF010000127.1:0-8473 GCA_046153945.1 Pirellulaceae bacterium
CAGGATTTTCTTCCGCAAAGAGGCGGGCTCGCACCTCTTCAAAAGTCGCCGCGAGCCTCACATCGTCGGCCGAAGGAGCCACTGACATTCGTTGTATCCTCTTGCTGCTAAAGTGTTTCCGTACTTCATTCCCCAGATTTCCTGGAAAATGAATGCTCATCCCTTTGCTTAATCGTTTCCCAGGAGGCTATCTTCTTTCGTTGCTCATCAAGGAGTATTCCGAAATGTATTTATCCCTATTAAATATCGTTTTTTCCTTGATTGCTTTCGGCGGAACGGACCTTCGCCTCAGCATTCTTCAACCCCGTATCTAGTGGTCAAGAGTCGCAGCAAAAGAAAATAAATGGCGCTTTTGAGGCAAAATAACTTGATGTTAGAAGGTAGCGAAGGGCAGAATCGTGGCCGTTAAGTGATCGCCGAAAGGTTTCTTTTTAGTCGTGGCGGAGAGGACACTTAGATAGCGCACTATCGACTTTTCGTAAACCGTGGGACGTCCTTTCGCTATCGCTAGGTTCGACGGCTTGAAAACTGTCGAAAAGAGGGGCACTCAAGGTAAGTAATGTCTGCCGCGGAAGTCCGGCTCGCCAGTGACAGCAGTAGGTTTACTTTGTTTCCAGCCGGCCGTCATCGAGTTCATACCGCTTCTGCATGAGAGCCGCGAGTTCCTGGCTGTGGGTGACGACGAGAAGGATGGTCGGCTCTTGTTTTTGCAAAGAAAGCAGCAGGCTGCCGATGGCGGTGGCGGTGGTGCGGTCGAGATTGCCGGTCGGCTCGTCGGCGAGGAGGAGCAAAGGTTTCAGCAACAGCGCGCGGGCAACACCGGCACGCTGGCGTTCGCCACCGGAGAGTTCGGCGGGGCGATGGCCAGCTCGCTCCGCCAGCCCGACCCGTGCGATCAGTTCTCTGGCCCGCTCCACTTGCGCGCTGCTCGGCCGCCCTTCGGCCAGAGCAGGAATCAGCACGTTTTCCAGCACCGTCAGTTGCGGCAGCAGATGATGATCCTGAAAGATGAAGCCCAGGTTGTGGTTGCGAAACTTCGCCAGCCCCGGCTCATCGAGCTCAAACGGATTCTGGCCTCGCAGCGTCACGCTGCCGCTCGTTGGACTGTCGAGCGCCCCCAAAATATGCAGCAGCGTGCTCTTCCCTGAGCCGCTCGGCCCGAGGATGGCTGCGTTTTCGCCGGCGGAGAGAGCGAGCGATACTTCTCGCAGTACCACCAGCGGCTCACCCCGGGTGGGAAAGGATTTGGAGACGTTTTCGATGACGAGGTCAGGCATGGACGGTTCAGTTCTCAGTTTTCGGATTTATCAGGAGGCCCATGCATCCCAGCCCATAAAAGCTGTACTCCACATCGTGGGCCTGATCCCATGCGGCACCGTGGAATCCCCCTTCGTCACGGCTCAGCGAGCGGACGAATTTCCGTGCCTCGGAGAGGTCAATTTCTTGCTCGCCGCCGAGATCCTGAAGCGTGAGGACGCCCGTGAAGGTGCTGAGGAGGTCGGCGATGGGGATGCGAGTGTTGGCTCGCAGGCCTCCTTCGTCAGTCTGCATTTCTGCAAGGAAGTCAATGGTGTCGTCTTGCGTCGGCTTATCCAATGCATCGAGAATGCGTAGCGTTCCGATGGCCGCCGCGGTCGGGTTGGTGCCGGCCCTCTTGCTAGCGCGGATTTCACGAAAGCCTCCTTCTTCCGCCTGTTGCGAACGAAGGAAAGCAATGATCTTTTGCTTTTCGGGAGGCTGTTTGCCGATGAGCTCCAGGACCAGCAGCACCAGAAAGGTGTGGTAGGTGCTGCTGGCGTTCCCTTCGGCCCCCTTGGCATAGCCCCCGTCAGCGCGGCGGAGGTTGTCGAGGGCAGCCGCGATGGAGTCCCGCCAGGTCGGCGCGGCCTGCTCAAAAATGTCGAGCCCCGCAGCCGATTGGAGCAGCGTCCCCCCATAAATGAGCGAGAGAAAATCAACGATTGATTCCTGGCCACTCATCCGCGAGCGTAGAAACTTCGCTGCCGACTCCGCCGGTGGGCCATAAAGCTCTCCCAGCATGGCCAGCGACCGGAGGGCAAAGCCGGTGTAGTACAAATCGCTCCCCCCCTCGCGCCCCGCAAAGCCGCCATCTTCCCGCTGAGCCGCCAGCAGGTATTTCACCTGCCGCGCGCGAAACTCCTCCGGCAGTTCGGCAATGCCACGGGAAAGGCGGAGCGTGAGGTCTTCGAGGTAGGGCACGGTCAGGGGACAGGGGACAGGGGACAGGAGTCAGGGGTCAGGAAGGGGCGGAGCTTGGTTGCGAAGATTGGTGGGATGAGCGTGGAGGAAAGTGTGCCGTCGGGATTCACGCGGCAGCAGACGGCAGTGATTTCGCCGGAGGCGACGTCGCGGGTGCCGATGGCGAACTGGAACGACCAGGTGATGCTCTTTTCTCCCAGGCGGGAGATGCTCACGGCAATTTCTAGCAACTCCTCAAACTTCGCCATCGAGCGGAAGTCGCACTTCGAATTGACCCGCGGCCAGGTAATTTCCTCCCCGTCCACCTGCATGAAGACGCTCAGGCCGACGCTCCGGAGCAGTTCATGTTCGGCCTGCTCCATATACCGGAAAAACGCGGTGAAATGCGCGATGCCGGCCGCATCGGTATCGCTGAATTCCACGCGGCGAGTGGTGCGAAAGGCGTTTGCGGTGGATAGCGACGTCATGCTGCGATTGTCGCGGTCCACCGGCGCGCCGGCAAGCGGATACGAAAGCCTTTGAATGTGCTCTCAGCCTTGTTCTTCGCTCCCCCCGGTCATCATCAACAGCAGGTAATAGCCGGGAAAGAAATTGGCGGCGCTAGCCTGTTCGGTCATGATGGCTTTGTTGTTTCCCTTCACGAAGAGATAGAACACCCCTTGGTCCAGGTTACAGCCGCCGTAGGCGTCGTAGGGAAGAAAGTGCGGCTCTTTGCGGCCGATGCCGAGCAGACCGGCGGGGCGGTACTGGATTCCTTCCCGCAGAAAAACCAGGTTCGGCGTCCATTGCACTTGCTGGCCGGTGGAAAGCTGCTCGGCCATTCGGTCGGCAAGTTGACGGCTGATAAAGTCCCGGAGTTCCTCCAGGTCGTCATCTGCCACCTGCACGGACGCTCCGTAGGAAATCGCCAGCGCGCCGGTGCCGGCGAGTGGCTCGAACTTCATGGAGAGCTGCGTCCCCACGTACGCGCCGTTGTGGTAGTGCTTCGTCGCACTGTAAGTGAATGACGCGACGCTGGCGTACGGCAGGAGCTTTTCACCGAAGATACTCCCTTTGAATACGCCCCGATCATGGCAGCGAAAGACCATGTACCGCTGCGTGACGGCTCCCAGGGCAAACAGCAGGCTCACCACCAAGGCAATTCCCAGGAAGAGGATTCCTTCCACCCTGGGCCAGTTCACCCCCAGCAGAATAAAGCCGGCGACGAATGCCACGACGCTCAATATTACGCATAACGCGATTCCGACCGCCTGCGGCTTCCGCTCGAACAAAATTCTCCCCAGGCCGACGGTTGCCGGCGCTTCCCGGCGCTGCTCCGCGCTGGGGATTCGTGACTCCAGAAGCAGCGGCAACAGGTGGGCATTGCGCGAGCCGAGTGGCGCTTTGAAAATGGCGGCATCCTGGCCTTGCTTCCAGACGCACATCTTTTGTTCAAAGATCTCGACAGCCACAAGCTCCGCTAGCGGAACGGCTTGCTCCTGCGACGTTCCCAGCAGCAAATGGCTCTTGTCCAGCCGCCAGCCGTCACCACTTGCGTTGCCGCCGCGATCGATGTCGTCGCTCATCCGGCTCGCCAGCGTCCCCACCAGTCGGTTGATCAAATCCGCCAGCGGGTCGGGATGGCCAGTGCGGATGGAATTCGTCATCACAACCGGCGTCGGGGTGCTATCGACCCAGACCTTGAAGGTCCGAATGATCCCTTTAATGTCCCCCTGGCTATGCTGCTTCTTGGTTTCCAGCGCCAACGCGACGACCTGCTCGTCGGAATGCTGCCGCGTTCCCTGGCGATCCCGCACCACCAGGCCGTTTCCCAAATCCTCGACCCAGGTCCGCCGCTGCCACAGCGCTAGCGCCGTGCTGCCGACAGAGAGTGCGAGTACCACCCCTGCAGCTCCTACAAACCATCCCGCCGGCAGTTGCAGCATCAGCAGGACGGCGCCGACAATGACCGCCAGCACTCCCGCGACCACGCCGACCGCGTGCCACACGCTCAGTTCCCCTCTCACCAGAACGCCGGCGTTATTCGTGGACATGTCTGCGGCCTTGCTTTCCCTTCCTGCCAGAGAGTTGCCTTGCGACTGCTGCTGCGCGTTATAATCTAAGGACTCGCTTTGGGGCTGGTAGCAGGGGAAGGCCCATTCTGGCGGAGAAATTTTCTATGGCACGCGATTTTTCTTGGGCTTTCGCAGTCACATTCGCCTCGATTTTCCTGGGGAGCGGTTCCTTCTTTTCCCAGACGCACGCCCAAACCCGAACTCAGTTTGAGCAGGCTCGCAAGAAGATGGTGGAGGAAGTAGTCATTGGCTCGGGAGTCAAGGACGAGCGGGTCATCAAGGCGATGCTCGCCACTCCCCGGCACGAATTTGTGGAAATCAAGCACCGCCGCGAGGCCTACCTGGATAAAGCAATCCCTATCGGAGACAAGCAGACGATCTCGTCCCCCTTCATCGTCTCCTACATGACGCAGTCGCTTGATCCCAAGCCCACCGACATCGTCTTGGAAATCGGCACCGGCAGCGGATATCAGGCGGCGGTCCTCAGCCCGCTCGTCAAGGAAGTTTACAGCATCGAAATCGTGGAGTCGCTCGGCAAAAACGCGGCCCGTGTCCTCAAGCGGCTCGGTTATGACAACGTGACGACCAAAGTCGGCGACGGTTACCTCGGCTGGAAGGAGCACGCTCCCTTCGACAAGATCATCGTCACTTGCTCGCCGGAGAAAGTTCCCGACCCGCTCGTTGAGCAACTGAAGGAAGGGGGGCTGATGGTGGTTCCCGTCGGCCAGCGCTATGAGCAAACTTTGTATCTCTTTCGCAAAAAAGACGGCAAGCTCGAATCCGAGAAGTTGCTTCCCACGCTTTTCGTCCCCATGACAGGCAAGGCGGAGGAAAATCGCAAGGTCAAGCCCGATCCCGACAATCCCAGCCTGGCCAACGGCAGCTTCGAAGAGGAGGCTTTTCCCAGCGGGGCCCAGCCCGGCTGGTATTACGAAAAGCATGTGAAGTGGGAAACCGATCCCAAGGCCCCCGACGGCCAGCATTACGTTACTTTCAACAACCAAGATGCGGGCGTCTCCGCCCACTTGCTGCAGGGCTTCGGCATCGATGGCCGCAAGGTGAAGCAGCTCAAGGTCTCCGCCCAGGTCATGACCAGGAATTCCGCCCAAGGGGGTGAGGAAAACGAGAGATGCTATATCCTGTTCACACTTTACGATGACCAGCGGCGAGATCTTGGCATGCAGGCCATGGGCCCTTTTCTCGGGACCAGTGACTGGCACGAAGAAACCAAAACCTTCGACATTCCTGCCACCGCCCGCGAAGGGATCTTCCGCATCGGCCTCTTCGGCGGCACCGGCACCGCCTCCTTTGACAAGATCAGTATTAAAAAGGCGGAAGGGAAGAAGTAGGCGCAGCTCCGCGTTCCGAGCAACTCTCCGTACGAACGCAACGAACCGGCGTTTTTCATTTCGACTGCAATCTCGTCCGGTCACCGCCTTGCCTTGCGCTACCCTGGCCGTATAGTAGGGCGAGTCAAACCCCTGGTCTTTTCATGCACCAACCCCGCGAAGAAAGCTATACCCTCAATCGCCAGACCATCGCCTACATCCAGCAGGCGGCGGAGCGGGGGCTCTATGACATTCGCGGGCTGGGAGCCAAGCGGCAGTTGCCGACGTTCGATGATTTGGTGTTTCTCACGGCATCGCTCTCCCGCTATCCCCTGGAAGGATATCGGGAACGCTGCCTGACCAAGACGATACTCGGAACGCGGCATGCTAAGAAGCCGATTGAGCTGGAGATTCCGATCACAGTCGCCGGGATGAGCTTCGGGGCACTTTCGGCGACGGCGAAAGAAGCCATCGGCCGCGCTGCGACGGCGATGGGGACTTCGACGACCACCGGCGACGGCGGCATGACGCAGGAAGAGCGGCTGTCGTCCAAGACTCTCATCTATCAGTGCCTCCCCTCCCGCTACGGCTTCAATCCGGACGATTTGCGGAAGGCGGACGCGATTGAGATTGTCATTGGTCAGGGAGCCAAGCCCGGCGGCGGCGGGATGCTGCTGGGGCAGAAGATCAGCCCTCGTGTGGCCGAGATGCGGACCCTCCCCGCCGGCATCGACCAGCGTTCCGCCTGCCGCCATCCCGACTGGACCGGCCCCGACGACCTCGCGATCAAGATCCTGGAGCTGCGGGAAATCACCGACTGGCAGGTGCCGATCTACGTCAAGATCGGGGCCAGCCGCGTGAAGAACGACGTCAAGCTGGCCATCAAATCCGGGGCCGACGTGATCGTGCTCGACGGCATGCAAGGAGGCACAGCCGCCACGCAGCAGGTCTTTATCGAGCACGCCGGCATCCCCACGCTCCCCGCCCTGCGGCAGGCGGTGGAGGCCCTGGAGGAGATGAACATGGTCGGCACCGTGCAGCTCATCATCTCCGGCGGCATCCGGACCGGGGCGGACGCTGCCAAGGCCCTCGCCATGGGAGCCGACGCCGTCTCCATCGGCCAGGGAGTGCTCGTCGCCCTCGGCTGCAACAGCGACCACTACGTGGACCATTCGGGCCAAAAGATGAACGCCACCGAGGACTACGAACGGCTCGGCACGGCCCCCGGCTACTGCCACCACTGCCACACCGGCCGCTGCCCTGTCGGCATCACCACGCAGGACGAAGTCCTGGAAAAGCGGCTGACGGCGGAAAACGGCGCTCGCTGGCTGCAAAACTACCTGAGCGTGATGAACATGGAGCTTTCCACGCTGGCCCGTGCCTGCGGCAAGGCGAACGTCCACCATCTCGAACGCGAAGACCTCGTCGCCCTCACTGTGGAAGCTGCGGCGATGGCGAAAGTGCCGCTGGCGGGGACGGACTGGGTGCCGGGAGTGAGGTAAGTGGTTGGGCATTAATAATTGAAATCTCTCGGCTGACCAATTTCAGTACTGTCCACTGTGGTCTAATCAAATCGCCATGTGCAGACACTTCGGTGACGAGATTGCGGCGACGTGCCTGAGCCATTTTCAACAGGCTCTTAGGTAGGAAAGAGGGCCTATGCTCTCTTCCTTATCCGTTTTCATAACACCTTAGCGACTTTGCGTTCAATCTTGTTCGCATCGACCCGCGAGCACTGGTAGTGATGCCAAGCACTCCTTGATTGGCCCCTGATGCTCCCCTCGGCTATATTGACCCTGATCATGCTCTCCCTCTTCACACCACCGCTGACCGGCAACTCGCCCTTGGCCCGCAGGGAGCTGATGCGGATAGGGGGACTATCGCTGCTGGGGCTGTCAGCAGGACAACTCGCGAAGCTGCAGGCGGAGAATACAACGGCAAGCAGCAAGCCTCCGCGGGCCAAGTCCTGCATTTTTCTGTTCCTCTTCGGCGGTCCCAGCCAGATTGACCTCTGGGATATGAAGCCGTTGGCGGGGCCGGAGATTCGCGGGGAGTTTAATCCGGCTCCGACGAACGTGCCGGGGATTCAGATTTGCGAGCATCTGCCGCTGTTGGCGAAGCAGATGGACAAGCTTTGCCTGCTCCGCTCGATGAGCCACCGGATGAACGTGCATGGTCCGGCTTGCAGTGAGATTTTCACCGGCCGGCCGTACTTTGGCCCGCCGACAACCGACCAGGCGACCCGCGAGGACTGGCCCTCCCTCAGTTCCCTCACTACCCGGTTCGGTAAATCAAAACTGGGTCTGCCGCCGTCGGTGGTCCTGCCGTGGTACTTGCAGTTCACCGGCCAGGCCAAAAAAATCGCCGGCCAGACAGCGGGGCGAATGGGAGACAGCCACAGCGCCATGCTCGTGCAAGGGGACCTTGGCCGGGCCGACTTCGAGCTCGCCGGCCTGCGACTGCCGGAGGATGTGCCGTGGGAGCGGACGGTCAATCGTCGGGATCTGCTTTCGACCATTCAAGAGAGCGCTTCATCGCCCAAGTCAAATTTTGGCAGCGGCCTCACGATGCTCGACGAAAATCGCCGCCGGGCCTGGTCGCTCCTCGAGCATCGGGCGGGGGAAGTCCTCGACCTCAAACGCGAAAAACCCGAGACGCGGGAAAAATACGGCCAGACCACGGTGGGGCAGTCCCTGCTCATGGCCCGCCGTCTGGTGGAAGCGGGCGTCTCGCTCGTCACGGTCAACTGGCAGGACGAAACGCACATCGACGGCGTCAACACCTGCTGGGACACGCACCAGGAAAACTTTCCCAAGCTCAAGACCCTCCTCTGTCCGCTGTTCGACAAAGCCTTTTCCGCCTTCCTCGAGG
>JBJXFF010000153.1:0-83183 GCA_046153945.1 Pirellulaceae bacterium
TTGAGAGCCTGAGCGACTCCCTCCGCGGCTCGATGGACCACGAACGGATCCACGGCTTCCACGCTGGATACGGTGTGGGCTGCATACCTTTGCCACCAGGTCGCCACTTCCTTGAACTGGCGTGAAACCTTCTTGCAAAGTTCCTTGTTATCGACCGCAGCCGCCTCGCTCCAAATGCGGGAGTAAAAAGCGAGGACGCGGTCCATGAGCGAGACCAGCTCATCGGCCCGATGGTCCCGCACACTGTTTTCAAGCGCGGGGAAGAGGCTGAAGTTGGCGTCAAATCCCAGGATGTTCCAGGGATCAATGATGGCCCCACACGCGATGCCCCGCCGCAGCAGGTCCATCACCTGCGGCAGAAATCCGGCGGCATCTTCCAATTGGTTCCGGTCGCAAGCGAGCGTGCCGGTGGAGAGGAGGCAATCGATGGTGCAGAGGATGCGGGCGGAAGCACAAGGGACGACGTTTGCTTGCCGTGCAGCCGCTTCCACGTTTCCCATCCGGGCAAAGATTCGAGCCAGATGGACGTGCTCCAGTTGCGAGGCCCGCCGCCGGGCAAGCTGCGCATTGAGATGCTGCCTCGCGCCGCCGAACGGCTGGCGGCGTTCGGTGGCTTCGACGCGGAGGCGCTCAGCATGTTCGCCGGTCGTCCTTTTGAAGAGTCGCTCGTAGAAGTCGTCCCGATACTTGGCGATGCGGGGTAAGAGCTTGGCCAGCGTCGTGGTGGAGTCGAACGAACCGGGGCCTTCGCCACTGATTCCGGAGGCCATCAGGATTGTCCCTGCCAACACGGCAGCCGCCTCAAAGAGCAGTTCCTCGGCAGCGAGCTGCGGAGCTTCCTGTAGCCGATGCATGAGGGCGTCGAGCGTCACTTGCTGGACAACGAACCGGCGATAGCGCCCTTGGTTGTCAATCTGATGCGGGTCCCACTGGCCAAAATGGTAGTTCGGCCGCTTGTTGGCGGGATGGTCAAAATCATACGCCCGCGGGTCCACGGCCAGTTCATCCAGGTTTGCCGGGTGGTAACAAGCGGCGCGAAGTAAATCCGCGTCGGTGTCTTCAAGCAGTTTGAGTGCCGCCGCGATGACCTCATGCTCGCAGCCGAAGGTCACGCCCGCTCCGCGGATGAAGAGCGGGATAGGCCGGACGAACTCGTGTTTGTAAGGTTCGATTTTCTGCGTCTCCAGCGTGGCAACCGGGCGGTGGCCCAGAAAATCGTTTAGCCCGGTGATGGCACCCTGCACGATGCGGTCGCTTTCGCTCCACGGCGGCCCTTGCCGCAAGACCGCCTCGCACACCCGGCCGATGAAGAAGGGCCGAAACAGCGACTCGTCCGTATGATGGAAGAGCAGATCCCGGTGGTAATCCCGGTAGGCCCGCAGAGTCTCGTCAAAAACCAGCGAAACCACGCCGCGAGCCTGTTCGGCGTCCTTGAACGCGGCCGCGGTCTGGCTGAGAACCTCGAGCCGTTCTTTGAGCAGCTTTCCGAGCGATTCCCAGGTCGGCGACTGGGGATGTTCCTTGGCGACCCGGCCGAACAGGGCATTGATGCGGGCCAGAAACAGCGGGTCCGCGGTCCCCGACGAGAAATTCAGGTAGCCAAGCGCCTGGTCGAGGGAGGCATCTCCCACGGCATCAAGTTCGCGCTCAGCCATCTTCGAACTCCGACTAACGAACGGCAGCCGGCCCTCCCAGACTGGCCGCGACATCCTTGCATGGTAGGAACCGCCGGGGAGTTGGTCTAGCGGGTCGCTGGACGCACCACGCTGGCCCTGTTCCCAAGTATAATCTGGGGCATGCTTCGTCTCGCCATGTGGTCGGGGCCGCGGAACATTTCGACGGCATTGATGCGCTGCTGGGGGAATCGCGACGACACAGTCGTCTGCGATGAACCGCTGTATGCGCACTACCTACACGCCACTGGAAAAGAGCATCCCGGCGCGCAGGAAATCATTGCTGCCGGCGAAACAGACTGGCAAATGGTGGTCGCCGGACTGACCGGAGAAATCCCCGGCGGCAAACGGATTTATTTCCAAAAGCAGATGACCCACCACCTGCTGCCGCATATCAGCCGGGAGTGGCTGGGGAAGGTGACGAACTGCTTTCTCATCCGCGATCCTCGGGAAATGCTCACCAGCTATATCAAGATCGTGAGCAGCCCCAGCCTTGAGGATACCGGCTTTCCCCAGCAGACAGAAATCTTTGAGTGGGTCCGGAGCAAACTGAAGATCACTCCCCCAGTACTCGACTCGGTGGATGTACTCAATCAACCTCGCCGCATGCTCGGCCTGCTCTGCGATGCCCTCGGCGTCGAGTTTCAGGAAGCCATGCTCGCCTGGCCTCCTGGTCCGCGAGCGACCGATGGCGTTTGGGCGCGCCACTGGTATGGCGAAGTCGAGAAAACCACCGGCTTTCGGCCTTATCAATCCAAAGGAGAGCCGATTCCAAAGGGACTAACGCCGCTCTATGAGCAGTGTGCCGAGCATTACGCCCGGCTGTATGAACACCGACTCCAGTAGCGATTCTTCGTCGCGGATTAGAAATCAACCTGGTATTTGATGGTCATTTTTTTCTTGATCTCGCCCGTCATTTTTTCCAGCTCTTGGATGTTTGTGCGGGCCTGAGTTCCAGCCTTCACACGCTCTTCCGCGTGAATCGCGGTTCGAGCCTGGCGATAAGCGGCGGTGTCGGCGACGGCATAAGTGCCGTAGTCGCCAATCGGTCCACCCGCCCCCGTCCAGTTATTAAAGGCGTAGCCATAGGTGTTACCGTAAGAATAATAGTTGTATTGCATGGGGGTGTTGACCTGCCGAACTCGATTCTCCGCAGCGCCCGAGCGAATCGCGTTGTAACCACCACGCAGGAGATCAGCGGCATTAGCCCCATAGTCAATGAGTTCCGGGTCGACGTTCAGGACGGACAACTGGTCGATCTTGTTGGCATACTTACTCATCCAGACACCCAGTTGGGGCATCGTATACGTGGAATTGCCGGCTTTTTGCGAGCGAAGATCGCTATACAGCTTGTTGATTTGCTTGAAGTAATTCTGCGAGCCTTCCACCATCAACTGTTCTTTGGTCTTGTTCGTTTGGTCTGGCATTTTCTCCAGCGGCTTGAGGGCAGGGGGGCGGCTAAATAGCGTGGAAATTCGCAACATTCCGCTGTTGCCAAGAGTCCCTTCGAGCATGAACGTCTTCCCCTTCACGGAAGGCTTCCAGTCCACGAATTCATCGATCATGGCGCCTCGCTTGGCCAGGACATGCAAGAGGACCGCTTTAGCGGTCTCGGGATCCAAGCTAACCTCGCTGGAAAAGTCGACTCGCACCTTGCCAAAGGGCTTGTCATCGAAGGTGATCCCGAGCGTGATCCCGCGGATGCTGTAGAGCAGCGCCGCCAATTCGCCAGGATTGACCTTGTACTTGTCCAGGAACTCCTTGGAGTCCTTGAGCTTTTCCGGCAGAGATTCCGGCGTAACGACATCTTCCAGGTCGAGCGCCAAAATAATCGGCGTCCCCACATCATTGGCGTAGCGGTAGGCTTCCGTCAAATAGGGCGAAAGGCTGATATTTTTGCGGGCGTCGATCTCACGCATCCAGCGGGCGATAGTCTGGCGGTTGGCCGGAGCCATGAAGGCGACTGTTTTGTCAGCCAACTTAAGCAAATACGCGTTATGGGGGAGAGCAACCGCTTCGCGGCCCCCCACCGAGTCGGCTGTGCCACCCATCATGGCAATGGCTTTGGCCTGTGAGGGCTCATGGTCAATCTCCAAGAGCGCGGCTTCCCAGTGGGGTGTCCAAGCCGCAAAATCCATCTGCATGGTCAAGAGAGCAACTTTGGTATCCCGCGGCAAGAAAGAAACGCCGGAATCATAGGCGAGATCGGTTCGCGCCGACCATTTTTCCTTGACTGCAACCGGGCTAGCCAGCAGCTTTTCCATATTCACGAAAGCAACGGCATTCGTGGACGACGGAGCTTGCTTGGCCAGCTCTTCGAACTGAGCGTTTGCGAAAGGCACAAACGAGGCGAGCCCGACAATCGCCGCCAAAGGCAAAAACTTGCGCAGACAATTCACGGAGCACCTCAAAGTATTCAAATTGCGTAGAAAGAATTCAGAATGCAAATTCGAGAAAGATTGTCTCGATGCTTCTGAGATTTTAGCCGCTGGGAACTAGAATTCAAGGGTTCTACCCCGGCAATTGTCGGACAATCCAGCCAGAAAGGCTCCGCCAGGCGGCGAAGGCTGGCAGTGTCAATGAGGGCTGACTTAAAGATCGGCCTATTCCTCGCCGCACTGTGAGTTGCAGCAAGAGCCGCGGCCGAACCGCCAGGTGAGGCCGAATCCAACCCAGTAGCTCATGATGGAAGTTTGCGTGGCGTCGCCGAGCTGCTGTTCGTCGCGGAACATCCCGCCCGCCATGAGGTCCATATCCACTCCGGGAAGCACATCGGCTATGCCGATGCCTGCGGAAATCCGGTGCTGGCTGGTAATGGCCATCAGGCCTTGCGAGTAGCGCACCGCACGCAGGCCCCCGGGCTGAATCACACCGCCAAGGTTGGGACCGGGAGCGGGGTCTAGCGGGTTTTGCGCCCAGGCGTAACCCGCCCGCAATTTGTAATTCCCCATTGTGTACTGGGTGCCGAGTTGCACCACCCATTGGTTGTCGTAAATGGCGTCGAAGAGATCCGCGTCGTTCCACATCTTGTAGAGCACGTCTGCCGATACCAAAAGTTGCCCATCCATCAGCACATTGTTTCCTAACCCAAATCCGATATTCTGCGGCAGTTGCATGTTCACGTCGGTGGCGGTTTGGCCGGGTCCCGGATTGCGCAGAAAGGCGTTGTCGAACCGGAAGGATTGCTCGGTCTGATAATACGCACCAATGGTGGTGTATTCGGTGAACTCGTAATTTACTCCCAGTGAGCCGCGAAGAGCGTAGTCCGGCGTCATGCCGCCGATTCCCACGAAGGGACCATCGAAGAAGGCGATCCCCATCGCTCCGCTGGCCCCGACGGACAAGCGGTCGGTAACCTGGATACCGAGCGTCACGGGCATCGAAAAGACCGCCAACCCCGTGTTGGTGCCGTGGCTTTCGGGCACATTCCGGAAGTCAACAAACCCTCCGCTGGTGGAAATGAAGCCCATCCCAACAGTTACCGGCATTCCGTAGGCGCTCATCTCTTGAGTCACGCCGATGTTCCCCATCGGTGCGCCGGGTGCCGTGGATTTCGCGGAAAACGGATCGATGAGGGGTGGGCCAACGATCGGAATGGGAGCCGTTTGATTGAGGTTGAACGTCGGTTCGGACCACGCGCCGCCAAAGAGAAACTGGGTTCCCCGGAACTGCGTGATTGAGGCCGGGTTGCCATTGATGGCGGAGGTCAAATCCTGGGGACGGGCGATGCTAGCTCCCGCCATGCCGCCGGAGGCAGGCATAAGCGTGTTGTGCGCTTCGACGCCGAATGTCTGGCCCATTGCAATACGGCAGGCCAATCCGAGAAACGCGGCGGAAACAGAAATTGCGAACCGGCGATAGCTGACCATAGCTTTCTCAATCCATGAGAATTATCGAAACATCCGTGTAATCCTATTGAATCGGTGGCTGCAACCATGAATTCGCGTCAAATTGCTTCCCTCCACACAGCTTAACGGCGAAGGCTTTCTTCATTGGGTAAATGGCCTGCGAACCGGTTACGCCATCCATCTCCATCCATTATTGCTGCTTTGGTTCTTCCAACCGGACAAGCAACCATTGCTGCGTCTGGCCGACGGCGAAATGGATGAGGGCGGGCGCTGTATCCTTGGTTAGGTTGGCGATTCCCGTTTCCAGGATGGGCCGCTGCTGGCCCTTCACGGTCCAGGCGGCTCGCTGGCTCTTCTTGTCGGCCATACCCTCCAGTGTTTGCGTTTCGCCAGTCGCCTCATTCTTGAGGGTGCCATTGATGATTCCTTCCTTGCTGATCGCGAGTTGCATGAACATCGTTGGATCGGCACCTGTGGCTTGGCCATCCTGGGTCAGAGCGAATACGCCGAGCGGCATCCACTCGGCGTTCTCCGGCTTGACTTCCGGCGCGCTGGCGGCAATTGTTTCGGCTTGCTGGGCGTATTCGTCCGCGGTGGCGACTGGCTGGTCGCCATAGTAGACCTGATCCTCGCTGTAGTAGACGTTGTCGCCATAGGCGTATGCCGACTCATCGGTCCAGCCGGCACCAACCCAGCCGGTGACGGCGGCCCAAGTTGCCCAGCGATAGGGTCGGTTGATGCGCCACGCTGCCCAATTGGGATGGTCGCTCCAGAAGTCCAATCGGGGATGGTTCTGAGCGACTTGGTTGCGGACTTCATCCCGCCGCTGCTGGCGGTTCCCCTGCCACTCTTGACGGTTTTCAATGCGACCGGCCCGATTGCCCGAGATGTTCTGCCTTGCCGCGCCCCCGGCTGCTAGATTTCCGGGTCGCGCGCCACCGGCCGGCAGTTGGCCAGGTCGCGCTCCGCCACCCTGAAGGAAATCGCCTGCCGCGCCGCCAGCACCGGGCCTTACGGCTCCCGTCCCCGCGCTGGGGATATCCAGAAAGTTGTTGAGTTGACCGGCATTCGGCCTGCCGCCTGGCGCGACACCACCCGCGCCAGCGCCTGGCCTCGCTCCACCCGCACCCGCACCAGCAGCGGGTCGCGGCGCGGCACCACCGCCCGGCCGAGCAGGCGCTGGTCCACCTCCCATCGACGGGGAACGACCGCCTGCCGGAGAAGGCCTTGCGCCCCCACCACCGCCGCTAATACCGCCGCCTCCACCTCCCACTCGTCCTCCACCACCGCCTCCACCACGTCCTCCGCCTCCCCCTCCGCGGGCAAGTATCTCGTGACCGGCCAATAGGGATGTCAATGCAACAGACAGAATCAGAATTGTAATGCGTTTCATTGGGAACCTCTCGGTGAATATGTTTGACTTGGTATTTTTAGGACGCAGTTGTCAATGCTTGCTGGGTTTACTCCCGCACGATCTTTACTTCTCCAATGTTCGGCAGCAGCTCACCTCCAGCCGTCCGTTCGACCGTTTCCCAGGTGAACGAATTCTTGTCCACCGGCTTGATGACATTGACCATCGAGGCTTTCCGTCCGTCCGGCAAAAACCCTTTGTTGCTGATTAGCCAACGTCCTCCCTTCCAGGTCCAGCTCGCTTCCGCAAAGCCGCCGTCCGAGTCAAACGTCCAGGAGCGAATCGACTTTGCCGCGGGATCCCAGCCAATAATCTGCATCCCCGACATATCCAGTTGGCCCGCGGCTGCTACGGAGAAGGAGCGCACCAGGTAGTTCTGATTTTTCGCCCATTTGCATTCCGTCTCAATTTGAACGTTGTCGTCCTTGTCCACCCAATGACCGACCATCCACTCCAGCACCTTCAGTTTCTCGTAGTGCGAAGGAACGACCTCAGGGGCTTTGTCTGTAACGCGGTCGAGGAGCCAATTGCCGTCGCGCTTGACGTACACGGCGGTGTACTCGAACTCCTCGGGTTCAGATTTTGCTGCGGCAAGTTTGGCGGTGCCTTGTTCGACCGCTACGTTGGGGGAGACGAATTGCACCGACTTTGTGCTCACCTCGATTTTTAGGTCCGGCCGCTCTTTGAAGATCGCAGTGAACTGCTCGGCGATCGCCTTTTGCCCGACGACCTCTTCGCCGGAAATGCGGTTGATATAGACTGCCTCCGGCGACCAGAGCTCCGCGATCGCTTTGGCATCGTGCTTGTTAAATGCCTCGATATACGCCGCCACCGCTTTCTTGATGGGCGCAACGGCAGCAGTCGGCTCGGTGGGCTGCTGGGCCTGCGCTACCGCCGCCTGAACAGCCAGGGTCAATATGAACAAACCCAACAGAACGCTCTTCATGGCGAATCCTCCCCTTTTTCCGATAATGTGTGTGACTTGTCTTAGCTCTTAACTAGGTGACCATTTACTTCAGTTCGATCGTCACCTTGCCGATCTTACCGGTGAATTTGTTGTCCCCCTGCTTGTAATCGTCCGTCACCGGCGTCTCGCCATCCTGGCCCACATCGGCTCCTTCATCGGCAGAATAGACGAATCCCTGGGTCCGTTCGATTCGCCCTTCGGCGGCTTTCTCCCCATTCACGAGGATGACTCCCTTCCCTCCCTTTCCGGGACCACCGCCGTCGTAAGTGAACTCGAATCGGATAGTGGCCTTGCCGGCGGGAATCGCTTTGGAGCCAGCAACCTTGAACATCTCCAAGCCGAGATAGTTATAGGCGTACATTGGTTGGCCATCCTTCAGATACAAGCTCCAGCCGCCGAACCGGCCGGCTTGGGCCAGGAGGACACCATTCGCACCTCCCTTGGGAATTTCGATCTCGGCGGTGATGGTGTGCGAACGATTTTTGGCGTTGATAAAGACGTTCTCCGACATGCCGGTCATGCCTTCAAAGACTGTGAGCGAAGTACGGCCGGCCATCAGATCGGGACGACCCACGAGGGCGGCGTTCAAGCGTTCGAGGGTGCGATCATCGAGCGGCAAAACCTTGTTCTTGACCGCTTCTTTCATGAACGCTGCTTGCAGCTCCTTAAGTTTTTCAGGGTTCTTTGCGGCGAGATCGCTCGAGCAACTGAAGTCCTCCTCGACGTGATAGAGTTCCCATTTGTCCTCGAGAAATGGATGGCGCACCTTAGGTTCCCAAGCGGCGCGATGGACCGTATGGGCCAGCCAGCCGTCCTGGTAAATGCCACGGTTTCCGAAAATCTCAAAGTACTGGGTCTTGTGAGTGCTGTCGGCTTTGGGATTGTTGAACGAGTAGAGAAGGCTGACCCCTTCGATGGGGGTCTGAACGTTCCCATCCACGATTTTGGGTTCAGGCAGTCCAGCCGCTTCAAGGACGGTCGGGGCGATGTCGATCACATGATGCCACTGGGAGCGAACTTCTCCCTTGGCCTTAATCCCCTTGGGCCACTGGACGACCATGCCGTTGCGACAGCCGCCGTAGCTGCCGGCGACCTGCTTGGTCCAGGTGAACGGCGTGTCACCCGCAACCGCCCAACCCGCGGCGTAGTGCCCATAGGAGCTGGGTCCTCCCAATTCGTCGTAATGCTTGAGAACGTCGGCAACGGTTTCCGGCACGCCATTGAAATAGGTCGCTTCATTAAAGAGGCCGTTCATGGTCCCTTCAGCACTCGCGCCGTTATCGCCGACAATGTAGAAAATCAGGGTGTTGTCGAGTTGGTCCAAGTCTTCGATGGATTGAATCAGCCGGCCCACTTCGGCATCCGCATATTCGCCGTACCCAGCGAAGACTTCCATTTGGCGGCTGAAGAGCTTTTTCTCGTCGTCGCTAAGCTTGGCCCAATCCTTGATCGCCTCCGGCTTGGGGGCCAACTTTGTTCCGGGCGGCACCACGCCGAGCTTGATTTGGCGGGCGAGGGTTTCTTCGCGGAGCTTGTCCCAGCCTTGGTCAAACTTCCCTTTGTACTTTTCAATCCATTCCTTGGGCGCATGGTGCGGGGCGTGGGTCGCTCCCGGGGCAAAGTAGGTGAAGAACGGCTTATCCGGCGTAAGCGATTTTTGATAGCCGGTCCATTTGATGGCCTGATTGGCCAGGTCGGTCATCAAGTGATATCCGGGAGTGCTCGGGGCTTCGATCCGGTTCAATCCATCGTAGAGCCCCGGGGCCCACTGGTTGGCTTCTCCCCCGATGAAGCCGTAAAACTTGTCAAAGCCGCTGCGGGTGGGCCAGCGGTCGGTTGGGCCGGAGGGGCTGACTTCCCAGGCGGCCGTCTCGTGCGATTTGCCAAAAGCAGACGTGCTATAGCCGTTGAGACGCAACATTTCGGCGAGCGGCGTGACGCTGTTGGGACGCTGCCCGGTTTGACCGGGAAACGAGGTCGCAGTCTCCGTGATGGAGCCCATGTTTCCGACATGGTGATTGCGTCCGCTCAGCAGAGCCGCGCGCGTGGGGGAGCAAAGTGCCGTGGTGTGGAATTGGTTGTATTTCAGCCCTCCCTTGGCCAGACGCTCCAGCGTTGGCATGTGGACAGGGCCGCCGAAGGCGCTCGATTGGCCGAACCCCATGTCATCGATGAGGACAATCAGCACATTGGGGGCACCAACTGGGGCAGTTACTTTGAACTGCGGCGGTGCCTTGGCGTTGCGAGCGTCGAGCTCGGTTATCGGCTTTAACTTGGGCTCTTGAATCGGCAGAACCGTGCGGTCCAGCTTACCCTCCGCAGACTTGATTGAGGCCTTCTCCTGCGCGATCGCCTCGAAATTGCAGTTGATGCTTGCCGAGAGCCAACCCAGGAATGCGCCAACTGCCAATAGGGCCGCAGTTGCCAAGAGTGAGCTTCTGAACATGATTTTGACTTTCAATGATGTGGGCAAAAGAATTAGGTAATTCGGCACGGAATCGCGTGATTTCGCGAACCATTTTCAGCCGCCGAGAATTGGCAACTGCAATTATGCGCCTACAACGCCTGGACGAAGGGGGGTTGATTACGTGATTCTGACAATCTCCGCGCCGGTTGGAAAGTACCCTGCGGATATGCCTTTACGGCAAACTCCCGAAATCTTCGTCTCCAACGAATCAACCACACATGAAAGGAAAAGGGATTGGCGCGCATAAAAAGACACGCCCACAATTTCTGTGGGCGTGTCGATGAGACCAAAAGTTAGCGTCGCAAGGCTATTTCGCCTTCGCCACCTTCTCTTTATTTAACAGCCGAATATAGTCGAGGGTGATGTTAACAGCTTCGTTTTCGTAGAAGGTCCGCTTGAAGACTTCCTTGTTGTCGGATTCCTCTGCGGTGGCCTTCTCTTCTTCCTTTTCGGAATCGAGTTCGGCCTTTTTCGCCAGGAATTTCTCTTCGCTCAGCGGGTATTCCTTCTTCTTCTTGAAGTCCTCGTAGCGGCCGATGTTCTTGGCGAGCTTCGTAAAGTCGTCTGACTTCTGCTGCCGCGATTGCGTGAGGCTCTTAAGTTCCAGCACCAAGGGTGTGGGGACTTTGTCTTGTTTGGTGAACTGGGCGGCTGGCACCTTATCGAATTCCAGGGCGTAATCCAAATCACCTTCGCTCACGTCCATGTGATCGGTGATCGACGGGAGGACCACGTCGGCAAGCACGCCACGCTTCTGCGTGCTGTCGCCGTTGGGGCGATAGAACTGCTGCATGGTGAGCTTAAGGGCTCCCAGGTTCGGAGGATTTTTGACGCGGAAAATCTGCGGACCTACGTCGAGCAGGCTCTGAACGGTTCCCTTGCCATGTGTAGAGGTATCGCCCACGATCAGGCCACGGCCGTAATCCTGAATGGCTCCGGCCAGAATCTCACTGGCACTCGCGCTGAACTTGCTGGTGAGGACGACCATCGGTCCCTTCCAGGTGATTTCCCGGTCCAAGTCGTCATAGTGCTGCACGCGGCCGTCGGGGTCCTTTACCTGAACCACGGGGCCGTCTTCGATGAAGAGGCCAGTCAGATTGATGGCTTCGGTCAAGCTGCCGCCGCCATTCTTGCGGAGGTCCAAGATCAGGGCATCCACGCCTTTGGAGTTGAAGTCTTCCAGGATCTTTTTCACATCTACCGTGGTGCTCTTGAACGCACCGCCGGCGCGGGCCGCTTCCATATCCATGTAGAAACTTGGAAGGTCGATATAGCCGACTTTGTACGGCGTGCCATCGGCTTTCTTTCCTTCTTCGACAATCTTGCCACGGGCTTCGCTATCCTTGAGCTCAATCTTGGCCCGAGTGATTCTGATCGTCTTGATCTCGCCGCCACCGGCGGGAATGACCCCCAGGCGAACGACCGAGCCGGCTCGGCCGCGGATGAGCTTCACGACGTCGTTGAGTTTCATGTCAACCACGTCTACCATCTCGCCTTCTTCGCCCTGGCCCACCTGCACCACGCGGTCCTGCACCTTGAGTTGGCCATTCTTGTCGGCCGCTCCGCCCACAACCACCTTGTCAATCACTGTGTAGCCGTCTTCAACCTTGAGCTGAGCGCCGATGCCATCGAGGTTCAGGCTCATCATGATCTTGAAGTTTTCCAGCGAACTGGGGGACATATAGGAGGTATGCGGATCGAAGCTGGAGGTCATGGAGGTTAGGTACATCTCCAAGAGCTCATCCTCGTCGGTCTGGTGCATCCGTTTGGCGAAACTGTGGTAGCGGCGGCTGAGGCGGTCCTTGGGATCGTCCTTCTTGGCCTTTTCGTCCTTGTCGTTCTTGAGAACGAGCAAATCATATTTCAGCAGCTTGCGCCAGCGGTCTTTGGCTTCCTCGGCATCCTTGGGAAATTCCTGCTTGTCCCAGTTTGTGGAGAGAATCTCGTCTTTGGTGAAGTCAAAGTCACCCTTAAGCAGCTCGTCAATCTGGACCACGCGCTCATCAATGCGCGCGAGCAGCTTCTGAAAAACGGCATAGGCAAAGGCGACGTCGCCGTTGTTCACCTGGTCGTCGAGGTCGGCTTTAGACTTTTCGAATTCCGCGATATCCGCCTGCGTGAAGTACAGCTTGCGGTTATCGAGCATTTTGAGGAACAGGTGCAGCCCGCGCTGCGAAATTTCGTCGTCCAGGGGGTGCTTAGAGAGGTGGGCATCTTTAATGAGCTTGTTGACAGCTCGGGCGACCATCCGGTCATTGGCCCGCGGGCCGGTCAGCTTGGCATCGGCTGCACCGACGGGGCGTGGCTGTGCACCAAGTGCCAGAACCAGGGCAATCACACCCCAGAACAAGGAGGTACTCAATAATATGGATCGATCGACGATGTTAAATTTGCCGCGCATTACAGTCCCTTCGCGTGACGGTTGTTTTGGACTTGGCGCAAGGTCTTTACGCCCCATTACTTACACAAATCCTAAGGCCAATGACAGCGGGAAGCAAGACATTGGTCGTTCCGAGATTCAACGTGTGGAATTCTAGTCATCTAGCTCAGGCGGGACAACATTGAAATTACCCAGCCGTTACCGCTTACCACGGCTCACCGAGACGTTAACCGGCGTGTTCGCGCAGAACTCGACCGCAGATGGTCTTAACTATTTGTTACCGGCCGAGAGAATTGCTTGCCGCAGGATTTGGGCAAGGGGAACTGCTTCTTCGCCCAACACGCGGCTCAATCGCCATATTTTGCCTGGTGAAGTTGCAATCGCGGCTGAAACTTGCTGCTGAAGCCGGTCAAGCAATTCGCCGTGAAAAAGCAGATGCGGCTGGACGACGATTTGGCGATACGGGCCGTTGGCGGCGGCGGCGATAATCTCCGTGGCCGTCGGCTGAGCCATCGCCAGAAATCCGACCTGCGACTCGCCGATGCCGAGCTTTTGATGCACAAGCGATCCGAGCTTCCGCATTTCGGCGGTCGCCCCTTCATCGCGACTGCCGCGGCCGATGAGGAGCAGCATCGTTTCTGCTGACGCAATCCGCGGATCGGCCGCTTCGTGAAATCTCGCTGTCGCCAGTTCAACCACCGAGTCTTGCAGGCCGAGCGGTTCCGTTTGCACCATCGGGATGTTCGGCATTCCCGCTTTGACCAAGGCATTGCTCACAGCCGATGGAACGTCTTCCTTGGCATGCCCCGCGGCAAAGAGCAAGAGCGGCACTACCACTAGCCGCTCAATCCTTTGCTCCACCAGGCGAAGGACGGTCTCTTCAATTGTGGGCGAAGCCATTTCCAAGTAGGCAAGCTCTGTGGAAACAAATCGCGGCTCCAGCCGACCCGCAACTTCAGCGGCCAGAGCCTGGCACTGCGCTTGTCCCAATTCGCTCCGTGTTCCATGCCCCACCAGCAGCACGCCAGTAGGGGTGGAATTCTCACCTCCCACAGCAATGGACATTACTCGAACGTAAACGTCCCCATGTACGCGCTGCGGGACTGCGGCACGGACCAATTGGTGCCAAGGCCCTTGCCAGTGAATTCACCTTCCGTCGCGACACCGGCGGCAAAATTGGACACCCGGGTGAGCGGCGGGTAGTAGGCGACTTCATTCATGCAGATGCAGTCCCCCTTTTTGGCCTTGCGGGTTATCAGCTTCACCGACTTGCCGGCTTGCAGCTTGCCGCTGAGGCTTCCCGTGTCGAGCGACATCGTAATAGGGGACGAATCAACGCGGACCACAAACTTGCCGGCCCGGCCCGAATGCTCCTTGGCGAAAGCGATCAGCGCCTCCCGCTGCTCACTGCTGGCTTTCTCATCGACCAGGATGGCCGATTTCATGCTCTTGGGATCGTTGACTCCTTCAAAGGCAAACGTGTCCGAAGCGGCAACCACCATCACGACCGACAAGCCGGAAATATCCACGCCCCCCTTCTTCCCTTCCTCAATGTTCCAGGCCATCAGGGCGTCTTTGCCAGTGAGGTTCACTTCGGCATTGGCAAAGCACGGCCCGGTATAAACCTGGCACGTCCGAGCCTCCATATACGAGCCGCTGATTTCCTCGGCGGCAACTAGCGACGGAGCGATTACGGCGGCAAACAAGGACAAGACAGCGAAAAAATGCCTCATGGCTGAGTCTCCTCAAGCATTCAGGAAAAAGCGAGCGAATCGAACAACCGGTCCCTGCATTGTAGTGGCCTGAGGAGAATCAGGCTACTGAAATGGCAACATTGCCTCCGTTGAAGCGATGTTCGTAAGCTCTTGATCGAAGCCCTCCCTAGCGATACACCGGAATGCAGATGCAAGTCGACGTAGAACCGCTGCTTTGGGTCGGGACAAACTGTTGCATGTAATAGAAATACTCCATCGCGGCTGCTTGCTGGGCCGCTGCAAACTCCTCCTGCCGCGCCAATCGTCGTTCGCGCTTGATTTGCAAGGCAAGTTTGCGCTTCTGAAGGGGAGTGAGAGTTCCATCATCTACGAGCATTTCTTCCTCCGGATCGCCAGGGCGAGGACGGACCTTGGGAGGCACTTCCTTTCTCTCCACGACGGGAACTTTGTAAGTTCCCGTGACGCAATTGCAGGTGCATGTGGCCCCCGCGGGAATAGGTGTGCCGCAGGGAAGCGTGTAACTCAGCATGTGCTCCCTGATCTTGACGGAGAAAATGCTGCCGCTGACTGCACTCGCTTCTCGATCGAAGAGAAAGCCGATCAACCGTCGGGAAACGAGATCCCACAACGTAATGACCCCCTTAGCATCTCCAGCCGCGAGCATGGTTCCGCCGGGCGAAATGGCGAGCGAGACAAACTCATTCGGCCCCTTCAGATTCTCGGTCAGCGTTCCTTCCGGCAGCTTCCACAGCTTGACAGTCTTGTCTTTGGAAGCGGAAACGAGCAGTTTTCCATCAGCGGAAATGACAACGTCTTGAACGGTATCGTCATGGCCTTTCAGGGTTTGAACGGTCTCGCGATCGCTCAGCTTTCGCAGCGTAATCAGCTTGTCGCTTCCCCCAGCGGCGAGGAGCTTTCCGTCCCCAGAAAATGCCAGGGCGGTCACCGAGCTAACGTGTCCGGTTGACTCCGCTTGTAAAGCGCCGTCGCGTGTTGACCAGTACCGCAACACACCGTCGCGCCCCGCGCTGACGAATTGCTCGTGCGCGGGATTGCAGGCGACTTCCATGACGGCGCGATGTCCCGTGGGAACGATCAGCGGAGCCGGCTCCCCGACACGCCAAAGATGAACGCGGCCATCGGCGGCTCCCACAGCTAGTTTGGTGCTGTCGAAGGAAAAAGAAACCGTGTTGATGGCGGCTTCTGGTCCGGCAAGCGTTCCGATTAGTTCTCCGTCGGGGAGGGACCAGAATCGAACCGACTTGTCCTGCGAGGCAGTAACCAGCCGCTTGCCGTTCGGAGAAATGGCAATGTCACTCACATCCTTGTCGTGATCTTCCAACCGAGCCACGACGCTGCAATCTTCCAGTTTCCAGATCTTTGCCAATCGATCGCGCGAGGAAGATACCAAATAGTCACCGTCGGGCGTGAAAGCCAGCGAAAGTACGCTGTCCGTGTGCGCGTAGACGACCATCGCTTTCTTCGGCGTCCCTGCTGCCGGCGATTCCTGAGCTTCCGCGCTATCCGCACTTCCCATCATGGCGACCGCGGCCGCGAGCGTGGTTCCCAGGCCAAAAAAATCTCGCCGGGCGAGTTGCAGGTCGCGGGGAAGCTGATGCAGGGAATAGACGGTGAGCGGCGTCTCGTCACCTTGCTCATCCACCCGCCGCAAATGGTATTCAGGCCGCTTGGTTGTCATTTTTGAGCCACTCCTTCCCAATCAGAACAGCAATTCTTTACCCCGCGCGTCCCCGGCGATGGTCGTCGGAGGATCATGCCAGAACAAACCACCGCTCCGCTCGACACGATCCAGTATCTGATCCTTGGTCAACTCGCGAATAATATGGCAACGGTCGCTGCCGGCGAATTCTCCCTCTCCATTGACCGCCAGCGATTTGTGGAAACAATCGCTACCGCAACTCCACTTGGCAAAGCACCCCTGGCAAAAGGCATGCTTGTCCACCGTCTGCTCGCGCAAATGATTGAGCACCGGCAGTTCAAAGTGATAGCCGCCCGTCGCAGGTTCGGAATGTCCGTAAATGAAAGTTTCTGCTCGCGGAAGCGATTCCAAAAAGACTTCATAACAAGCAGATACGTTGCCGTCCGCGGTAAGCGCGAAGCTGTCCTGGGTGATGCCGCAGAAATGGTTGGTCTGGGTTCCTAATCTTGCTCCCGAAAAATGAATGTCCTGGCCGTATTTGCGAGCTTCAGCCTGTCCTGCGCGATACTGATCAAGGAAGGACTGCGTCTCCGCAGATGGCGCGTCGGTCCATCGTCCAAGCTGGTAAGCTGGCTCCACTTGAATTCTGCGGGGGTGGAATTTCTGGCAGATGAAGGTGATGCTATCCGCCAATCGCCCAATCTGATCGTGCGTGACAGTCAGACGCAACGCATAGTTGTAATTTGACTCATCAAAACGCTGGATCGTCCGCAGGACATGTGCAGAGGAAGGTTGTCCAAGCACGGTCAAGCGATGAGCATCGTGCGCGGCGGGAAGGCCATCGAATGACAAGCTGACACCATCCAAATGTTGCAGCACCCAGTCAATCTGGTCATCCGAGAGAATGCCGTTGCTGGCCATTGCCGCCCGCAGTTTCAATCCACTTTTGGCAGCTTGCAGGCTGGCATAGTCATAGGACTGCGTGAGCGTGTTCCAGTTGACCGTGGGCTCGCCACCGCCATGGTAGGCGATTTCCACTTCGTCCTTTTGCAGCTCCAGTGCGTTCTGAATGATGAAGTCGATCCCTTGCTTGGCGACCTCCAAAGACATCGCACGCTTAGGAGTATCGCCAGCGGACGCATAGCAATACGTGCACCGCAGATTGCACGAGGTCGTAAGGAACAGCGTCACCATCGTCGGCTTCGGCTGGCCGGAAAAATGAGTAATGGGCGGGATTTCTGGCGCACCTTCCACAATTCCCAACCGGCGCAAGAATTCGACGAGCCGATCCGTTTCACGGTCATTCAGATCGGCTGTCGCCTCTTGTAGAGCGACAATCCGGTTCACGGTCCTGCCGTCCGCCACGAACGCCGCCTTCTGAAGGGGCGCATAGACCAGGTACGCCCCCTCCAGGGGAACAACGAACAGCTCCGCGGTAACCTGGGGCACTGCAACGATGGAAGTCATTCCCGCCTCGAATGGACTTTGCGGTCTTCTTAACAACAACAAGCCTGCCAGGCGTTACTCACCGCCGGGAATGCCCCAAACTACTCCCAAGAATGGGGAAATGCAACATCACGACGAAGGGGACTGCTTCTGCCACGTTGCTGAAGAAATTGAAAAAACTGTTACCACTGCAACTTGCCCGGCAGGTAGTTTTCAATCAACGCCGTGTAGTACGGCGCCAGTTCGGGCCAGTTGGGGCGAGTGGAACTCTTGGAGTAGAGATCGTAAGGATTGAATTTGCGGACCCAAGCGAGCATTTGCCGGTCGTGGTCGTCGAGGAGGTAGCTGTATTCCTCTTCGCGGTGCCAGGGATAGCAGGAGTGGTAGCGGATCATGTAGCGAGCGGGTTCCGGGAGCGAGCAACCGGCCTGGGTGACGACGTGGAAGAGGTATTCGTCGTGTCCCCAGGAGAGATGCAAGTTGCGCAGCCCGCAGCCTTCTTCATAGACACCCAGCCGCGTCCCCAGCCGCGGATCCTGCCTATCGGGATTGGCTTCCAAATACTCCGGATAGACAATGCGGCTGCTGAAGGCACAGCCGACGGGGAAAGTATCGCCGACGACGGCCCATTGCGGCTCGCCGAACAGGCAGAGAATTTTGCCCAGGTCGTGAATGAGGCCCGCGAGAACGAACCAATCTTCGTGGCCGTCGCCGCGGATGGCTTCTGCGGTTTGCAGCAGGTGCTCTTTTTGTGACAGGTCCGTGTCCGGATCGGAATCATCGACGAGCGTGTTGAGAAAGTCCATCGCCTCCAGCACGGTCATTTCCCGTTGCTCAAGGGCCAGATATTTTCGCTTCTTCTCCAGTACGAAGTCGTAGGTCTGATGGAGGTGATTGAGCCGGTAGAACTCGCGGACACTATCGCGGCTGGGATTGTCGTAATTGCGATAGTCTTTCTTTTCCTTTGTCTCCGGCTGCGGGTAGCGTTCAGCGACGAAGTCCTCCCATTGGTCGAGGCTTTGCAGAGGATTGTTTGAATTTCTCGCCGTCATGGAATTTTTTTAGAGTGGGACATCAGTCCAATTCTCCTTCGCCTGCAATCGGCATCGGCCTACGGCCGCGGTCAAGAATCGGCATTTCGGGATCAATGAGCCTGCGCTTGATCGGTGGTTAACGCCGCGAGAAGCGACCAGCCCCCCGCTTGTAAGATCGTCCGGCGCGCAAAACCCCGTGTAGCCTGCTGAGTGCTGCCGAGCATCGAGATCGCGGGCTGTTGTCGCATGCTTCACCAGGGGTGAAGTCTACTGCGAAGCTCAAACCATTGCCAGCGCGCGTTAGGACAGGTTCGCACCGACGCTGATGAACGGCTTGGGGGGGCGGAAGGACGACATCAGGCTCTCTCGCAATTTTCGCCAGTTCTCGCGGATGGCATGCTCCCGCTGTCGAGTGAGATTGTCGGTTATCCATTCGTCGGTGTGATGGAGGCGTGCGGCCAGGATTTCGGCGGCGTTGGTGGTGAGGCGAAGGGCCAAATGCGGATTCTGCGCGGCCAGCGCGTCAAATTGGGCGCGCGGCAGGCGCATGATGCGCGCGGAAGTGAGACATTTGGCCGTGGCCGCGTGGGGAGCAGCGTGAAAAAAGCTCATTTCGCCAAACACGCTGCCCGATTCCAATTTTGCGAGCACCCTTTCGCCGAGTTTCGGCACAAGCAGGTCAATTTCTACCGTTCCCTCTAGGAGCAAGTACAAGGCTCGGCCCGAGTCTTCCGCTTGAAAGACCGTTTCGCCCTCGTTGAAAGAAAGGTCTTCCGATGCTGCCAGAAGCTGAAGAATTTCGTTCCCAGTGAGGCCGCTAAAGAGCTCGACCGAATGTAAAGGAGCGACGGATATTTGAACCTCAGTTAATGATATCGTTGTCGTCAAGGAATACCTCCTGGAAGAAAGATGTCTCTGTCCAAGTGGCATGCAAATGGTGTGCCCAGGGAAGAATCCCAATGCCACTCAAGCTGACGATTTCGCAATCTCGGGGGGCATCATCGGCGTTTCCAGGACCGGCAAGGTTGGCGTGCTCCGCCGCAATTGGCCGCAAGCGGCATCTATTTCGCTCCCTTTGCGCTGGCGAAATTTCACGTTGATGCCGGCAGCCACTAGTATGTCTCGGAAGCGATTGACGGCGTTGCCGGAAGGTGTTTTGTACGGCAGGCCAGCAACTGGATTGTAAGGAATCACGTTGAGCAGCATCGTACGCCCCTGCAGCAATTCCACGAGTTCTTGGGCATGTTCGGGACGGTCGTTGATGTCCGCAAGCAGGACGTATTCAAAAGTAAGACGGCGGCCGGAGGCAACAAAGTAACGGTCAGCGGCCGCGAGGATGTCGGCCAGGCCGGTGCTCTTGTTGGTGGGGACGATTTGAGTTCGGATTTCGTCATTGGGGGCATGCAGCGAGACAGCCAGTTGATAGGCGGAGCCCAGTGCCGTCAGCCGGTCGAGCGGCACGGGAAGACCGACCGTGGAAATAGTGATGCGGCGGTGGCTGATGCCGAGTCCTTTCTCGCTACATGCCAAGTCCAGCGCGGGGAGCAGGTTGTCAAGGTTCGCCAGCGGCTCACCCATGCCCATCACGACGATGTGACTCAGCCGCTCTTCCGCCGGTAAGAGTCGCTGGAGCAGAAGCATTTGTTCGACGATTTCACCGCTGGTAAGATTGCGATCGACGCCATCCAGGCCGCTGGCGCAGAAGACGCATCCCATCGCGCAGCCAACCTGTGTGCTGATGCAGATGCTCCGCCGCTCGCCATCCCGCAGCAGCACGCATTCAATCCTACCGCCGTCGCTCAGTTGCAAGAGCAGCTTTTCGGTGCCGTCAGGCGCTGTCTGATGTCGCACTATCTTGCTGGTCCAGAGCGTCCAATCCGCCGCCAGTTCCTCGCGGAGCTTTTTGGGAAGGTCCGTCATGTCCGCGAAGTCGCCGGCTCTGTTTTCAAACAGCCACTTGCGGATTTGCCCAGCGCGGAAGTCCGGATACGCGCGGTCTTTGAGCCACACGGCCAGTGGTTCGGAACTTGGGTCGAGGAGATGGAGCATCGTGTTATTGTACTCGACGCTCCCCTGCTCGAATTTCGGCTAGCCGCGACCGCAGAGCCCCCGAACAGACCTCCGCTTCGAAAAGGGCGACGTCGGGAAAGACGACGTGGCTGCAAAAGCGAACGGTCCAGTTGTGGGAAAGGGGGCTGATGGTGAAGACAATCTTGCCGTTCCGCCAGGCTTCCCACATTTCGATGGCGGTCCCCATCGACGCTTCCGGAACGAACGCGATGAGCAGGTCCACCTCGCCGCACATCTGGTTGTGATGCAGAAAGACGCTTCGCCCTTGGTCCTCGTCGTAATCTAGCGACTGCTGATGGTCGGCGAGCGGGTCGTAGACCTGCGCCTCCGGCAAATGCTCGGCCAGAAGCTGCTTGAGCCGTCCGCGGTAGTTTTGCGGGTGCATTTCGGCACTGACGTGCGAACCTTGCATGATCCCGGCGAGGAAGACGCGCATGGAACGGGGCGGGGGACTTGGGTCCAGGGGCTGGGGAAGAGAGGCTTTGCCTCTGACCGACAGTCGTTATCATACACTTCCTTACATCCTCTACGACCCACTGAGACTCACCCATGCCCACGACTTCCCCCAGCCCCGTTCTTCCCGATCTCTCGCGCGCCCAGAAGCTGGTGCTGGAAATGATGGCCATCCCCGGCAAGAGTGGCGAAGAGGAGCGGGTTGCCGAGTTCATCCGCAAGATGCTCATGGGGGCAGGTGCACGAACGGAGGACATCAAATCCGACAATGCCAATAAGTCCGCGCTCATCAAAGGCACCACCGGCAATCTCATCCTCAAGCTGCCAGGGACAATGAAGAAAGCCCCGCGGCGAATGTTCTCCGCTCACATGGACACCGTCCCCATCTGCGTCGGTTGTGAGCCGGTGGTGAAGGGGGAATTCGTTCGCTCGGCCAATCCGGCAACGGGTCTCGGCGGCGACGACCGCGCGGGGGCGGCGACAATTCTTACGGCAGCATGTGAAATCCTGGAGCGGGGACTTCCGCACCCGCCCCTCACTTTCTGCTGGTTCATCCAGGAAGAGATTGGCTTGCAAGGGGCCCGCCACTTGCAACTTTCGCTCCTGGGCAAACCGGCGATGGCCTTCAACTGGGACGGTGGTTCCCCCGACAAGATGACTATAGGTGCGACCGGCGGCTATCGGATGAATGTCGAGGTAGAAGGAGTTGCAAGCCACGCCGGCGTCGCGCCGGAGCGCGGAGTGAGTGCGATCGCCATTGCCTCCATCGCCATCGCTGAGTTGCATCGCGGCGGCTGGCATGGCCTGGTGCAGAAGGGGAAAAGCAGCGGCACCAGCAACGTTGGCTTTATCCATGCCGGCGAGGCGACCAACGTCGTCACCGACCGGGCCACTCTTAAAGTGGAAGCCCGCAGCCATGACCCCAAGTTCCGCCAAAAACTCGTCGGCGAAATCGAGAAGGCCTTCAAAAACGCCGCCAAGGAAGTGAAGAACGTTGAGGGCAAATGCGGCTCCGTACGCTTCGACGGCCGCCTCGACTACGAGTCCTTTCGCATCGACCCCAACCACGAATGTGTACAATTGGCGGAAGCAGCCGTCCTCGCCACCGGCCGCAAGCCGCTGCGGGCGATCAGCAACGGCGGCCTCGACGCCAACTGGCTTAACGCCCACGGAATCCCGACGGTCACGCTCGGCTGCGGGCAGATGAATGTCCACATGACGAGCGAAATGCTCGACCTCGCCGGCTTCCGCGATGCCTGCAGAATTGCATTGCAACTGGCGACCACGTAGCCACATGCCGCCGGCATGTCGGCTTGATTTGAGGTCACGAGAAATACCATGTCCCCCGACGACGAACTTTGCCTCTGCTTCCATGTCACGCAGCGGAAAGTTCTCAACTACATCCGAATCGAAAAACCAAAGCGCCCCGCGCAGCTCGCGGATTGCTACGGCGCGGGGACCGGCTGCGGCTGGTGCCGGCCCTACCTGGAACGGCTCTTCGAGCAAGCGGTGCTGCGTGGCGAAACCACGGTCAACTTTCCGACGCCCGACGAGTACGCCAAAATGCGGAGCAAGTACGTTCATGAAACGGGAGCTGTTCCGCCGCCGGGGGCAACGCCGGTGGATGAAACGACTCCGTAGCCTAGTCCTCCGCAGGCCCTTTATCGCTCGATCCTGTCTCTGTTTCCAACTTCGCCAGCTCATTGGTAAAATAGATTCACAACTATCCAGGAGCAGATGTATGTCGCACCTCGAAATCCAAGTGCCGGAGTCCACGGAGCAGTTCATCCAGCAACAGATTGCGGCGGGCAAATTCGCTTCGCCCAGTGAATACGTAGTTGATCTCGTGGAGCAGGACCGGCAGCGGGCAGCTCGCAAGGAATTGGAAGGGCTGCTCTTGGCGGGCCTCCATTCCGGACCAGGAATTGAGGTTACTCCAGAGTATTGGGAGGCGAAGAAACAGGCGTGGCGCGCGCGCCACCAAGGAAAAGCCGACTCATGAAATACCGCCTCCACAAATCGCCGGAGGCCGATAGAGACACGGATGAAATTGCGGACTATTTGACCGAACGAAGTGTCCGGACAGCCGAGCGATTCTTGAATCAAGTGGAATCTACCTTGGAACGGATTCGCCTCGATCCTGGACTGGGGATGCATTTGAAGATCGAGGAGCCACAACTCTACGGAGTCCTTTGGCACCGAGTGGAAGGTTTTCCCAACCATTTGATTTTCTTCCAGGTTGAAGACGATTCGATTTGTGTGCTTCGAATTCTTCATGGGGCACGCGATTGGAAATCCGAACTTGATCGCTAGTGGTCCGTCTTCCCCACATTCAGCCTCCACCACTCTCCCACCTGGTGCCGCGTCTGATCCGCCGGTCCGCTGTTGTCGATGATGTAGCCGCTGCGAGCTCGTTTTTCATCGAGGGGGAGTTGAGTCGCTTCGCGGGCCAGAAAATCACGCTCGCTCCAGCCGCGAGCCAGCGCGCGAACGAGGCGAATCTCTCGCGGGGCCGAGACAAAGATGATGACATCGCATTGTTTGTCCCAGCCGGCTTCGAAGAGTAGAGCGGCATCGAGTATGAGAACGTTGTTGCCGGCCGCGCGATGACGAGAAATTTGTTCCTCCAGGCGGGCGGCGATTCGCGGATGGGTGACCGACTCGAGATACCTTTTCTCTTCCTGGTTGCCTGCGGAGAACACGATTTTGGCGATTACGGAGCGGCTGAGCGAGCCATCCAGGGTAATGATTCCGTCTCCCCAGCGCTTGTGAAGAGCGTCGATGACTTCCTTGTCCCGCAGAACCTCGTGTCCGGCGCGATCGGCATCCAAGACCACGCCCCCGAGCGACTTCATTTGCTCAGCAACGAGGCTCTTGCCGCTGGCGATGCCGCCGACGAGGCCGATGAGGAGTTGAGGTTGGGGACTGGGGGCTGGGGACTGGGGAAGATTTGGACTCATGCTATTGGCTCACATTCTGCCCAGTTGAGGCCGGTTTTGACGTCGATTTTCAGCGGCACGACGAGCTTTGCAGCACCAGACATTTCTTGCACTACCATCTTCGTCAGTTGATCCTGCTCCTCGGGCGGGAACTCGAAAACGAGTTCGTCGTGAATTTGCAGAAGCATCTTTGCTTGTAGCTTCTCCTCTTTGAGCCGCCGATGCAAGTTAATCATGGCCCGCTTGATGATGTCGGCTGCGGAGCCCTGAATGACCGTGTTGATGGCAATTCGCTCAGGCAGATTCCGCTGCCGCTTGTCTTGCAGCGAATCGGGATCGCGGACGCCGCTGACGGGGCGGCGGCGGCCGGAGATTGTGCTGACGTAGCCTTGCTTGCGGCACTGGATCAGTGTCTGCCGCATGAACTCATCGACTCCCGGATAGCCGGCGAAGTAGGCGTCAATGAATTTGGCCGCGTCGCTCTTGCTGATGTCGATGCTCTTGGCGAGGCCGAACGGACTTTGGCCATAGATGACGCCGAAGTTGATCGCCTTCGCACTCCGCCGCATCGCTTTGGTTACATCCGCCAGCGGCACGCCATAGACTTCGCTGGCGACCTGCGTGTGGATGTCCCGGTCCTCGTCAAACGCTTTCTTTAGCGCCGCATCGCCCGAAAAGTGAGCCATAACCCGCAGCTCAATTTGCGAATAATCCGCCGTCATCAGCCGCCAGCCGGGAGGGCCGGGGAGGAACGCGCTCCGGATGGCTCGCCCTTGCTCCGTCCGAATCGGGATGTTTTGCAAGTTCGGATCTTGCGAACTGAGCCGACCGGTCGCCGCCACGTCTTGCTTGAACGAGGTATGCACGCGGCCGGTCTGCGGATGAATCAATTCTTGCAGCGAGTCAACGTAGGTGCTCTTCAGTTTCGTGTTTTGGCGATACTCCAGAATTTTGGCCGGCAGCGGATGGAGCTTGGCCATGTCTTCAAGGACTTCGGCATCCATCGCCGGCCCCGTCTTCGTCCGCTTTGTGATCGGCAGACCGAGGGTGTCGAAGAGGAGCTTGGCGAGTTGGATGCGCGAGTCAATGTTGAACTCGCCCCCGGCAATGGCGTAGATTTCCTTTTCCAAGTCGGCGATTCGAGTAACGAACTCACTATCGAGTTGTCGCAACCGGGCTCCGTCCACACGGATGCCGTTAAATTCCAAATCGGCCAGCACTTCAATCAGAGGAATTTCGAGCCCGGTGAACAGTTCCGCCAGGCCTTGTTCCGCCAGTCGCGGCTCCAGAATCTCCAGTAGCCGCAGCGGCACGTCGGCATCCTCGGCGGCGTAGGCGGTGATGAGTGGAACGGGAACATCCTCCATTTTCTTCTGATTTTTCCCGCTGCCGATGAGGGACTTGATGCTGATGTTGGTGTGCCGCAGATAGCGGCGGGCCAGATCGTCCAGGCCATGCGTCCGCTCGCCGGGGTCAAGCAAATAGTCCGCCACCATCGTGTCGAACGAGGCTCCCTGCAATTCCACGCCGGCTGTCCGCAGGACGACCATGTCATACTTGATGTTTTGCCCGACCTTCTCGATGGCGGGATTTTCGAGGACCGGTCGAAGTATTTCGATCGCGATTTTGGGATCGATTTGAGGATCACCTGCCGGAGCGCGCACTGGAACGTAATACGCCTCGCCCGGCTGAAAGCAAAACGAATAACCGACGATCTCCGCCCACCGCGGCTGAATTGAAGTCGTCTCTGTATCCAGGACCAGCCGTTTCTGCTGGGACATCGTGGCGACCAGTTCGCGCAGTTCCGCCTCGGTGGCAATGGTTTTGTAAGTCGCGATCCACGAAGCTTCTTCAAACCGCGAAGCTTCCCCCGTCGTCGCGGACGCGCCTTCTTCTGCTTCCACCGTCACGTCCGACTCGGGAACCATATCATCCCTGCTGACGCGCGGAACAACAGGAAGTGACTCGCTGGTCGGCAATCGTTTCCCCATCGCCGCCAGCCGCGTGGCAATCTGCCGGAACCCGCATTCGCGGCAGAGGGCCTCGACGTCGTCGATCTTAAACCGGCCGATTCGGGCCGATCCCCAGTCGATTTCCAAAGGCACATGGGTATCCAGCCGAACCAACTGGCGACTGATCAGAGCCTGCTCCTTGCCGGCGATAATATTTTCCCGCCGCTTGGTGCCGCTGATTTCCGCCGTGTGCTCGTAAATCCCCTCCAGCGTCTCAAACTTGGAAAGCAACTCCTGCGCGGTCTTGGGTCCAATCTGCGGTACGCCGGGAATTCCGTCCACGCTATCGCCGACCAAAGTCTGAAAATCGATGACCTGGTCAGGGCGGATTCCCCAAGTTGCTTTCAGGGCAACTTCGTCAAAGACCTCGTTCTTGCGGATGTTGAAGACTTTCACCCGTTCCGAAATGAGCTGGCGGGCATCCTTGTCCCCCGTGACGAGATACGCTGCCCCCCCGGCCTCCGACACCAGCCGCCCCATCGTCGCCAGCACGTCGTCCGCCTCGTAGCCGGGGATGGAAAGGACCGGAATGTTAAGGGCCTCCAGAAACCGATGAATCATCGGAATCTGCAACTGCAAATCGGCTGGCATCTCCTCCCGATGCTGCTTGTACGCGGGAAAAATCTCATGGCGGAAATTCTCGCCGGGGTGATCGAACGCACAAATCAAGAGATCCGCCTTGCGATTCTCGATCAAATCGACCAGGTCCCGCATGAACCCCTGCACCGCTCCCACCGGTTGACCGGTGGGTCCTGTCATCTCCGGCATCCCGTGGAAGACCTGGTAAATGAGCGAATGCGAATCGACGATATAAACCGACCTTCCGGCCAGATCGCCGCCAGCGACGTCGTCTTCACTCGCCCGACGCGCCAGCGAGGGATCTTCGCCCGGTGGCGGCGGACAGACCGCCAACACCGGTTCCTGGACACTTGGTTTATTGCCAATCTCGGGTTCGTCGAACCCGGCTAGCGTCTGTTGTCTGGAGGTTTTAGCCATAGTAATTGGAACCGTCTCGGACGAGCGAAATCGCCTTCTTCACCGCGCAAACTCGTCAGTGGTGATAAGCGGCTTGCACCCACCCGGAGGAGCGGGTGGATTCATGTTATTCAGAGCCTTTCAAACGAGACTTACGTTGATTCATGCCGCTGCAACTCATTGCCGAACTGAGATTTGCGACGAATCGAATTGACACAACCTGATTCATGAGTGCAGTTCTTGATTCATACGGTAGTTTTCTAATTTATAAGGTGTTTTTCAGGTAGTGAAACGGAAGTTTTGCGGTATCGAATTCGGCATTGCCCTCTCACGGACAGGCTATGGGACCGGAGCCTGAATTCGGACCATCTGGTATTATACACAATTGAACAGTAGTCGGCAAGGGGTTGCAAAATGAGTATTAGGCATCAACGCCGCTAAAGTACTGAGTACCAAGTCCGATGGCTGACGGCTCGGAACGCGAACTCTGTTCACTCGACTCTGCTGAACTAAAACTCCCGCACCTTCTTCGGCAACGCCTCGCGCGGCACCGGGGGGAGTTCGTCGGCGGCTGGTTTTTTCTTGGGGTCGGGTTCCTTGGGCTTGAGGGCCTTCTGGCCGCCGCCGAAGAGGTCGAAGACGTTAATGTTCGGAATCTCGATTTTCGGCAGCTCGCCGGCGGCGGCAGGTTTGCGCTGCATGTCGATTTCGACGTGGGCGAGCAGTTTGTCGTCGAGCTTGATGAGGCTGGCGTCCGCGCCGCGGAACCATTCCAGCAAGGGCGCGGAATAGTCTTCCGGCATCCATTGGCCCGGTTTGGGAGTGGCTTTCGATTGCCAGTATTTGCCGCCGCCGGGAAGTTCCGTCAGCTCATAATCTTCTCCGAGCGTGCAGCGGAGCCGGGCGTCGAGCAGGTCTTCCGCCACGCCGCGGCAGTCTTCCAGCGGGACTTGCAACTGCTGGTTGAGCGAATGGAGCAGCCGATTGTTGCCGGCGTTGGTCTCCAGCGCCCGCTGATACCAGGTGGCGTTGATCCAGGAAGCAAATTTGGACTGGGACAAATCACCGACGTGCAGCCGCACTTGGGCCGGCTCGGCGGCTTCCACCGGGCGGAGGTTCGGAGTGACATCGGCCAGAAGTTGCGGATCGAACGAGAGGACGGAGAACCCGTTGCCCTGCCGCCGCCAGAGGCCGAACAGCAGCTTGGAAAATCCGTACTGGTCCGGCGGCGTTCCCCCGAGCCCCAACGGCAGCATGTCGAGAAAGCCGGGCTTGGGCCAGCCGCCGAGATAGCCCGGCGTGGAGCGGATGAGTTGCAGCGTCTGCATCAGTCCCTTGGGGGGCAAGTCGCTGAGGGGAACCATGTCCTGCACGCCGAGGAACATCGTGCTCGGCGGTACCGTGGGGAATAGCAGCCCTCCCTTGATGGAGGCTTGCAGATTGATGACATCGCCGGGGGCCGGCGTGATCATGGTGTTGTTCGCCGGGCCAAGCATGGAGGTGAACGTGCGGTATTTGCTGTCATCGAACGGGGCAATGGTGCCATCAATGACGAGCCGCTCTTGCCCCGGCTTTTCGAGAGCGAACCGGCGGAGGCAGACCATGAGGGGATCAAGCTGCTTCCAATCGTGGATGTAGGCCTGGGCAAGTTCGGTATGATGGGCCTGCTCGCTTTCCGTCAGTCCTTTGATTTCCACGTCCGGAACTGGAACGAAGGTTCCCCGAGCACCGCGGCGAGAATCAACGATTTTGTCCCCCGCGATGATCGGCCCGCTGCCGTCGGGACGGCGGCCAAAACCCTTGGGAAGAAAGCCGGCGTCCACGAGGTCTTCAATGCTGTCCGCCGGGGCTCGTTCTCCGCGGGCGGCCAGGCGGGCCAGCGTGAGAGCTTCAATGTCGGTAACCGACTTCATCCGCCGCGAAAGTTCCACCTGATATTGGGGCGAGAGCAGTCCCTGGAAAAACTTGGCGGACATATAGACGAAAATCGTGTCTTCGCGTTTGAGCGGCATCTGCATCCGGGCGAAGCGAAATTCTTCCGACTGGCCGAGAGAGTCCTTGCCGCTGCCGGCTTCGTAGAACCGCTCGACCATCGCCCGCGAAGTGGTGACCAAATGGAATTTGCCATCCACTGCGTGAAACGACCGGAGTCGATTGTCTGGAGTGGAAATGAACGAGACGTCGTGCCCGGCGATTTTAAGAGTCTCTGCCGAAGAGCCGTTGGCCTTTTCTCGTTCCAATGCTCGTTTGCGCTGGGCAGAAACGTCGTTGGCAAAGAGGTCGTTGTGCGCCTGGAAGAGCATGCCGATGGCGGCTCCTTCGTTGACGTAGGTATCGCGACCGATGAGGGCGACATCGGCGATGACCTGGTTGCCAAAAATCTCGGCGAGGGCGTTTTGTTCCAGGGCGAGTTGCTCGCGGGCTCGCTTGTTGAGCGGAGGGATATAGCCGCGGAGCGTGACCATGCTGCTGATGTCGCCGCCGTAGTCCTCCAGCAGTTTGTTGAGCCAAAGGTAGTTGCTGAACTTGTCGAAGCGAACGTAAAAGCACTCCTGTGGCACATGCAGCGACATTGGTTCCACGGCAACGTCCTTGGGGAGCGGCGGAAGCGATAGTTCGGGCCAGTTGAGAGTCGGCGGCAGCGGGAAGCGAATCGCTTCACCAAAGTCACCTCGGCCGAGCATCGTTGTTTTCAGCGTTTCGCTGCGGAGCCGTTCCATGCCAAGGAGAAGCTCCAGCGACTGCTGGGTTTTTGGCACGGCAGGATCTTGGGCGGCCTGCGGCTGCTCGCGGAGGAGTTCGCCGACTTTATTCTTTAGCTTTCCGATGAGGGGCCGCTCGGGACGGCCTTCGCGCGGCGGACGGGGGGCAGGCTGGGCAGTAAGAGCATCCACATGCAGCCGCTGGGCGAGCATGGAGGTGAGATAGTTCTGCACGAGCTGCGGATGGTCGCCGGCTTCCGCCAAATTCTTGGCTTGCTGCGAATAGTCCTTCCACCAACTGGCGACGAGCCGGGCGTGCAATGTTCCTTCACTCGCGGCCACAGGGAGCGTGAATTCCAGCAGCTTGGGAGTATAAATGCTGATCTTGAGTGGCGCATCCCCTTGAAACAGAAAGGTCAGTGTGACGCTTCCCGCCCCCTGATTGTTGCCCCCATCGAGAAGTTGCCCCAGGGCCTTTCCCACTCCCGCGGCCGCGATGGCTGGGTAATGGACGCGGCCATCGCTTTCGTAAAGGAGGACGCGGCTTTCGTCGATGGGTCCCCCAGCGTCCGCGGCAGCGAAAGTGACACGAGCCACACCGAACGGCTTGCCGGCAATGGCTTCACCTTCCACGCGAGCGTGAGCGGTGGACGTGAGCAGGTCGCACAGCAGGGCGACTAGCGAAATAAGGTAAGTGCGCAACATGGGCGACTCCGTTCCAACAAAACAATTGGTGCAATCAGACGTTTGATATTGTATGCGAGGTGGCCGTTTAAGACACGGCTGTGACGCAACTCTTCTGCTGTCCATGAGTTATGCCTGATGCAGTCAGTTCATTCCGGGGGCGACTCCTGCTACAACAAAGAAATGCTGTTGCTCGATCTGACGCTGCCGACTCCTGAAGAAAACCTGGCTCTGGATGAGGCACTCTTGGACTCGGCTGAAGAATCCGATTCCCCCACGGAAGTTCTCCGGTTCTGGGAATCAGTCCGGCCCGTCGTCGTGCTGGGTAGAAGCTCCAAAGCTGCCCAAGAAGCTCGGCTGGACGAATGCCACTCGGCCGGCGTCCCCATCCTCCGGCGTTGCAGCGGCGGCGCGGCGATTGTCGCCGG
The DNA here is from genome assembly GCA_046153945.1 of Pirellulaceae bacterium. GTDB lineage: Bacteria > Planctomycetota > Planctomycetia > Pirellulales > Pirellulaceae > SXOA01. Next base: position 30,865 of record JBJXFF010000153.1, read on the forward strand.
CCCCGGCTGCCTGATGTATGCCGTGGTTTTGAGCTACGAACTGCGTCCCGAATTGCGATCCCTCGACGTCGCCCACTGCTTCGTCCTCAGCCGCCTACGTGATGCCCTCTTGCCGCTCGCTGCCGGTGTGCAAATCCGGGGGACCAGCGACCTGGCACTCGGAGACCAAAAGTTCTCCGGCAACAGTCTCCGCTGCAAGCGGAACCACCTGCTTTACCACGGCACGCTGCTCTACAACTTCGACCTGACGCTCGTCGAGAAGTATCTGGGAACCGCCCCCCGCCAGCCGGCTTATCGGAAGGAGCGGGCGCACGGCCAGTTTGTGACCAATACTTCCCTGTCGCCTGCGGCAATGAAACAGGCAGTTGTTACTGCCTTGGGAGCCTTTCAGACGCTCACAAACTGGCCTCAGGAATTGCTCCGCAAGCTAGTCGCGGAGCGGTACACCCAGGAAAACTGGAATCTGCGGCATTGAATCGGCTGCAAGGTGCCACTTTTTCAATTGCCAGTTTCCTGTTTGATTACAATGCAAATTGACGCCAATGCACTTGAATGTCCTTTCCGACAATGGGAGCAACTACAGTGACAACGCAACCCAAGGAAGACGGTGACGATGCAATCCAGATCATGGCCGACCTGAAGCTGGCAAATTCGCTCGTGATCTTCGGACACCGCAAAGCGCACCCCGAAGCAATCAAGTTAGGCGAGCAGCTACAGCAGACTTTGATGGTGAAATTGGCCAAGGCGCCACCACCGGAACAAGATTTGGACGCAGCCGATGCGGGCGAGATTACTTCACGAACCGCCCTTCCCCAGGCGACAGCTTCGACCACCCGCGAACAGTTGGGACGCATTGACGATGACCACTGGCGCTATCGGATTGATAAGAAAGATCCTCAAATCTTGGACCCGGGAGACCTCGATTTTCTCGACAAGGTGGAGGTTACGATGACCGCTATCGCCGAGGATTCAGACGCCAAGCTGTTCATCTATTGGCGTCGCGTCGGCCAGCCACAAAACGAAGACGATTTTGGTGCGGGAACGGGCAAAGCCATCGGGAGATGGAAACCCAAAGGGCGCGACTTTGAAGTCACTATCGAAAACCGCAACGGGCCGGACAATATGCTGGTCGAGATTGAAAGGACCTACAGCCGCTAGAAATATTCAGCAACCTGAGCCGTAAGAACCCGGCGGCTATCTTCGCGGGTCCGTTTGATAATAGCGCACGGGTGCAACTCGACTTTCCGCCGGAGGAGCCGGGGAGCTAGTACCCAGAGGACGGCGGCGCTGCGAAACCGCGGGACCACCGGGTCGCGCCACGGGCAATGGGGCGTCATACCGGGCTGGTGAAACCGCACGGTCATAACTGCCTGTCGCCCTGGCCTGGGGCGGGGCGGGAGGCTGCAATTGCGGGAGTTCAGGATCGTCTTGCAATATTATCGACTTCGTCGCTTCGCGACTCTCTGGTGCTGCCGAAGTAAACACTTCTCCTGGTGGGCAATACTCCTGGTCATTGCGAATTCCCCTCAGTCCAGAATGCATGTCCTTGTGCTTGTCCTTCTTCTCCAAGTGATTCAGTTGCTCGTTGTAATGATATAAACGGTCGGATTGATGCTTGTCGGTGCGGTGTCTGGCACGAATCTCTTCTCCCAGTCCGATTTGATCGTCGGAATACTTGAAGACTCGGTCGCGATATCGGCTTTCCAAGTCCTCGGATTCGAACAGCTTGGGAATAATGTAAACGACCGTCTCGCTGTAGCGCCGGACCTGGTTTTTGCCGCGAAACAAGGGACCGACGACGGGAATTTTGGCAAAGCCGGGAATTTTGTTACGATTCTCCGCGACCTCTTCTTTGACAATGCCGCCCAGAATCAACGTATTGTCATCTTTGAGGATGACGGAGGTCCCGAGCTCGTTAACGCGTTGGCCCGGCAATGTTGAGTCGACATTCGAGACATTGCTGAAAGTAGCCAGATTGGTGTTAACCGCCACATGCACGCTGTCAGGACCGACAATCGTCGGGGTCACGTTGATGGAGGTTTGTGAGTCGAGCGAAGCGGCTGTGTTGGAGACGGTGCCGGTGGGAGTGACCACGGCATTGAGAAAGTTGAATTTCTCGTTGAGCAGGACTTGCCCCGTCTGGCCGTTAATCACGGCGATGTGGGGATTAGTCACGATGCGAGCGAGTTTTTCCTGGGCGAGCAATGTCAAGTTGTGCCGGAATTGAGAGGTTAACGTCCCGATTCCGGAGTACGCCAAACTCGCGGCCCCCGTCGCGGGATCAAACGCCATATTCTGGACGTCGATACCCCACGGGCTCGGGCCGTAATTGTTGGTGCCGAGAGTGGGCTGGGTGAGTCCCTGACTGAATTGCGGCGGCTTGGCTTTCAGCAAGGCACCGTCCTGGAGATTGTAGCGCCAGGTGAACTGGTCGTCGTGGAAATACTGCACGATCAAGACTTCGATCAGCACCACGCGGGTCCGGCGGTCAAGTGATTTCAGTTTCTTCACCGCCGCTCGCACTTCGGCCAGCGGTCCGGTGAGCAGAATGCCATTGTCGATGGTCAACTGGTAATGGGTCGCGGTTCCCATGTCTCCTTCGGTAGGGGTCGGGGGGACGCCGACTTTGGTCGCGAGATCATGACGGTCAAAATTTCCTCTTCCGTCTCCTTTGAGTGGATTCGCTTGAGGAAACCCATGCGGTTTCCCTTTGCTCAGCGAGTCGACAAGATCCGATGCCCGCGAACGGCGACACATGTAAACATAGTTAACAGATTCGCTCAATTGTTCGTCGGGACAATAAACGTGAAACGTGTCGCCTTGACGCACCACGAGCAGATCATACTTATCTTCCAGCTGAGTCATGAAACTATCGGCATCCTTGCCGTAAATGGGTCCATTGACGCTTTGCTCGGTGTGCTTCGGATGGATCACGGAATTGAGCCCTCGCGGGAGGGTGCTTTCTATCGCGTCTTGAATGGAAACATCCCTCTTGGTTTTCTCCAACCGGTATTTGAGTGCCGCATCGTCGTCTTGCGCAAATACCGGAATCGGCAGGATGCTGGCGACGAACGCTATCAGCAGCAGCGGCAAACTGCGTCGAAAGCGATTCTGGCGGATGTTCATTCGTCAGTCCTTGTGGATTGCGGCATTCCAGAACGGAACAGACAGTTTTGCTGCCTGGCAATGAAACACGCAGGCCCATATATCCCTTTCGACCCGCATAACCCTCAACATGGGGAATGTCGCCGAATTCAGCAAAAGCTTCCCAGCTTGCCTGGCTTTCGGGGCTAACCTAGGGGAGTGAGAGGCCGGAAAACGATGTTTACCATCTACTCAGGAGACATGATTCTGCCCGGCGACGCAGCTATTTCCCAGGGTTTACGCTTTGTTGACGGAAAGTTGTTGTTTGCGAGCGAATATCGGCTAGGGTAGCGAAGGCGGCAGTGGAAACTAATCCCCTGGAGCACGGCTGTGGACCCTGGCGACTTGCTTGGATTTCTCTGCGGTTTCGTGTGCGTGATGGGCTTCATCACGGTCGTCGGCCATGGCATTTGGTTGGTGTTGGCCTTTATCTTTCGGCAAATTAACGGCGGGGAGGTTGTCCCCAAATCCGCCGGCAAACCCTGTCCCTATTGCCGCCATCCGCAGGGGGTAATCGCCGGGCGGTGCATCGCTTGCGGCCGAATACCGCAGGTAAATCCAGGGGCGGCGCTCGAACAGGATCTGGAAGCGACCGCCCGGCATCTCAAACGGCTGCTCGACCGGAAGGTCATTCCGCAAGAACAGTTCGATAGTTTGATGCAGGTGTTGAGCAGCGACATGGCTCGCCTCAGGGGAAATCTGGGAACCCCTTCGCCGAGTGCGACACCCGTTCAGTCTCCCTTTGCCGCGCCGCGTTCACCCGCTGATCGCGGAGTCGTTGCAAATAAGCTGCCGGTGATGGCAGAGATTGTGGAGGCCGAAGTTGTCGGCGGCATCAACTGGGTGGAGCGTCCGAAGGTCGCGCATGCTCAAGTTGCGGCTCCGGCCGCCGAGCTGCGACCCGATGTAAAAGCGTCCATTCTCGCCGCGCCGCCTCAGCCGCCCAAGCCCGTGGAACCAGCGCGGCCCCTGGCCGACGTGCTGCAGAACTTCATGCAGGAGAGCAACATCCGCTTGGGGGAGATCATTGCCGGGCTGCTCATCGTCGGAAGTGCGGTTGGACTCATCATCAGTCTTCGCAACACGCTGAAGGCTATTCCCTATTCCTCGGCCATTCTCTTCATGCTCTTTACGGTCGGCTTCTATGGGGCGGGGATGTATACGCTCCGCCGCTGGAAGCTGCATGCCATCAGCCGAGTGATTTTGATCATTTCGCTGTTGCTCGTGCCCCTCAGCGTTGCGGCAGCAATTGTGATGTCCGGTTCGGGAGACATGCAGCGGGCTCCGACCGACCCGCTGTTCATCGCGGCGGTCTTGGTGGGGACCATCGTTTACAGCCTGGTCACTTTTTCCACCAGCCAGGAACTGGTTGGCGAAGGAAAGTGGCGGCTGACGGTGGCAATGATAGGGGCATCTCTCAGCCAGATTGTGATTAATCGCATCGCCCCAACCGCGAACACGCTGACGCAGATTTCGCTGCTCGCCGCGCTGCCGATTGGGAGCTTTCTGGTCGCTGCAATTGGACAGGTTCTTCGTGGACGGAGTTGGCGGCGGATTTCGCCTCTCCGAGCGCAGGAAACATTTTTGATTCTGGGACTGGCGCTATTTGCCCTGGCAGCACCCCTCTCACTGCTGCTCCATCATTCGGCGGACAAGATGGTGACGCTGGCCCGGCTAACTCCGTCACTGAGTGTTCTGGCCGCGGGGGTGCTGGCAATTGGCCTGCTCGTGCATCGGCGGGCGCTCGCTCCGGCATTATCCGCCTATCGCACGGCTGGAACTGCGATTGCCCTTTGCGGCGGTTTGACGATGCTGGCAATGGTTGGAATTGCCTGGCCAGAGCCCGATTTGCTGCTCGCGGTGGGAATTGTCAATTTTGTGCTGCTAACGCTGCTCGCCGTGGCCGGCAATCTTTCGCTGCTGCATGGAGCCGCAATCGGGTGCGGCGCGCTGGCCTGTCTGGTCGGTTTTCACATGTCTCAGGGCCGCTTCGCCGAGGGTGCGACTTCGCTGGACCTCGTTCAGGCGACGTTTATGGGGCGGAGCGGCATCTTGTTTACGCTGCTCGCTGCGGTGGCTGGCGGCATTGGTGCATTTTTCGTCAAGCAACAGAGGCGGGAAGAGGGGCTGGTCTATCTCGGCGGTGCCGCAGGATTATGCGGACTGTCAATTCTGGTGGCCCTGGTTTGCGGTCTCGCCCCGGCGGGAGCCTGGGGAGACATCTCGCTTGATTCGGACCTGGCCATGCCGATTCTCTTGTTCTATGCGACGGCTGCCTTGGCAGCTTCGTACTTTGTGCGTGTGCCGGAGCCCTTTCAGGCCTCGCCGGCACTCGCCGGTTCCGGGCTGCTGTGGATTGGACTAGCTCAAGGTCTGACTTTGAATGACACGCTCCGCAGCGGACTAGCCTCCCTTCATGCCAACCTTGCGCCGGCTCATCCGGTGATGCTCGCCACGCTCGCCCATGCGCTCATCAACATCTTGATCGCCGCCCTTTCCTCGCCGCGTCTGCTGTTCGCGCCGGCAGAAACACATCGTGAAGGAGAACGGCTGCCGCTCTGGGAAGCTGTGACTCAGCCGCTCGCGTTTTGCGGAGTCGGAACGCTTCTCTGCTGCACCCCGTTCATTCTCTGGCCGCACCAGGAGCAACTCCCTCTCTTTGCCGCGTATGCCGGCGTGGCGGCGGCCGTCTGGCTCGGCACGCTTCTCGTCCTCCGGCAGCCGCTGGCAACTTACGGAATCCAGTCGATGCTGGCTCTCTGTGCCGGCTACATTGCCGCCAACGTAATGTATCACCAGCTCACGGGGGAACTTTGGTATCTCAAGGTCCGCCATCTGCATGTGCAGATGCTGCTGGCTGCGGCTGGAGGGATTCTCTTTGCGTTGCTCCGCCGGGCGACGAGCAAGAACGACACCCTTCGCGGCCTCCTCGTCAATTCTTCTCCAGCCGTGGACCAACTGCTGCTGACGGTCGTTGTTCGGATGGTTCCGGGGCTCGCCATCTTCGCCGCGTGGCACGGCATATGGCTGGAACTGGGAATCTTTCATGCCGCGCCGGATGGTCCGCTGACCTCGCAAATGCCGATTGCCGGCGGACTGATGGGCTGGGTTGTGATGTTGGCCGTCTTTGTGTCGCTAATTGTCTCTCTCTGGGAACGAGTAACGCTTCCCGCCCTCATGGGAATTGCCGTCACTCTCTTCGCCATTCCGTGGCTCGTCGCGACTCGGTGGACCGAGGAACATTCTGTCGCCTCAGCCGCCCGGTGGATGGTGGCACTTTATGGCCTGTGCGGAGCATCGGTCTTTATCTTCCGCTCGCAGCTTCATGGCCTGGCGCAGAACATTCCCGGCCTCTCCTGGGGAAAGCTCCGCCGCACCGCCTATTACCTCACCGCCTGGCAGCCGCTGGCTTTCTCCGGGTTGTCCATTCTCATCCTGACGGTTGCCGCTGTGTTGCAAAAAGTGAACGGCGTGAACCTCGGCGGCCCGATGGCGGAAACCCTCTTCGACCGGATGGGGCCGACCATTTCCTACGCGGTCCCGCTGTATGCCCTCGTCGCCATCCTGCTCGGCTACTGCGTGCGCGAACGCCAGCCGCTGTTTGCCCTGGGTGGCTCGGCCGTATCGCAGTTTGCCATCAACCTGGCGTTCATGCTCCGCGTCGCGCTCGGTACAAAAGTGGAGCCCCCCGTTTACGCCATCGAATGGTTGCAATGGAACGCAATCGCGGCGGGTGGCTTTGGACTGCTGTGGCTGGCGATGCGAAGATGGGTGGTCAGGGTCGACGAGAATCCAGCCGAGAACGAGGTTGTTTCCAATTCCACGACGTCCAAAATCTTGGCCAACATTCAATTGGTCGTCGCCGCAGCCGCTGCGGTGGCCTTGGTTATCTGGTCTGCCGGCGATATTTTCCTGAATCCGGGAGCAGGTTCCAATCAACTCGTTTCGCTGGGCGGGTATCTTAGCTACCTCGCCGTCGGCCTGACGGCGGCCATTGCTCTGCTCGATGTTCATCGTCAAGCGGCGCGCCAGGCGGCAAACTTCTGGCCTTTTGCGATACTCGCGGTCATCACTTTGGTTGCCGCCTCCAGCGATCAGTTGGATAGCGGCAAACTTTGGATCAGTTACCACATCCTGCTGGCCGGCAGTTTGTCCGTAGCGGCGATGGCGACTGTGGCGAGTGCGCTCAAGAGCTCCGGTTCCCTGTCGAAACTCGTTCCGTCGCACTGGGTCTCCTTCGCAATCGCCATGCTCGTTTCCGTCATGGCGATTCGAGGTGCAATCGGCCCCGACCCGCAGCAGCCGTGGTGGTCGGTCGGAGCGATGGCCGGCGTCTGCCTGATATTCGTCGTGCAAGGAATCGTCCGCCGCCGCCAGCCGTATGCCTATGCGTCACTCCTCGCCGCGCCGGTTGGCGTGTTCCTCTTCTGGCTTGGCTGGCCGACGCCCCTCTTTCCGCTGCCGGATACGTTTGTTGTCGAAGCCTCTGTCATCGCCGTCTGCGGCCTCTCGGCCATCTGGCTATCGCTCGAAATTCAGTCCCAGCGTCAAAACGACCAGCCGTTCGATCCGCGGACCTTCGGCCGGCCAGCTCATCATCTCGGCATCATCGTCTGCATTCTCATCTTCGCGGTGCGACTCTGCTTCGGCACCTTCATCGACGCCATCGAGCCCTTCGCAGGGCAACCAATGCCCCTCGGCCGCTTCGTACCGAGCGACGTTTGGATCATCGCGGCCCTGGCATCGCTCGCTGCCGTCGTAACACGCTCGCTCTGGGATCGCCGAGCGTACTTTGCATTGCCGGCCGCCTTTGTGCTTGGCCTGCTCTTTATTGTGGACGGTCTGCGGCATGCAAATCTGCCACTTATTGAACTCTCTTTGGCCGCCACGATTTCAGCGGCGGTCTACGTCGCACTGACCGGCCAGGTCTGGAGTTTCGGCGCCAACCTCGCGAATCTCGGCACACAGTGGGGCATCTCCGACACGATCGGCGGCCTCAAGCGAACCTCCTACTGGCTGCCGGCGGTCTCCATCGGCATCACTGCCGTCGTAACGGCCATCGGATTGAGCGCCGTCCTGACTCACGAGCAACTCGAATGGAGAGTCGCGGTCGCCCTCGCTCCCGCCATTGCCGGCTGGGGGATTTCCTGCCTGGCTCAAAAGGAGCGGAAGGAACTGGCTCAAATCGGCGCACTGATGCTCGCCGGATTGTCGGTCGTCTATCTCGGCTGGGCACAACTCGCGCCGCAGTGGACGGAAGGGCTCGTCTTGGAGCGGGCATTCCGCCTCTTGATGGCCCTATCGTTCCTCACGTTGATTTATGGCCTCGTCCTGCCGCGGTACTTATTTACGGACGGCACCTGGAATTCAGCCACTCGGAAATCCGGCTATTCGTCCGGAGTTTTAGCGATTGTCACGTTTGTCGTGGTGTTGGGTTTGGAAGTCGCCTTGTTCAAGCCGGGAATCGGCGCACCAGTATTAGATGTACAAGTCGGCGCCGTGGCCGTGGTCTTGGTCGCCCTCGTGGCGGGTTTGCTGTCGATGGCCCTGCTCCCCGGACGAGATCCGCTGACGCTGGATGAGAAAGGGCGGATGTTCTATGTCTACGGAGCCCAGGCGGTGAGCGGCCTGTTGTTCGCCCACCTTTATGTCTGCCGGCCGATGTGGTTCGACACGGTCCTGCGGCCGTATTGGCCCTACATCCTGCTCGGCCTCGCCTTCGCCGGCGTCGCCGCCGCGGAGCTCTTTCAGCGGGCGAAAATCCGCGTCCTGGCGGAGCCGTTTCGCAACACGGGGGGGTTAATCCCGCTGATTCCGGCGCTCGCCATGCTGATTGTCCCCGCGGAGCATGCGCCGAAGGCGGACTATGAACTGGTCCTCTTCCTGGCGGGGCTCATGTATCTTCTGCTCTGCATTGCCCACCGCTCCATCCTTTACGGAGCCGCAGCTGCCGTGGCCGGCAATGCCGCACTCTGGGTGCTGCTGGAGCATCGCGGCGTCCACTTCACCGACCATCCGCAGTTCTGGCTCATCCCTCCAGCCGTCGCCGTGCTTCTGGCGGCACAGCTCAATCGCACACGGCTGACGACCGAGCAATTGACGGCGACGCGGTACTTCGCCACGATCATTATCTATCTCAGCTCGACGAGCGAAGTCTTCATTCACGCTTCCCCCGGCGAACTCTGGCCCCCCATGATTCTCGCCGCGCTCGCCGTCCTCGGGGCACTCCTGGGGATCATGCTCCGCATCCGGGCCTTCCTATACCTCGGGGTCAGCTTCACGCTGATGGCCCTCATCAGCATGGTCTGGCACGCGGCCCGGGCCATTGATCAGACCTGGCCCTGGTGGGCGTTCGGCTTCGGCCTGGGCATCGCCCTGCTGGTCCTGTTTGCCCTCTTTGAGAAGAAGAAGGAAGAGGTAAAACTGCTGATCGCTCGCATGCGAAGCTGGGAGCAGTAGATGCCGCCAATTCCCGCGAACATCCGCGCCGTCCTCTTCGACGCCGTGGGAACGCTGATGTATCCGCACCCACCTGTGGCGGAAGTTTATCACCGCGAGGGACGAAAGCTCGGTTCCAAATATTCCGTGGACGAAGGCGCTTCCCGGTTTCGCGCCGCAATCAAGAAGTATCATCAAGGAGGGCAGACCAGCGAAGAAATGGAACGGGAGCGCTGGCACCGGATTGTTTACGACGTAATCGACGACATCGATGATCCCCAGCAATTCCTCTTAAGCGAGCTGTGGCAGCACTTCGGCTCTTCCTCAAGCTGGAAACTCTTCGACGACGTTGCCCCCTGCTGGAAGGAGTTGACACAGCGCGGCTATCTGCTCGGCATCGCCTCGAACTTCGACAGCCGACTGCGCACCATTTGCCTCGACCATCCGCCGCTCCACGGATGCCAGTACATTTTCGTCTCCTCCGAAATTGGCTGTCCCAAACCAGAGCCACGGTTTTACAGGACCGTGGAAGAGCAACTCGGTTTACGGCCGGAAGAGATATTGATCATTGGCGACGACTATGAAGCGGATGTCGCCGGTCCCACGGCCGCCGGATGGCGGGCGCATTGGCTGCGGAGAGATCAGGGGGAAAACCTTGTGGGCTAGTCCCTACACCAGTCCCGGAATCGGCAAGCCGTGATACAGCTTGTGCGGCCGGCCGTCGATGTCGGTCCAGGTGGTGTGGCGGGGAATGCCGAGCGTTTCATAAAGTGTGGCGGCCAGATTTTCCGGCGTTTGCATCTCTTCCGTGGGATCGCCCCCCATCCGGTCGGACGAGCCAATGACGCGGCCGCCGCGAACGCCACCACCCGCGATGAGGAGCGAGTAAACCCGGCCCCAATGGTCGCGCCCGGAGTCCTTGTTGATTTTGGGGGTCCGGCCGAATTCGCCGGTGACGACCACCAGGGTTTCTTCCAGCCGGCCCGACTCCGCCAGATCATCCAGCAGGGCGGAAACACAGCGGTCCAGCGGCGGCAGCAGATTGTCCTTCATGTTCACGAAGTTGCGGCGGTGCGTGTCCCAGGTGGAGTTCTTCCCCAAGTTGACCTGCACGAAGTTGACGCCCCCCTCGACGAGCCGCTTGGCCATCAGGATGGAAAGGCCGAACTTGTCCTTTCCATAGCGGGCCAACGTCTGCTCGTCGGCGTTTTCCACATCGAAAGCACTCCGAATCCGGGCATCCGTCAACACCGAAAGAGCCTGCTGCCGATGGCGGCCAAAACGGTCCGCCACCCGCTCCAAATCGAGTTGCTGCCGCTGGATGCCCGACAGGAGATCCAGTCTCGAAGCTAGCCTAGGCTCGCCGCCGTCCGGCAGCACCAGCCGCGGCGGATCGAAAATCGTGGCGGAGCCGTGGTGATGGGGCGTCCCCTCAAAGCGAAAACAATTCGGGCAGGCGCCGTTTCCCAAGGCGCACGGCGAGGCAATGTTGAGATGCCAGGCATCCCAGTTGCTTCCGAGCTTGCCGGCGTATTGCCCCGGCCGGACCTTGCCCGCTTCATTCACGCTCGGCTGAGGGAGGACGACGGCGGGAGGGAGAGCGGTGGAGCGCTCTCGGAGAGCGTGCGTGATCGTCGCGGGAATCGAAGGCCACTCGGATGCGCTCGGAATGTTGTCCAGCGAAAAACCGGGCGGCAGTTCCTGCCGGCCGGTGAGCAGCATGTGGCACGCCAGTTCATGCCCGTCGCTATTCGTTCGCATCGAACGGACGAGCGCATAGCGGTCAGCCCGCTTCGCCAACAGCGGCAGATGCTCGCATATCTGGATCCCCGGAACAGACGTGGCAATCGGCCGGAATTCTCCCCGAATATCCGCGGGAGCATCCGGCTTGGGATCAAAACTATCGTGCTGGGCAATTCCGCCAGTCAGAAAAATGAAGATGACCGACTTCGCCTTAGCCTCCGCCGCTTCCCCCTGGCGAAGTGTCGCCAACTCCGCCATCCCCAATCCGGCCACGACCGCCTGCAACGCCGCTCGTCGCGTCAAAAGTCTTCGCGGAGAAGATCGAGCGCTCGATTCCATGGCGCGGCTCGCGGCTAAAAAGGATTGGTCACCTTACGTTGCCAAATATAAGCGGCCCCTGCGAACAAATCAATGGATATTGATGCGAAAGCCCGCTGAGGCGCAACATTGCATGGCAAACTTCAGAAAGTCATCCGACCACCGGAATGGCATAAACCCAACGGCGCTGAATACGCGGCTGTCGCCAAGGAGGAGTTACGAGCGTTCTGGCGGGGGAATCCGTCCGCGGAGCCGAAGCCGGATTTGCATCGAGCAGTCGCTTGGCGAAATCAATCTTAGTGCGATGAATAAGGGGGAGAAAGCGTTGTTCCACGGCGATTCGCAGCTCGTCAATTTCCCTTTCCGAAAGCCCTGGCCGAGCGACGATTCTGCTCTCCACCGCTTCCAGAACCGTTTCCTGGCCCGACTTGTTCGCATCGATGCGATGGGAAAGAGTCTGAATCGCCGCTTTCCGCAGGATAGGTGAGTGAGAACGATCGAACATCTCTTCGAGACGCTCGTTTGGGAGCGTGACTACCCACCGGTGTACAACGTCCCGCAGTCGCACCAGCAACGGCGAGTTGGGGCCACGGGAGAGCAAACGTATCCGAGCTCCCAATTCCTCGAATCCATCTTCGCAGGGCGCGGCGAATTGCAGCACGAATGACAGATACAATTGCTCCTGGACATTTTCCGAACCGAGCAACCGCTGGAGGAGTTGCCTGGACTCCGCGGGGTCTTGCCGCTGGTGTACTCCCCGCACCCGCGGCACGCTGGACTGTTTTCGGAGCCAGCTCAAGAGCTGCTCTACTTCCTTCAGGTGCTGGTCCTGAGCCTGAACGATCAGTCTGCCGTAAAAGCAATGACTCGGTTCGAGTTTTCTCCACGATGATTCTGCGTCCGTCAGCCCGCGGTCAAAAATGGAGAATAGCTCATCGACCTCAAACGGAACGGGGAGTGAAAGCAAGTCGCGGACGTCAAAAAACTCCAGCCGCTGGTCTTTTTCAGTCAGAGTCAGCATGAATCCCTCCTCATTCGCCACGACAGCCAGTCCCCAGGCGGCCAACTGCTCCTTGATCGTCGGCGGGTGATTTCCCGGCGGCGGCTCATCTCGGACGGGAGGCAAATCTTGAAAACCAAAGGGCAGGTGTTCCGGGTCCAGGATCACGTCTCGCCCTAAGGCCAATGAGAGCGCCAAATGCAGCTCATTCATCCGGCTTAGGTGTGAGAGGTCTTGCTCCCGGCTGGCGAGGGCCTTTGCCAAATCCGACCGGTTCTTATCTCGGGCACCCAGCCACTGCGGCACACGATAGCTGGGGACGATGTGCTGTCTCAATTCGTCTAAGAATCTTTGCACCTGCTGGTGTCCGTCCGGGCTTTGAAAAACCAGCAGGCCGTCGGGTGGGACGGGAATAACGTCCCCCGATGTCTCCTCCGAGAAACTGTTCGCAATTGCAGTTTGCAACTCTTCGATGGCGAGTGGTCCTTCGCTCCCCAACAGGTCGTTCACAGGATAAATCTGCATCCGCAGAGCGACCGGAGATAAATCGGCCTCTCCAATCTCCATCGGAAACGGCTCCACGTGAGCCGTCCCCCGCTGCCGCGCGAGAAACGACTCGTCACGAAAGCGCGCGAGCGCCTCCACGAGCTTCCGAACCTCCGCATTCACCTCGCGCGGAGCACTAACCACCAAAAGCGACCTATAGTACGAGCAGTTATTGGCAAGATTCCGCCGTTCTGCCCCAAAAGCGGCCTGCAAAAGTTCATCCAGATAGTCTTCGTCAAAAGTCTCTTTGTCCTCTCCCGGTCCCGCCAGACCCCGAACGTCCAAAATGAGTATCTCTCGCTCAGCGGTGACTTCGTCCTGGGTCGTCAGCACCAAACATTCGTCTTGAATCGCCCAGGCCAGCCCCGTGCCCGCCAGTTGTTCGACCTCCAGCAAGCGGCGAATGGCCAATTTCAGGGGGAGAGAAGGAAGATGACAGTTTAGGGGCACATCCGTGGGATCGGACGTTTCCGCAAGTTTTCTCACGTCGAGCCGCATGTTGATGCCCGAGCGCTGGGCCAAGTCGTCAACGACTTGTTGCAGCGTCCGTCCTTGGTAGTCGAGCTTGATTTCCCAGTCCAAAGCCGCTGCGATATTTCTTTCAGCGGGCGCGGGATTATGGGCTGGCGGTTTACCGGTGGAACGAGCGTGTAGGTGTTCGCGAAGGCGGGTTAACAGTTCAGCCGTGTCCGCATGCATCAAGTCCGTCTGGCTGAAGACCAGCCAACCAGGAGAAAAGTCCTGCAGCGGCCCCGGCCCGCTGCCGTCGTCCCAACTGTCGGGATTCACGGTTGTGGTGATTAGTTCCGCCAGGGAGTCAAAGTCGATTCCGTCTTTGACGATCACCAGATCCCGCACGTCGTAGACCACCGTTCGCATTCTGTTCCCCGCGTCTTCCGGCGTTGTCACTTCCAAGACATCATTGCAAATCACATAAGTCAGCCCGGCCTGTTCGAGGAGCGAATGCAGGACAGCATGCAGCGTGGCCCCTTTCATCTTCAGAGTCAGCGGCATTTCGAGATCGACGGCGGATTCTTCCAGTTTTGAGTGGCAGAGGACGAAGGGGATGCGATGCTTCCGAAAAAAATCGTCCATCACCTCCAGTAGCGGCGCATTGGCACACTCAAAATCGGTGGAGGATTCCAGCGCCGCCAGGATTCTTCGCTCGACGGGAGAATACGAGGACAGCAAGTCAGCTTGGGCATCCAATTGCAATGTTGCTCGCTCCAGTTGCCGAAAGAACTGCCGCAGCCGATCGTGGTTCTGGCAGGTCTGCCGAATAACAAGTGCACCTGGAACAGAGTGCACCTCGGCATTTCCCCCTACATCTTCCCAAGAGTCGGGATCAATCTCCCGGGTGACCACCTCAATCCACGAATCCAGGTTCGCAGCAAACGGCCTTTGCGGACCGGCTGATTGCGGGAGAGGGTAAATCCGCGTGGTCAAGACGCTGCCAGCTTCGTTGCTGGAGTTGATTACCAATTGCCCTTTCTCCGCGTAATAGCCGATTGGCAATTGGCGGGAAAGGATTTCGAAAGTGCTTCGGAGACTGAGCTTCGTTTTCGGCAGGCTGATCACTCGCCGGTCCAGCAACATTTCCTTCGTGAGACTGGCAGGGTAGTAAACTACCGGAACGTCCACTTGCCGCGCCACATGCCGCAATACATCCAGCATGTTTTGTTCGCTGCCGGCGATTTCTTCCAGCGAGATCAATTTGTCCAGTTCCTGCTCCAACCGCAGTTCCAGATCCGCCTGTTCCTGCCGACGCGCCTCGTGCTTCCTTCCCTCCCACCAATAGCCGACGGCAGACGCCAGGGCGGCAACGAGGGCGGCGGTGAGAAAGAATCGCTTCATTCGAGTCGTTGGATCTTCGGCGGAGCCCTTAGAAGAATCCGCCTCCTCGTCCTGGCTGGAGCGACTCAGTGCGGGCTTTGAGAGCTTCACCCGCTTCTTTCAATTCCGCGTCCGTTTCCGCCTTCATTTTCTCCGTCAGAGAAGCCACCGCTGCGGAATAGGTCGAAAATCGTGGGTATCGTGCGTCAAGAAAATCGGCAAGAGTGGCCGCGATGACTTTGCGAGACGCAATGTGCAGATTGGGCTCGTACATCGCATCCAGCAATTGGATCATGTCCGTCTGGGAGCGGAGGAGCATTGCACAAGTTTGGCCGCTGCGGCTGGGGTTTTCCGCTTCCCAGGCCAGCATTTTTTTGAGCGTTTGCTGTTGCCGCTGGCTGTCGGCGGCGAAGATGTGGCCGAAGGCGTCGCTGGTTTCGCCAGGGTCGGCGAGAGCTGTGGCCTGGGCGATTAAATCATCAAACATTGCGCCGCGCGCGGTGGGATCAACAACGTAGACCGCCAGCATCGCCTGGAATTTGAGGGGCGAACCGGCTTTGGAAGCGGCCAACTCCTTGAGCTTGGGGAGTGCCGGCGAGGCGGCTTCTCCCAGACGAAGCAAACTCCGCGTGGCCGCGATGCGGGTTTCCATGCCTGAGTGCGAAAGGGCGATTGTCAAAGCCGGCAAGCCGTCCTCTCCCAGTTCCGCCAGATCGTAAGCCGCCCGCAAGCGGTCGCCAGGATTTTCGGATTGCAGCCCCTTGGTGAGCGTGGCAAGCAGTGTCTGTAGTTCTCCCGTTTCATGTCCGCGGGTGAATTCCACGGTCGTTTCTTTGCCGGCGGCATCGACCAACTTCCATTCACCATGCCGCTGGCCGCGCAAATAAGGGCCGCCGGCGGTCAACTTTCCGGCTCCATCGAAAAGCTGCCACGGCCCCTCCTCCTTGTCGTCCTTGTAGCTGCCGGTGAACTTGAGTTGGCCGCTCGGATACCAGGCTTTGGCAACCCCTTCGCGCGGATAGGCGCTCATCTCCAGCGGGAACTTGCTGTGGCGAACGGGCCGGACGGTGCCAGGTGGAGTTGCCTCGCCGGATTTTCCCGCGGGGACCGAATCGGCATACGTCACCACCGACTGCTGCGAGCCGTCCTCATACCACGTCTTCCAGACGCCACTCTTGGCCCCATTCTTCAGCCGTCCTTCGGCCGCCTTCTTGCCGCTGACATGCCAGATGGTCCACCAACCGGTGGGAACGTCATTGGAATAATTGCCGCGGGCGAGCAGATTATCATCCTTATCAAGCAGCGACCAGGAACCGTGGTTGATGTAATAGGGTGCCTTAGTCCCCGGCAGCGGCGCGAAGGGACCCACTCCTCGCCCGCTCATGGGAGCATCCCGAATCTCCACCTTCACCTGCCGCCGCAACTTCAACATCCCCCCAGCCAGTTCCTCATCCTTCCGCTGCGGCTGGAAATACCAATTGCAAAACACCGCCACCGCAGCCGTCACCAGAAACATCGTCCGGATGCTGAACTGGAAGATGCGAAATCGCCACTTAGGACGGGTCGGAGTGTTTGCTTGCACGAGATTCGCTTCCGTCGTTAGAAAATGCATCCGCCCGAATAGCCCGGTGGTGTTGGCCGCCATACAGGTTGAAGGGCGGGCACTTCAGGGTTCAGGGCGCAACTCAGGTACATCGCCAACCAGCGGTTCGTGGACGAACGGCTGAGGGCGACAAGCCGCTGGTATTCGGTGCTATGCTTATCCAAGGACGCGATTTTGGCGGGCGTGAGGAGTTCATTCCGGTGAGCCCGCAGCCAGGAGAGGAACTCGCGAATTTCAAAGGACTGCTGACCGTATTGAAAGATCACGAGGCAGTCCTTGAACGAGGTAATCGATCCTGGTCCGCCGGTATCTTCCCAGGTGTCCGGGTCCACGGAGTGCCGGATCAATTGCATGAGAAACTGCTCGGACGAGCTGCCGCTGCTGAAGATCGCCAGATCCCGAACATCGACAATCTCCCGCTCCAGTCGGCTCCCCGCGTCTTCTGCCGTCGTAATCTGGATGCATTCGTCCCGCACGAGAAACGACAGGCCGGACACCTGCAGTCCCTCGTGTAGCTGCCGCCAGAGGGGCTGCGGCTGAGGGTCCAGGCAAATGTCGATGGAACTAGGATCGATGGCTTCCTCTTCCAGCTTCCTCGTTGCCAGAGCAACCTGCACACCAAGGCGCTTTTGCAAAGCTGCCGAAAACTGGTCAAGCGAGAGAGACTCCAGATCGAGAATGGCCGGCTGGCACAAGAGCGATTGAATATGCCGCGCACCCCGCTCGTGTATCGTCAGTTCGGGCGGCAGGCGGGAACCTCTGGGAACGTAATGCCGCAATTGATGGAGGAACTCCAGCAGGTGCTCGTGCTCCTCCTGCGACTGCGCGACCAGCAGCCAGCCTTCGGCGACCAATTTCAAGGAACCCGGCCCCCCCACATCCTCCCAAGTATCGGGATCCACGGCAGAGGTGATGACATCAAGCAGATCTTGCGGATCCTGGGGCGAGTTTCGATCGATCAGATCATGCACCGGATAGAACAGCATAATCAGCCGGCTGCCGGCGTCCTCCGGCGTGGTAATGACCATCAATTCCTGCTCCAGCGTGTAGGTCAAACCCAGATCGCCCAGCGAATTTCGCAGGAACGTCCGGAGCGAGACGCCTGACATTGTGAATGTAACTGGAGCTTCCAGATTGAAACCCGCCTCTTCCAGTTTTTTCGACGCCACGATCATGGGAATCTGGAAGCGATGCGAGATGCTCCCCAGAAACTGCTTGAGTGGCACCTCCGCGTACTCGAAGTCTCCCGTTTGATCGAGCGCGGCAAGCACCTTGGAACGCGGCTCGGCCAAATCGTAGGGATAGCCAGCGTCCAAAAATGCCACCGGCCGCAGCGATAGCGGCTCCGCCGGCAACACCGCCAGTTGTCCGAGCATGCGGGCAATTTTCCGGTGGATTTGGCTGGAAGCAGCCACGGTCACCGCGCCGGGAGAGCTTAAGGCGGTATAGGGTCCCCCCACGTCGTCCCAGCAATCCGGATCGATGCACGTCGTGATCAGTTCGGTGATTTCCCGTTCATCCAGACTCACAAGGCGGGCGGATAGGATCGGCGTTTCGTACTCGCGCACTAGCACCGCCGGCGAAAAGTCTGATCCTCGCCGAATGACGATCCGCCCCTCTTCCAGTCGATAGCCGACTCCTTCGGAGTCATCCGCGGTTCGCAGGATCTCTTCCAAGGCATCGTCCAGAGAGCCGTGAAAAATTCCCTGAAACGAGCCATCCCGCAAGATCAAGTGGCGGGGACCGATGAGGGTGTCCGCTAAGCGGGACTCCAGATCAATAGGAAGGTCCACCTCCCCCCGCAGCAACTCGACTGCCTGCAGAAGCGTGGAATGCTCTGCATCGGGCAACAGAATCCGAACCGCTTCGGCGAGTCCGGCATGAACCTGCTGGTCTCGCTGCCACGCCCTGTATCGCCGCTGCTGCCGCTGGTATCCCTCAAGAAAATATCCGCCCGTGACCGCAACCAGGCAACAAATCAGGAGTGCGCGAACGGAAGGCCGCATGAGGACGATTATAGCGCAGCGGCTGAGGTATCGCCTAATGTGCCACGCGGCCGCTGGTGCGGACAGCAACCAGAGGAAGAAAAGTGTGGCCAATCGGCCACACCATATTCTCCGGCATTGGGGAGAGTTCTGGCAAAGAGTGTGCATTGAAGAGTCAGTCGAAGTCGCGCGCGAAACCCTCGCTGTTTTCGCCGAGATGCACCCCTGTGGTTCTTAGCTTACACCGGAAGGGGAACGAAAAGCAAGATAATGCCGGTCTTGCTAGTGTTGGGGCGGCAGGAAGGTCCGCTCGACGAAGCCGGTGTCCACCAGGCCTTCGGCGAAGGTGGTGTGGGAGAGGACTTGCTTGTGGAAGGGGGCGGTGGTTTTGATCCCTTCGACGCGGAGTTCGTCGAGGGCCCGGATCATGGTGGCGATGGCTTCGGCCCGGGTTGGTTTGTGGACGATGAGCTTGCCGATCATGGAGTCGTAGTAGGGCGGCACTGTGTAGCCGGCGTGGGCGTGGGAGTCGAACCGGACGCCGAGGCCGCCGGGGACGTACATCTGCTTAATCAGGCCGGGGCAGGGCTGGAAATTCTTCTCCGGGTTCTCGGCATTGATGCGGCACTCGATAGCCGCTCCGCGGGGAACGATTTCTTCCTGCTTGAACGGCAACGGCTCGCCGAAGGCGACGCGGATTTGCGTTTTGATCAGGTCCACGCCGGTGACCATCTCGGTGACGGGGTGCTCCACCTGGATGCGAGCGTTGACCTCAATGAAGTAGAAGTTGTTCTGCTGGTCGACGATGAATTCCACCGTGCCGGCGTTAGTGTACTTGGCTTCCCGCAGCAGCCGCACCGCGGCGTTGCACATTTCCACGCGGCGTTCCTGCGGCAGCCGAGGAGCGGGGCTTTCCTCGATCAGCTTCTGATGACGGCGCTGCGTGGAGCACTCGCGCTCGAACAGATGGCAGACGTTACCGTGATGGTCGGCGATCATCTGCACTTCCACATGCCGCGGCTTCTCAATGTACTTTTCCAGGTAGACGCCGGCGTTGCCGAAGGCGGCTTGCGCTTCGGTCTTGGCTTGCTGGATGGCCGTTTTGAGCGTCAACTCGTTGGCGGCAACGCGCATCCCTTTGCCGCCGCCGCCGGCCGTCGCCTTGATGAGGACCGGAAAGCCGATCTCGCGGGCAACCTTGACCGCTTCGTTCTCGTCTTCAATCAGACCTGCACTGCCGGGAACGACCGGCACCTTGGCGGCGCGGGCCATGGCGCGGGCCCGGTTCTTGTCGCCGAGAGAATCCATCGCCTCGGGGGTCGGGCCGATGAAGTCGATCTTGCAACTCCGGCAGACTTCGTTGAAGTGCGAGTTTTCGGCGAGAAAACCGTAGCCGGGATGGATGGCGTCCACATTGCCGACTTCGGCCGCGCTGATGATCTGATCGATCTTCAGGTAGCTGTTGATCGACTTCGGCGGGCCGATGCAGTACGTCTCATCCGCCAGATCGAGATACTGGCTCCCCCGGTCAGCCGTGCTGTAGACGCAGACGGTCTCGATGCCGAGCTCCTTGCAGGCCCGGATGATCCGGAGGGCGATTTCTCCGCGGTTGGCGATGAGGATGCGTTTATACATGTATGTGGTCCGCTCGCTCCGCGAGCGGACATCGTATTTGGCGTGGGGAGGGCGAACCGCAGGCGGAGTCAGGAGACCCTCGCCGGAATTGTCCGCTCACGGCGTGAGCGGACTACTAAGACTTCTCCACCTTGAATAGCGGCTTGTCGAACTCGACGGCTTCGCCATCCTCCACGAGGATGGCAGTGATGGTGCCGCGGATCTCGGCGGGAATTTCGTTGAAGACCTTCATGGCCTCAATGATGCAAATCGGGGTGTTCACATCCACCTTGCTGCCAACCTTTACGAACGCTTCCGCTTTCGGATTCGGACGGCAGTAATACGTGCCGACCATCGGGCTCTTGATGGTCACCGTGTTCGGGCTGTCGGCTGGGGGAGCTTTCGCACCAGCCGGTGCGGCTGCTTGAGGAGCTGCCGATGGCGGAGGCGGAGGAGGAGCAGCGTAAGCAGGCCGCGGGGCTTCCTTCGGTCCGCGGCAGATGCGGATGCGATGGCGGGATTCGCGGAGGTCGATCTCCGACAGGTCGTGCTCTTTCATCAGCTCGACCAGGCGGCGGATTCGCTGCACCTCGAAGACGCTATCCTCGGACTCGGGCTTAATATCGGGTTCGCTCATCGGTGGTTTCCGTGGCTTTTTTGCTGGCGGCGGAGGTGGGGGAACCGGCCGGCCCGCGGGAGGGCGAGGTTTGCCGGATTTAGGAGAGTCGGCCATGGGGGATTATGTGCTCCGGCTGCTATTCAACGACGCTCTCTTCCAATTCCTTCGGAACACTCGTCAGCACTTCGCAGCCGGTGCGGGTGACCAGCACATCGTCCTCGATTCGCACCCCGCCCCAACCCGGCAGATAAATGCCGGGCTCGACCGTGATTACCATGCCGGCTTTCAGCTTGCCGTCCTGGTCACTGGCCAGACGAGGTCCTTCGTGGATGTTGAGGCCGATCCCATGCCCGAGCGAGTGCCCGAACTCCTTCCCAAAGCCGGCCCGTTCAATCGTTCCGCGGGCGGCGGCGTCCACATCTTGCAGGACCGCGCCGGGCCGAATGGAATCAATAGCGGCGAGCTGAGCTTTGAGCACAACTCCATACACATTACGGAGTTTGGGCGAAAGTTTACCGGTCACCAAGACCCTCGTCAAGTCGCTGCAATAGAGCCGGGCCTTGGCCCCCCAGTCGATCAGCACAAACTCGCTATCCCCCAGCCGCACATCGTCTTTGGGGCGTCCATGGGGAAGTGCGGCTCTGGCTCCGGCCCCGACAATCGCCGGAAAACTGCCGCAAACACCGCCGAACAGCCGGATTTGATATTCCAGTTCGTCGCCGACTTCTTTTTCCGTCCGATCGGGCCGCAGGGCTGGACGAATGACCGCGAAGGCCGACTGGGCAACCTTGATGGCGTAGCGGATGGCTTCGACTTCCTCGCTATCCTTAATTTCTCGTAATTCTTCGACCAGACCTTCGGAGGTGCCGAACTGCGTCCCTTTGCAGAGTGACTTCAACTTCTCGTAAAAGCTCACCGTCATTGAACCGGCTTCAATCGCCAGGTTAGGAAGCCGGCAGGAGGTGATGAGCTTCGCCAACTCCTCGTGCATTTTCGTCCCCGGCGGACGGATTTCGAGCTTCAGCCCCGGGCATTCTTCCTCCAGCTGCGTCGTGTAACGCATGTCGGAAATCAGCACTTCACCCTTGGGCATCAGCAGCAGATAGCTGCTGTCCCCCGTAAAGCCGGTGAGATAGGTGACGTTGGATTCCGTAGTCACCAGTAACGCCGTCCCCTTGGCCTTGCTGAGAAGCTTGCGGAGTTTTTCGCGGCGGAGTTCGAAATCAGGCATGGTGTCTCTCTCGGCGAGCGGGGGCGTGAGCCCCCTGGTACTAATCATCCAGGTTCTCGGAACGCACTTGGGATTAGCCACGAAAAACGCAAAAAGGACACAAAAACTGAAGTCGGCTTGTATTCTCTTCGTGGCTTTTTGTGTTTTTTGCGGCCATCCCCAACTCATACCTACTCCCCGAGCTTGGCCTTCAAATCCTCGACCTGCTTCTTGGCAGCTTCGAGTTGCTCCTGGGCCTTTTTGAGTTCCTCACTGCCGGCTTTGGCATCCTTGAGGGACTTGAGCGCGGAGTCGAGTTCCTTGAGGGCTCCATCGGCACTGTTCTTCAATGCGTCGAGGTCGTCAGGCCGCATGATCTTGATGCGCCTCACTCCGCCCGGCGCGCCGGGAAGAACAGGAATTGCCGGAATTGCACCAGGGGGAATCCCCCCAGGCACCGCAAAGCCGCGGATCTGGATGCCGGCAGGCTGCTTGCTGTATTCTTCGTAAAGCTTGTGGGCTTCGGGGTGCTTGGTCTTGAGTTCCGCAGCGTCTTTGGCTTCGAATTTCTGCGTGGTCTCTTTGCCGTCCTTGGTTTCCGTCATTTCCAGCTTGATCCCCTTGGCCGGGTCGTCCACGATCTTCACCTTCTTGCCGTTCTCCTCGGCTTCGATTTCCTTAACACCGTTAACATCCTTTACCGACCGTTTGAAATTGCCTCCCGCTCCGCCGGCGATCTGAATCTGGATTTGAGCGCCGCCGATCCGGCCGGGAACGATGCCGGGGAGACCCTGCGGATTTTGTGTTACCGGCTTGGGGGGACTTAGGATTTCGCCGGCCCTTTTGGCTAGCGTCCCGTCGTTATTCTTCGCCAACCGCTCTAAGACACCTTTGGCAGCCGCCTTGGTGGCGTCATCACCTTTTTGAAACTGCCCCTTCAGAATATCCAGCGACCGCACCGCCACCTCGCGGCTGACGTTCTGCGTCCCTTTTTCAATCGCCGGCAGCGCCGCCTTCCCAATTTCCGTCAGCTTCTGCTGAGCCGCTTGCCGCTCGGCGAAGACGTTAGAGTCGAGCTGCTCCATGAGCTTTTCGATTTCCGCAGCCTTGGCTTCCAGAACGGCGGCTTTGGCCTCTACCTTGGGCTTCTCGTCTTGGCCTGCCGCAACGGAGCAAAGGATTGCAACGGATAGCAGCGCAAGGAATCTGGTCGGCATGGAATGTCTCCTGAGTTACCCATATAAGTCGGCTTTGGCAAGCCATTATCGTACACCATCGAATAGGCCGGTTAACAGTCCGAGTTTTGGGCAGGCTGGAGGCCTGCCCCACTTAGGCTTTCGGCTCAGTCATGCTCCACGGGTCGAGGGCCTCGCGGAGGGTCGCTTCGGGGAGGATGCCATCTTCGCGGCAGAGTTCGCGGATGGTTTTGCCGCTGGAAAAGGCTTTTTTGGCCATTTTAGCGGCGTTTTCGTAGCCAATGTGCGGGTTGAGGGAGGTGACCATGGCGAGGCTCTTTTCGACGGAAGCCTCGCAGGCGACTTCGTTGGCTTCCATCTCGATGGCACAGAATTCGACGAAGGCCCGCGTGGCGGCGGAGAGGAGATGGATGCTCTCCAGAGTAGTATGTCCCATTACGGGCATCATGATGTTGAGCTGAAACTGGCCGCCGGTCGCTCCGCTGTAGGCGATGGTCTGGTCGTTGCCGATGACGCGGGCCGCCACTTGCATCATGCTTTCGCACATCACGGGGTTCACCTTTCCCGGCATGATGCTGCTGCCGGGTTGGCGGTCGGGGAGCTTCAGCTCATAAAAGCCGCACCGCGGGCCGCTGCCGAGCCAGCGGATGTTGTTGGCGACGTTGAACAGCGTCACCGCGATGGTACGGAGTTGTCCGTGGCATTCCACCAGACCGTCCCGCTGGGCGTTCCCTTCAAAATGGTTCTTGGCTTCGATGAACGGGATGCCGGCTTCCTTTGCCAGCACCGCGGCCACTCTGCTGCCGAATTCAGGATGCGTGTTGATGCCGGTGCCGACTGCCGTGCCGCCGGCGGGGAGTTCGAGGATCGCTTCAATCCCCCGTTTCGCCCGCTCAATCGACATTTGCAGTTGCCGGGCAAAGCCGCCGATTTCCTGCCCTAGTCGGAGAGGCGTGGCGTCTGCCAGATGCGTCCGGCCGATTTTGATGATCTTGTCCCACTGTTGGGCTTTCTCGGCCAGAACATCGTGGAATTTCTGCAAGGCGGGAATGAGGTCCTTTTGAATTTGGACCGCGACGGCGACGTGGATACTGGTGGGGAAGATGTCGTTAGTGCTCTGCCCCATGTTGACGTGGTCATTGGGGTGGACCGGCTTCTCCTGCACAAAGCGGTCACCGCCGAGGATTTCAATCGCCCGGTTGGAGATCACCTCGTTGGCGTTCATGTTGCTCGATGTCCCCGAGCCGGTCTGGAAGACGTCGATGGGAAACTCGCCGTCGAACTTCCCCTCCGCCACTTCGCGCGCGGCTTTCAGCAGCGCTTCGACCTGCTCATCGCTCAGCTTGTTCTTGCCGGTCTTGGTGAGCTTCCCCAAATCCCGGTTCGCCGTGGCGCATGCCAGCTTCACCAGCCCCATCGCATGAATCAGCGGCTTCGGCAGCGTCCAGCCGGAGACGGGAAAATTCTCAACGGCCCGCTGCGTCTGAGCGCCGTAATAGGCCTGGGCGGGGACTTGGACATCCCCCATGGAATCGTGTTCGGTGCGGAAAGGCATGGGGGCTAGGGGCTGGGGACTTGGGGTTGGGGAAGAAAGGCATAAATAAGTCGATGCCAAAATCATACCGGGAAGAGGGGCTGGCTTCCAAGGTGCGGTTGCCGGCAGAGTTTGAGAGGCTCACACAGAGGCACGAAGGCACAGAGGGCGGGAGAAAAGTAGGAGAAGACAATTAAACTCCACCTCTGTGCCTTCGTGCCTCTGTGCGAGATTCTTTCCGCCGCTCTTCCTTGCCGTTTTTCGCACTCCCGCGTAAAACTGGTTATCGCTTCCGCCCGCCGAGCTGCCGATGTCTGCTGTAAATTCCGCCGTAACAACTAATGACGACGCTACCGCGGCGAAGGCAACTCCCGCGGTCAAGAAGCTTTCCATCACGTCGCGCCGGCAGGACGACGATCGCGAGCCGGATAAAGCCCCGCTCGACCTCAAGCTGATTACGCGGCTAGTTGGGTATATGCGGCCGTATGCGGCGAAGCGGAACGTGCTGTTTTTGTGCGTACTGCTGCGGGGGATTCAGTTGCCGCTGATTGGCTGGTCGATTGGAGCCGTAATTCGCGGGCCGATCAAAAATCATGCGAGCCTGACTCACCCGATCGAAACGATTGGGCTCTGTGCGCTCGGAGTCTTGGTGCTCACGGGTTTTACCAATCTTGTGCTCCATTTCCGCCAGCGGCTGGCGCTGGAATTGGGGGAGGCTGTTCTGCACGATCTCCGCCGGGAGATTTTCGCCCATTTGCAGGCGACGCCGATGAGCTTTTACAACAAAACCAAAATCGGCCGCATCATCAGCCGCGTGACGAGCGATTGCGAAGCTCTTCGCATCGGCGTGCAGGACGTGCTGTTCGTCACGCTGGTCGGCGGGATTCAGATGACCGTGTCGGCACTCATCATGCTCTATTACGACTGGGCTTTGTTCAGCATCGTCGTGGCACTCGGCCCCATTCTCTATTTTCTCAATCTCTATTTCCGCGGCCGGCTCTCCACCGCCTATCGCACCATGCAGGAGGGCTTCAGCCGCCTGACATCCACCTTGGCGGAGTCGATCAACGGCGTGCGGCTTACGCAGGCCTTTGTGCGGGAAGAGACCAATTCCAAGCTTTTCAAAGACTTACTGGACTGGCACGGCCAGAATGTTGTGCGGGCGGTCCGGGTGGAAGGAATGCTGCTGCCGCTGCTGGAAACGACGAGCCAGTCGTTCATCGTGGCCTTGATTCTGGTTGGGGGCTATCGCGTCCTCGCGCCGGGAATCCAGATGTCGCCGGACAACCTGATTACGTTTTTCTTCCTCGCCAATATTTTTTTCAGCCCGATTCAAATTCTCGGCAACCAATACAACCAGGCTCTCACGGCAATGGCCGGAGCGGAACGCGTTTTCGCTCTGCTTGACCAGCCGCCCGAGTGGCAAGATGCCCCTGATGCCGTTGCCTTGCCGCCGATCGCAGGCCGGGTGGAACTGAAAAACGTCACCTTCGGCTACGATGCCAACCGCCCCGTGCTGCACGATGTTTCGCTGCTTGCCGAGCCCGGCCAGAGCATCGCCCTCGTCGGCCGGACCGGCAGCGGCAAGTCGTCGATCATTAACCTCATCACTCGCTTCTACCTGCCGCAGAGCGGCGCGGTCCTCATCGACGGCTACGACACGCGGCAAATCACGGGGGATTCGCTCCATCATCAGATGGGGCTCGTGCTGCAACAGAATTTTCTCTTCACCGGGACAATCCTGGAAAACATTCGCGTCGGCCGGCCCGATGCGACCGATGAAGAAGCGATTCAATCGGCAAAGGACCTCGATTGCCTCGACCTGCTGCAATCGCTGCCGCAGGGGCTGCAAACGCAGGTCGGCGAGCGCGGGGCCCAACTCAGCCTCGGCCAGCGGCAGCTTGTCTGCTTTTGCCGGGCCATGCTCGCCCGTCCGCGGATCGTCATCCTGGACGAAGCGACCAGCAGCGTGGACACGCTCACCGAAGTCCGCATCCAGCGAGCCCTCGCCAAACTCCTTGCCGGCCGCACCAGCTTCATCGTCGCCCACCGGCTCTCCACCATCCGCCACGCCAACCAGGTCCTCGTCCTGGAAGACGGCCGCATCCTCGAACGGGGCACCCACGAAGAACTGATCACCCACGGCGGCATCTACGCCTCCCTCGTCCGCCAATTCATCCGCGGCAGCGCGGCCTAATGGGGTCGAGAGGTGTTTTCGCACCCTCAGCCTGTGAACTGCCGAGAATGCTCGCTGCGAAAACTCCTCCTGACCCCGTCCGCATAGCCAGCCAACAGTCACGGGGTCAGAAAAGGTTTTCGCCGCTGCCATGATGCCGCTATCATGTCAATCCACGGCGAAAGCCATTCCCGACCCCTTTGCTCCTTGCACCATGCACTTCCTCGCCCTCGACATCGGCTCTTCCTTCATCAAAGGCGCGGTCCTGGATGCCGAAAAGCTGACGATTGAGCACGTCACGCGGGTGCCGTTCCCCGAGCCGATTGCCGGGCTGCCGCCGGGGTATTTTGAGGTTGATCCGGGGCTAGTGATGGGAGCAGTTAAGAAAGTGCTCGAAAATCTGCTCGTTCAAGCACCAACGGCAGCGGGCGTCCAGTTTTCCAGTCAGATGGGTGGCGTCATCGTGGTCGACTCGAGCGGCAAGCCTTTGACGAATTACATTTCGTGGCGCGATCAGCGAACGACCGAACAATCGGCTCGCGGTGAGTCTTATCTCGCAGGGATTCGAGACTGGCTTGGCGAGGACGGGCTCCTGAATATGGGGAGCGAACTCAGAGCGGGATCGCCACTGGCAATCCTGCACTGGCTGCAGAACCAAGGCCGATTGGAGCCAGAAGGCATGGCTTTATCGCTCGGAGATTTTGTGCTGGCAGAACTCTGCAATGCCAAGGTTTCCATCGTCGATCGCACTCTGGCGCTTGGCCTATTAAACCTGCCAAGAAACGACTGGCATTACTACGCCTGGGCGTCCTTCGGTTTGGATGACCTGAATTGGCCGAATCTCGGGAACGCCTGGAATGTTGCCGGGAACTGGAAAGTCAACGGACGCGAGATTCCCTGTTATCCCCCCATCGGCGACCACCAAGCGGCGCTCGCGGGCGCACTAATTCAGAGTGGCGAGTTATCCCTGAATATCTCCACCGGTTCGCAAATCAGTCTCCTGACAGACGAGTTCGTGCCTGGAAATTTCCAGTCGCGGCCTTACCTCGACGGTCGCTTTCTGAATACGATCACGCACCTCCCCGCAGGGCGTTCGTTGGATGTGCTCGTCAATCTCGTCGGGAAGTCCTGGTCCGAAATCGCCGCAGCCGCCGAAGGCGCCTCCGATACCTATCTCGCTGCCAATCTCACCTTCTTCGAAGGCCCTCTCGGCAGCCGGGGGAGCATTTCGAACATCACAACGGAGAATCTGTCGGTCGGAACGCTCTTCCGGGCCGCCTTCCGCAACATGGCGGAGAACTACGCGACTTGCGCCGCTCGATTATCACCGGAAAAGAACTGGAACCGCATCGTTTTCTCTGGCGGTCTCGCGCAAAAGCTGCCGCTCTTGCGGCAGTTTATTCTGGAAAAACTCCCCGGCGAGTCGCGGCTTTGCTCGTCGGCGGAAGATACGCTGCTCGGTTTGCTCGTCATCAGTCAGGTCATCAGCGGCCGGGCGAAGAACCTGCGGGAAGCAAGCAGGCTCGTTTCTGCCGCGCAGAGAGGCTAGACTTCAATTCAACTGCGGAAGAGAAGAGGAGTACGAGCGGGAGCAGGAGTACGAGTAGGATCGCCAGCAAAATCGTACTCATACTCCTGCTCTTGCTCCTACTCGTCCTCTCCCCCTCTCCTCCTCTCCCAAAACCCATGTCCTCTCCCGACCAATACCTCCCCCCCTGGGGCCAGGAGGAACTCCCTGAGCCTGCGCCGCTTTCGTGGCGGAATTGGGCAGGGTTTATTGGTCCGGGCATCGTGATGATGGGGATTCAGATCGGCGGTGGCGAATGGCTCTTCGGTCCGATCATCACGGCCCAGTATGGCGGCGGGCTGATGTGGATCGCCACCATCGCCATCGTCCTGCAAGTCTTTTACAACATCGAATGCGGCCGCTACGCCCTCTACTGTGGCGAACCCGTCATGACCGGCTTCATGCGGGTCAGCCCCGGGCCGAAGTTCTGGGTCGGCCTGATCATGCTGATGAGCCTGTCGGCGTTCATTCCTGGATTGTCATCTCAATCGGCTGTTGTCATCGCATCACTCATTCGCAACCGGCCACCAACCGCGATGCCTCGAAAACTCGACGAAACAAAGAGAGGGGATATTTCTCCGGAAGAAAGGGCGTCGCGAAAGCAACAGGAGAAACAGGCCCAGGAAGACAAGTCCCTCGTGACGACGCTCTCCTTCATCCTCATGATCGCCGTGATCCTCCCCGTGCTTATCGGCGGCAAGGTCTACAACATGTTGCAGGCGGTGATGACGGCCAAAGTGGTCATTGTCCTTTCCTTTTGCCTCATCATGGGATTGTTCTTCGTTCACTGGACCCACTGGCTCAACGTCTTCAGCGGTTTTCTGAAGTTCGGCGTACTCCCAGTGAACTTGGACGGAAAGGAAGTACCGCTCAACGTGCTGAAATACCGCTGGGACTTTGGCGAGTGGCCGGTTGTTTCATTCACGAATATTGCCACCATTGGTGCGTTTGCGGGCTATGCCGGCGGTGGAGGAATGGCCAATTCGACCTACAGCAACTACTGCCGCGACAAGGGCTGGGGAATGGGGAAATTGGTGGGAGCCATTCCCAGTGCTGTTGGCGGACGGCATATCACGCTCAGCCATGTCGGCAAGGTCTTCCCCCTAACCAACGGCAATCTCCGCCGCTGGAGCGGCTGGTGGAAGTACATCATGCTCGATCAACTGCTGATCTGGGGACCGGGGTGCTTCATGGGAATGGCTTTGCCCGCGCTCCTGTCGCTGCAGTTTGCACCGCACTCTCCCATCTACGCTCGCGTTGTCGCCAAAGAGGCCGATCAGCCGCAGGCGGTCCTGACGGCAGACGGGATCCGGCATTCCCCGCAGTTCGCTCTGAAAGAGGGGAAGAAAGGGGAGCCGCCCGTTGCAGCTTCCTGGTCTCAGGGGCTCTGGACACTGGCTTTGCTCGTCGGCCTGGCCGTCTTCCTCCCCAGCCAGATGTCCGTCGTCGAGGACTTTAGCCGGCGGTGGACGGATACCATCTGGTCATCCAATGAGACGGTGCAAAAGAAGTTGAAAGCGAACCAGGTCAAGTACATCTATTACTCGCTGCTTACTTTTTTTGTGCTGGCCACGATGCTGGTGTGGGTGCTGTTCACGTACCTCGACCGGTTCGGCAGCCCGCAGAACACGATGGTCGCCGTCATCGCCAATTTCAATAATCTGGCCATCGGGATCACGTCGCTGATGATCCTCCGGATCAACCGCAGTCTCCTGCCGCCGCAACTCCAGCCCAGGTGGTATCATCAAGCGGGTATTTTTTGTTGCGGAGTGTTTTACATCGGGTTATTTTTCCTGGTGATTATTGCGAAATTCGGGCCGGTGGTGCAAAAGCTCATTAACCCCACATAGTGGAAGGGGGATCGGCAAAATGATGGAAGGCAAAATAATAGGAGAAGAAACTGAAACCGGCTGAAAACTGCAACGCCGGACTATTTGACGGAAACCTCTCCCCTCCTCGATTTTCTGCCTTTATCATTTTGCCTTCCATCATTTTGCCAAACTCCCCTACCTTTTGACTCTCCCTACAGACCAATGATTTCGACGAATCTGTTTGACCTCACGGGCAAAGTCGCCCTCGTTTCTGGAGCGGCCCAAGGCATGGGCCGCTCCATGTCGATCGCCCTGGCCCAGCATGGTGCCGACTTGCTGCTGGCGGACCTCAATGAAGAGGCCGCGGCCAAGACTGCTGCGGAGATCAAGGCGCTGGGCCGCAAGGCGGTTGCCGTCCGCTGCAATGTTTCAGACCCGGCCGAGATTCGCCCGATGTTCGCCACGCTCGATAAGGAATTCGGGCGGATCGATTTTCTGGCGAACGTGGCTGGAGAAGGAATTTTGGGGAAGCCGGAGGACATTTCGCTGGAGGACGTCGAGAACTGCTGGCGAAACCTCGTCTTCGGCCGGTTCTGCATGTGCCAGGAAGCGGGCCGCCGGATGCTGAAGCAGCAGAGCGGCAGCATCGTCAACATCGGCTCCCTGGCCAGCATCACCGCCCTCGGCCGCAGCCACATCGCCTACAGCATGGCGATGGGTGCCGTCGCCCAGATGACCCGCGAACTTTCCACCGAATGGGCGGTGCACGGGGTGCGGGTGAACGCCATCCTCTGTGCCCAGGTCACCAACCCGAGCCTGGAAAAACGGATGGCCGTGGAGCCCGGCCTCAAAGACAAATTCCTCTCCGGCATACCTCGCGGCCGGATGGGAAAGCCCGAAGACATTCAGGGGCTCGCCGTCTTCCTCGCCAGCGACAGCAGCACCTGGGTGACCGGGGCGCTCATTCCCATGGATGGCGGCAATCTGGCGATGAACGCGGGAGGAACGCGGCGGTACCTGTAGCACAATCGGCGCAACCTGCGGCGTCCAAACGAGTTATGTATCGGAAACTATTTTCGATAAAATTGGAAATTTGTAGTCGCAAGATATTGACTGTGTCACTGATAGTTGTCTACGAATAGATGATGGAGACTGATTATTTAGGCCGCGATGCGATCGAATGTCGCCGCTATGCCACCTAGAAATCCGAGAGTAACACAACCGGAATTGGACCGCTGGAAGCGTGACAAGTTCTGGCAGTAAAACGTGAATAAGAAAGTGCCATTTATGCCTGCAGTGAGTAAGACTTACGTCAATCATGAATAGTGCATCCGATTGGCAAGTAAGCAGTTGCGGCAAGGGAGATTGACGTAAGTGTCATTAACAACTCAGGTCGAAAAAGTGAATAAGAAACTCCCAAACCGGGGGGGCAGCTCGATTCCGTCCGACATTGGTAAGGATCGCGTCCTGGCCCTCTACCGGGCCATGCTCGTCATCCGCCTGACCGAGGAAGAATTGGCCCGCTGCCATGCCCGCGGACTCGTCCACGGGGCCTGCCATACCTACGTCGGCCAAGAGGCGGTGGCAACCGGCGTCTGTGCCCACCTGCGGAAGGAAGACGTAGTATTCAGCACCCATCGGGGACATGGCCACGCCCTCGCTAAGGGGGCCCATCCCAAAGAGCTGATGGCGGAACTGTTCGGCCGCCAGACCGGCCTCTCCCGCGGACGCGGCGGCAGCATGCACCTCTTCTCCCCCGAGATTGGGATGATGGGGACGAGCGGCATCGTCGGCCCCTGCATCCTGCAGGCCTGCGGCGGCGGCTACAGCTTCAAGATCAAGGGAACGGACAACGTGGCGGCCGCCTTCTTCGGCGACGGCGCGTCTAACAACGGTGCGTTTCACGAAGGACTCAACATGGCCAGCATCTGGAAGCTGCCGGCTCTCTTCATCTGCGAGAACAATCAGTTCGCCACCGAAGTCCCCAATTCCTACGCTGCCGGCAATCCCAACGTCGCCAGCCGAGCGGCGGCTTATGGAATTCCTGGCATTGAAGTGGACGGAAACGACATCCGGGCCATCTTCGCGGTAGCAGAGGAAGCGGTCGACCGAGCTCGCAGTGGCGGCGGGCCGACACTGATCGAGTGCAAGACGTATCGCACCCGTGCCCATGCTGAAGGGATGGGTGACTTTGGCTATCGGACCAAGGAAGACGTGGAAAATTGGAAAACCAAATGCCCCATCCAGCGTCTGCGGATGTCAATGATTGACGATGGCACCGCTTCAGCGGCGGAACTGGATGCAATTGATGCCGACGTTCTCAAACTCGTGGCAGAATCTCGCGACTTCGCGGAGAAGAGCCCCTGGCCGCAGCCAACGACCGCGGCGGAGCATATTTATGCGGCGGGTGGCACGCCCACTGCTTTGAGTGGGCGTGAATCCGTCGAGCCAACACGCCCACCCAAGGCGGTGGGCGTGCCACCCGTGGGGACTCGTGAGTTGACTTACACTCAGGCCACCACCGAGGCTCTTACCGAAGAAATGGCCGCCAACCCGCACATTTTTGTGATGGGCGAAGGCATCGGCAAGCGCGGCGGCAACTTTCGCACGACAGCGGGCCTCTATGACATCCACGGCCCGATGCGGCTCTGCGACACGCCGATTTGCGAGCGGGGCTTCGTCGGCCTCGCCTGCGGAGCAGCGATGACCGGGACGCGGCCGGTGATTGACTTCATGTTCGCCGACTTCGTGCTCGATAGCGTCGGCGAAATCATCAACCAGATCGCCAAAATGCAGTACATGAGCAGCGGCCGGCTGAAAATGCCGGTCCTCCTCCGCGGCTGCGTCGGCATCGGGCACTCTGCGGCCACGCATCACAGCGGCAACTACTACGCAATGTACGCCCAGGTCCCCGGCCTGCGGGTCGTGGTCCCATCGACCCCCTACGATGCCAAAGGTCTCTTCAAGCGGGCCCTCCGTTGCCAGGACCCGGTCTTGTTCCTCGAGCCCCGCGAGTTGATGAACATCAAGGGCCCGGTCCCCACCGAGGATTATGAAATCGAATTCGGCCAGGCCTCCATCGTCCGCGAAGGAAAAGACCTGACCGTCGTCGCCATAGGCCGCATGGCCCACGTGACTGCCGGCCTCCTCGATCAACTCGCCAAGGAGCAAATCTCCGTCGAGCTGATTGACCCGCGAACCGTGCTGCCGCTCGACACAAAGACCATTCTCAAGTCCGTCGCCAAAACCGGCCGGCTGCTGATCGTCGATGAAGCCTATGCCCCATGCAGCATCGGAGCGGAAATCGCCGCCCAGATTGCCGACGTCGGCTTCGACGACCTCGACGCTCCGATCCGCCGCGTTAACGGCCTGTTCACCCCCACGCCGTATAGCCCGTCGCTCGAAAAGGCGGTGGTGCCGAGCGTGGACGAAGTGCTGACAGCGATCCGCGATTTGGTGAAGGAGTAAAGCAGTTCGTAGTAACCGGCTTCAGCCGGTTAAGTATCTCAGATGATCGCAGGACAAACCTAACCAAAAACTCCAAACCCGCAAAAGCGGATTCCTGCAAGTGTGAGAAAGGAAGCAAATGTACGACTATCGCCGTTGGACCCATGAGCAGCGCCGACAAATCGTGCAGCAGCGTCACGACAGAGGATTTCCTCTGCATCGGCCTCCGCATTTGGACACCGGCAGCGGGTGGTACATCATCACTGTAGCCACCTTCGAACACAAACATCACTTTGGAGAAGCGAACGAACTCACCGCACTCACTGTCCGATTGCTCGAGGAGACAACCCGAGGCGGATTTCCAGTTTCCGGTTGGGTTGTGCTTCCAAACCACTACCACCTACTCGTGCGACTCGACCATCCCAAGGTAATCGCACCCTATCTTGGACGAGTGCATGGGCGATCTTCGCGCTATGCAAACCTCCGCGATCATACTCAAGGCCGCCAGGTTTGTTATCGATTCAGTGACCGCAAGATACGATCCGAGCGGCATTTCTGGACATGTCTTCATTACATCATGATCAATCCCGTGAAGCACAAGCATGTCGAGGAGATGTCACAATGGCCCTGGTCGTGTTTTCACGAAGTGTTGATGGAGCACGGGCAGGCTTGGATCAACAATTTGCAGTGGGAATACCCGTTGCTCGACTTTGGAAAAGGGTGGGACGATTGACTGCTCGTTGCAACCGGCTTCAGCCGGTTAAGTGCCTGCAGAAGCCATCACCGCAAACATGACTATCAACCCTTAACCCGCTAAAGCGGGTTACTACGAACCTAAATCATGCCACACCCAATCACCGTACCGCGGCTCGGCTGGTCGATGGAGCAAGGGACGTTCCTGGGCTGGAAAAAGAAGGACGGGGACTTCGTCCGCGCGGGTGAGGTACTCTTTGAGCTGGAAGGGGAAAAAGCGGCCCAAGAAATCGAGTCACTCGACAGCGGCATTCTGCGGATTCCGGCGAATGCCCCAAGTGAAGGAACGGTCGTTCTCGTTGGAGCGCTCCTCGGATATCTCGTAGCGGAAGGTGAAACCCTGTCGGTCGAAGCGCCGCAAACGACGCCGACTCCGCTTGCGGTTTCGCCCTCTACCTCAACCCTATCGGAACCTACGCCCACGAAGCGTCTCCAACCAGTCGCCTCCCCCGCAGCGCGGCGACTGGCGCGTGAGATGGGAGTGGATGTCAAGGTCGCCGCGTCCGGAAATGGTGGTCGTGTAACGACCACGGATGTGAGATCCCTTGGACAATCGCCCGCTTCCAGTTCTAGAACCAAGATCACATCCAGCCCTCGCGCCCGCCGTATTGCCAAAGAACTCGGGGTCGATTGGAAGTCCCTCACTGGCTCGGGAAAATCTGGCCGCATTCGCGAGCAAGACGTCCGAGCGGCAGCGACTCGACCGCGTGCGAGCGCCGGCGGTACCCGAATCCCTGTCAGCTCCCGCCGCCGAACTATCGCCGCCCGCATGACCGCGAGCAGTCAGCAGACCGCGCCGGTCACGCTCACAACGCGGGCCGATGCGACCAACCTCGTCAACCTGCGGGATCAATTCAAGACCGCCGGCGGCGACGTCATTCCCTCTTACTCAGACATCTTGATCAAGCTCTCCGCCGCCGCCCTTCAGCAGCATCCGCAAATGGCCTCGCGGTGGGAAGCGGACCATCTGGTCATCGCCGACGGCATCCACATTGGCATTGCCGTCGATACCGACGAGGGTCTCATTGTTCCGGTGCTGCGCGATGTTCCATCGCTTTCGCTCCTGCAAGTCGCTGCCCGCTCGCGTGAGCTGATTGAGAGTGCCCGCAGCAACAAGTTCAAAGCCGACGACTTGCAAGGGGGCGTCTTCACCATTACCAATCTCGGGGCCTTCGGCATCGACGCCTTCACCCCCATCATCAACCTGTCGGAGACCGCCATCCTCGGCGTCGGCTGTATCCGCCGCGAGCCGGCGGTCGTCGATAATCAGATTGTCCCCCGTGATCAGGTCACGCTCAGCCTCACCTTCGATCACCGCGTCGTTGACGGCGCTCCCGCCGCCCGGTTCCTGCAAGCCATCCGCCTGGCTGTGGAGAACCCATCCGCCTGGCTGTTGTCGTAGCCGCACGCGGCCCGCGTGCCGGCTTCTTCGAAGTAGCGGCGTCTCATTCCGATGCCTACACGCGGGCCGCGTGTGGCTACCTTCCTGCCATCGCGCCGATCACCCCCATGCACAAAAGGATGCCAATCACAATGAGCAAACCCGCACCGATGACCGCGGCAATCTTTTTGTAGCTAATCGGCGCGGTGCCGCTGTGCCGGCCAGTCTGGCCATTGACGAGGAAGCGGTAAACCTGCTTCCGGTACTGATACGCCATGATATAAACCGGCAGCAGCACCGGCTCGGCGGCCAGATTTTGCACCCGCACGTTCACCTTCAAGTTGCGGCAATTTCCGGGAACGAACTGCTGGCAGGCCTGGGCCTCGAGATTTTCGAGTCCCTGCTGAGCAAGCGGGCGGGCATATTTTCGCTGCACGCGAAACTGCTCGTAGACCACGTTGTTTAGGTCCACCTGCTCCGGCGGCACGCCGGCGGAAAGCTCGAAAGGACAGAGCGAGTTCGTCTCCGCTGGCGTCAGCACTCCGCTGGCCCCGATGAGAACGCCGACATAGTTGCCGCGATGCTCGCCCGAGACCGGGTACCAACTTGCCCGCGCCCCGAACGGAACCTGGCTGCTGTCGGCGGTCCAGTAAGTGTAAGTCTGTCCGCCGAACACCCAGTAGGGCACATAGACGGCAGTCATTCCGGTCACGACGGCCTGCTCCGCCAAATCGCTCGGCCGCCAGAAGCTGCCGGGAAGCCACTTGCGGAGCGAGTCGAGTGCCTGGCTCTGAGACACCTCGAACTTGACGACGCGATCCGGAGCCAGCACCTTCGCGTCCTTCTCCTCATGCAACCTCTCCGATCCGCAGAAGGGGCAACGGAGCGTTTGAGCCGACGCATCGTAACTCATCGACGCTCCGCAACCTTCGCAGGCGAAGTTGTGCGTGGCGAGCTGCGTATGCGACTTCTCATGTTGTCCCTCCGGGTGGGGCGCTTCGGTGCCGCAGTTCGCGCAGAAGATGTCCTCTTCATCGAGAAGCCCGCCGCAGATCGTGCATTTTTGAAGCGTGGATGCCATGAGGCGTCATTTTCCCGAGACCGCGGACAAGATCAAAATAAGGATCACAATGATCAGCACCAGCAGCAATCCGCCGCCGATGGCGATGGAGATCCGCTGCCACGAGAGGGGCTTGTCGCCGGCGGACTTGCCGGTTTGGCCGTTGAGCAAGAACCGGTAGAGCTTGTTGTTGTACTTGTATGACAGCACATACACCGGCAGCAGGCAGAGGTCGCTGTTGACGTCGCTGAACTGAGTGTTCGCCACAATGCCGCGATGCGTGTCCCCCGGCAGGTGCGAGCCAATGTTGGCGGTCTCCCACTGGTAGAACACCTGCTGGCAGCGCTGCAGCGCCTCCTCACGCTCGACGGAGTATTGTTCGGAGAGCCAGCCAGCGAGGAAGTATGCTTCGTACCGTTTGAGAGCTGGTAGGTTGAAGGGCTTGATCCGTTCGGCGTCCGCCTGGGTGAGTCCTTTGCTGCCGGAGACGAGGTATCCGCTGTAGTACTTGTGGTGCCGGCCGGAGAGGGGCCACCACTCGGTCTCTTGCACTTGCCTCGTATGCGTGGTGACGTTCCCCTTCGCGTCGGTCGTGGTGTATGTCTCGGTTCGATACCAGTGCTCGCCGATGCTGGCGGTGTAAGTGCTTTGGGCCAGCATCGAGAATGACCAGAACGGCAGGTAGACCCCTTTCATCTTGTCGGCGACGGAGGCGACGGCCAGATCGCCGGGGCGGAACCAGCTATTCCCTTTCAGCCAAACGCGGAACTTCTCCAGGGCCTGCTCCGGCGTCACAGCAAAGCCGATGATGAACTCAGGGAGTTGGCGGCCCGACTGCGAGGCCGGGACTTCCGTGACGTAGTTGGAGTCGCAGAACGGACAGGTGTAGCTCATCTGCCCCGGGTCAGTCGCCACTTCCGCCCCACAGGTCTGGCACTGGAAATGCTTTTGCTTGGATTCTTCCACCACGGCCGCGGC
The DNA here is from genome assembly GCA_046153945.1 of Pirellulaceae bacterium. Taxonomy (GTDB): domain Bacteria; phylum Planctomycetota; class Planctomycetia; order Pirellulales; family Pirellulaceae; genus SXOA01. Next base: position 68,821 of record JBJXFF010000153.1, read on the forward strand.
GACAGTTTGGGGCGTGGCCAAGGCCGGGTTCGGCGTGCCGCAAGCCGGGCAGAACTTATCCAGCGGCTCTACGGGACTGCCGCACGCCTCGCACGGCTTTCCTTGCGGAGCCGCCGCATTGCTATCGACAGCTTCGGAGAGGTATTCGATGTCCGGCATGAGACGGGGGCTGGGGGCTAGGGACTCGGGGCTGGGGAAAACAGAGAATCCCCTCGCCGTGTTCGTTGATTGTCATACATTCTTTCTTCCCCAGCCCCTAGTCCCCAACCCCCAGCCTCGGTTTTAGCTGTGCATCCGAGGAACATCATCCCCTTCGGCAATTATCGCTGCTTCCGCGTCGGCAAGTTCTTCGAGCCGCAGGCGTATTTCGTCTTCCGAGGCGAAAGATTTGGCCAGGCGGACGTAAGTGCTATGGTGGCGGGCTTCGGATTCGAACAGCCCACCGAAAAAGCCCGCCAACTCTTTATCCGGCAAGTGGTCTCTAAGCAGGCCGAACCGCTCGCAAGAACGGGCCTCAATCAGCCCCGCCACCAGCAGTCGATCGACGGCCCGGCGGGGCTCTTGTTTGCTCACCAGGTCGTTGAGCCTTCTGCCATAGCTGCTGGGGCTGAGCTTGCGGAAGGGAATGCCGCGAGCGGCCAGGATGTCGAGAACCATGTGGAAGTGTGACAGCTCTTCCTGCACGATTTCCGTCATCGCCCGGCAGAGGTCGACATTCTCCACATAGGCAAATAACAGATTCATCGCCGTCCCCGCCGCCTTCTTCTCGCAATGGGCATGGTCAATCAGCAGCTCCGGCAAATTCGCCGCCGCCTGGTCCAGCCAGCGCTGCGAAGAGGTTGTTTTCAGGCTGAGCATGGCTCAAGTGTAGAACCCACCCTTAAGTAATGGCAAGCAGCCCGGCACTTGCATGGTAGAATTGAGCTTTCACCCGTGTCGAATTGTGGAGAGCACCCTCATGGCGGCGGCTGACGAACCTCTTCGTTACCGCCGCCTCCGCGCGCCGGCCGAGGACCAGACGGCGCTCATCGAGCCGCCACTGGCGGAGATTCCAGCGCTGGTGGCAAAGAACCGCCGGCTCACGAGCACGTATGGTCTCACAAAGACCGGCCTGGACCTCAAGAAACTAAGAGAGAGCCAGCAGCAGGCATTGATTGGTTGCGCCTGTTGTTTCACGGAGGGATACCGGAAAGCATACGTCCCGAATCACCCCGCAGGGGGAATGCCGGTTATCTTGGCTGGACACCAACCGGAACTGTTCCATCCGGGAGTGTGGTTCAAGAACTTTCTGCTGTCAGAAGTTGCACGGCGCGTTCAGGGGACGGCGGTCAATTTGATCGTCGACAACGACATTGTCGGCAATGCCGGAATTCGTGTTCCGTCTGCTCATGGAGACTCTCTAGCCGTTGTTCCTTTCGACGCTCCGACTGCGGAGATCCCGTTCGAGGAACGACTAATTTGTGACCATGAAGTATTTGCCTCCTTCCCCCATCGCTTGTCCGATACCCAATTTGCACTGGGCGACCCCAATGCCCTTCTCATATCCCGCATTTGGGAGTTGGTTGAAGCGCCGCGCCATAGTCCGCCGGCAAAACTTCCCGAAATCGATCAGTTCTGGAATTGGGCACGACAAACTCCTGCCTGCCATGCCGACAATTTAGGCCGCACGCTCGCCGAGGTAAGACATAGGTACGAAGGCCATGCTGGACTTAAGACTCTGGAATTGCCCCTCAGTCTTGTGTCGCGATTGGAAGGCTTTCGCAACTTCGCACTGCATCTATGCGGCAGGTCGGCTGAGTTTCTGCTGGCGTACAACGCTGCCGTGCAGGAGTATCGAGCCGTGAACAAAATCAAAAGCAAAGCTCATCCTGTTCCCGATTTGGAACAAGACGGCGAATGGAGTGAAGTTCCATTTTGGATTTGGACGGCCGAAGATCCGCGACGGCGGCGGCTCTTTGTGCGCCGGACGAATCAGACTCTGGAACTTGCCGACCGCAACAAGACAGTCGTCAAGTTCAAATGGGCATCACATACGGATGCCGAAATTTTGGCATCTTGCGATTGGTACAATCGGGAGCCGACAACGAATTGGCGCATCCGCCCCCGCGCCCTCATCACCACCATGTACGCCCGCCTCGTCCTCTCCGACCTCTTCATCCATGGCATCGGCGGGGCGAAATACGACGAAGTCACCGACGCCATCATCCGCCGCTTCTTTGGCATCGAACCGCCGGGGTATGTGACGGCCACCGCCACTGTCCGTCTGCCGCTGGAGAGGCCGCAAGTGACGCCGGAGGATCTTATCGCACTCGACCAGAAACATCGCGACACGCTCCATCATCCTGAAACCTTTTTGGACGACTATTCCGGCCATCATGGAGCCGAATTCGCCTCCCTTGTGAAGCAAAAGCAGGAGCTCATCGCCCACCGGTGGCAAGAGAAGCAAAAAAAAGTCTGGCACGACCAGGTTAGCAGCGCCAATGAGCGGATGTCGTCGCTTCTCGAACCATTTAGAGAACAGCTTCGACACCAGCGTGAGAAGCTTGTTGCCGACCTGCACCGCACCCGCATCCTCGGCTCTCGCGAGTACTCGTTTTGCCTGTTTCCGGAAGACATGTTGGTGCCTCTGCTGAAGAAGCTGGCGGGGATTCAAAGTTGACCCATGCTGCCGGCCACGTTAACGTAATAGGGAGCAACCATCCCATTCCCGCCTATGCTCTCCCTCCTCACTTCCCCCGCCCGACTTTGCAGCGGCTTCTCGCGGAGGGAACTGCTGCGCGTGGGGGGGTTGTCGGCGCTGGGGTTGTCGCTGCCGCAGGTGATGGCGGGAAACGTGTGGGGGAGCCCGACCGCCCTTCCGGGGATTCTGCCAACCGATAAGTCGTTCGGAAAAGCCAAGAGCGTGATCTTTCTATGGTTGGCCGGCGGGCCGCCGCAGCATGAGACGTTCGATCCCAAGCCTGATGCTCCGCTGGAAGTCCGCGGGCCGTTCAAGCCGATCAATACCAACGTTCCGGGGATTCAGTACTGCGAACTGCTGCCGCGGACGGCGGCTCATGCGGATAAGCTGGCGATCATTCGCTCGCTCTCGACGAACGACAACACGCACGACTCCAGCGGCTACTGGCTCTGGACCGGCTACAAGTACACTGGGCCAAATTCGCGGACAATTCAGTCGACGGACTGGCCGTACTGGGGAAGCCTCGTCAAAAAGTTCAAGCCGAGCGACACACTGCCGCCGCTTTCCACCGTCTGGCTGCCGGACATCGCCCGGCTGAACGACAGCGTCACGCCAGCGGGGCAGACCGCGGGGATCATGGGAAGCGAGTGGGATGTCGACCGCTTCGTCGGCGATCCCGCCCGCCCCGATTACCAGGTGGATGGCTTGCGGCTTTCCGGCTTGCCGCCGCTCCGCCTCAAACGGCGAGAGCAACTCCTCAAGCAAGTCGAAAAACACTTCGAGCAGCAGGAACGGGGCCCAGCCGTCAACCTTTACGGCGGCTTTCAGCGGCAAGCGTTCGATCTGCTCACTTCCGGCAAAGCCCGCGAAGCGTTCGCCATCGAAAAAGAGCCGGACAAAATTCGGGACCGCTACGGCCGCAACCGCTGGGGGCAATGCGTGCTCCTCGCCCGCCGCCTCGTCGAAGCCGGCGTCCGCCTTGTCCATGTCCAGTGGCCGCGCGAGCCGGGGGACAGCTCGGTCGACAACCCGCTCTGGGACACGCACGCTCAGAACGCGGAGCGAGTCGAAGACGTCCTCTGCCCGCAGTTCGACGTCGGCTTCTCGGCACTGCTCGAGGACCTCGCCGAGCGGGGCCTGCTCGAAACCACGCTCGTCGTCGCCGTCGGCGAGTTCGGCCGCACCCCCAAGGTCAACCCCAACGGCGGCCGGGACCACTGGGGGCCGGTCTTCTCCTGCGCCCTGGCCGGCGGCGGCATCTCCGGCGGCCAGGTCTACGGCAGCAGCGACAAGCAGGGGGCCTACCCCGCCACGGACAAAGTCGAGCCCCCCGACTACGTCGCCACGCTGTTCCACCTCGTTGGCATCAACCCGACGAGCACCTTCCAGGACCGCGAGGGTCGCGAGCACAAGCTGACTATCGGAACTCCGCTCCACAAGCTCCTGGGGATCGTCCCCGCCACCTCCGAGCGCTGCACCTGCACGGGAGACGTCAGCCGCGTCCCCGCCTTCGACGAAAACCAGATGCTGCTCGACAGCAACTTCGCCGGCGGAGGCAAACTTTCCCCCGCCGATGGTGCCGCCCGTCCTCGCGGCTGGAAGGCCAGCCCCATCGCCAGGCCGGACACCAGCGGTTCGCTCGCCGTGCAAAGGCTCCCCGGCAAGCTGCAAATTGGTTACGGGCTCGAAGGGGCCCTTCCCATCAACATTCCCAAAGGAACCGCCGCGCTCCTCGCGCAGGAAGTCCGCAGCCCCTTCGCCGGAACCTATAAAGTAGCCGTCACCGCTTGCGGATTCGGACCCGACAAGGATTTTTACGACGCCAACTTTCTCAAGCACTTCTCTTGCAAGCTGCTCTTCTTCCAGTACACCGAGGCGGCCAAGAAAGCCACGGCGAGGAAAGAGCACATCAGCGTTCCGTTCATCCCGCAGTTCTCGACGGACGGCATGCTGAAGATGGACCGGTTCGAACTCTCCAAGGACTTTCTGAACCCGACTCCCGGCTCCAACTTTTCCTTCGGCCTCGGCCTCGGCGTGGCTATCGTTGTCGAGAAAATCGGCGAGGGTCCCCTCGCTCTCCCCGCGGGCAAGAGTGCCGGCATACGCATCGGCTCGGTCGAACTTTCCTTCACCGGGAAGGTGAGGAACGAAGACGTCAAGGTCTGACGTTGCCTCTTTCGACATTAGGCCGTTCAGCCTAAGGAAACTGCTCCAACTGCAGCAGCCCGCCAAGGTCGGCGGCGGCGGCGGCTCGGGCTTCCTGGGCGTCGATGTAATTCAGATTGACTTCCTGCAATGTTCGCTGGATCGCAAGCAGATCGAGAAAGTCGGCCTGTCCATTTTCATAGAGCTGCTGGGTCAGTTGCAGCGATTCCTTGGTGCGTGGCATGATCTCCTGCTCGTACTTTTTCACCTGCTGGTTGGCCACTCGGTAGCGCATGAGAGCATCGGTGGCTTGTCCATCCAAGAGCAGGCGAGCTTGATCATAGTTCGCCTGGGACTGCATAAAATTCGCCCGAGCCGCCTGAATGCCTCCGCGGTTCTGATCCCACAGCGGCACACTCATGGTGACTTGAAACAAGCCCTGATCCTGAGCCGGTTCCACCTGACGTTGATAGCCCCCCATCAAATTGAGCTTGGGAGACGGTTCGACAATCGCCCTATCCAGCAGAATCTGGGATCGTCTCACTTCGGCATCGGCGCGGGCAAGTTCCGCGTTGTTTTGCTCCACCGCTTCCTGAATCTCCTGCCAATCGAGCTCGCGAAGTCCCACACTCAGGTCGCCTGACACGATGTCGATTTGCAGTTCCGGCGCTCCGCTGGCGATTGCCAGTTGTCGCCGGGCGGCGACAAGGCTCGTTTCCGCATTTTGCAGCGAGAATTCCACCTTGTCCGCTTCCACCTCAAGAATCAAAACGTCGGGCCGCGCCCCTTCTCCCCCTTTAAGCAGGTCGTTGCTCAGCTTGGCGGAATTGGAGGTGATCTTCTGCAATTCTCGCAGGGCCGCCACGCGACTTTGCAACGCGAGCGTGGCATAGAATTGCTTGCGCACGCCGGTGAGCACATCAAATAATGTTCGTATCTGCGCCAGTTTCATCTGCTCGACTTCTACGCTCGCCGCGGCAGAATTCAGCCGCAGCTTTCCGCCGGTAAGAATGTCCTGGCTGAGAAAGGCGTTGTACTGCGACTGATGTCCGGCTAACTGCGGAGAGGAGGCGCCAATGTTTGGATTGGGCGGGCGTCCTGCTTGCCGCGCTCTTCCTTCCGCGGCACGAATGGCTTCGCCTGTCGAAGTCAGCTGCGGATGCTGCTCCTTGGCAATCTGTTCAAGCTCGGCAAGGGAAACGCCGCCGGTAGCCGTCGCAGACTCCTTGGCTGGAGGAAGTTGCTCCAGGGAAGGTGCACTTTCCGGCGGTGTCCTTGGAGCTAGAGATTCCTGCTCGACTTCCGTGGGCTCGGCGAGATAGTCCGCGGCTGAATCCGCGTCCATCTGGTTGCTAGCAAGAGCGCAGCCGGCAAACGCCAGCGACACTGCGCCAATTGCGCAGAGGCGAATGAGAATCGTGGGCCGATTGCTGTGTGGCATCGCTGGAGAAAATGAGGTGGCGCAAGAGAATGCGTTCCCGGAATATCGACCTAACCAGCACAGAATGATTAACCAAAAGAATTTGCCCAAAGCGCGCAACTTAACACCACCAACCTACGAGAACGTCGTCCCTGTCAACTTCTCAAACGCTTCGACATATTTCGCTCGCGTGCGAGCGACAACCTCTTCCGGCAATCTCGGCGGGGGGCTGTTCTTATCCCAGCCGGTGGTTTCCAGCCAATCGCGGACGAACTGCTTGTCGTAGGAGGGCTGCGAGCGTCCCGCTTGGTATTGGTCCGCGGGCCAGAAACGGCTGCTGTCGGGGGTGAGTACTTCGTCGATGAGAATCAGGTTTCCTTCGTGCCAGCCCCATTCGAACTTGGTGTCGGCGATAATGATGCCACGGGTGCGGGCATACTCGCGGGCGCGGGTATAGACATCCAAGCTGCGGCGGCGGAGAGCGTGAGCAACGTCGCCGCCGATAATCTCGACCATCTTCTCCAGCGAGATGTTGATGTCGTGGCCACTCTCCTCCTTGGTCGCCGGCGTGAAAATCGGCTCGGGCAATTGCGAACATTGCACCAGCCCCGGCGGCAGTGAAATTCCACAGACGTTTCCCCCCGACTTGTATTCCTTCCAGCCGGAGCCATCCAGGTATCCGCGGACCACACATTCGATGGGGACAACCTGGGCCTTCCGGACAATCATGCTGCGGCCGATGAGTTCCTGGCGATTGAAATTCTCCGGCAGGTCGAAGGATTCCACATTCTGCGAAATCACATGGTTGGGAACTCCCAGCAACTCGAACCAAAAGGCACTGATCTGCGTGAGAATTCGCCCCTTGTCGGGAATGCCGTTGGGCATGACCCAGTCAAAGGCGCTGATGCGGTCCGTGGCAACCAGCAGCAGGCTATCCCCCAGGTCATAGACGTCGCGGACCTTGCCGCGGCGAACGGGATACGGGAGAGCCGATGTTAAAAGTGCGGTCATTTCCTGCGAAATCCTGTTATTTTGAGGCATCACTCCCATCGCCGTGGCACAATATAACAGAGGTGGGGGAAGATGGGTGCCGTGCTCGCCGTTGAAGAGACTCGGCCCCTCGGTTAGACTCCCAAATTCACTTTATTGCCCGGCCAGCCATTCGTCTCATGGGTCAATTCGCCTTTCACGTCCCCCGACCGGACCGTTTGGCGCCAGGTGCTGTTGAGCACGCATACCTGGCGAGCATCGACGGCATTCCGTGGGAATGTACGTGCCAGTGGGACGATGGCATTCTGACGATTGACCGGGATACGAAGGAATCGGGCAATCTCTATTTTTGCTGGAATGTGCCGGGGCGTGGGCAAGTAATGCTCTGCAGCGGCAGTTTGATGGAGCGGGAACGGCCGTACAACCTGCCGGTCGAACTAGCTCGGGGCACGATCAACCGCCTGCGCAACCAGTCCGCTGCGTGGCAGGCGGCCGGGATGCTCATCCCGACCAAATTCGAAGAACTCAACAGTCGGGCCGCGCTGGTCTTTGCCAGCGCCGCGATTGGGCAACTCAACCCGGAACGCGCGGCGGAACGAGCCGAGGAAGCAATTCGCATCAGCCTCGAAGCAGCAGACTTGCTGGTGCAGGATTATGCGGGGCAGGTTCTGACGATTCGCCGGCGCGAACAGCCGACCATTCCCACCCTCTTGGCCGGGCGGCTGGACGGAGTGCCGCAAGGCGCTGCCGCGGATGCATTCCTGGCGGCCTTCAATACGGCCATTCTCGTTCCCAACTGGCCGGAGATGGGAACTGCCAACGGTGAGTGCAAGTGGGACGACCTCGACCGCCAGGTGCAGTGGTGTCGCGACCACGGCTTGCGCATCTGCATGGGACCGCTCATCCAGTTCGACCGCAGCAGCTTGCCGGACTGGCTCTATCTCTGGGAAGGAGAGTACGAAGACATCTGCGAGAGCGTCTTCAAATTCGCCCAGGGGGTCATCCGTCGTTATACCGGCAAGGTACATCTTTGGAACTGCGCAGCCCGGATGAATGTTCCCGGAGCTATGGACCTGACCGAAGAGCAGCGTCTGAAGCTGACTGTGGACATGCTCGAGCTGACTCGCAGCCTCGATTCACGCACTCCCGCCATCGTCAGCTTCGACCAGCCTTGGGCAGAATACATTGCTGCCCAGGACCAGGAACTGACGCCCCTTCACTTTGCCGATACGCTGGCCCGGAGCGATTTGGGAATGGCTGGCGTGGGGATTGAAATCAACCTGGGCTACTCGCCGCACGGAACTCTTCCCCGCGACCTCTTGGAAATCAACCGCCAGATTGACCGCTGGAGCGCGCTCGGGCTGCCGCTGGTGATTTTTGTCACCGCTCCCAGCGGGGAGAGCAAGGATGCACTGGCTCACTCGGCGGCTAAGCCACTTTCCAGCCTGATTGCCGGCGGCGTTAGTCCACGCGCCCAGGCAGAGCTTATTTCGGTCCTCGTTCCGCTCCTCATCGCCCGCCAGCCGGTGCAAGCGATTGTCTGGAACCAGTGGCGGGACGATCTGCCGCACGATTTTCCTCATGCCGGCCTGTACGACACGATGGGCCAGCCCAAGCCTGGGCTGAAAAGGCTGGTGGAGATTCGCCGCGAGTATCTAAGTTGAGTGTGGGAGCTGAGGATTTGTCCAAGCGCCTTCCGTTAGCTCATTTGCTACAATCGCCGCATGACCAGCTTTGATCTTCTCCTGCGGCGCGGCACCGTCATCGACGGCACCAGGTCTCCTCGCTTTGTCGCGGACATCGGAATTCAAGGAGACAAGATTGCAGTCGTCGGCAATCTTCAGGGAGCCGAGGCGGCCCGCACGATTGATGTGGCGGGAAGGATCGTCGCTCCCGGCTTCATCGACCTGCACAACCACAGCGACGGCTGGCTCCTGAAGAACGCGAACTTCCTGCCGAAGACTTCGCAGGGGTTCACCACCGAAGTCCTGATGGCGGACGGCATCTCTTATGCCCCCGTCGACAAGCTCAACTGGCGACAGTGGTTTTACTATCTGCGGGCGCTGAATGGCCTGAAATTCGAGGACTATGAAGGTTGGGAATCACTGGCCGATTACATGCAGCTTCTTTCTGGACGTACCGCGCAGAATGTGGCGACTCACGTCCCGTATGCCAACGTTCGTGCTCTTGCTTGCGGGTTTGGACGTGTTCAGCCGGACGACTTTCAACTCCGGAGCATTGCGGCGGAGATCGTAAAGGGAATGGAAGCGGGTGCCGTCGGCCTTTCCACGGGTTTGGACTACATCAGCCAGTGCTTCGCGGGGACGGACGAAATCGTGGCGGCTTGCAAGGCAATGGCGCCGCACGACGGACTCTATGTCACGCACATTCGCTACAAGTCTGGGCTGATGCCCGCATTGAATGAAGCCGTGGACATCGCCCGCCGGGCCGGTGTGAAACTGCATGTTTCGCACCTCAAGGGGGGGACCGAACAGGCGGTGCAGGAGGTGCTGCACTGGATCGACACCTATGCTCGCAAGCAGGTTGATTTCTCCTTCGATGTCTATCCCTACCAACGCGGCAGCACGATGGTGAATTACTTGCTGCCGTACGAGGTTTGGGAGGAAGGGCCGCTGGCGGCCATCGGCCGCATGAGCCGGCCGGAACTGCTGGCCCGCTTCCGGACGGGATTGGATGTCTATCGCTTGCCCCTCGACCGGGTTTACATCGCCTGGTCGGCATCGGGAGAGAATCAGCAGCACCTCGGCAAACTGCTCGTGGACTATGCCGCGGAAGTCGATCAACCGATTGAGGAGGCTCTATATCACTTGTTGGTCGAAGACAGCCTGGCGACCCTCTTGGTGCTCGACGAGGGTGACGATCGGCTGGTGAACCCGCTTCTGGCGCACGACCTTTATCTAATGGGAAGCGATGGCATCTATCATCCCGAGCCTTCGCGACTGCATCCGCGAGTTTATGGCTCGGCAGGCAGATTGCTTGGCCCGATGGTTCGGGACGCAGGGCTATTTCCGCTCGAAGATGCGGTCTACAAGCTCAGTGGTGGTCCGGCCAAACGGTTCGGGCTCGCAGGACGCGGCGTCATCCGCGAAGGAGCGTTTGCCGACTTCGTCGTCTTCGACCCGTCGGCAGTTACCGACCGGGCGACCTACGAACAGCCGCACCAGACCTGCGCCGGAATTGAACTCGTTGCCGTCAACGGGCAAATCATCATCGAATCCGGCCAGCCTCACCACTTTTCGGGCGAACGCTGGAAGCCGGCGAGCGGCGAGCCGGGGAGATATCTGCGGTATCAGACGTCGTAGGATGGGACTCCAGTCCCGTCCGAATTTCTCCATGCTGGCACGGACGGGACTGGAGTCCCATCCTACTTATGCCTTCGCCCCCATTTTGCTGATCCGCACATGCCCATCGACATGAGCGGTGGCGATGTGAAGGTTGTCGGCTGCGAGGTGCATGTCGCGGACGGAGTTGCCGATGTTGAATGTAAAGAATTCCGTCTTCTCGGTCCCCTTCCAGACGAAGAGATGCCCGCCACCGCCGCCGCCGGTCGCGCCGACCACGAAGCCGGCAGGGTGAAACGACGCATTCCAGCAGACGCCATTGACGCCTCCCTTGCTGCCGTACTGCACAATTTCCTTGCCATCTTCCCAGTTCGCCACGAGCGCGATGGGATTGCCGATGCCGGCGAAGGCGTTGCTGACATTGGTGATTCCCGTGAGGACGATCTGCTTGCCGTCGGCATTGAAATTTATGCCGCGTGTGCCGCCGATATCCGCCATGAAAGCCGGGTCGTATTTGCTGAGCGGCGGAAACGTGAGCCGGCGGACTTCTTTGGCGGTCGACAGGTCCCATTCGATGACGTTTGCCATCAAGTCGCCACTGACAAGACGTTTCCCTTCCGGATGGAAGGCGACGTTATAGACGTGCCGCGGATGGCCGGCGAATTCATGGACCTTAGAGCCGTCTTCCATCTTCCAGACCCGGACGACGAGATCGTTGCCGGCTGTGGCGACGAGAGTGCCATCGGGGCTGACAGCGAGGGCGCGAATCCAGCCTTGATGGGCCTGCACCGTCCGGGTTGGGGTCGGCTTTTCCGCGGTAGCCGGCCACCAGAGGAGTTTCCCCTCGTAGCCGCCGGTGACAAGAGTCTGGCCATCCTTGCTGAACCCGATGGCCCGCGCCCAGCTATCGTGGCCGGTCAATTCCGTTTTGGCAGCAGTTGCGATGTCGAACCGCCAGACCCGGTTGTCCTCGCCACCGGCGAAGACGAACTTGCCACTGGGGTCGAAGCGGCAGGAAACGAGCGCTCGGGTGTGAACCAGGTCTTTGGCAATGTGCGTGAGGGCAGGGTCGGCAGCGGGAACTTGCATGGCGGGATCCTTAGTAACCCGCACACTCCGTGTGCGGAAATGGCGGCTCACGGAGTGAGCCCACTACTTTGGTGGGAACATCAGGCAGGAACCTCAGTATAATTGGTTTCCATGCCCAGCCGCCACATCACGTCGCCCGATTCGCCAGAACTCGATGCGCTTTGCCGCCAGTTGACCGAGCTTGCCCCAACCCTCGAAGAACCCAGTGCCTGGCCCGCTGAGCAACTGCGGCTCTGCGGGGAGGCGGGAGTTTTTGAATGGTTTGTGCCGCGGGAGGTCGGCGGCCAAGGCTGGAACGAGGCGGCTGTGGTTCGTGGATACTTGAAGTTAAGCGCGGCCTGTTTGACGACGACATTTGTCATCACCCAGAGAAGCGGCGCAATGAGCCGCATTGCGGCGAGTGCGAATCCATGGGCGCGCGGCCAATTGTTGCCGGATTTGCTCAGCGGCCAGAGTTTCGCCACCGTCGGCATCTCGCATCTCACAACTAGCCGGCAGCATCTTTCCCAGCCGGTGATGCGAGCGACCGAAGTTCCCGGCGGCTTCGTGCTGGATGGATACTCGCCGTGGGTGACGGGCGGCGAGAAGGCGGATCATGTCGTAATTGGCGGGAGTTTCGAGAGCGCAACGAGCGCCGCACCGCCGCCGCAAATCCTGGTCGCGCTGCCAACCAATCTTCCCGGGGTGCGAATTCCCTCCGCGCCCGAACTCGTCGCTCTCACCGCCAGCCGCACTGGCTCGGTTTATTGCGATCAAGTCGTTGTGGATCGAAAATGGCTGCTGGCTGGCCCTGTTCCGGAGGTGATGAAGCAAGGTGCCGGCGCGAAGACCGGCGGCCTGCAAACCTCGACGCTGGCAATCGGTCTTTCGACGGCGGCGGTGGAATTTCTGGAGCGTGAAGCAGTCCAGCGACGTGAATTGGCCACACCTGCAACCGCACTTCGTACCGAACTGAACAGCATCACCACCGATCTGCTCGCACTCGCCGACGGCCAGGAAGCCTGCACTGCTTCAGATCTCCGCGCCCGGGCCAACAGCTTTGCACTGCGGGCCACCCAGTCCTCCCTCGCCGCCGCTAAGGGAGCCGGCTTTGTCGCCACCCACCCCGCGGGCCGCTGGTGCCGCGAGGCCCTGTTCTTCCTGGTTTGGAGTTGTCCGCAGGGGGTGCTGAATACCAACTTGTGCGAACTGGCGGGGATAGAAGCTTAACGGGTGCTAGTTGAGCATGGACTCTGGAAAACAATCGCCAACGATTTCACGCCGAAAATCGAAAAAAAAAACTAGGGACAGCACATTGACAGTGCCATCTAGATGCGTATACAATTGTTTCGTATGGGCCAGACGGGGACGCGCTGCGCGCTCACTTCAGGCAAGTGATCAATGTTAATGGCGTTACTTGTTCATTAAGTCGAGGTCATTGCCCCGAGATGACGGCAAGAAAACCGCTTATCAAACCACCCAGTTGAGGTATGAATCAGGAGTACGTGCTTAGCCTGCTAGCGCTGGTTTGAGAGTGAGGGATTGGGCCAGTTCGGTAAGGAAGTCGCGGGTTTGTTGGTGGGCGGTGGTGATGATGCTCAAGAGGATTTCGTAGGCGTTGGCGCCCCTTTCGGTCTTGTTGCCGCAGGAGATTTTGCGGGCCACGACGGCAGGACGAATGGCGCGCTCCGCACGGTTATTGGTAGGATCGACAGGATAATGCAGGCAGCCAAACAGATGTTTGCGGGCATTCTTCATCCGCGTGCGAAATTTGCGGTCGCCGAGTTGCATCGTCTCCTCGGCGATGAGCGCGTCGGCCTCCGCTTCAAACTGTGCGGTGCGCGCAGCGAACTCCGCAGGCGCGAGAGCAGCGCGCTGTTTCGTCAGTTCGATCACGCCCTTCCACAACCGCTCCCAAGCATCCAGGTAGCGAGGGTTCTTCATCCCCGGCAACCCGCGGTTACGCTCGATGGCCTGCAGATGGTGGAAGATGCATTTATGTTGCGGGCCGGGGAACTTGTCGTAAATCTGGGCACAATCGCTCACCAAAACGCCCGGAAAATCGCTCCCCAGCACCTTCGCCGCGACGGGATGCCCGCGGCTGGAAGCAACGCGATATACCGTGCTGGTGGGCGTGGTGAACACCCACAGCCAATGCCCAGGACCGCCGACGTACCAGGAAGTCTCGTCGGCATAGACCACGTCGCTGCTGCGCAGCTGCTCGATCAGTTGTTCGTATTGGCCCTTCACCTTGCAGGCCGCCCGCTGCACCAGTTGCGACAACCCGCCGCTCGTCAGCGACAAGCCAAACCCCTGCTTCAGAATCTGGCAGGTCTTTCGCAATGGAATGCCCAAATGCTTATTGAGCAGAATGGACAGCGCTTGAGCGCGGCGACCCAGCGTCACGCCCGCGACTCCTTGAGCCCGCGAGGTCTGCTCCGGGTGAGTACTCTGAACGATGCCACACTGGCCGCACTTGCCCGTGAAGGTGACGATCCGGCGAACGTGCGGGCGAACCGGGACAATCTCTTCGATGAACTGCGTGTGCCACTGCCGCACTTCCACCGCCCCCTGGCAGTGAGGACACTTATCCAGCGGCACGATATCGGTCTCATCGATCTGTGGGGGACGCTGGCGATAGGCCCCCCGGTGCCCCGGCTTGCGGCCCGGGGCCTTCTTCTCCGTCGGCGGAACCTTCAACTGCTCCCGACGCCGAAACGGCCCGGCCTGCCGCGCCTTCTCCCGCTCCAATTCCGCA